>JAFWLM010000087.1 GCA_017511045.1 Lachnospiraceae bacterium | reverse complement strand
GATGATCTCGAAATCTTTGATTTTGAAGATTGGGATGAAGAAAACCCGCCTGCACCATACAGATCAGCAGATGCAGAGGAAAGCTATGAAGAGAACAGCATAAGTCCGGAAAGCATTGAAGAAATCATGGAGGAAGAGCCGATCTCTTCTCCGGGTGCTGATCTTGAAGTTGCGCCATACAGCATCACGGATGCAGAACTGGAAGCAATGTTCGAAGCAGAGCCAAAGGATGAGGAACAGCCGGATTCTGATGAACTGTTAGAAGATATCCTTCCTGATGATGAAGTGGAAGAAGCCGATGAGGATTTCGACATGATCGATGAAGGCGGCGAAGCGGAATTGGAAGACATGTTCACAGAAGATGAACTTGATGCAGAACTGGCAGCCGTTTTAGAAGATGAAATAGAAGCTGAGATAGGTGAACCTGTGATCGAAGAGGACAGCGAAGAGAGCTTCATTATCGAAGATGAACTGCCGGAAGACTTAGGTTCTATCCTGTCCGATGAAGAACTTTCTGAACTGATCGATGATAACGGATTTGAGGCTGAAGCTGAAGAGGATCAGTCCGGAGCAGTAACTCTGGTCGGCGGTCTGCCGTTTGTTGTAAAAGATACGGATCATGACGAAGAGCCGGATGAGGCAGAGGCGTTTGTTGAGGAAAGCTTAGCTGATGCGGTGGAAGATATCGTTAAAGCAGAAGAACAGCTTGCAGGAGAGGGCAGTCTGGTTGGAGGACTTCCGCTCGCTGCAGATCAGGAAGCCGGAAAAGCTTCGGATGAGGTCCTCAAAGCTTTTGAAGCTGCGGCCAAGGCTCCTGAGGCAGGAACTGACGCAGCACTTATGGGAGGCCTTCCGTTTGAAGTAAAGCCTGCTGCATTTGTAGGAAACGGACTGGCGGATGCAGTTGATAATATTACGAAAAATGAAACGGAGAATTTTGCAACAGAGGGAGAACTCGTAGGTGGTCTTTCCATTACTCCGGAAGCATTAGAACATAAAAATGATGAACCGGAAGAGAAAGCTGCAGAGCCGGCAGTTTCACTTGTCGGAGGTCTTCCGTTTGTAATGAAAGCGGAAGATGAGGAGAATCCGGAAGAGGTCCAGCCGGTTTCAGCCGTTGAAGATGATCTCAGCGAAACACTGGACAGCCTTACCAGTCAGGAGGATGCTCCGATCGCGACAGAGGGGGCATTAGTCGGAGGACTGCCGGTCGCTCTTGAAAGCGAGACGGAAACCATCCGTATCTCCAGTGATGAGACCTGGGGCTATTACGCATCTGATATTGAATTCAGCAGTCTTGATAAGGGTGAGATCTTTAACCGTCTGCTGTGGGAGGGTAAGGATAATCTGGAAAGAAATGTTGCAGTTTTAGATCTGGATCTTCCGCTCGTTGAAAGATATTCGCTTCCGGTCGTTGTGAAAGAAAGATTGGATGTTAAAGAAGTGATCCAAAGCGAAGATGGTTCCTATATTCTTGATTTCGGGCAGGATTTTGCCGGCTTTGTTGCCTTCAATTCCGCTCAGCCGAAGGGGGCAAGTGTTCAGCTTACATTTGCTGAGGAACTGATTGACGGCACTTTCCCTGAGGAAACAGAAGATGCCGGATTTACTTTTATCTCGGATGGTATGCCGGAAGTTGTCAGTCCGCACTTCACCTATTTCACCGGACGCTATGTAAAGGTATCCGGATGGGAGGGTGAGCTGAACCCTGCTGACTTCAGCGGATGCGTTCTTTATTCGGATATTCAGAGAACGGGAATCGTGGAAACCTCGAATGAGCGTTTAAACACGATCTATGAGGAACTCTTTGCAGGCCAGAAACGAACCTCCATTGTTATGCCGGAAGAGAGTGAAGCAGAAGATGTCTTTGCTTATGCGCCGGCAGCATCCTATAACATGGACATTAAAGAGTTCCTGATGCAGTATCTGAGAGGTTTAAAAGAACAGCCGGCATCCGATCAGGCAGCATATGCGCCGCAGATCATCTGGAACCTGTATCAGATGTATGGCGATGAGAAGATCCTTTCTGAAAACTATGATCTGATCAAAGCATGGGCTGATTCCGTTGACGAAAAAGATGCAGAACGTGGAGAGAAACATTATCTTTGCGATTTTGATACACCAAGTGAGGCATGGGTCTCTATGGACCAGGAGACAGAGACGGAATACATTGCTTCTGCCTGCTACTATGAAGCAGCCCGCATTACTTCGGAAGCTGCAGCTGTATTAGGCAGGGAACAGGATGCGTTTGCCTATGGAAGACTGGCCAGAAAGATCAAACAGGCATTCCTGGAAGAGTACTATACAGGAGCCGGAAGATTGTCTGTTGATACTCAGACCGCATATGTTCTTGCGCTGCAGTTTGGCCTGTATGTTGACAGAGAACGTGCAGCTAAAGGTTTGGAAAAACGTCTTGGCAAAGATGGCAATCTCTTAAAATGTGCACCTTGTGCGGCTCCGTTTATCTGTAAGGTCCTTGCAGAGAATAACATGACAGAGAAGGCGTATGATATCCTGCTTGATCAGGATCAAAAGAGTTTTAATAATGAAGTGGAATTCATTTATGAATATATGGCCGGAATCAAAGCATTGGAACCGGGATTTAAAACCATTGGCCTTTCTCCGGTTCCAGACGGACGGGTCGACTTCTGCAAAGCAGTTTTTAAAGCTCCGGTGGGAGAGATCGTTTCCGATTGGGAACTGAAGGAAGACGGTTCCCTGAAGTTCCATTTTGAGGTTCCGGAAGGAGCAGCTGCAAGGATCACACTGCCATATTATCCGGTTTGTGCAGCCGGCGGAAATGAGGTAAGTGTTAAAAACGGCAGCTTTGATTATTCCTATATGCCGTCTGTAACGCTGCGAAAGGAAGCTGTACAAGAGTAAGACAAAATATATGAACAACGATAAGTATATCTTCTTTGATATTGACGGCACGCTCTATACGCCGAGACTCGGAGTTCCGGAGTCGACGCAGGAGGCAATTGAAAAACTGAAAAAGAACGGACATCATCCTGTTTTGTGCACAGGCCGCACAAAATGCATGCTGTTTCCGAAGGTCAAGGCTCTCGAATGCGAGGGCCTGATTGCCGGTGTGGGTTCATACGGAGAGTGGCAGGGAGAAAAACTGTTTGAGAAAAATATTTCTCCGGAAGCGGCGCTGGAGCTGATAGAGAATTTTAAAAGGTTCGGCTTTAATCCTTTCTCTGAAGCCCCGGATCATATTTTTTATGATCCGGAGATCTGCAAAGATCCTGAGGGAGAGATCAGACGCATCTTTTCTCTGCCGGATACAAGCGTGGTCCGTCCATATGAAAAAGGTATGGACGGGATCACGAAGGTAAGCGCGGTTTTCATGACAGGCAGCAACAAGGATGCATTCAAAGAGACCCTTCACGGGTGCTATCATGCAATCAATCACCACGATGTTCTGCTTGAAACGTTTCCGGTTACGATCTCGAAAGGACAGGGGATCTTAAAGCTTGCGGAACACCTGAAGATCAACATGGATAACACGTATGCGTTTGGAGACAGCTTTAATGATCTTGAAATGCTGGAAACTGTGAAATATGGCGTCTGCATGGAAAACGGTGACCCGAAGCTCTTAGAACGGATTCCGCTGCATGCCCGATCGATGAAGCGGGACGGGATCTATCATTCATTGAAGGAATTTGGTCTGATCTGACAAATCAAAAGGGCTTTTTCGTGGAGCAGCACTTTTTATTGTCAATAGTTTAGATTTCACAATATATCTTGTGTTTTTTCTTGCAGAATAACCACAATATATAGTATAATTTAACAGGAGTTTTGGGCTCCTGTTTTTTAGATTTTAATTTTTTCGGAGGCAATAGTTTTATGAAATGCCCGTTTTGCGGATGTGTAGATACGAAGGTATTGGATTCCAGGCCGAATGAAGACCGCAGTGCGATCAGAAGACGCCGGGAATGTACCAGATGCGAGAAGCGGTTTACGACGTATGAAAAGATCGAGACAATTCCGCTGATCGTAATTAAAAAAGATAATAACCGGGAGGCCTACGACAGAACGAAGATCGAAAAAGGTGTCCTTAGGGCCTGCTATAAACGTCCTGTTTCTGCAGCGCGCCTTGAACAGTTGATCGATAATATCGAAAACGATGTATATTCCTTAGGTTCCGCCGAAGTCAAAAGCACACAGATCGGTGAGATCGTAATGGACCGTCTGAAAGAAGTTGACCAGGTCGCATATGTCCGCTTTGCTTCCGTATACCGCGAGTTTAAAGATATTAATACCTTTATTGATGAGATCAAGAAACTAAGTAAGTAAGCATTCAAACACAACTGAACATGTTTAAAAAATTCTATCCCACGATATATGCCGAGAGCGCGTATATCGTGGATTTTCAAAAATTATATCAAAAAGGATATCGGGTGCTGATCCTGGATGTGGATAATACGCTTGTTCCGCACGGCGCTCCGGCGGATGAAAGAGCTGTTGCTTTCTTTCAAGAGATTCAGGGGATCGGTTTCCGCACCTGCATCATTTCAAATAATCATGAGCCACGGATCAAACCTTTCGCTGAAAAAGTTGGCTCGGCTTTTATTTTCGATGCAGGAAAGCCTGCCAAAAAAGGCTTCCAGAAGGCGATGAAACTCTGCGGGGGCACATGGGAAAACACTGTATTCATGGGAGATCAGCTGTTTACAGATGTCTGGGGAGCAAACCGTGCAGGCGTGAGATCCATTCTGGTAAAGCCGATCCAAAAGGATACGGAGATTCAGATCCGTCTGAAACGGCTTGGAGAACGCGTTGTTCTTCCTTTCTATTTCCGCTACCGGAGAAAACATCCGAAAGAGTTATAAATAAGTACACTTATAGAGATTCTAAATCAGCGAATTCAGGATTTCTATATTTTAAAGGTTGTATTGCTATTCTTAAGGATTTACAATATTGTTGTTAAATGTATTTTGTTTGCGGGGGAATATAAGTACAGGAGTAATCAATCAATGGGCAAACTACTTAAGTACATGACATGGCGGCAATGGCTATATGTTTTAGGCGTTGTCTTTTTTGTCGTTGTTTCTGTTTGGTGTACATTAACGATGCCGGATTATATGACGAAAGTTACCCAGCTGGTAGAGACCGGAGGGGCTGTCAGTGAGGTCTGGAAATACGGCGGTATCATGCTTGCCTGCGCGGTCGGAGATCTGTGTTGTGCGATTCTGGTCGGCCTTTTTACGGCTCAGGTAGCGTCCCGCTTTGCGGCTTCGCTTCGCGATAATATGTACCGCAAGGTCGTATCTTTCTCGATGGAAGAGTATTCGAGCTTTTCCACTTCTTCACTTTTAACAAGAGCGACTAATGATGTTCAGCAGGTAACGATGGTCATCGGCATGGGTCTTCAGGCTTTCCTTAAGGCTCCGATCATTGCGGTCTGGGCATTTGTTAAAATCCTGGGTAAAGGACAGACCTGGCTTATGATCACCGGAATTGCGATCGTGATCCTGATCTGTGTCATTGGATCCAACCTGATCCTGGTCATTCCGAAGTTTAAAAAGATCCAGAAGCTGACGGATAACTTAAACCGCGTGGCAAGAGAAAACCTGACCGGTGTCCGCGTTGTCCGTGCATATAACGCCGAAGAATATCAGTCTGAAAAATATGACGGGGCCAATACGGCCCTTATGAAGAACCACCTGTTTACAGGACGTATCATGGCATATCTGTTCCCATCGATCCAGGCGGTCATGAGCGGAACCTCACTGGCGATCTATTGGGCCGGTGCATTTATCATTCAGAATACAGCCGGCGCTGGGGCAAAGATTGCTGTGTTCAGTGAACTTGTTACCTTTATGGCGTATGCAGTTCAGATCATTATGGCGTTCATGATGATCTCCATGATCTTCATCCTGCTTCCAAGAGCGATGGTTTCTGCGGACCGTATCAATCAGATCTTGGATAAGGAAACCAAGATCCATGACGGATCTCATGCTGCAGAAGGCGAAAGCAAAGGTACAGTCGAGTTCCGCGATGTGGCATTCTCGTATCCGGATGCGGAAGAACCTGTGCTTTCCGGCATCTCGTTTGAGGCAAGCAAAGGAGATGTCGTGGCATTTATCGGTTCGACCGGTTCCGGAAAGAGCACCCTTGTCAATCTGGTGCCTCGTTTCTATGACGTAACAGAGGGACAGGTTTTAGTTGACGGTGTAGATGTCAAAGAATATACCCAGCACGACCTTCGTGAGAAGATTGGATATGTCTCCCAGAAAGCGATCCTGTTCAAAGGTACGCTTGCATCGAACGTTGCTTATGGTGCAGATGACGGAGCGTCTCCTTCAGAGGAAAAAGTGAAACGTGCGATGGAAATTGCTCAAGGACACGATATTCTGGCAAAGACAGAGCAGGGAATCTATCAGGAAGTCGCTCAGGGCGGTTCCAACTTCTCCGGTGGACAAAAGCAGAGGATATCGATTGCGAGAGCAATCTACAAAAATCCGGAGATCTTTATTTTTGATGACTCGTTCTCCGCGCTGGATTACAAAACTGATAAAGTGTTAAGAGCAACCCTGAAGAAGGAAACGAAAGATGCGACGACGCTGATCGTTGCACAGAGGATCGGTACCGTTAAAGATGCCGACCAGATCATTGTTTTAGATGAAGGAAAGATGGTCGGAAAAGGAAAACATGCTGATCTGCTGAAAGACTGTGAGGTCTATCGTCAGATCGCTTATTCGCAGCTATCAGAGGAGGAATTAAAGAATGCGTAGAGGAAATGGCGAACGTGCCAGCTTAAAGTATCTTTCTCCCCTGATCAAATATCTCGGAAGAAATAAAGCTTTATTACTGGTTTCTATCATATTTGCAATTATTGGAACTTTATTTACCATTATCGGACCGCGCTTTGTCAGCAAAATCGCAGATCTGATCACGGCCGGGTTTACCGGAGATATCGATCTTAAGGCGGTTGTCAGGATCGGAACTCTTATGATTGTGATGTATTCGCTTGCATGGATCTTCTCTTTCTTCCAGCATTTTGCGATGAACTCGGTCACGCAGAGAACCGCTTACGGACTTCGTAAAGATATTTGCCGGAAGATCAATATTCTTCCGCTGAAATATTTTGATAATCACCTGATTGGAGATATCCTGTCCAGGATCGTAAACGATATCGATACGATCGCAATGGCGATGAACCAGAGCGTCGGCAACCTGTTTTCTTCAGGTACACAGTTTATCGGTGTTCTGATCATCATGTTCTTTACCAACTGGCTTCTTACGCTGGTTGCGCTTGCATCAGCTGTGTTTGGCTTTATTCTGATGACTGTGATCATGAAACGGTCCCAGAAGTTCTTCGACCAGACGCAGGCTGTTTTGGGTGAGCTGAATGGTCATGTGGAAGAGATCTACGGCGGTCAGACGATCGTGCGTGCATATAACGCTGAAAAAGAAGAGTACAGCAAGTTCAATGAGATCAATACCCGTCACCGCAGTGTTGTTTGGAAAGCACAGTTTTTCGGAACGATGATGCCTCCGATCATGGGTTTTGTCGGAAACCTCGGCTATGTTGCAGTCTGTATCGTAGGTGCGGTTATGACGGCAAACAATCTGATCAGCTTTGGTACCGTTGTTGCTTTCATGATCTATATTCGTCTTTTTACAGCTCCGCTGCAGCAGCTCGGACAGGTATTTACCCAGATGCAGAGCGCGGCAGCAGCTTCCCGCCGTGTCTTTGAGTTCCTTGAAGAAGAGGAACTTCCATACGATATGGATAAGCCGATCGTGATCCCGTTTGGAGGTGCGAAAGGCGAAGTTGCTTTTGAGCATGTGAAGTTCGGATACAATCCGGAAAAAACGATCATCAAGGATTTCAGTGCTGTGGCAAAAGCCGGCCAGAAAGTCGCGATCGTCGGTCCGACAGGCGCAGGAAAGACGACGATGGTCAATCTTCTTATGAGATTCTATGAAGTGGATGGCGGAAAGATCACCATCGACGGACATCCGATCTCTGATATGCGAAGAGAGGAAGTGCATGCACTTTTCGGCATGGTGCTTCAGGACACCTGGCTGTTTGAAGGCTCTTTTAAAGAGAATATCAAGTACAGCAAGGAAGCTACAGATGAGCAGGTAATAGAAGCAGCTAAAATGGCAGGAATCCATCATTTCATCATGACGACAAAGGATGGATATGATACGATATTAGATGAAGAAGCCAACGTTTCACAGGGACAGAAACAGCTGATCACCATTGCAAGAGCAATGGTTGAGAATGCGCCGTTCCTGATCCTTGACGAAGCAACTTCTTCCGTTGATACCCGTACAGAACAGCTGATTCAGGACGCAATGGACAGACTGATGGCAGGCAGAACCTCCTTTATTATTGCACATCGTTTGTCTACGATCAAAAATGCGGACCTGATCCTTGTTATGAAAGAGGGAGATATCATCGAGCAGGGAAATCACGAGGAACTGATGCGTCAGGGTGGTTTCTATGCCGATCTGTATAACTCACAGTTCGAGAGTGCATAAGCTGTAAGAAGCAAACCCTATTTTGCTGAGAGAGGAGGTCCGTATGGCGAAAACAATCAAAGTCAGAAACCTGGAAATCGGAAGAGGCAGACCGAAGATCTGTGCGATCGTGCTTGGAGAAACGGAAGGCGAGATCCTTCAGCTTGCTGAGCGTGCCAACACAGAAAACTGTGACATGATCGAATTCCGTGCGGACCATTATGCAAAGATCCTGGATATTGATGCTGCAAAGACGATCTTAGGGAAGATCCGTAAGATCTGCAAAAAGCCGATCATCTTTACCTTCCGCCGAAAAGAAGAGGGCGGAAAAACACAGACTTCTCTGGAATATTACAAAAAGCTGCTTCTTGTAGTGGCACAGAACTGGTATGCGGATATCGTTGATGTGGAGGCATCGGCTCTCTCAGGTGATGGCAGCTTTGTTGATAAGCTGAAGGATTTCGGTGTATTTATCATCATTTCAAAGCATGATTTCGAGAAAACTCCGACACAGGAAGAGATCATTGAAAACTTTTTCATGATGCAGGACCTTGGCGCGGATATCGTAAAGGCAGCTTATATGCCAAACACAAAGAAAGATGTGTTAAATCTGATCACCGCGGCGGAGAATGTCACAAGTACTTATTTATCCTGTCCTGTCGTTGCTATTTCCATGGGTCATTTGGGAATGATTACCCGTATTCTTGGTGAGTTCATTGAAAGTGCGATCACCTTTGCAGCGATCACAAAATCATCTGCACCGGGCCAGATCGGAATCGATAAAATGGAGACCGTCCTGGATGTGATCCACAACAATTATAAAAAAGTCTTCCTGGTCGGATTCATGGGAACCGGAAAGACGGCAGTTGCCAATGCACTCGCGACGAACTATGGCTTAAATAAGCTGGATCTGGATGCTTATATTGAAAAGAAAGAGCACATGAGCATCGCGGATATTTTCGCAACACAGTCTGAAAGCGGGTTCCGCGACAAAGAGACCAAGCATCTCAGACAGGTGCTCAAGAAAAACTATCAGGTCATTTCTCTCGGAGGCGGCATCGTACTCAGAAACGAAAATATTGAACTGATCAAAGAAAAAGGCGTCATTGTTCTTCTGACCGCAAAACCTGAGACGATCGCTCTCCGTATGCAGCGGGACAAGACCAGATCCTGGCTGGGAGATAACATCGATCTGGAATACGTCAGGGAGCTGATGAAGAGCAGGGAAGAGGCATATCTGAAAGTCGCCGACATCGTCATCAGTACAGATGAGAAAACGGTGGATGAGATCTGCAAAGAAATAGTTGAAACTTTAGGCTTTACACTATAAAATAATTTAGTTAAAAGAATATTATTAAGTCTGTCTTGTACTCTCCGGGTATAGGCAGAAAGAGAGAGTACAGGAACACAAGGAGGAAGAACTTATGGTAGATGCAGGCAGTTTCAAAAATGGCCTTACAGTGGAAATTGAAGGAGATGTTTATCAGATCCTGGAGTTCCAGCATGTTAAACCCGGTAAGGGAGCAGCATTTGTCAGAACAAAACTGAAAAACATTATTACCGGAAGCACAGTAGAAAAAACGTTCCGTCCGACAGAGCGGTTTGAGAATGCACACATCGACCGTGTTAATATGCAGTATCTGTATGATGATGGCGATATGTACAACTACATGGATGTTGAGACCTATGAGCAGATCCAGCTTTCCCATGCAGACGTTGCTGAGTCCATGAAGTTTGTGAAAGAAAATGAAATGGTCAAGATCTGTTCCTACAAAGGAAACGTTTTCTCTGTTGAGCCGCCGATCACAGTTGAACTTGAAGTTACGGAAACTGAACCGGGAGTAAAAGGCAACACAGCGACAAACGCAACGAAGCCGGCAACGGTTGAGACCGGAGCACAGGTAAGAGTTCCGCTGTTCATCGAGCAGGGTGAAAAGATCATTATCGATACCCGTACAGGTGAGTATTCATCCAGAGCATAACGGAAATACTTTGTTTAACAATTACTCCCGGAAGCTTTCATGCAGAGCGTGAAAAGACTCCGGGAGTCTTTATGAGGAGGAAAAAACATGCAGAATAAAATGGGTCGGGTCGACACACTTCCGGCTCCGCAGGATGCGGTCAAAATGATCGAAGGAGCCTTCTCCTTTGAGGTGCCATCTGAAGAGGTGACATTAATGGATGCGAAGGGAAGAGTATTGGCAGAGGATATTCTGGCGAAAGAGTATCTTCCTGTCTTTAACCGTTCCGGAATGGATGGGTATTCCGTCTTTGCGGATGATGTGAAAGGCGCGTCAAAGGATTCTCCTGTTAATTTGAAACTGGCAGGAGAAGTGTTAATGGGAGAAGCTGCGGATGACCCCCTGACAAAAGGAACTTGCGTTTATACCCCGACCGGTGCTGCTGTTCCGGAAGGAACGGAGTCAGTCATCATGGTAGAAGATACCAAAAAGAATGACGACGGAACCATTACTTTTTATAAAGAAATCGAGGCAGGGAAAAATGTGATCTTAAAAGGATCAGATGTTTTTCCGGGGAAAAAGGTACTGACAAAAGGAAGAGTCTTGAATATTGCTGATATTGGTTCTCTTGCAGCTTTAGGATATACCGCCGTGAAAGTCGCGAAGAAACCGCTGGTCGGTATTATAAGTACCGGCGATGAACTGATCGGAATCGATGAGACCCCTAAGAGCGGACAGGTCAGAGACATCAATTCCACGACGCTTGCCCTGCAGGTGGAAGAATCCGGTGCATTGGCAAAGGTCTATGGAATCGTCAAGGATGAAGAAGACAAGCTGACAGCATTCGTGAAAAATGCAATTGATGAGTGTGATATGGTCCTGATTTCCGGCGGCAGCAGTATGGGAGAAAAAGATGCGACCGAGAAGATCATCGAGAGTTTTGGAACACTTGTCCTTCATGGAATCCGTATGAAACCCGGAAAACCGACGATCGTAGGAAATGTCGGTGGCAAACCGGTGATCGGAGTTCCGGGAAATCCGATCTCCGCTTATTTTGTAACACGTGTCTTTGTAAAGAAGATCTTAAATCAGATGCTTGGGTCTAATGAAGAGGAACTGTTTGTGAATGCGGTCCTTACAAAAGACGTAAAAGAGAACAAGCAGCGGTCCCAGTTTGATTTTGCAAAGATCTCCGCTAAAGACTGGACGACTTATGCAGAACCGGTCAAGACTCAGTCGGGCCTTATGACCAGCATGTCTGAATGTGACGCCTTCTTTATCACTCCGCTTGGAAACGGCGACAGAAAAGAGGGTGAAACAGTTACCGTGCATCCTCTCTAAACAGCTTTTACTGTATATGAAATCCTGTGATTTTTCTGTAATATAAATTTAAAAATTGTATACTTTTGTTTACTTTGACATTCAAAATCCTGCAAGTTATGATGTGACTTGCAGGATATTTTTTGTCTGAGGAGGAGTGTAAAACAGCTCCGGGTTCGGACAGATTTCTAAAGCTTCCTGTATGTTCTGATCAGAACAGATGAAATTCCCTAAAACAATAAATGAAATGGCTTGCAGTATACGAAATGTGCTGCAGGGTTTGTTTCTTATACCCTGAAACTGCAGGCGGAAAGGATAAAACATGAAACTATGTGAAATGAATTACACTGTGTCAACATGCGTATATGAAAAAGAACAGAGTTTGGAAGATCAGGAAATCACGGATCCAATGGCAGTTGAATACCGGAAACTACAGCAGCTGATCTTCGCAAAACTGGTCAATACGGAGAAAAACAAGAGTCTCCTTGAAACGATCCCGCACGAGCCAATGCTGGACCTTTCACTGGTCTTTTATATGTACCGAAACAACGACCCGGAACAAGAGGAGATCCTGATCACGAATGAGATGCTGAAACAGTGGAAAGTGGATTATTTTCAACTCTTCGAAGATGCGTTCTCAAATACCAGACAAGTGATGGGCGCATATATCCGGCCTCTTCGGGACATGATCGGAGATATGATCAAAGACATTTCTTTTGATGTGGACCTGACGGAGGATCAGGACGCTATGCCGATGTATGTACTGACGAATCGTTGGAAAAGAAATGGAGCAGTCTGCATTTTATTCTGGGATATGGTCATGGAGCTGGCGGAAAAGCTCGAGAGTGATCTGCTTGTGATTCCATCCAGTATCCATGAAGTCATTCTGATCCCGGAGGGGCAGGGAGTCGAAGGAGAGGAACTGAACAGGCTGATCCGGTCAGTCAATGAATCGGAATTAAATCCAAAGGATGTGCTTTCAGATCATGCCTATCGATTTCCGAGAAAAGAGGGGCATCTGGTGATGTGAAAGGCAGAAAAAATACACCCGGGCGGAATCGAACCGCCATTTCAAGCTCCGGAGGCCTGCGCTCTATCCGTTGGGCTACGGGTGCATACGGACGCATTATAGCACAATCAGGTAAAAATGCAAAAAGTTTGAATGAATGAAGAGGAGAATACAAGATGAAAAAAATGAAAAGATTGCTTCCGGTACTGCTTTCCTTACTGTTTCTTTTCTGCCAGACCCCGGCGCTGGTGCCCGTCATGGCAGAGGAGACCGGAAGCGGCAATGATTTACCCGGTCCGGATTTTTCTTCCTGCCGAATTCTGGTAAAGACAGATGATGAAGGTATTTTTACGGAACAGGAACCAGTTTTGTCTTCTTATGAAGAGGTCTATCTTCTGCAGTTTGACAGTCCGGAGCAGGCAGGCGAGGCCTATTCCTATTACCTGGATAAGGCGGAAGCAGTGGAAGTGGATACCGGGGTTTTTATTGCGGAAGGAGAGGCAGATGAAGGCAGCAATGAACTGGAGAAGATGAGCCGGGAGGAGAATCCTTTTACTGAAGCTGAACGAACGATCCCGCTGGTACAGGGTAGTTTTGATGTTGCCCTGATCGATACGGGAGCTGACGTGCAGACGGCAGTGTCTGTGATCGGAGAGAACGCGCAGGATGACAATGGCCATGGACAGCAGATGGCGGAGTGTATCTATGAACAGAATCCGGATGCGGCAATCCTTTCCATCAAAGCACTTGGGTCAACCGGAAGGGGAAATGTCTCGGATCTTTACGCGGCGATTAAACTTGCAATGAGCAGTGATGTCAGGATCATTAACCTCTCTTTAAGTGCGCTGAAGTCTGCAGACAGTGAGATCATTGAGCAGGTGATCCGTGAGGCCTGCGAGGCCGGTATTACAGTCGTTGGAGCAGCAGGAAACAATGCCCGGAATGCGCAGGGCTTTCTTCCCGGCGGCGTCGAAGATGCACTCATTATCGGGGCAGCGAACGAAGACGGCTCCCGCTGTGAGGTCTCCAATTACGGACCAACGGTTGATTACAATGTTACTGCAAAGGCAACATCAAATGCAGCGGCAAAAATGAGCGGCTGGCTTTCCCTTCGGGACATTTCGCAGATCCCTTCTGTACTGAACAAGGGACTGATCTTCGAAACGGACTATAAGGAACAACAGGAACAGATAAGCGGTACGGAAGGCAGTTTTGCGGTTTTGCTTTCTGAACAGAAGGGAATCCATTTTTCCTTTGTGGATCATAACAATAACGAGACGGAACCGGGTGTAACAGAAGACGGGCAGCAGATGCTTTTTCATCCGGGGGAAGCCGTGAATGTTAAAGCAGAGGTCGAAGATGGATATCTTCTCAGTTCCACACAGGTCGTGGCAGGAGATGAATACCAGGACGGACGCATTGTGGAGACGGAAGAAACAATAAATGAAGATGGTAGTTATCGTTATTCATTTACGATGCCGGAAGCCGATACGATGGTGGGAAGCCTGCTGTTTCAAAAAGAGGATATTTCAGCGGAAGCTGCGGCCTATGGCTTCGGTCCCGGATCACTGACTTCAAAATCCTTTGACCAGATCAAAGCCAATCTGAAAGCTCATTCCGGCTTCAGCTATCTCGGACTTCCTTATGTATCTCCGTGTTCCGGGCTGGTGAACTGGGGCGCGATGACGGCCTCCGGTTTTGACTGTTCCGGCTATGTGAATGCCATGGTGCACTGGTTTTACGATGACGGAAGCTTAAGTTATCCATATACCGGAGAAGCTTTTGCCAGTGCCTGGTGGAAACCTGCTTTGCAGGATGCGGGTCTCTTTGTCTGCGGCGGAACCTCGGCTGCAGATATCCGAAGTCAGGTGGCGGCCGGACAGATCCGGCCGGGAGATATCATTGTCTTCGGAGATTATGTACATGTAGCAATTGTCTATGAAGTGAGCGGAGACGATGCCATGCTGATCCACGCGTACAGCAGTAATGTGCAGTGCAACTGGCTTGCATCGGAAGTCTGGGCGTGGGACGGCGCAGGTATCGGTTCGGCAAATGAGGAGTTTCAAACATCCGGCTCCGGATACTATTACCGATATGATGTCTATCGGGGCACCGGAAACGACGGCTATCTGAAGCTTCACAAGGATTCCGCTGATACTGCGATCACCGGAGGAAACGGATGTTATGATCTGGCAGGCGCTGTATACACGGTCTATCAGGGATCCGCTGTAAAAGGAACACTTACCACGGCTGCAAATGGAGACAGCAATCTGCTGAAACTTCCGGTCGGCACTTATACTGTGAAAGAAACGACTCCCGCTAAAAACTATGAGCTGGACAGCAGGAGTTATACAGTAACCATCACATCTTCTCATACTTCTTCCACGCCGTATCTTCTAAAGGTCTCGGATCAGCCTGCATTTGACAGGATGAGTATCAGGATCTTCAAAGAGTCCGGGAAAAACTATGCAATGGGATTTCCGTTAGAAGGCGCAGAATTTGTAGTGAAATATTTTGATAATCCGGACGGCGATGTCAGCGGCTCTCCGAAAAGAACCTGGAAGATGCGGACGGTAAAGGATGAGGCAAGCGGCCGCTGTATTGCAGCACTTGATGATCCTGCAAGTTTTGCTGCCGATGAGTCGGACGCACTTTATCAGGTGGATGGCAAAGTGATCCTGCCTATCGGGACCATATCTGTGGAAGAAGTCAAACCGGCACCCGGCTATACTGTGACCGGTGCCAGCCTGATCGCAGAAGACGGCAGCCTTATCGAACTCGAAGACGGACAATATATCGGAGTGATCCGAAGGACAGGAGACGGGGCACATCTTTCATACGGAAATCTTTACACGATGAAAAATACCCCGATCGAAGTCCACACTCTTGCGGTAAATCAGGCGGATTCTTCACATTATGCGAAGGCAGGCGAAGCTGTTACGATCGTTGACACGGTTACTATGTCCGGCACTGATTGCGAACGCCTTGTTAACAATAAAGGGGAGTGGGATTACATTAAATACCGCCTGAAGGGTGAAGTCCATGATCTGAATACAGGGGAACTGCTTGCAAGTGCATCAAAGGATTTTATTACAGATGACTTTGACGGGCATGTGGAAACCCTGAAATACCAGATCGCTGATACGTCAAAACTGGAAGGCCACACGATCTATGTGTCGGAATATCTGTACAGCTATGTAACGATCAACGACGGAAAAGGGAAAAAACACGATGAGGAAACACTTGCAGCCTGTGAGGACGAAACTCTGTTCCCGGATCTTCCGGATGAATTAAAGGAAACGCAAAGGATCCATTTTCCGAAACTTTCAACTACGCTGCTGAACGATGCGACACAGACGCATGAAGCAAATGCGGAAACGCAGCTTTCCCTCACCGATACCATTGCATATGAAGGCCTTATTGCGGGAACAGAATATGAGATCTGGGGAAAGCTGATGAACAAAAAGACCGGAAAAGCGGCAGTGGATCAGGAAGGAAAAGAGATCACATCATCCGTGCGTTTTACTGCTGAAATGACAGACGGAGTAACAGAACTGACGTTTGTATTTCAGAATCCGGCGCTGGCAGGAGACACACTGGTCGCCTTTGAGGAACTGTTTGATGCGGATGTTAAGATCGCGGCACACGAAGATCTCGAAGATGCAGAGCAGAGCGTTTATCTTACCCCTGTTTCAGAGGGCTCAGAAGCTCCCAAAACAGGTGATGGGGAAAGTCCTCTGATCTGGCTGTTTGGTTCCGGTGGAGCTTTGGGATGCATTATCGTTCTCTGCCTGTTCATGCTAAAGAAAAAATACGCATCAAAAGAGCATGAGAATCGTCAGATTTCCTAAAAAAAGAGCAGTGGATCAGGTGCTTCGGGGCAATATGCTGAAAATGTTCAAAATATAAACATTCCTTGTATTCATGGTGTTCAAATGCTATAATATTCACCGATTGTATCTAAAAAAGAACAATATAATTCAGGAGGGTTGTTTGATATGTCCAGAAAAATGAAAACAATGGACGGAAATACCGCAGCAGCACACGTTTCCTATGCATATTCTGATGTTGCAGCGATTTATCCGATCACACCATCTTCAGTCATGGCCGAACTTGCTGACAAATGGGCGACTGAAGGACTTAAGAACATTTTCGGAAGAGAAGTAGCAGTTACTGAAATGCAGTCCGAAGCAGGTGCTGCAGGTGCTGTTCATGGTTCCTTAACAGCAGGTGCGTTAACTACAACGTTTACCGCTTCCCAGGGCCTTCTTCTTATGATCCCGAATATGTACAAGATCGCAGCAGAAAGACTGCCGGCAGTCATTGATGTATCTGCCCGTGCAATCGCAACTCATGCACTTTCTATTTTCGGTGATCATTCCGATATCTATGCCTGCCGCCAGACCGGTTTCGCAATGCTCTGTTCTTCCAGTGTACAGGAAGTAATGGACCTGACCCCGGTTTCCCACTGCAGCGCAATCAAGGGAAGAGTTCCGTTTATCAACTTCTTTGACGGATTCAGAACTTCTCACGAGATTCAGAAGATCGAAGTCTGGGATTATGAAGATCTCAAAGATATGGTCGATCTTGATGCAGTTGATAAGTACAAAGCAGAAAGCTTAAATCCGGAAAGAGCATGCCAGTGGGGATCTGCTCAGAACCCGGATATCTTCTTCCAGGCACGTGAAGCTTGCAACACAGCTTATGATGAGCTTCCGGCAGTCGTAGAAGAGTATATGAACAAAGTAAATGAAAAGATCGGAACCAACTACGGTCTCTTCAATTATTATGGTGCTCCGGATGCAGAACACGTTATCATCGCGATGGGTTCTGTCTGCGAGACCGCAGAAGAAGCAATCGACTTCTTAAATGCACAGGGCGAGAAATACGGTATCGTAAAAGTACGTCTGTTCCGTCCGTTCAGCGCAAAACACTTAATCGATGCAATCCCGGATACTGTTAAGAAGATCAGCGTTCTTGACAGAACAAAAGAGCCGGGCGCTCTTGGTGAGCCGCTGTATCTTGATGTTGTTGCAGCTCTCAGAGGTTCCAAATTCCATAATGTAGAGATCTTCTCCGGACGTTATGGTTTAGGTTCCAAGAACACCAACTCCGCACAGATCATCGCAGTTTTAAGAAATACGGAAAAACCGAGATTCACTGTTGGTATCGAAGACGATGTTACAAACCTGTCTCTTGATACTTCCTATAATCCTGTTACAGTTCCGGATTCCATCATCTGCTGCAAGTTCTGGGGTCTTGGCGCTGACGGTACCGTTGGTGCGAACAAGAACTCCATCAAGATCATTGGTGATAATACGGATCAGTATGCACAGGCATATTTCGATTATGACTCCAAAAAATCCGGTGGTGTTACCGTATCCCACCTTCGTTTCGGAAAGACTCCGATCAAGTCTACGTACCTGATCGACCAGGCAGACTTCGTTGCATGCCACAATGCATCTTATGTCCGCAAATACAACATGGTTCAGGATATCAAGGATGGAGGAACCTTCCTTCTGAACTGCCCGTGGAATCTGGAAGAACTGGAAAAACATCTTCCGGGTCAGGCAAAACGCTATATCGCTGAACACAACATCAACCTCTATACGATCGATGGTATCAAGATCGGTAAAGAGATCGGACTTGGCGGAAGAATCAACACCGTCCTTCAGTCTGCATTCTTCAAACTGGCAGCGATCATTCCGGAAGAGGAAGCGATCCGCCTGATGAAGGAAGCTGCTAAGAAGACCTACGGACGTAAGGGTGATGACATCGTCAACATGAACTATGCTGCAATCGATGCCGGCGCTCAGCAGGTTGTAAAAGTAGAAGTTCCAGCAAGCTGGAAAGATGCGGAAGACGAAGTTCTTGGAACCGTCTATACAGAAGGACGTAAGGAAGTACTTGATTTCGTTAACAATATCCAGGCAAAAGTTTCCGGACAGGAAGGAAACAAACTTCCGGTTTCCGCATTCAAAGATTATGTAATCGGAAATACACCTTCCGGAACCGCTGCTTACGAGAAGAGAGGTATTGCGGTTGACGTACCTAGCTGGAATGCGGATACCTGTATCCAGTGTAACCAGTGCGCATATGTCTGCCCGCATGCTGCAATCCGTCCGGTCATCATGACCGAAGAAGAGCTGGCAGCAGCTCCGGCAGCAACAAAAGCAAAAGACGCAACCGGTCTTCCGGGACTGAAGTTTGCGATGACGATCTCCACCTTAGACTGCACCGGATGCGGATCCTGCGTCAATGTCTGCCCGGGCAACAAGAAGAACGATACGCTTGTTATGCAGCCGATGGAAGAGCAGCTGCCTCAGCAGGAAGTATTTGCTTATGGTCTTACGATCGACGCAAAACCGGAAGTATTTGAAAAATTCAAAGAGTCTACGGTTAAGGGCAGCCAGTTCAAGCAGCCGCTCCTTGAGTTCTCAGGCGCATGCGCAGGCTGCGGCGAGACTCCGTACGCAAAACTGATGACACAGCTCTTTGGTGACCGCGCATATATTGCAAACGCAACAGGATGCTCCTCCATCTGGGGTAACTCCTCACCGTCCACACCTTACACGGTCAACAAGAAAGGACATGGTCCGGCATGGTCCAACTCCCTCTTCGAAGACGCAGCTGAGTTCGGATATGGTATGGTTCTTGCAAACAATGCGATCCGTGGTGCATTAAAAGAAAAAGCACAGTATATCGTTGACAACGGAACCAATCCGGAAGTTGTTGCAGCTGCAAAAGAGTGGATCGACACCTTCTCCAACGGCGCATTAAACGGACCGGCAACCGAGAAGTTTATCGCAGCTCTGGAAGGCAAAGAAGGACAGCCTGCAAAAGACATCCTGAAGCAGAAAGAATATCTGTCCAAGAAATCCCAGTGGATCTTCGGTGGTGACGGATGGGCATACGATATCGGATTCGGCGGCCTTGACCATGTCATCGCCAGCGGCAAGGATATCAACATCATGGTATTCGATACCGAGGTTTACTCCAACACCGGCGGACAGTCTTCCAAGTCTACACCGACAGGTGCAACTGCACAGTTCGCAGCAGGCGGTAAGGAAGTGAAGAAGAAAGACCTTGCTCAGATCGCTATGAGCTACGGATATGTATATGTCGCACAGATCTCCATGGGTGCTGATATGAACCAGTGCATCAAGGCAATGGTTGAAGCTGAAAGCTATCAGGGACCGTCCCTGATCATCGCTTACGCTCCATGTATCAACCATGGTATCAAAGGCGGCATGAAGGTTGCACAGAGCGAAGAGAAGCAGGCAGTTACCAGCGGATACTGGAACCTGTTAAGATATGATCCGCGTCTCTCTGCAGAAGGAAAGAATCCGTTCATGCTTGACAGCAAGGAAGCTTCCACAGATTATGTTGACTTCCTGCATAACGAAGTAAGATACACCGCTCTTGAGAGAATGGATCCTGAAAAAGCAAAAGTACTCTTTGCTAAGCAGGAGAAAGAAGCGAAGGGCAGATATGAGTATCTGAAGAAACTTGCAAGCCTTGACTGATCAAGTCTTCAGGATTAATATTTTGGTAATATGAAGAACATCAAAAATTCATAATTATCATCAATAATTGGGTGTCCGTCTTGGAAAAGGCGGACACTCATTTGACAGTCTAGAGGAAGCTGATAGCATGGAAAAACAGGAAGAGAAAAAAGCAGAAGAGACAACTTCAGAAGAGAGCAATACGGAAACTACTCCGGAGGCAGTGTCAGAAGAGGCAGAAACAGAAGAAATTGCAGAGAAAGAAGCAGATTCTGAAGAAGCTGAAGAAACTGTTGAAGAAAAAGACAGCCCGGAAGAACCGGAAGCAGAAACTGCTGAGGGAGAAGGAGAAGCATCTGCTGAAGAAGCAAAAGCTAAGTCCGGATTTAAGACTTTCCTGGCAGGTCTGAAAAAAGGATATGCCAAATTCAGTAAGTTCTTTGAAGGAAAACAGAACCTTCATACGGTCCTGACTGTTGTTTTGCTTCCTATTATTCTGGCTCTTATCGTTGAGATGCTGTCAAGAAACTCTTTCCTTGCAGGCATCCGCTTTTTATATCAGAGTCCAGTTCCGTTTTTTGTAAATGCATGCATTATTGCATGTACTGTTCTTATAGCACTTGTATTCAAACGAAGATTTTTTGTTTATCTGGTCGTTTCCGCATTCTGGATCGTTTTGGGCGTCGTGAACCGGCAGATCCTTATGAAGCGCGTGACCCCGTTTAACGGAACGGATATTTTCATGGTCAAGACCGGCATGCGGATCGTGGGGAAATACTATTCTCCGGCAACGATCATTTTGTGGGCAGTTCTTGCGGCGGCCGTTCTTGCACTTTTAGTTGTGGTCTTTATCAAAGGCCCCAAAGTCAAGGAAAAGATAAACCGCGTCCGGAATGCTTTGATCGTCGGAACGATGGTAGCAGTAACCTTTATCGCGATCAGCCTTTCGATCGATACCGGAAGGATCGCAAGTACGTTTAACAATCTCCCGAATGCATATAAAGCTTATGGCTTTACCTACTGCTTCCTGAACTCTGTTTTTGATAACGGTGTCAGAAAGCCTTCGGATTATTCAAGTGAAAACATTGTTCAGCTGGTCGATGAAATTGATACAGATAATGCAGATATCACGCAGGTAACGGACAAGACACCGAACATTGTCATTATCCAGCTGGAATCATTCTTTGACATCACCCGAATGAACAATCTGCAGTTCTCGGAAGATCCGATCCCTCATTTCAGAGCTCTCGGCGAAGAATTTAACAGTGGATATGTGTCAGTTCCATCAATCGGTGCAGGTACCTCAAACACCGAGTTTGAGATCCTGACCGGAATGAATCTCGAAGATTTCGGTGCGGGCGAGATCCCGTATAAAGGGATCCTGCTGAAAGAGACCTGCGAGAGCATGGCCTACGATCTTAGTGCAAATGGCTATATGGCACATGCGATCCATAATAACGATGCAACATTCTATCAGCGGCATACCGTTTATCCGAATCTGGGATTTGATACTTTTACATCTATG
Source organism: Lachnospiraceae bacterium (assembly GCA_017511045.1). Classification (GTDB taxonomy): domain Bacteria; phylum Bacillota; class Clostridia; order Lachnospirales; family Lachnospiraceae; genus RGIG5612. The sequence goes on along the minus strand of JAFWLM010000087.1, from coordinate 12,700 downwards.
GAGTATATGTATCTGACCAGCATGGATTACACGCAGAAAAAATGGGTTAAGGACACGGTTCTTACAGAGCATATTGCCGACTGTCTGGATTACACACCGGATGGCGTGGACTTTGTCTTTACTGTTTCAGTGGAGGGGCATGGCAGCTATCCGAATGAATATGTCCCGGGCATGGGCCGCGTACGGGTTACAAGCAACGAAGGTGAGACCCAGTATGCAGTCCAGTATTATACCAACCTGATCCATGACATGGATGTTTTTGTTCAGGAACTGGTGAATATGCTGTCGGAACGTGGAGAGGAGACGATCCTGTTTCTGTACGGCGATCATCTTCCGAGCCTTGGTCTGGAGCAGGAAAATATGGCAGTCGGGGATCTGATGCAGACGGATTACGTGATCTGGAATAATATGGGACTCGATCTGGACTTTGGAAATATAGAAGCTTATCAGGTTCTTCCGAAACTGTTAGGCGCAATTGGAATAAAAACAGGTGTGATCAACAATTATCACCAGACGCATATCAATGATGAAGAAGGAGAGTATTTAAGCGGCCTTCAGAATCTGGAATATGACCTTCTCTATGGATCAAAAGCATCCCTGGGAGATGCCGGAGCTTATCCTGTGAAAGATATGAAATTCGGTATCAAGGATGTTAAAATCAGCGGGGTTTCAAAACGGACCCTTGGCGCAGACACTTATGTCTATGTAGAAGGTGAGAACTTCACGAAGTGGAGTATGATCAATATCAACGGAGAGTATTATAAGACGGAGCTCATCGCACCGGATAAGATCCGTGCGAAATATGACGATCTTCTTCCCCAGGATGAAATCTTTGTGGCACAGGTCGGAGATGACAAATACCAGTTGTCGCAGACGGCTTCGTATATATATCAATAGATTTTTATGAAAAAATGGCCCATCGTAGTAGGAATTTCATCAGTTTTAACGGCGATGCTTGCAGCGGTTGCCGGATATGAACTGAAAACTCTGAAAACCACCTACTATGATATCCGAACTTCCAAAATCAAGAGCGGCGATGCTGTCAGAGCCGTATTGCTCACGGACCTTCACGAGCGCAATTACGGAGATGACAATATCAAACTTATCCGGAGAGTGAAAAAAGCATCTCCGGATATCATTCTGACCGCGGGAGATATGATCACTGCATCTGAGCATCCGGACTACGACTCCAGTATCAGACTGTTCCGGGAATTGCGGAAGATCGCCCCCGTATATGCTGCTTACGGCAATCATGAAAAACGTATGGCTGAAGATGTGCAGTATCAGAAAGGCTTCAGGGAGTACTTTCATGCGCTTGAGGATTTCGGAGTCTGCTGGCTGTTAAATGACAGTGTTCAGATCAACCAGAGTGTCAGCTTGAGCGGTCTGGATATTGACCGGAAGTATTATAAAAAAATCAACCGGATCTTTTATCCTCCGATGCAGATGAAACAGGACCTTGCAACAATTCCCGGGGAATGTTTTAATATAGTTCTGGCTCATAATCCGAGATTCTTCAGTACCTATGTCCAGTCGGGAGCAGATCTGTTTCTTGCGGGGCACTACCATGGAGGCGCAGTCCGTCTCTTTGGAGGAAAAGTCGGGGTCGTTTCCCCTCAGTTCCGTATGTTTCCGAAGTATTCCCGGGGTATGTATGAAAAACAGGATGCAAAAATGATCGTTTCTGCAGGATGCGGGTCACATAAAGTCAATTTGCGAATCAACAATAAACCGGAAGTAGTGGTGATCGATATACATGGCAATCTCGTTTAAACTGGAAGCATTTGAAGGTCCTTTAGATCTTCTTCTGCACCTGATCGAAAAGAATAAAGTCGATATTTATGATATTCCGATCTCACTGATCACAGATCAGTATCTGGAATATTTAAGCGAAATGGAAAAGCAGGACGCGGAAGTGACCAGCGAATTTCTGGTTATGGCTGCGACATTGCTTGATATTAAAGCAAAAATGCTGATACCGAAGCAGGTGGATCCGGAAGAAAATGAAGAAGATCCCCGTGCGGAACTGGTGGAACAGCTCTTAGAGTACAAGATGTATAAATTCATGTCCTATGAGCTGAAAGATAAGGCTATCACGGCATCGAAGGCGGTATATAAAGAGGCCTCGATCCCGGATGAAGTAAAAGAATATGAGGCACCGATCGACCTTGATAAGTTTATCGGTGACGTGACCCTTGCAAAGCTGAAGGCCATTTTCGATGATGTCATGCAGCGGAGCAGTGAAAAGGTCAACGAGCAGGCAATGAAATACGGACGGGTACGCAGGGAACCGATCAATATTCCCGGTAAGATCTCGGAGATCCGTACGTTCATTTCAGAAAACGAAAAATTCAGTTTCCGTCAGCTGATCGAAAGACAGCCGACAAGACTCAATGTCATCGCTACCTTTCTGGCAGTGCTTGAATTAATGAAGACCGGTGAGCTGGTAGCGGAGCAGGACGGAAATGATCAGGATATCACCTTTACCAAGGGTGAGGGAAATCAGGAGGATGCAGAACTTGGAACAGAACAAGATGAAAGCTATAATTGAAGCCATTCTGTTCTCTATGGGAGAAGCAGTGGAAATAGAGAAACTGTGCAGTGCTTTGGATGCAGATAAAAAAACAGTCAAACAGGTACTCGCAGAAATGCAGCAGGATTACGAGGCAGAGGAAAGGGGCCTGAAACTGATCGAGATCGACGGGACCTTTCAGCTCTGCACAAAGGAATTTGCCTATGAATATCTGATTAAGATCGTTTCGATCCCGAAGTCCTACCGGCTTACAGATATTCAGCTTGAAACCCTGTCTATTATTGCGTATAAACAGCCGATCACAAAAATCGAGATCGAAAAGATCCGCGGAGTGCAGTCTGATCATGCAATTAACCGCCTGATCGATGCAGGACTGGTTGAAGAAAAGGGCAGACTTGCAACTCCGGGAAGACCGATCATTTTAGGTACTACAGATGAATTCCTTCGCCGCTTCGGGCTTTCCAACAAGGAAGATCTTCCGAACATCGGAACGGAGCAGCTGGAGTCATTCAAGCTGGAAGCAGAGCAGGAGATCGGCTACTTCGGCGAACAGATTCATGATGAAAATGAAGATGTGGAAGGCCAGATCAAACTGGAGTTTCCGGGAACGGAAGAAGAGCCTGCAGAGTCTTTTGAAGACGATGATCCGGGCGATGAGATGATCGATGTAGGTGTATAACATTTATGAAAAAAGTGACTGTGATCGGGGGCGGTGCCGCAGGAATGATGGCAGCCATCACAGCTGCAGAGGCAGGTGCTTCCGTCACTTTATTGGAAAAAAATGAAAAGCTCGGAAAGAAGCTTTATATTACCGGAAAAGGCAGATGCAACCTCACAAATACTTGTGAGTTGCCTGCTTTTTTTGACAATATCCCAAGAGGAAATAAATTCCTTTACAGCGCGATCTATTCCTTTTCCAATGCAGATACCTGCGCATTCTTTGAAGAAGCAGGACTTGCATTAAAAGAAGAGCGCGGTGGAAGGATCTTTCCGGTATCAGACAAATCTTCTGATGTGATCCGTACGTTGGAGAAACGGCTGAAAGAATCAGGTGTAAAAGTCCGGCTGAAAACGGAGGTAAAGGATCTCTCTTCCATCGATGCAGATGCCATCATTATTGCAACCGGAGGATTATCATACCAGAGCACAGGCTCAACAGGAGATGGATTCCGTTTCGCTGAATCCATAGGACATTCGATCAAAGAACCTGTTCCCTCGCTGGTGCCTCTTCTTTGCAGCGATCCGTTTATCAAAGAACTGGAAGGGCTGTCCTTAAGAAATATCAACGTGACTATTACAGCAGACGGGAAGAAGGTCTTTGACCAGTTTGGTGAAATGCTGTTCACATCAAATGGAGTCAGCGGTCCGGTGATCCTTACGGCGTCAAGTGAGATCGGAAGAATGCTGAATCAGAAAAAGAAAGCATTTATCCTGCATATTGACCTGAAACCGTCCCTGAGCAGTGAACAGCTGGATAAAAGGATTCTGAGAGATTTTGAAGGTGAGCAGAATAAGGCGTTCAAAAATTCGCTTTCCAGGCTTCTTCCTGCTAAAATGATACCTGTGGTCATAGCTCTTTCCGGAATCGATCCGTTTAAAAAGGTGAACGAGATCACCAGAGAGGAAAGAACGAAGCTGGTCTCTCTGTTAAAAGATATGCAGCTCCATTTAATTGAGACGGCAGGATTTGAACAGGCAGTGATCACCTCCGGAGGAGTAGGACTAAAGGAGATCGATCCCAAGACCATGGAGTCGAAAAAACAAGCGGGCATCTATTTTGCGGGAGAGGTGATCGATGCGGATGCCTATACAGGCGGATTCAATCTTCAGATCGCCTTTTCCACAGGAAGAGCAGCAGGTGCTGCGGCAGCACAAGAATGAGTAAAGATTATAAATTCAGGAAGGATAGAAATATGAAACAGATTGCTATTGACGGACCGGCAGGCGCAGGCAAAAGCACGATCGCAAAACAGCTTTCCAAAGACCTTGGATATGTCTATATTGACACCGGAGCCATGTACCGGACCATTGCGCTTTATTGCTTGAAAAAAGAAGCGGATCTTGACGATGAGGAGCTGATCTCCGCACTTTGTAGTGAAGCGGAAATCGATATCCGGTATCTGGACGGCGTTCAGCATATGTTTTTGGGCGAGGAAGATGTGAGTGAGGCGATCCGGACAGAACAGGTCAGCCAGGCAGCATCCGCTGTCTCAAAATATCCTAAGGTCCGGACGCGTCTTGTTGAGATGCAGAGAGAACTTGCAAAGCAGTATGATGTCGTTATGGACGGCAGAGACATCGGGACCCATGTGCTTCCGGATGCTTCTCTTAAGATCTATCTGACGGCATCTGTTGATGTGAGAGCAGAGCGAAGATACAAAGAGTATCTGGCAAAAGGGCTGCCTTGCGATCTGAAGGAAATGAAAAAAGACATTGCAGAACGAGATCATAACGATATGACCCGGGAACATTCACCACTTAGAAAAGCGGAGGATGCCATTGAAGTGGACACTTCAAACATGTCGATCCCGGAAGTTGTTTCAACGATCAGGGAGCTTATCAAATGAATGTGATCTTAGCGGAGACCGCCGGTTTTTGTTTTGGCGTGGAAAGAGCGATCAATCTTGTCCATGAACAAATCGATAAAGCAGACGGAAAAAGAAAAATATTTACTTACGGACCGATCATTCATAATGCGGAAGTCGTGAGAGAGCTTGAGGAAGCCGGTGTTTTCAGCGTGGAGGGACCGGAGGATTTTGAGAGGATCAAAGGCTCAGTCCTGATCATCCGTTCTCATGGTGTTTCCAGAGATATTTATGAACAGGCAAAAGCACACGAGATCGAAGTCATAGATGCAACCTGTCCATTCGTTAAAAAAATCCATAAGATCGTGGATGAAGAAAGCCTGAACGGAAAGCATATCGTTATTATCGGAGACCGGAATCATCCTGAAGTTGCAGGCATTATCGGCTGGGCACATGGTGATGTCGATGTGCTTTTAAACGAAGAAGAAGCAGAGAGATTCACACTGCAGGAAAACAAGCCGATTTGTGTGGTCGCACAGACAACTTTTAACCTTATGAAGTTTCAATATATAGTTGAAATCATTGAAAAAAAAGGGTATGATATAAACGTTATAAATACGATTTGCAATGCGACGCAGGCTCGGCAGAAAGAAGCTGAGTCTGTTTCAAGGGCAGTAGATGCGATGATCGTCATCGGTGATCCGAAGAGCTCAAATACGCAGAAACTGTACGATATTTGCAAAAAGTATTGTAAGGATACTTACTATATACAGACAGTTAGAGATTTGGAACTCGCCAATCTGCAATCCGGTATTAGTGTAGGTATTACTGCCGGGGCCTCGACCCCAAACAATATTATTCAGGAGGTTTTTCTTAATGTCAGAGGAAAAAAGCTTTGATCAGCTGATTGATGAATCAATCAAAACAATACGTGCGGGGGAGATTGTGGAAGGCACTGTTATATCTGTAAAGCCTGATGAGATTGTACTTAACATCGGATATAAGTCAGACGGCATCATCACAAAGGAAGAATACACAAACGATTCTTCAGTGGATCTTACCACAGTCGTTTCTGTAGGTGATCCGTTAGAAGCAAAGATTCTTAAGGTAAATGATGGAGATGGACAGGTCGCTCTGTCATACAAGAGAATCAGCGAGGAAAAAGCAAACAAACGCGTAGAAGAAGCATTCGAGAACAAAGAGGTTCTCACAGTTAAAGTTGAAAAGATTACTTCAGGTGGTCTCATCACCGGATTTGAAGGTGCAAAAATCTTCGTTCCTGCAAGCCTTGTATCAGATACATTCGAAAAAGATCTGAACAAATACTTAGATCAGGAGATCGAGATCGTTGTTACAGAATTCAATCCTCATAAGAGAAGAGTGATCGGTAACAGAAAGAAACTCTTAATTGCAGCAAAGAACGAAAGAGCAAAAGAGCTTCTTGAGACGCTTCAGGTAAATGACATTGTTGAGGGTGATGTTAAATCCGTTACTTCCTTTGGTGCATTTATCGATCTCGGCGGTGTAGACGGTCTTCTTCATATTTCCGAGATGAGCTGGGGACGTGTTGATACTCCGAAGTCCCTGTTCAGTGTAGGTGATAAAGTACGCGTATTCATTAAAAATATCGAAGACGGCAAGATCGCACTTAGCTGCAAATTCCCGGATCAGAACCCATGGGTTCTTGCAAGAGATAAATATGCTCCGGGCACGATCGTAAGCGGCAAGGTTGCAAGAATGGCTGATTTCGGTGCGTTCATCGAATTAGAGCCTGGTATCGATGCACTTCTTCATGTTTCCCAGATTTCCAAGAAACATGTTAAGAAACCTGCAGATGTACTTACGATCGGACAGGAGATCGATGCAAAGGTTGTAGACTTCAAAGAAGAAGAAAAGAAGATCAGCCTGAGCAGAAGAGATTTTGAGGATGATCTTGTTCCGGATGAAGCTCCTGCAGAGGAAGCACCGGCGGAAGAAGTTACTGAAGCTCCTGTAGAGGAAGCACCGGCAGAAGAAGCTGCTGAAGCTCCTGTAGAGGAAGCACCGGCAGAAGAAGCTGTTGAGGAAGCTCCTGCAGAGGAAGCACCGGCAGAAGAAGCTGCTGAAGAAGCACCGGCAGAGGAAGAAGCAGCTGAATAAAGCATGAGAGTTATTGCAGGGAAAGCCAGGAGATTGACTTTAAAGTCAACTCCTGGCTTAGATACAAGACCGACAATTGACCGCATAAAAGAAACTTTATTCAATATCATCAATCCAAGAATAGAAGGCTGCGCCTTTCTGGATTTGTTCAGTGGGTCCGGCAGCATTGGAATCGAGGCACTCAGCAGAGGAGCCCGTATTTCTTTTTTTGTAGAGAAGAATTCGAAAGCCGTAAAATGCATCAATGAGAATTTAGCATTTACAAAACTTGCTGATCAGGCAGTGGTAATGCAGAAGACAGTACTCAGTGCGATTCATGAGCTTTCGTTGAAAAAAAGCAGATTTGATCTGGTTTACATGGATCCTCCGTATCATGCAGGTTTGGAAGAAGAGACACTTACGGCGCTCAGTTCTTCCGGAATCATCGACGAAGATTCTTTGATCATTGTTGAGGCAGATAAATATACGAAACTGGGTTTTCTTGATAAGCTGGGTTTGGAAATTGTCAGGGAAAAGGTCTATAAGACAAATAAGCATTTTTTTATCCAGCTTGGAGGAAGTAAACAATGAAAAAAAAGGCGATTTACCCGGGAACCTTTGACCCGATTACTTACGGCCATCTCGATATCATCCAGCGTTCGGCTGAAATGGTAGATGAACTGATCGTCGGAGTGCTGACAAATAAAGGAAAATCCCCGCTCTTTACACCGGAAGAGCGTGTAGAGATGATCAAAGATGCAGTAAAGGATATTCCGAATGTCAAAGTTCTTGCGTTTGACGGATTACTGATCGAATTTGCAAAAAAGCAAAAAGCCACGATCATCATCAGAGGTCTCAGGGCTGTGACAGATTTTGAGTACGAGCTCCAGATGTCCCAGACAAACAGGGTCTTAAGTCCTGAAGTTGATACGATCTTCCTTACGACTTCGCTGAAATGGGCATATTTAAGCTCCAGTACCGTCAAAGAAGTTGCAGCATTTGGAGGAGACATTTCAAAATTCGTACCTAAAAAAGTAGCAAAGCAGATAATTGCCAGATATTCCATAAATAAATAATCATGGGAGAAAAATACAATGAGCAAGATTGAACAGATAATTGCGGAAATTGAAGAGTTTATCGATGGATGTAAGTATCAGACTTTATCCAACACAAAGATCATCGTTAACAGAGATGAGCTTGAAGAGCTTCTTGCAGATTTAAAACACTGCATTCCGGACGAGATCAAAAAATATCAGAGAATCATCGCAAACAGAGATGCGATCCTGAAAGATGCACAGGATAAATCCGATGAAATGGTCCGCAAAGCAAATGAAATGACATCCACTCTGGTTTCAGAGCACGAGATTATGCAGCAGGCTTTTAAAGAGGCAAATGCTGTCATTGATGATGCGACACAAAAAGCAGGAAAGATCCTGGATAAAGCAACGACAGAGGCAAATGAGGTCAGACGAGCTGCTATGAAGTATACGGATGACTCTCTTGCAAACATTCAGGAGATCTTATCCAGTTCCATCGAAGGAATGACTGTTAAATATGACGCATTGATCCGTTCCTTAGAGTCCAGCCTTGATATTACAACACAGAACCGCAAGGCACTCCATAATACACCGGCTCCGGAACCGGCACAGCCGGCACCTGTCCTTCAGGAAGAACCCCAGTATTATGAAGATGAAGCATATGAAGACTTTGAGGGTTTTGATGAGGGATATGAGATCTACGAAGATGAAGAAGATAACACTCCCTATGAGGAGCCGATCTACGGAAAGCATAATCCTGCAAAAATGACAATTGAAGATGCTTTATATAAAGGAAATGTTGATGCAAGCGAGTTTACACAGCCGCCGAGCAATGATGTCGAGGAGATAACCGATTTCAACTTAGATATCAGTGATTTCAACTAAAACAAGTAAAAGCGCCAGGTGAAATGCCTGGCGTATTTTAGATAGAAATGGAGATAACGATGAAGACGACAGCTTTAGAAGAGTTTAAGAAAATCAGTGCCGTTCCGAGACGGTCTTATCATAATGAAAAGATCGTAGCTTATTGTCTGGAACATGCAAAAGAACTGGGGTTTGAGACCTACTATGATGAGAAAAATGTCAATGTGCTGATACGGAGACCGGCAGCTTCCGGAAAAGAAGACAAGCCCGGCATCGTTTTACAGGGACACCTTGATATGGTTGAGCAGACAGATGCCGGCGTAACGCATGACTGGGATAATGACGGCCTGGAGTTGGTCTTTGACGGAGATACTCTGACCGCCAACGGAACAACGCTTGGAGCAGATAATGGTGTCGCAGCAGCGATCGCCTTTGCTTTGCTTCAGGATGAGACGCTTGAGAATCCACCGCTTGAAGTCCTGCTGACTACAAATGAGGAAGTCGGTATGGATAGTGTGAAAGATGCAGATCTTTCCTATCTTCAGGGAAAATATCTCTTTAATCTGGATGGCGGCGGAGAAGGCTGCTTTGTGACCGGCTGTTGCGGAGGGCAGACGCTGAAGGTCCGTATCCCGGAAGAAAAAGAAAAAGTCAGCGGTTCAGCTTATACACTTACGGTAACCGGACTTAATGGCGGTCATTCCGGTATTGAGATCGGAACGGAAAGAGCCAATGCCCTGAAGGTATTAGGGCAGCTCTTTTTCGACCTGGCAAAGAAACATGAGTTATACATCACGGATATTCGAGCAAACGGGAAAGACAATGCCATCTGTAAAGAGGCATGCGCAGATATTATCATCAAAGATGCTGGCAAAACAGAAGATCCGGAAATGCTGATCAAAGAAAGTGAACAGAAGATCCGCCGGGTATTCCGTTTGACAGATCCGGATCTGTCCGTTCAACTGGCAACAAATGGGCCTGTGGAGGATCTTCTTTCTTATTCACAGGATCAGAGCAGAAAGATTACTGTTTTACTCCAGAATCTTCCGTTTGGCGTGCTTCATCATGATCAGAGTATGGATGGAAATATTGAGACTTCCTGCAATCTGGGGCTGGTTGAAAAAGAGGAGAAGGGAAATGCAATCATCATATCGATCCGAAGCTCTGTAGCAGAGCGGATACAAGAGGTCGCAGACCAGATCGTCTCTCTTGCAGAGCTTTGCGGAGGCAGTGCGGAAAGCGATGGTAAAGCATATCCTGCCTGGCTTCCGGATCCAGATTCCCCGCTTATTCCTCTTTTCAGTAATAAATATCATGAAATGTATGGGAAGGAAGCTATTGTGGGACCGGTCCATGCAGGGCTCGAATGCGGATATATTCTGGCGAACTCAAATCTGGAAGCTGCGATCTCAGCAGGACCGGATATCGCAGATGAGCATACAACAAAAGAATCTTTATCTATTGGATCTTTGGAAAGAACGTTTGAATTTATTAAGGCAGTGATCGAAAGCGTATGAGATTTTTAAATATTGCGAGCGGCAGCACAGGTAATGTCAGCTATATCGGAAGCGATCATACGCATATTCTGGTAGATACCGGTATCAGCAGAAAACGGATATTGGAAGGACTGCGGGAAGCCGGTCTTACCCTTCAGGATATTGACGCGATCCTGATCACGCATGAACATATGGACCATATTTCTTCCCTTGGGGTTCTGGAGCGGACCAGGGAGATTCCGGTCTATGCAACTGAAGGGACGATCGCTGAGATCAAAAGCTGCAGTAATATCGGGGACTTCAACACAGACGTTTTACACAGTGTCAAAATTGACACAGCGTTCCGGCTTGGAGACCTGAATATCAAACCTTTAAAAGTCGATCACGATGCGAAGGAACCGGTGTGTTACCGTATCGAGCAGGGAAATAAGAGCTGTGCGATCGTGACAGACCTTGGTGAATACAACGAGTATCTGCTGAATAACCTTAAGGGCCTGGATCTTTTAATGCTGGAGTCTAACCATGATATCAGGATGCTTGAGACCGGTCCCTATCCGTACCCGCTCAAAATGCGGATCCTGGGTAAATACGGGCATCTGTCAAATGAGAATTCCGGTATGTTCTTATCACGGCTCTTACATGACGATATACGGCATATTCTGCTTGGGCATATCAGCAGAGAAAACAACACGAGGGAACTTGCCAAAATGGCGGTTGAAAATGAGGTCGATGCCGCGGATAATAAATATAAAGCAGGGGACTTTGAAATCAAAACGCTGCGACATGATGCAGCTTCAGATATTCTCGAAGTATAAAGGAGTTTTTTATGAAAGTTACAGGAATCATTGCTGAATACAATCCGTTTCATAATGGACACGAGTATCATATCCAACAGAGCAAAGAACGTTTAAAGAGCGACTATACGATCGTTGTCATGAGCGGCAATTATGTACAAAGAGGCGCTCCGACGATCATCGACAAATATTCAAGAGCTGAGATGGCGCTTCGTGCCGGAGCAGATCTTGTTTTGGAACTTCCTACCTGTTTTGCGACTGCAAGCGCAGAGTATTTTGCTTACGGAGGAGTTGCGATCTTAGATAAACTGAATCTGGTCGATGACCTTTGTTTCGGTACAGAGAGTCTGGATGTATTAGATCCGCAGGATTCCGCCGAACAGGTGGATGAAGCTGTCCGCGATCTGACAGGGCAGTTCGGTAAGATTGCCGACATTCTTGTTGATGAACCGGAAGAGTTTAAAGAAGTTTTAAAGAAAGGTTTAAGGGAAGGCTTAAGCCATGCGGCAGCAAGATCCAAAGCAGTGGGAGAGATCTTAGGAGAAGAGTATGTCACTGTGATGGAGACATCGAATAACATCTTAGGCGTTGAATATATGAAAGCGCTCCGAAAACTCGGAAGCTCCATTAAACCGGATCCGGTAGCGAGAAGACTTTCCAGTCACAATGATACCGCGATCAATGAAGGCTTTTCCTCAGCAACAGCGATCCGCAATGCGATCTACAATAAATATGATATGCATGCGTTAGGATCTACGGTTCCGGAGTATGCCCTGGAGATACTAATGGACCGTTATCTGGTCTCTTTCCCGATCTTCCGTGACGATTTTTCACTCGTTTTAGGTACCGAACTGCTAAAAGCAAAAGAAAGTGCTGATCTCACCAAATTCTTTGGTGTATCAGAAGACCTTGCAAACCGTATCCTGAATCTGAGGGATGATTTTAAGACCTTTGTACAATTTAAAGATGAGCTTGCAACTAAAAATATCAACAGGGCGACATCGAGCAGAGCACTCATGCATATCGCACTGGGTATCACAGAGACAGATATGCAGGATATGTACAGTAAAGACAGTATCAAATATGTCAAGGTCTTAGGCTTCAGAGAGGACTCAAAAGCACTCTTAACGGAAATTAAGAAAACGGCAGATGTAAAGCTTGTGACAAAACTGGCAGATGCTGTCCGCGAAGGAGCAGATAAGATGCTGCTCCAGAATATAGAGGCTGACCGGATGTACCGTATGGTTGCTATGAATAAGTTCGGAGAAGATCTCAGGAACCCGTTCAGCGAAGAAATAGTTATTATATAACATATATAACAGATAGATAATAT
>JAFWLM010000086.1 GCA_017511045.1 Lachnospiraceae bacterium | reverse complement strand
TGAAAGGTTGTCAAATACCGTTTACGGAAAAAATGAATATGAACTTGAAGCGCTGCTTTGAAATCTGATTGAAGATGCAGGGAGTCACAGCGGTGTCTCCGCGAATCCTTTTCTTGAAGAAATATATAGGTACTGTGAATGGATCGGATATGAAGAAGATACCGCCTATGTTTTTCTGATGAGGGATGCGCTGCTGCCTTATGTATTCTTTCGCAGCAGAGGAAGGGACAATATCTACCCGTGGCTGATCAGCCGCCGCTTTCTGGAAGACATTACGGAAACGGAATACGTGGACGACGATATTCGCCTTCCTTTATACGAAGCTCTGGAATCCGGTCAGATCCAGTTTGATGATTATTCTGCTTACTGCAAGGAGAGAATACTATCAGTTCTGAATGAACATCCAAAACTGAAAACCCTCTTTCTCGACCTGCTGAGCTCGATTAAACAGAACAGGATCATTGTGATTGAATCCGGTTATATGGGAACGATTCCCATGATGCTGAAAGCCCTGGATGACAGAGTGGACTTCCGGCTGTTCACGACAGCGCCTTTCCTGTATGAAACCTATCAGGACAGAATATTCTGCAGGAACTATGAAGATATCCGCAGATTTGAAACGCTATATTCACAGGACCTTTTCATGCAGTATTCTTCGTATTGCAACATGGAGTTCTATGTGAATGTATCCGTAGAGGAATCGGTGAAGGAAAAAACGCTTTCTGAAATTGCAGGATTGATGAGGTGACCATAGATGAAGAACGGAAAAAAACCAGATCCAAAAGTGATCCATCCGATCGCAGGATATGACAAGGAAATATACGTTAAACCGACTGTAAAGAATCCGAATATCATTGTCGGAGATTTTACCTACATTGCGGACTCCCAATTTGAAAGCCATGTTACACATCTTTATGAATGGAACGGAGATAAACTGATTATCGGCAAGTTCTGCCAGATTGCCTCCGGTGTTGAATTTGTTATGAATGGCGCAAATCATCAGATGAACGCGGTATCGACGTTCCCATTCTATACTCTCGAGGGATGGGATATGGAACCGCCGAAGAAATACGATCTTCCATTGAAGGGCGATACGGTGATAGGCAACGACGTATGGATCGGACAGAATGCAGTTGTCCTTCCCGGCGTTCAAATCGGCGATGGGGCGATTATAGGAGCATACAGTGTTGTAGGAAGCAATGTCGCACCATATACCATTGTCGTCGGGAATCCCGCAAAGGTACTGCGAAGACGCTTTGATGATGAAATGATCGAACTGCTGCTTCAATTCAAGTGGTGGGACCGGAGCATTGAGGAAATCAACAGTTTGATTCCGATTCTGACCGATAGGTTGTACAGAAGAAGAAAAGCTGGAAGTATACAAAACACATAATGAAACACGATATATGAAAGGCATTTTGATACGTCGGTAAATTCCCGCTTGAAGAGGTAAATGAATGGAATTCGGGTGGATCAACGTATTCGGTGCGATTATCGTGATTCTTATGCTGATACCGAATATCGTTTATGCGATAAAGAACAAAGACGAGACGAATCTTTGCACGAACCGATTCATGAACATTATCGAGCAGGTCGGACGTTACGCTTGCATCGTGTTTATGTGGCTCCCTCTCATAGTGTGGAAATTCGGATTTGCGAGCGTGTTTGAAATGGTGCTTTATCTGGCGTGCAACGGGACGCTTCTTGCTGCGTATTGGATCTCGTTTGCAGTCTATATGAAACACAGGACTGCGCAACTTGCGCTCATCCTTGCAATCCTTCCCTCATGTATTTTCCTGTTCAGCGGAATCCTGCTGCGGCACTGGCTGCTTGTCAGTTTTACTGTACTATTCGCCGTTGGGCATATTTACGTAACTTATAAGAACGCAGTTTTTACCAAGGACAGAAACTGAAAAATCGACATTTGTGAGGATGTTTATGAAGGTTATGTTATGCGAGAATGCGGATTGGCTACTGTCAGAAGAAGCGTTTTCAATCTATGCTTCCTGTATGTATCATCCGACATACAAGGACTATAAAGGACAGATGGATGACCTGTTATGCGATCCGTCGACAAAAGTATTTGTATATGAAGATCAAGGCAGGAAAACAGGTATGATAATCCTGAAGTTTTCAGATGCTGCCGCGGAAATCATTGGAATAGCCGTATCTGTTGATGCTCGCCGTAAGGGAATCGGAAAACAACTGATCCGGCGTGTAATGGAATTGGATGATCTGGAATGCGTCAAAGCCCAAACGGATGATGATTCGATTGGTTTCTACCGCAAATGCGGCTTTTCGGAGGAGAAGATCGTCATTGAATACCCTGACGGGCCAGCAGTTCGATATAACTGCGTTCTGCATAAACAGACAACTTC
>JAFWLM010000085.1 GCA_017511045.1 Lachnospiraceae bacterium | reverse complement strand
TCCGTGAATATATAGATTATTACAACAATGAACGGATCCAGGCGAAAACAAAATGGATGCCCCCTGTAAAGTACAGGGAAGCATCCATGTGTTCCACCTAAAAGGGCCATCATTGTGTCCAGGATTCTGGGTACATATCACCCAGGGTCTACAGCTTTACATAGAAACATCGGTGTGACAGGATTTGAACCTGCGACCTCTGCGTCCCGAACGCAGCGCTCTACCAAACTGAGCCACACACCGATTTCTTAACGCATCTGTTATCGTCAGACGCAAGTGGTATTATAGCCCACGCCCCTTGCAATGTCAATAAAAATCACGTATCACAAGAGAATAAATCACAAATCACGAAGGCATTAATCTCGTATCGCAAGGGAATAAATCACAAATCGCGAAGGAATGAATAATCAAAGGGCGGACATTGAAAAAGCCCGCCACTTCAGGCAGGCTTTTTCGGAAAGAAAGGTTGGTTTGGTTCTCTATATAATACTTAGACTCATGAGTCCAGTGGCGGGATTGGTCGTGTCCCTCATATATCTCTTTGCTTAAAAAGGAGAAAAGATAAGTTTTCTTTAGTCGATTGAAATTCTCTTCGGAGCTTCCGGAACGACTTCAGGCTCTTTCGGGATCTCAAGCTTCAATACGCCGTTATTGAATGCTGCTTTGACGTTTTCTTCGCTTGCATACTCACCTACATAGAAGCTTCTCTTGCAGGAGCCTTCAAAACGCTCTTTGCGGATGTATTTGCCGTTCGGATCCTGCTCTTCATCGGAAGATGCCTTGTTTGCGGATACTGTCATATAGCCGTCTTTCAGCTCAACCTGGATGTTCTCTTTATCAAATCCCGGAAGATCCATGTGGATCACATATCCGTTTTCAGTTTCCTGTACGTCAGTCTTCATGATCTTGGTGTTTGTGCTAAGATCTGCATTGCTCCAAAATGGTGCTCTGAAAAAGTCATCGAAAAATCTGTTATTGTCTCTTCTTGTTAAATACATAATGTAACCTCCTATAAATCAATTACTTGTTATTTTTTGTTTTTGTCGGTTCTGCTGATTCTCATTTCAGAACCTTAAATGCTATATCTTCTCTATCTGTTCTATGTGCATTATAACACTTTTGTTAGCACTGTCAAGTGGTGAGTGCTAATTATTTTGTGAATTATTTGTGTGCAAAAAAAGCGCCCCTGTCAGGGCGCTTAACGCTCAGATGTTTTCTATTATACAAGGTGATTCTTTTTCGATCAGACTCAGATATGCAAAGTCATTCTATTCCAATCCGGCTAAGAGAATGTCAACTTTGAGCTTTTCTCTACTTCAGATTAGCTTCGATCTTCATCTCGCCGGAAGCGGAACGGCTGCCTTTCACTTCTACTCCGCCGTCTCCGTCTTCGAAATGGTAGGTCTCGCTGATCTCCTGATCCGGCTCCGCATCCTTCAGCATCTTTTTAAAATCCGCAAGAATGCCGGGCACGATCATCAGATAGATCTTCGTACCCCGCTGATTACCATATCGTTTCTTTAATTGTTCTAATAATTGATTTCCAGCCATAATGATTTTAGTCTGTCGCTATCTCATTCAGCAGTGCCGGGTTAAACTCGCTGTCATACTGCGCTTTCAGCTTCTTGTTGATTGCAAAGAAGTAAATGACAAGAAGCGAAACCTGGAATACCGATGAGATCGGTGTGGCCAGTCCGATAAAAAACAGGTTGGTGTTCGGAAGCGAACGCATGATAAACGCCATAGGGATCCTGATGGCAACTCCTAAAAAGCCCTGAATCAGCGTGATCGTTGTACGGCCGCAGCCATTAAAATAACCGATGAAGCAGAACAGGAAAGATGTCAGGAACGTATCGATCGCATAGGAACTGAGATATAATGCAGCCTGCTCCATGACCTGCGGATCTGTTGTGAAAAGCCTTGTGATCCAGGTGCCGTGCATACCGGCAATGAAGTACATGATCGCGGCAAAGACAAGAGACGTCCAAATCGCATGAACCATAGCCCTCTTTGCCCTCTTCAGCTTTCTTGCACCGACATTGTGGGCAACGACTGCCGACAGTGCCTGCAGGAACGAGCTCGGGACGAGCATGATAAACAGGATCAGCCTTCCTCCGACTCCGCAGGCAGCGGATTCAATCAGTCCAAGTGTATTAGCAACTGCCGTAACCACCATAAAAGAAACGGAAACGATCACTTCCTGTGCGGCAAGCGGCAGTCCCAGTTTAAAGATCCGCTTAAAATATACTATGTTAAATTTCAGATTCTCTTTTCCAAAGGAGAACGGCATGCCCCTTCTTTTTACGATCAGCAAGGAGGCAACGACACTGACGGCCTGCGCAAAGATGGTTGCGATCGCAGCACCTGCTGCCGCCATATGGAACACACCTACCAGAAGAAGGTCTCCGGCAATATTGACTGCACAGGCGATAGCAACTGTGATCAGCGGAGTTGTGGAATCTCCGATCCCTCGGAATACGCTTCCGATCACGTTATATGCAACAATGAAGATCATTCCTGCTGCGCAGATCCGTACGTAGGCTGTTCCCTCGCTCAGTGCCTCCTGCGGTGTGCGAAGGAGAACCAGAAAGTTCGGTGCGAAGATCAGAAGAATGGCGGTTGCGATGATCGCGACACCGATAAAGGTAAAAATACTGGTTCCAATCACATCGCCGGCGTCTTTCCGTCTTCCTTCCCCGATAAACTGGCCGAGCATGATCGTTGTTCCCATGGCGATCGCTGTAATGAGCGCTGTAAAGAGATGTGTGATGTTTGCGCCAATGGAAACGCCGGAAACATGATATGCTGCTCCGAACTGCCCGACGATCAGAAGATCCACCGCGCCATAGAGTGACTGGATCAAAAGCGCCAGAAGCACCGGAAGCATAAACTTCATCATGGGTCCTAAGATCGGACCATTTGTAAAATCAACGATTTTTTTTTCTTTTTTCATTTTATTAAGTCATTTCGTTTCTGTATTTCTGTACGTTAAGCAAGGGTAACATCCTGAAATCAGCATGTCAATAATAGGTTCTTCCCGTGAGCACTCTCCAAAATGCTTCATATTTCATGCCCGAAACAATATGGTCGAACGACAATTCGCAGTATTCTTCCGCAGTTTGAAAGAAGATCCTCTTAGAGCGGAAGGCTCCGAATTTGGAGATCTTATCCATCATAAAACAGTGTGTTCTGTCCTGCTCTCTGAGTTCCACCCGGTCAGGATAAAAGAGAACTTCTGCGTTTTTGGCAAACAGCTCCCTTTCATTGTCTTTTGTAATGTGAACCTCGGCTCCCTGATTTGTAAAAACCGGCTCTTCTTTTTCTGCAAACTCCGCTGCATGTTCTTTCAGAAAAGCCTTCTGCCAGTGGTTCCAGTCTACAGTATTGTCAAAAGGAAGCTCTCCTTCCAGGAAGCCATAATCATTCACTTTGCCTTTCAGTCCGCAGCTGCAGTGAAAATCATCACCCTGGCTCGACAACGTACCGATTCCCTGACATTCCGGACAGATATAAAGAATGCTTTCGATGTTTTCCGCCTTTGCTTTCCCTTTGTACGAGATCATGGTCTTTTGATCCTTCATAAAGTTCCTGATGAGCTGCGGCGGATCTTTCTGATCCATGTAAGCATTCGTATAAAGATCTTCGGCAATGCAAGCCGCAATCTCTTCGGTGCTCATTGCGGCCAGTTCTTCGGCGCTGTATTCTCTCACCAGTTCTCCGAACACCGGGCCTCTGCGCTTATTTACTGCAAATCTCGGCGTGCGAAGATATCCTCCGTGGATCCGGAACGTAACGAGCCCCGCGCCGGACAGTTTTGCAACCTCCGCAGTCCTAGGTGAGATATACATGGTCTCTCCGTCCCAGGAGCGGTTGCCTTCCGCACTCAATGCGATGCTGATACCAGCTTTCAGGTTTTCAAGCATCCTCTCAACGGTTTCATCTGCGCTTTGTGCTTTAATCCTCGGGATCGGTCCTAGTAAAAGAGAGATCAGTTTGCCTGCAAATCCCTCCAATATCACCGAGCTTGCCACATAGCGCATATGACTGCGAAGTCCGATCCCCATGTAGAAAGGATCGATATCATCGGTGTGATTATAAAATGCAAGAAACACACGGCTTTTCGGCCGTGTGACCTTACAATGATAATTCATAATTAATCTGATTACAGGTCCAACGAATATCTGGGCAAAGACCCAGAATGCTTTTTGGAGCCTGAGATGTTTATCAACCTTCATTCTTCTTTTTCCTGAAAATGAAACTCCTGAAAAGTACCAGGTTAAGGATGACAAAGATCGCAACGATGATCGCAAGCATGACCAGAGCCGTGGTGATGCTTGATGCTTTGGCTGTGATCCGTCCCGCGATCAGAAGCAGCGGAAATCCTAAAATGATTGCAGGAAAGTTTTGATATACAAGGTTTTCAGATACCGGAGACTTCAGATCCGGATCTGCTTCTCTTAAAAGGATCATTCCTGTCGAGGCGGTTCCTGTCAGCATTCCGAAAAATGCAAGGAACTGCTCGTGCTGATATGCCGGGAACAGCTTTCTTGTCACGAACTTCATATATACAAAGGTAAGGACCGCACCTGCGACTGCTAAAATAAGAAGTACCCACCAGAATTCTGCAAGCAGATGAACTCTGATCGCACAGATTCCGGAAACGATCATGATGTCAAAAGCAAAGCCGCTGATCCGGTTCAGCAAAAAGGTGTTGGTATACTGATGCTTGATCACCTGTCTCTTCCGGAACAGGTTCAGGACCGCTTTCACGATAACTGCACTGAGCACACCGAAAATAAAGTTGAATCCGTAGATCGTGCCGGTCAGATTACTGCCCTCTCCCAGGATCACGTTTCCCAGAAGGTACATCATTCCATAAGCCATCATATAGGCGATCGCGACGAAAGCGCATTGTGTAGACAGTTTATCGATTGACTCGTTCATCGCGGGCTCATCCGGGTTCTGTACGTCAAATACCGTAAGTGCCTCTGTTTTGGAAGCGCTCTTGATCTCGAGCCGGCCTTTTCTTCTGAGATAGTTCAGATAGACGACACCCACAATGCTGGCAGTCAGAAATCCAAGTGCCGCAATGGCAAGGCCAAAGCTGGAATAGGCGGATTCGCCCAGACTGAGGTCGAAATTCTTACCGATATTGAGTGCCTGTCCTGTGCCCTGTCCATATCCAAATGCAAGCAGAATACCGCTGCCTGGGGCAAATCCGACAATTGCGAACGTGGCAAGTGTCGTAATGATGATACCTGCAATTGCCTGGATCATATAGGTGCATATTGTGGAGATGCCGGAATTCAGGATCTCTACGGCACGTTTTCCGCCTGATGCCTTCTTCATTGGACGTAGGGTCATGGCAATAAAACCGATCGCCAGGCAATGGTAGGTCAGGATCTCGAGCGTCCTGATACCGGAGCCGTCCTTTGAAAAAAGGTCCAGATTAAAAAGATAGTTTCCGCTGATGAAGTAACAGATGGATGAGATAACAAGCAGAATAAGACCGCCGAGTACGGAATTCGGTATGAGCGACTTCTTGAGAAACGGAATCTTCCGTTTTAATATGTTTGCAACTAGAAGACTCAAAAGAAGCACGCCGACCAGCATGACGCTTCTCCATACACCGGATTCGAAAAAGCTGACTGTTGTATATGTTTCCATAGCAGTAGTTTCCTCTTTTATTAAGTGTTTTTATATTTTACCACACAAATATTGTTTTATGGGATTTATTTCATAAATAGAAAACGGAGACCATTTCTGATCTCCGTTTTATGAGTTTGTATAAAAAGCAAATTACTGCATCTGCTTTGCAACTTCTTCTGCAAAGTTTTCCTGTCTCTTCTCGATACCTTCGCCAACTTCGAAACGTACGATCTTCTTAACAGCGAGGTCCGGGTTAACAGCCTTCAGATAGTTAGCAACAGTCTGCTTTCCGTCTTCTGCTTTTACATAAGTCTGATCAAGCAGGCAGATTTCTTTGAGCTGTTTGGAAACACGTCCTTCAACCAGTCCGCCGAAGATCTTATCGCCGGCGATTGCATCCTTAGCGGAAACTGCAAGACCTGCAACGACCTGTTTAGCTTCTGCAGAAAGGAAGTTGAAGAGATACTTGAGGTTGTTCTTCTGCTCATCTAACTGCTTCATGTCTTCATCGTTGAAGAGCTTTCCTTCTTCAACCTTAGCAAGAAGGTTTTTCAGAATCGGTGCCGGAAGGGATTCCGGAGTATTCAGAGCACTGTCAACTGTGATCTCTCTTAATTTTGCAACTTCTTCGTCAGACATATCGGAACGTCCGATGTACTGCGGGTTCATTGCTGCAACCTGCATTGCGATATTCTTCATTGCTTCCTCAGCGCCGTCAACATTGTTTGACTCAGCGAGAACACCAATGCGGCCTGCGCCGTGGATATACGGGACAACCAGTCCGTCTGTGCTGAGTTTTACAAATCTTCTGATGGTGATCTTCTCACCGATCGTAGCGATGATGCTTACAAGAGCTTCGCCGACTGTCTTGGACGGATCGCCGGCAAATTTCTCATTCATCAGAGCGTCAACATCTGCTGCGTCGCATGCGAAGATGCTTTCTACAACATCATCAACGAACTTCTGGAACTTCTCATTCTTTGCAACGAAGTCAGTCTCGGAGTTAACCTCAACCATAACTGCGGTGTTGTCTTTGACAACTACTTTAACAATACCTTCAGCTGCAATTCTGCTTGCTTTCTTAACAGCCTGAGCCTCGCCTTTTTTACGAAGAATCTCAACAGCTGCGTCCATATCTCCATCAGTTTCTACAAGTGCGTTCTTGCATGCTAAGATGCCGGCGCCTGTAAGTTCTCTTAATTCTTTGATCATAGCGGTATTTACTGCTGCCATGTTTGTTTCCTCCTGTATTTTCATGGGAAAACTGCAATTGTGACTGATTGCAGTTTTCTTGTTAATATCTGTCTTTTTTACGGGATAATTAATTGCAGTCTATGCTGACACATTATCTGCAATTTGGTCCCTGCGGATTATTCAGCAGCTTCCTCTGCAGCAACTTCCTCTGCAGCTTCTTCTACTTCATACTCTTCGCCCTGGTTTGCTTCGATGATAGCGTCAGCCATCTTGGAAACGATCAGTTTGACAGCACGGATAGCATCGTCGTTACCCGGGATGATGTAGTCGAGGTCATCCGGATCGCAGTTGGTATCGCAGATACCGATGATCGGGATGTGAAGTTTCTGTGCTTCCTGGATGCAGATCTTTTCTTTCTTCGGATCAACTACGAAAATCGCATCCGGAAGTTTTCTCATTTCTTTGATACCGCCAAGGTTCTTCTCAAGTTTCTCCTGCTCTTTCTTGAGCGCGATAACTTCTTTCTTCGGCAGAACATCAAAGGTTCCGTCTTCTTCCATCTTCTCGATGTCTTTTAATCTCTTGATTCTGCTCTGGATCGTCTTGAAGTTGGTCAGCATACCGCCGAGCCATCTCTCGTTAACATAGAACATGCCGCAGCGCTCAGACTCTACTCTGATTGCTTCCTGTGCCTGTTTCTTTGTTCCGACGAAAAGAACTGTGCCGCCCTGGGCTGCGATGTCAGAAATTGCATCGAATGCATCATCGATCATTCCGACTGTTTTCTGAAGGTCGATGATATAGATACCGTTTCTCTCGGTGTAGATGTATGGAGCCATTTTAGGGTTCCATCTTCTGGTCTGGTGTCCGAAATGCACACCTGCTTCAAGTAACTGTTTCATTGAAATAACGCTCATGTCTATTTCCTCCTTTTTGTTAAATTTACACTCACAGGAAATAGCTGCACAGAGAACCTGCGCACGCGAAGACTTGTAAGTGTTTTTTCGTCCTTCTGCTGTCTTCTCTCTCGGACACCCACCAGTTACAATGGGCACACACCTCGAAATAGGCAGAAGTGAATAGTCATGCAACTTTGATATTCTATCCCAGAAATCCTGAGAAATCAACCGTTTTTTGCTGTTTTTTTGCCTTTATTGCTGTTCTTTATCTGTATTGTCTGTTTGCTTCCCCTTTTTTCCGTTTTTTGCCCTTTTTTCAAAAAAAAAGCACAAAATCCTTTAGCATGCTGGAGGATTTTGTGTTCGGGACTTTTTGGTCACAAAAGTTAAGCTTTTTCCTCTGTAAAAACCGAAAAATGACTCGTTTTTTATGAGAAATAACATGAAATTAAGGCTTTGCACAAAATCCCTTTGCATGCTAAAGGATTTTGTGCTTTTTTCCGAAATTTCAACGGAAATATCACATAAGATTTCAATCGCCAGATACAAGTGAACGGCGTTTTTTATTATGTCTCAAAATGGATAATACCACGAGGGCAACGACCGCTGCTATGGAAATAATAAGTCCTGCAGTCTTGCCGGGCACACGATAGCGGAACTCCACATGATGCTGGCCTTCTTCCAGCGGCAGCTGAATGAATGCGCCGTAGAAATCTTTGACCTCTGCTTTTTTTCCGTCGACATAAGCATTCCAGCCTTTGTCATAAGGGATCGTCGTAAACAGCATGCCGGCATTGGAAACATCAATGCTGCCCTTTACGTAGGTATCGCCGAATGCCTCCACCTCAAAAGGCTCCCTGCCCAATGCCTGGATAGCATCATCCAAAGCATCTTTATCCAGCATTGCCGCTATCACGGTAAACTCATCCACCTCTTCATCCGAAGTGGTAAGTGTGAGCTCATCACCCTTCTTCACCTCTCCGGCGTCAACGATCATGGCGCATTCAAGTGAGGTGAACGTATTGCTGCTTCCGGGGATCTTCCCCTTCACTGTCGTAATGGTCAGGCTCTTCAGTTTCTGAGTCACATAGAAATACAAACGTCCGTCTTCCTGCGCGGTGTAGCTGATCTCACTGCCGGACATGTTGTTGCCAAGCGTAAAGATCGGTGAAGCGCCGGCTGCCGCATCGACAAAGTCGTTCTGAACAGCGAACGGATTCTGCGTCATAAGATTGACTTCCGCCTGCGTGGTCTCCCGGACCATGAATCCAAGCGGAAGAGAATACCTGGTTTTGTATAGATAGATGGAACCGCGGTCAGCCTCCAGACCATCCTCGGTGGAGTAAATCGGCTTTTCATAATTGGGGGCATCATTATCCGGCAAACCACCATTTGTTTGATCAGCTACTGCGTCATATGGTGCCCCATCTATATTGCCAGCTGCCTGGCCATTTGCTTGGTCAATTGCAGAACCATCTGCTTGCTCATTTGAAGCACCATTTACTTGACCATTTGTTTGATCAGCTGCTGCGTCATATGGTGCGCCATCTATATTGCCATCTGCCTGGCCATTTGCTGCGCCATTTATAGCATCATTTGCCTGGTCATTTGCTGCGCCATTTATAGCGCCATTTACCTGATCAGCTGCTGCGTCATTTAATGTGGCAAACGTTGGCTCATCAGAAGCGTTCTGCGTGTTCTGGCCGCCTACGATTCCAGCCTCTTCCATCGCCGGTGTCACAGGCCGCCCCAGTGATGCTTTTGTCACATAGGTTAAAAGCGGATCCTTCTTTTGATCATCCGTCATCACATAACGCACGCCGAGCATAGCAGATGTCAGCGGCGTATTTCCATAGAACGAGAAAGAATTGGTCCCGTTCTGCATGCCAAAGGATGAATAAAAATCAGAAAGTGCCGCAGTCGTGACAGAAGAAAAGACGGATGCCGAACGGTAGCCGGACCAGGAACCGTCATTCTTTGTTCTGCGTTTTAATTTCTCGACGCGGTAAAAATCTTCATCTTCGATCTCACCCAGCACCGTCGCGATTGCATCATTATCCTCGACATAGCTCGTGCGCTCGGTCGTTCCGTATCCGGTCTCATCGGTATTGATCACCATCTCTGCAACGCAAAGGATCACAAGCACCGCAACAGCCGCGCAGCGGACAAGATACTTTTTGCGGTTTAAAAGCAGCATGATCACCCCATAGACGATCAGGAATGCTGCACTGACATAAGCAACGGTCATCGGATAATCTTCGCTGTCATAAAGGACCTGCAGTGCAAAGACAGCAGCAATCGCTACCCCAAAGCAGATCAGGATCTCACGGACTGTTACCTTGCGTATCCGTACAATTGCCTCATACCCCATTGCGAGTACAAGGAAAATATAGATAAAGGACTGGCGTGACGGCAGGCTGTTCGGAAAATGGAAGCCGTGCCAGATAAACGCCGGAACATTGAACGTAAAGCTGAAGATCAGGAATGCCATCAGGATCGACTTTCCTGCCCGCTCTTTCGCCGGGATCGATTTATTCAGCCAGTAAAGCGGGATCAGAGCAAACGCTGCAATGCCACTGTAGATATTCGGTACATAACCTTCCAGCATGGTCACTTTCGCATTCATCGTGCCATGGGCAAACAGCTCAAGAAGGTTGTAGTAAGCTTTAAAGGTTTGCGGGAAGGAAGAATCTGCAGATGCCGTCCCGAAGAGGGTCATCAGCGCCGGCAGAAAGATCACTGCGCCGATGCAGCCGCCGATAAAAGTATAAAGCAGATACCGGCCGATCACATTCCATACTTCTTTTGTCTTTTGTTTTACTCTCTTCTGTGCATTCTTCTCCGTTTGAAGCTCATCCTGAATCACATCCTCCTGAGTCTTCTCTGTTCTTTCCGCGATGAGCAGATAGATAAAATAACACACAGACCAGATGCAAAGCATGATCGCGATGTAATAATTGGAAAGCACGGCAAGGGCAAAACAGATCGTATAAAGCAGGCACTTTCGCTCTTTGACCAAACGCTCAAGGCCGAGCATCATCAGCGGGAGAATACAAAGGCAGTCGAGCCACATCACGTTCCAGCTGTAGGCTGCCATATAACCGCTCATCGCATAGAAAATGCCGAAGCAGGCCGCGATATAGTCATTCGGAAGACCGACTTTCCGTTTCTTTGATACAGCGCTAATCTGGTTATTCGAGGTGTCAGAAAGCAAGTCGCAGGAGATATTATCACCCGTTTGTTCATTTATCCTGACAACCATTTTTGCAGAAGTTTCACCTCCGCGGTTGAATTTCCGGATCAGATAATAGGTCATAAACGCGGACATCAGGCCGGATTTCAGCATGATGAAACCGCTCATGATCTCCGGGATATGGTTCGACGGCAGAATTCCAACAATCCAGTTCAGTGGCGATGCCAGATAATATGCATAAGTACTTAAAAAGTTCGAGCCCAACCCGATGTTCCAGGTATAATCCAGGCTTCCGCCGTGTTTGATCGTGTTTTGGAAAAGTTTTAGGAACGGAGCGTACTGATGGTACATGTCACTCCTGAGATACATCTGATCTCCGAACGGATAGATCTCACGGGTGGCATATATGATGATCAAAATAATGATCGGAGCAAGAAATGCAACGACCAGGGGAAGGCTTTTCCTTATGAAGTTTTTAGCCTCAAATGATCTAGTATTCATTCTGCAATTGGTCCTCAGTCATTCACTCCTCTGATCAGTGATTTCTCTTGAGGATATTCTACTCCACAGTTTCAATTCGATTGTTTTTCGTCCGGTTCGTCCTTCTGCTCACTGCTCTCATCCAGGATATACAGAGGACGGTCTTTTGACTCTAAATAGATCCGTCCGATGTAGGCGCCGAGAATGCCGATCGCAAGGAGCACCAATCCCCCTAAAAACAGGATCGCACAAAGCGTCGTAACATAGCCCGGAACATCGATACCCGTGATCCAGGTCTTGATCAATGTCGCGATAATATAGATAAAAGCCAGAAGACTGATTACCGCGCCGACGATCGTCACGATGCGGAGCGGAAGAATACTGAAGGACGTAATGCCGTCAGCTGCATAATGAACCAGTTTAGAGGAACTCCACTTGCTTTTGCCGCCTGCACGTGGCCCCTGCTCATAGTCGAGCCACTTGATCTCAAAGCCGACCCATGCAAACAGCCCTTTAGAGAAGCGCTGGCTTTCCGAAAGTTTAAGAACAGAGTCGACAAACTTCCGTGACATACACATGAAGTCTGTTGCACCCTTCTCGAGCTTCACGCTGGAAACGCGGTTATTGATGCCTGTGAACATGCGGGAAGAAAGGCTGGCTTTTCGCTTTGCACCTGCTGCCTCAAAGCCGCCGTCTGTCACGGCCTCAAGCATCGAAGGGATCAATGCCGGCGGATGCTGAAGATCGCCGTCCATCAGGATCACAAAATCACCTTCCGCATGCTGAAGACCTGCATAGATCGCAGATTCTTTTCCGAAATTGCGGGAGAAGGAAAGATATTGGATCTGCCCGTTTTCAGATGAAAGCCTGCGCAGCTCTGTTAAAGTCCCGTCTGTACTTCCATCATTTACGAACAGCCAGGTGAAGTCATATCCCGGAATGGCATCACAAACTGACGCGGTTTCCTTTAAAAACAGCGCCAGGTTTTCTGCTTCGTTATAGACCGGAATTACGATCGCAACCTGTTTCATTTTATCTCCGAAATCTTGATCTTCTTCCAATATCCGCTGTCAAAGGACATCTTGGATTCTTTGGAAAACTCATAATAGGTATCGCGGAATGCTGCCTCTTTCGCATTCGCCATCACTTCATTGTAATTCGCTGCCGACTCCAGCAAAAGCTTATCGTCAATGCAGCGCATGATATAATAGCCTTCCTTGCTGACGATGACTTCGCTCATCTCGCCGTCATTCAAGGCAAAGGCAATATTGTCTACCGTGGAATTCATCTCGCCGCGTTTGATCTGCTGTTCTGCAAGCATCTGATATCCGGCAGCTGAGCAGGCATCGGAAAACTCTGCTCCTTCTTTAATGCTCTTGTAGATCGTTTCTGCAGTCTCTTCCCCTGCACTTGCCGGGATCACCACATAATCCGCCAGCATCACTCGGGTGGAATCTTCTGTGATGTCAGCCACTGCATCCGTCGTGATCTTATTGTACACGGCATCATAGGTTGCTTTTTTTAAATACAGATCATTCACATCTGCTGCCGTAATCTCATATTCATCAACATTATAAAGTCCTGAGATCTTTGTCCAGGATGTCACGGCATCTTCTCCGGCTTTATTCTTTGCCTCTTCCGACGGATAGACACCAAGCCGGTCGCTTAAGACTTCTGCCGCTGTATAGCGTGTCAGCTTGTCCACAACGACATCCTTAACATAGTCGTTCATGTTTTCGCTTCCGATCTCACGCTCCCAAAAGTCCGCAGGGTTCTGTCCTTCCTCGTAGACTGCCTTTTCTTCCATAAGCATAAAGATTGCTTCTGCCCTGGAACAGGTCGCATCCTCGATTTGGATGAATGCGTCTTTAACCGCAGAGGTTTTCAGCTTTACCTCCGAACAGGCAGAGAGGGAGATGCAAAGCAGGACCGCCGCGATGGAAAGCGCCGCGATCCGTATCTTTCTGTTTTTATGTTTTCTTCTGTTTGATCTGTTCAAGTGATTCTCTGCTCCTGCCTGAAGTGAAAGCTTCTCTCAGGCAAAAGTTTTTCTTTCTTTCCGCATTTTACGGTTGAAATATTTCCCGTTTTATTGTATGATTCACCTTGCTTGCGTAAGGCAAGTATACGCTACTGTAGCTCAGTCGGTATGAGCGCGTCATTGGTAATGACGAGGTCGTCGGTTCGATTCCGATCAGTAGCTTGAGCGAAAGGAGGAACTGACTTTCGCAAGGAAGCAACCGCCGTATTTATACGAGCGGTTGTTTTTTTGTGAAAGGCTGGTCCGGAAACGGACACGAGCCGAACAAAGTGAGGCGAGTTTCCTCCTTTCGCTCAAGCTTTTTCATCTGGTCCGGAAACGGACACGAGCCGAGCTTTGCGAGGCGAGGGCTCCTCCTTTCGCTCAAGCTTTTTCATCTGGTCCAGAAACGGGCACGAGCCGAACAAAGTGAGGCGAGTTTCCTCCGCTCAATTCGCTTTCTTCTTAAAAATAATAAACTTGCTGAATATATAATTCAGGATCACCACGATAACATTCGTGATGATCTTCATGATGAGGTCGTTTACATGGAGCTTGTCCACAAAGATCCACAGAAGGATCGTCTCGATCACTAAAGTGGCCAGCCTTGCGAGGACAAACTCTCCGAACTCTTTTCCTACGACCTTGAACTTCCAGCTTTTGCTTTCAAAGACCCAAAGCTTGTTGGTCACATAGGCTACGATCACGGCCAGGACCCATGCAATGATATTGGCAGGGACCACATCCATATGGAAGACATGCCCGCAAATGACATAGACTCCATAATTGACAAGCGTCGTAACCCCACCGAAAACAAGGTACAGCAGGATTTCCTTATATTTGTTCCAGAGACGTTTGATTGTTTCCATTTCCGAAATGCTTAAAGCGGCAGCCATGCCGAAACAGCCGGGCTGCCAAAGCTAAAAGCCCGTCTCCTTATTTATCGATCGTCAGGATATCGGAAAAACCGGTAACTTCGAAGATCTCCATGATGGTGTCGTTAACACCGATAACCTTCATATCGCCCTGTTTGTTCATGATCTTCTGTGCAGAAAGAAGCACACGAAGACCTGCAGAAGAAATGTAGTCCAGTGCTGCAAAATCAAAGACCAGCTCTTTTACGCCTTCGATCCCTGCAACGATCACCTCTTCCAGCTCCGGAGCCGTTGTCGTATCAAGGCGTCCTTCAACCTTCAGTTCGAATTTGTCTCCATCCAGTTTTTTGATAATTTCCATTCTTGTTTCTCCTGTGTTTGTTGTAACGTTGGTATCATTTCTATTTATGTTGTCATCGAATTCTGTACTGTTCTTAACAATATTTCATGTAAAACTCGTGAACACATCCAATTAATATGCCTTTCCCGATTCTATCACATATTCCAGAAATGCATGCAGTTTTTCCGGCCCTTCGGAAACAGAATCGAGATTTGTCTCTCCAAGATCGATCAGCTTGTTTTTTCCGTGATAGTCGCTTCCTGCAGTAACATAGAAATCATATTGATCAGCAAAGTCCAGCAGCTCCCTGTTCAGCTTCGGCGTAAAGCCCGAATAGAATGCCTCCACACCCTGAAGACCGAATCCTTTGAGCCGTTTCAGTCTCTCATCCATCTCATCCCCGGTGATCAGCTGGTCACCGTCGCCATAGGAAGGATGCGCCAGAACCGGTATTCCACCGCTTTTCAGGATCGTATCGATCGCCTCCTCGGGTTTAAGATAGACATTCGGGATCTTCTTTTTGTTCAGGATATCTTTGATCGCTTCGTTGATCGTTTTCGCATAACCGTATTTGATCATCATATTCGCGATATGCGGCTTTCCGGGATTGTGGTTCCGGTAAAGCGCATCGATATCCTTCTGTTCAAACGTAAAACCGAAATCCTCTTTTAAAAACGCCAGACGCTGCTCCACTTTCATCAAACGGTTTTCATGCGCAATGTTGACTGTCCGGTTCATGATTTCAGACGTCTCATCATATCCGTAACCTAAGATATGATATTTCCCGTTCTGATCCCGGCAGGAAAACTCGATGCCGTTCAAAAACAATAGTCCTTCTTCCTTTTTCGGCTGTTCTTTCCGGATCCTGCGGAGTTCTTCCACGCCTGCAATTCCGTCATGGTCAGTTAAAGCAAAGAGCTCAATACCCGCATTTCGGACATTCTCCATGAGTATTTCGGGAGAGTCCGTCCCGTCAGATGCTGTTGAATGCATATGCAAGTCTATGATCTCAGGTAGTTTCATGCATCCTCCTTCGGTCCTAAGTATTTAAATCCCAGCATCGTAATGTCGTCAAACTGGGCTGCCTCTTTCACAAAGTCGTCGATCGCCTCACGCACATGAAGCAGGAGCATTTCAGGCTCTGCCTGCGAGTCATAATTCAAGGCCTCAAGCATACGCTCCGTTCCGAAAAGCTCTCCGGATGGATCGGTTGCTTCCGTCACGCCATCCGTGTACTGGAAGACCATATCTCCCGGTTCAAGCTGGATCTCATAGTCTTTATATTTCATACCGCTCATCGCACCAACCACGATACCATGCGGATCCTTATAAAGTTCAAAGCTGCCGTCTGCTTTCTTAATAGCAGGATATTCATGTCCTGCATTGGCTGCGATCATCTTTCCGCTTGAGATCTCTACGATGCCGAGCCAGACAGTGACAAACATCTCCGCCTTGTTATTTGAACAGATACTGTCATTGACTGCCTCAAGGATCTTCGCAGGAGAGTTTCTTGTGGTTACCGAGTAGTTATTCAGCATGATCTTAGATGCCATCATGAACAGCGCAGCAGGGATACCTTTTCCTGAAACATCTGCCATGACCATGACCAGATGGTCATCATCTAAGAGGAAGTAATCGTAGAAATCGCCTCCGACATCCAATGCTGTATCCATCGTCGCATAGATATCGAATTCGCTGCGTTCCGGAAACGCCGGATAGATATTCGGGATCATGCCCTCCTGGATCTTGCTTGCAACATCAAGCTCTGTGCTGATACGCTGCTTCTCCGCAGTGACACGGGTCAGATTCCTGACATAATCTGCCAGTTCCGCTTCCATATCCTTCATGGTCAGGGCTAAATTTTCGATCTCGTCGCCGCTCCTGATATTTAATTTTTCGAAGTATCGTCCTGCCCGGTGCTCTGCCTGGCTGTCTTCTGTATACGCCTTAGCCGCATTTGTCAGTTCATTGATCGGTTTCACCATTCGTTTATTCACAAAGAGAAGGATGATGATCTCGGCAAGCACAGCGACAACAACAATGACCAGAATATACTGCCACAGGAAAGTCTTTGCTGCATTTGCCGCCTGCGTCATATCTGAATCATAGAAGATAAATACCGGATAGCCATTTACATCAAACAGACGCTTTCCGGCGGTACAGCGGTAACCATAGCGTTCCATTTTTAAAAGAACAGCAGACATCGACTTCGCTCCGTTTATCCGGTCCAGAAAACTGAGTTTATTGCCTTCCATCCAGGTGGATATCTGCTTTTCGTTAAATGTATCATAGTATCCCGGAGGACAATAAGTGGAGGCCTGATCTCCATCTGCGATAAAGATCATCCGTCCGGTTTCCAGATCCAGCGCTGCCACATAGCCTGCGACCATATCATTCTGCAGCTGCAGCTCATGCACATCCCAGCGCAGTTTATTGTGGGTCATATCCTCTACTGACTTAAACTGGCCGAGATATTCCGGATCTTCTGCATCCTGCCGCTCTTCTTCCGGAATAGAATCATAGATTGAGAGGACCTGTCCGGATTTTTCTTTGATTGTTTTCAGATTCAGCACCATGGAAGCCGTGCATGCCAGATTATAAGTCTTCGTCCGATACTCTCTGTTAACGGCGGAGCTGTATAGAATAAAGCCAAACACGATGGCAGCGATTCCGACAAGCGCGGAAATCATAACGAGCGAACGAAAGATCTTTCCGCCGAGCGAATGATGTATTCTTGCAAATTTTGTCAGTTCTCTGACTGTTTTTTTCATAACATCTCCTAGAAGAACTTTTTCATTGACAGGATATTCTGACCGTCTTTATACTCGTAGGTCATCTCATCCATCGTCTTTCTGACCATATAGATTCCGAGACCTCCGATCCCGCGTTCTTCTGCTTTCAATGTAATATCAGGTTCTTCTTTTGCCAGTGGGTTAAATGGTACGCCGCTGTCTTTGAAACTGATCGTTACGGATTTCGGTTCCTTCGTTACATTAACGCCGATAGCAACATCCCCGCTTCCCGGTTTATATGCATAATGCGCAATATTTACAAAGAGTTCCTCAACTGCTACCTGCAGCTTCATCTGCGTTGCAGGGTCACAGCCGACTTTGTCCAGATGGCTGTCTACAAAGTTCAGGACATCCTGAAGATTCTCAACTTTTGCTTCAACAACGATCTCATCCCTGGTAAATAACAGTGTGTCAACTTTATCAAGAAGCTTCAAAAGCTCACTCTTCCAGAGTTCGATTTCTGCTTTCTTATTCTCATCTTCCAGACCTTTGCGGCGGATGGAACGGCGGATCATGCGGACATAACCGATGATGCGTGCCTTTTCCTCCACTTCATTGATCTTTTCCTCATCATCTGTCGACAGATAACATGCGAACACATCATGCAGGAATTTCAAAGAGGTTT
This sequence comes from Lachnospiraceae bacterium, assembly GCA_017511045.1. Lineage (GTDB taxonomy): Bacteria > Bacillota > Clostridia > Lachnospirales > Lachnospiraceae > RGIG5612. The sequence continues at coordinate 4,913 of JAFWLM010000085.1, read as the reverse complement.
CGTAATCGATCCCTAAGAAGTTCTTAACGTTTTCATGATCATATTCTGAGAATCCATGGAACGCATTGTACATGGAAGCCAGTTCGAAGATCGGATGTCCGACTGCCAGTGTATCCATGTCGATCAGAAGAACTTCGTTATCAGTCAGTTCCAGGTTCTTGATATGGTAATCGCCGTGGATCATGTGATCATCATGAGGCACTTCAAAGACCATTCGTTTCAGTTTCTGATGAGCATCTGCCGGCAGATAATCTTTCATGAACTCAACCCAGCCGGTTACTGTCTTTTTGATATCCGGAAGTTTGCCTTTCGGAACTACTGTACTGTGAATACGGTTCAGCATTCCGGTAAACTCCTGGACACACCAGTCAAACTTATCAGGCTGTGTCTGCAGGATCTTAGCAAACGAGCTGGCATTTAAGAGCTCAAAGACCGAGCCGTAGCTGCCGTTTACCTTGACGACATCATAGGAGATCGCCGTCGGAATGCCTAAGATCAGAGCGGTCTTCGCCATTTCTCTTTCATTTTGGATATCAGCCAGGGCGTCTGCATTATTGTAGACCTTTACGACGTTATCTTTATCAATACGGTAAAGGGTTCCGTTTGCTCCCTGTCCAATGACTTCACATCCTTCGATCGAGACCTCACGGTACGCTTTTTCAACCTCGATCATCTGCGTAAATCCTGTCATATCCAGGACCTCAAAAACTTCGGAGTTCGCATTGATGATCTTCATGTTTTCGTTGGATTTACGGATCCTTAAGAGAACCCTTAAACCTGCGCTCGAAATATAGGCAAGTTCTCCGACATCAAGCACGATACTTTGGATATCTCTTCCTTCCAGTTCCTTCAAGACCTCTGCTTCAACCAGAGGTGCATTGTTGGAATCGATATGTCCGCTTAAAAAGATCACAAGTTTTCCGTCGTTAAATTCACCGCGTACTTCGTTCATAATCATTCTCCTGTATTTGTGCTGCAACCTTTCAGTTTCGCAGCAATACTCCCATTATCAATAATAGAATCCTATTACAAACAAGTCTGTTTCTTAACTGATTTATTATACAACAATACCATGTATAAAAAAACAAGAAAAATCCTTATCAGCCCCATAAAAAACACCTCCCGGTTTCCCGGGAGGTGCCTTTGTAGTTAGACTTTATTCAATCTCAGTTTTTCAGTTTGATCAGGAGCTGTCCTGCCTTAACAGTGTCGTTTGCTTTGACTAAGACTTCTTCAACTTCACCATCCATACGTGCGGTGACGGAAGTCTCCATCTTCATTGCTTCAACAACTGCAAGGACATCGTTCTCTTTGACCTTATCGCCGACTTTGACATTGACCTTGGATACAGCACCCGGAATGGAAGCGCCTACATGGCTCTTATCATTCGGATCTGCCATCTCGATCTGTACAACGGTCGAAGAAGCAGTCTTATCAAGAACCTTCACATCACGCAATGAACCGTTGAGTTCGAAGTGAACTGTGCGGTATCCTTCTTCATCCACGTCACCCAGACCAAGATATTTGATCACAAGGGTCTTACCATCTTCAATATTGACCTTGTTCGTCTCGCCGACTGCAAGACCATGGAAGAAGACGTGGCTGCCGAGTCTTGTGATGTAGCCGTATTCTTTACGGATCTTATAGAAGTCTTCCACAACCTTCGGGAACATTACCCAGCTGACCAGATCGCGGTCTGTGATCTCCTCTTCTTCTTTGAACTCGGTCAGGTGTTTCTTGACGTCATCAAAATTGATTGGATCAAGCAGATCGCCAGGACGGCAGGTAATATATTCCTCCCCTTTCAGGACAACTTCACGGATATCCTCAGGAAAACCAAATGCAGGCTGTCCCATCAGTCCCTTAAAGTAGCTTACAACACTGTCCGGGAATGCGAGGGATTTACCTTTTTCAACGATATTTTCAGGAGTTAAATCGTTCTGTACCATAAAGATAGCAAGGTCTCCGACCATCTTGGAAGACGGGGTAACCTTAACAATATCGCCAAGCATCTGGTTGACCGTAACAAACATCTCGCGGACTTCATTAAATCTGTGTCCGAGACCTAAGCTCTGTACCTGCGGACGAAGGTTGGTGTACTGTCCGCCAGGGATCTCATAACGATAGATATCGGTAAGAGGAGTCTTAAGGTCTGACTCAAAGGAGTCATAACGCAGACGGATATCTTCCCAATACTCACTCAGCGGCTCTAACAGGTGAATGTTAAGACCTGTATCTCTTTCATTTCCTTTCAGAGCGGAAACGATGGAGTTCATTGAAGGCTGGCTGGTAAGCGAAGACATGGAAGAAATCGCAACGTCGATGATATCGACACCTGCTTCTGTTGCCATCAGGCAGGATGCGACCTGGTTTCCGGATGTATCGTGTGTATGCAGATGGATCGGAATACCGATCTCCTGTTTCAACGCATGAACCAGTTCTTTTGCTGCATATGGCTTTAACAGACCAGACATATCCTTGATCGCCAGTGTATGTGCACCGCGTTTTTCCAGTTCTTTTGCCATGTTGATATAATACTGAGTCGTATATTTATCTTTGCGAGGATCCATGATATCGCCGGTGTAGCACATGGTTGCTTCGAGCATCTTGCCCTGCTTTAAGACTTCATCCATAGCAACTTCCATGTTCGGGATCCAGTTCAGGGAGTCGAATACACGGAAGACATCGATACCGCCTTTTGCACTCTCTTCAATGAACTTACGAACCTGGTTATCCGGATAGCTTGAATAGCCAAGCAGGTTAGATCCACGGAGCAGCATCTGGAAGAGGACGTTCGGGATCTCCTTGCGAAGCAGATCCAGTCTCTCCCACGGATCTTCATACAGGAAACGATAAGCAGTATCGAAAGTTGCTCCGCCCCACATCTCGAAGGAGAAGGCGTCGCCTAAGATCTCTGCCATCGCTCTTGCACTCTTCACCATATCACGGGTACGCATTCTGGTTGCCAGCAAGCTCTGGTGTGCATCACGCATGGTCGTATCGGTGATCAGAAGTTTTTTCTGATCCAATACCCATTTAGAAACAGCCTCCGGACCTTTTTCATCCAGCATCTGCTTCAGACCCGGTTTCAACGGCTCTTCTGTTGTCGGAACAAAGCGCGGGGTATCAAACATCTTTGCGCCTGCGTTCGGATCATTAACACAGATGTTACCGATGTATTTCAGCATACGGGTCGCACGGTCCTTGCTGTCCGGAAGGTTAAAGAGTTCCGGTGTGTCATCAATATATTTTGTATAGCACTGGCCGGCAATGAATACCGGGTCGTTTAAGATATTACTGATAAATCCGACATTGGTCTTGACGCCACGGATCGTGGTCTCTGTCAGTGCGCGAAGTGCCTTTCTTGCAGCGCCTTCAAAGGTATTGTCGAGGCAGGTAACTTTAACAAGTAAGCTGTCATAATACGGAGAAATGACAGATCCGACATAGGTGTTTGCGCTATCGAGACGGACGCCGTTTCCACCGGCAGATCTGTATGCCGTGATCTTACCGGTATCCGGTGCAAAGTTGTTTGCCGGATCCTCGGTCGTAATACGGCACTGGATCGCATATCCGCGCATCGTAACATCTTCCTGTTTTGTGATTCCGATCTGCGGATCGGACAGCGGCTGGCCCTCAGCAACAAGGATCTGCGCACGGACAAGGTCGATGCCGGTCACCATTTCTGTTACGGTATGCTCAACCTGGATACGAGGGTTCATTTCGATGAAGAAGTGCTCACCTCTCTTGTCAACCAGGAACTCTACCGTACCTGCGTTTTCATATCCTACTTCTTTTGCGATTTTTACTGCATCATCGCAGATCTTCTGGCGAAGTTCCTGCGGAAGTGAGAAAGCAGGAGTATACTCAACGACTTTCTGGTAACGTCTCTGTAAGGAGCAGTCACGCTCGAAGAGATGTACGGTGTTTCCGTATTTATCCGCAAGGATCTGAACCTCAATATGTTTCGGTTCAACAAGGAACTTCTCAATGAAAATGTTATCATTTCCAAATGCTTTTTTTGCTTCGCTCTGAACCAGTTCAAATGCTGGAGCAACTTCTTCCTCCGAATTGCAGGAACGCATACCGCGTCCGCCGCCGCCTGCAGCTGCCTTTAAGATGATCGGGAAGCCATAGGATTTTGCTTTCTCCAGAGCCTCTGCCGCATCTTTTAACGGTTCTGTGCTGCCCGGAATGGTAGGAACGTTACATCTGAGTGCCATTTCCTTTGCGGAAAGTTTATCACCCATCTGGCCTAAGACTTTTGAATTTGGTCCAATAAAAATGATTCCCGCATCTTCGCAGGCTTTTGCAAAGTCAGCGTTTTCTGCCAGGAATCCATAACCCGGATGAATTGCGTCTACATTTTTTCTCTTTGCAAGATCAACGATCTCGTCGATTGCAAGGTATGCTCCAAGAGGACTTAAGTTTTCACCGATCATGTAAGCTTCATCCGCTTTGATACGGTGCTCGCTGTATATATCCTCCTTGGAATAGATTGCTACAGTATTGATTTTAAGATCATGGCATGCTCTTAAAACCCTTTTCGCAATCTCGCCCCGGTTTGCGACCAGGACTTTTTTGATTTTCTTCGTTTCCATTTTAACTCCTCCTGAAAAAGTAACTCATGGTTAGATTATTTTAGCATGAAAAAAAAGCAAAGTCTATCAATAGAATATTCGTATTTGTGGATTTCACGGGCTTTATTGGCTGTCTTAAGGCATTTTCGCAGGATTGTATAAATAAAATACAAAAAAGCTTCCTGAATGCAGTGATATGTACCCCCTTTCCTGGACAACCAGGGAAGGGGTTTTACTATGCGCTATTCATACGAGTTTAAACGAAGATGTGTTGAAATGTATCGGGAGGGAAAGTGGCCGGAAACACCAGGCGGTATAAACGAAAGAAGCTTT
>JAFWLM010000084.1 GCA_017511045.1 Lachnospiraceae bacterium | reverse complement strand
TGGAGAAGCAGCTGCAGGCACATGGTCTCATATCAAGAAGACGCTGCAGGGAGAGCAGGACGCATACGGAAAATTGGCCCTGATTATCACAGGAAATGGCACGATCGATCTTGACTGCGTACAGCTTTATGACGGTGATTTCTGGGGAAAGAATGATCCAAAATGGCAGAACGGAAAACTTCGGAAAGATCTGGTCCAGGCACTTGTGGATCTGAAGCCGCAGTTCATGCGGTTCCCTGGCGGATGTATCGTTGAGGGCGCAAGAAGCCAGAATGAATATAACTGGAAAGAAACGGTTGGTCCGCTTTATGACCGCAAGAGTACCTATAACCTCTGGGCAGAAGCAATGCCGGACGGCGGATGTAGTCAGTCATATCAGATTGGCTTCTATGAATTTTTCTGCCTTTGTGAGGATCTGGGGTCAAAACCACAGCCGACTCTATTTGCAGGCATCAATTGCCAGTTCCGCAGTGAGGAGATCATCGCTATTGACAGTGCGGAATTTGACACCTATGTCACACAAAACTATTTAGACCTGATTGAATTCGCTAACGGAGATCCGGAAACGTCGCAATGGGCAAAGCTTCGTGCGGACATGGGGCACCCGGCTCCATTCGGCCTGCAGCGGATCGGTATCGGCAATGAGAATCACGGTGAGGATTACATTAAAAAGTTCGATAAGATCCGGGCGGCAATCCACGAAAGATATCCGGATATCCTGTGTATCATGAGCGCTGGATTCCAGCCATATAAGGAACATACACAGCCATTCTGGGATTATGCGAAAACACTGGATCATGAGATCCTGCTCGATGAGCATTGCTATCATTCTCCGGCATGGTTTTATGAGTCCGCTTACCGGTTTGATAACTATGACAGGAATGTTGGAAAAGCAAAACTCTACTTTGGTGAATATGCGGCAAATAACCTGTCTGCCCCGGAAGGAAAGGTTGACGCAGAACATGCAAATTCGTTCGGATCAGCTTTATCAGAAGCAGCTTTTCTGACCGGCGCAGAACGGAATGGCGATTTCCTGTTATCTGTATCTTATGCGCCTCTTCTTAATCTGATCGGAGGCACTCATTGGACGCACAATATGATCGATTTTAATCCTGGGAATGTTTGTCTGACGGCAAATTATATGGTGCAGAAATTGTTTGGCAATTTCCAGGCAGAAAACTATATCGGTTTTGAGGGAGAACTTCCGGAGAACGTTTATCTCAGTACAGAGGCGGATGCTGAAATGATCATCATCAAACTGGTCAATGCAAATGCAGAGGACCTTTCGGTTGGGTTTGATCTTGCGGGAGCAGAAGGCACAGCTGCGAAAGTCTGCCGCCTCCATCATGAAGATCTTGCCGCAAGAAATGAACTGCCGTTTGAAGGCGAGGCTGCCTATCATGTGCAGATCGAAGAAAAAGAAGTGGATCTGAATTCTTATGTCTGTCCGGCAAATACGTTGGATGTTATCGTGGTTTCCAGATAAAAAGGAGAGTAAATGAAGCTGAAAAGACCTGTTT
>JAFWLM010000083.1 GCA_017511045.1 Lachnospiraceae bacterium | reverse complement strand
GTGGCCGGCAGCCGATTTTCATTTTTGATGGTGGGGGGTATCCTCTCCACCGGAATATTATTCCGTTTGCAAAAATCGAGCGCGTCATTTTGCCTGCGCGCGGCATATGTTGGATCGAATGTTGGCATTTCTTTCAATCGCTTTATTGATGGTTCGCCCTCGATCATCACCACCCTATCCGGCAGGATTTCTGAAATGTCCTCGACGCTGATTGATGTTCGGATCAGGTACACCCGCGATGCAAAATCTCTGCCGCGAAGCGCAAACGCTCGGAACAAACTATTGGCCATTCGCCGTGCTCCGTCATGGTCTTCCTGTCCCAACCTGAATGCCGCCGCTAGGGTGTCCAGATCGTACACGATGGCATCCTTCCCCATGTTATCTCTGACATACCCCCGTTTCCCCACGCCTGGCATCCCGATCACCAGAATGGTTTCTGTGAGGTGTACGCCGTTCATGTATGCCGTTTCCATCATCAGCTTTTTTCCTTCCTTGGTCAGTTCGCCGTTTCTCATGTTGTGCAGGATTTTTCTATGAATATTGAGCGAAACGGATATCAGATTCCAGTCATCGTATGCATACTGCGGGTATTTTTCTTTCGGCAGAATGTGATGCACGATGTTTGCCGGCACGGTTCGGCCCGTTGTGCGCTTGATGTACTGGTCTATATGTCCATCCCTGTTCAGGATGTTTTTTCGTTTGATTTCCCATACATTCGGATCAAGGTTTGTTTGTTTGTTCATGCCTCTTTATTACTTCCTTTACAACCGCAATCGCAATCTGAAACGCATTGGCCTGATTGAGGGAATCACGGCTGCAGGATTTTTTTAATCGTGCCTGTTTCATTTCTTCAAGCACTCGGATGATTTCATCCGTCACGCTTTCATTGTCCATCCGGCTGTTCTCCATTCAAAATTAAAAGCCGCTTTCGCGGCCGTTTGAGGGATTATGGATTATTTATCCACGGTGATCATATCACACGTTTTTATTTCGCCTGATTATTTTTCCGTTTCTTGGCTTTCTGTTTCCTTCTCGCGATCTTCCCACCATTTACGATCATATTCAACCAGCATCGGCGAGCTGTAATGTTTACGCATCCGCCAGCATGTGGCCTGCCATGTGTACCCGCAAATATAATGCAGGTTGCAGATGGTTCTTTCCCGCGGGTCCTCGATTGAGGCAACGAATGATTCAATGGCATTGATGCGTTCCTGGATGCGCTGGCGCTCGGCTTTGAGCTTCTCGATGCGGTAATAGGCTCGCGCAGTAGGATCACCCGGATCGGGATTGTGGCCGCCTCCATCGCTGACCATGGCCGGCGATTTGTAGGTGTTGTATGCCTGTTCAATGCGGACATCATATCCGTCCAGTTCAATCAATAACTCTTGATATCCTCTCAAATCGTCCCGTGTGATCTGTTCCATTGTCCCTCTCTTTCTGTTTGGTTCATTTGATCGTTCCAAGATTGCGCAGGATCGGAACTATTTCATCGTCTTCCTTTTCGCAAAGGAACGCCACATTGCAGGCGAGGTGCCACAGGTGCGGCAATCCGCTATCCTGATCCAATCCCTGCGGATCATCCAGGTATGCGAGGAAATGCCGGAATGCGGCATCCTTCAATCGGTATAATTCAATTTTGCGCCATATCTCCGGATCATGATATTTTCCTTTTCCATGCTTTCGGATTTCTCCAATGTCCCATATGATGCGGCGCGGCACTAATGTCAGCGGTGTTTTCCCGTCATCCGCTTTTGCTGTTTGATCGCTCATGTTTTAACCTCTCCATCCGTAACCTTTATCTTTCCGGGATACTCTGTCATACTCTCTGCCTTTGTATTTCGCATTCCGTTCATCCCGCATGTTCCAATGCCTCATCAAATCGTATGGGCTGTGCTCCGGGTTTCCGTCAATCATCGCACCGCCGCACAGCTGGCATGCCACGTATGCATATTCAAAGCCAACCGGGCCGCGAATCTCATGCACCGCAAGGAATGATGGATGTGCCCCGCAAAACGGGCACGGTTTTAATTCGATCATGTTTTTCCTTTCCTCCAATTCAGAACAGGGTCATTTGTTCCGGCTTTCGGCCTTCTTTATCCTTCACCCATCCATCAATGATCCGTTTGCATTCATCAATGCTTACGTGTTTTTCCTTCAAATTGAATTCCGCAACCGGATCAATCACTTCATGTTCTTCATAGATCCATCGCCATTGCTTCCGGGGTGATAGATAGGAGCATATTTTGAACCCTTTATAAATCGCCTCGGTTGCCATCTGTTTCGCCTCTCATATCCGCTCCGCATTTCGGGCAATAATCGCAATCGTAATAAAACGATGTACTGTTTCCACATTTGGAACAAACCGATCCCATCCAAATGCCTGTTTTCCGCTCCGGCTCTGCGCTCGGCATGTCTTTCAATGCGTTCATTGCTTTTGTGAGGCCGACATTGATGCCGACAGCATATCGATCGCGGCCACCGTCCGAATCCAGATATTGATTTGTGATGCGATCAATCGCATCCGATCTGTTTATCAGGTCTTTCATTTTCAATCCTTTCCGCCGCAAACACCATGCCATGCCCAATCCATTGTTTTAATACTCTGTATTGCTGAGATAGCAGGAAACTGCGGTGCACTGTTTTCGGCTTGTTTCCGAAATGTACGATATTAAATTCACTTTCCGATTGGTCAAAATCAGAGATTGAGCGAATGATCTTTCCCTCTTTATATTTCCTCGCGGTCATTCCGGTTCATTCTCCATCAATTCCGGATGTTCCGCATAAATCTGATCAATCATGTTTTTTAAGGTATCGCAGGATAGATCTATATTGCGTACTTTCTCCAAATCCTGCTTATATCCACGGCCATTTTCAAGCGCGTCCATAACTGTTTCCATCGCTTCAATTTTCATTGCATATGCCATGGATAATTCCGCTTTCAACAAATCCAATTTTCCCTTCGGTGAATTGTCTTTTAGTGCAGTGAATAAAACCTCATTAAATGTTTCTATATTCAGTTTTGTCATTCCTGTTTTTCCTCTCTTTTGATGATGTCATAAACCGTGTACCGGCTGATTCCGAGCATC
>JAFWLM010000007.1 GCA_017511045.1 Lachnospiraceae bacterium | reverse complement strand
CTTTTGTCCTCTGCATTTTTCCGGTCGGAATCATCACTTCCCTTCTGCGGGAAAAAAGCGGCAGCACCTGGCCGGCCGCATTTCTGCATGCCGCACATAATGCTTTTGACCAGGCGGTATTCGGCGTGATTACAAGAGGAGGTAACCGGATGTATTTTGTCAGTGAAACCGGCTGTCTCACCATTGCCTGTACCTGGCTGTTCGCCGCCGTGCTGTATTATCTCTGGATCAGAAAAGAGAGAAAACCGCAGCCGGCAGAATAAGGAAAAAAACCAATGGGATCAGATCAGCTCTTAAAAAAACAGCTGGCAGAAAAATGAAATCCGCAAAGTCTGGCACCGAACGCTGATGAGATTTCCTGTGAGATCTCGTCAGCGTTTTTCTCTGAACGAAAGAGAACTGCGGCCGCGGTTTGCATCCGGGTATCTCCGGAGGAATGATTTTTAAAACATGCAAGCATGATCCGACGGTGTAACCATTTCTGTATGTTTGGGTCCTGCAGACCATCCTGTGACCGCTGATGGGACGGTTCTGGGTTCTACCAAAAACATGCGCGCATGGTTCGGGACGATTTGTGCCGAAGTATTTCTCTCTTCCCGGGAGAAACATGCATACATGTTTGGCGGTTCTGAGGAACCGTAGAGAAAAGGCATTGCATGCAATGCCCTTCGTGAAGAATTGTTTCTTTGTGTTTTTCGGATACCGTAAGATCAGGACTGTTTTTCCGCTTCGAGGAAACCGTTCATCTCGGGATAGAGGAATTCTTCGATCTTGCGGAGATAGACCGTGATCTTCCCGTTTCCTCCGTGGATCAGGATGCGGACGCTGCCGAGGTTGTCGTCATAGATCTGCGCGTAGAGATAGAGGCTTCCGTCGCTTAACGGACTGGTAAAAACAAAGAGCTTCTGATGATGGACCGGATCTTCTGTTTCCGCGGCTTTATTTAACCGGATCGGAAAGCGCCAGATTCCGGTATTGTGTTCCAGTTGAACTTCACTGTCAGAAATCGAGCAGGAAATAAATCCGTTCCGGTTGGCAGAGAAGCGATACTGTCCGGTAAGGTTTGAAATAACCTTGTCCAGCAGTTCTCTGTCTCCGTGTTCTTTCGGGCAATGAGGAAGAGATGCAGGAGAAGGTTCTTTTCCTTCTTCGCTGCGAAGCAGGGTATCGATGCGGTTTGCTTCATCGAGAATGATCTGAGTGCCGCCCTGGAGGGACTGCGTATCGGCAGTGGTGACGATGATCAGATCTTCTTCCGGATAGAACAGAGCGTATTGCCCGCCCATGCCGTACATCATGAATCCGTTCCGGATCCGCCAGAACTGGGAGCCGTAACCCTGGCATTCTTCCAGTGTTTTTCCTTCGTGCATGGTGGGACTGCGGTAAGAGACGCACTGTCTGAACAGGGAAGCATACTGATCGAAAAATGCTTCACTGTGTTTAGGTGAGAGAAGATGGCTGTACTGTTCTCTCCAGGTTCCTTTATATAAAGCCATTAAGAATAAAGACAGTGCAAGCAGGTCGGAAGACTTCGCGATGAGACCGGAGCCGCCGATTTCATCTCCGAAGGGATCCGTGAGAATCTTTGCGTCTTTGGAAAATCCGATTCCGTCGAGATATACGGTGCGCAGATAATCGAGAACGCCAAGACCTGTGAGCCGCTTTACCAGTGCGGCCAGCGTATGCGCTGCGCTGGTATCGTATTTGAAAATCTGCCCCGGCCTGTGTGTGGGGGCGGTGATGAAGAAGGAGCGCACCCAGTTTTCCGAGAGGTTTGCCTTGTAGGTAGTGACGTCATAGCAGGTTCTCATGTCAAGCAGGTTCTGCACTGTCATCTCCCTGAGATAAGGGTGAGGCTTTTCGGGTGTGAATTCCGGGAAAAAGCGGATGATCGGATCCTCAGCGGAAAGCTTTCCTTCCGCAATCAGTGCGGAAACAGCGAGTGCCGTAAAACTTTTGGTGATGGAAAACATGCGGTGAAGACCGTCTTTGGAAGCGGGAGAAAAGTATTCTTCCTGAATCAGTTTTCCGTTCTGTGCGATGAGTACGGAATGAAACGGGAAGGGAAAATGCCCGCTGCGGAAATGAATGCCGTCAGTCATAAAAATCTCCTAATAAATATATGGATTCAGCTCAGGATAAACCCTGTTATAATTAATCTAACAGATAGAATACCGAAGGGTAAACTGCTGAAACGATTTCGATCATGATCTTCTGTTGCGGAAACTGGCAAATTCCTGCCAGGTTTACCCGGGTATACTTGGAAACGTTTACGCTCATTACTCTGGTAAACTGGTTTAAAGATTCACAAACCCTGATAAACAGTGAAAATATCAAAAGGTGGAATACCGGTTTACTACCGGTTTTTTACTCGAAAAAACACAAAATGTAAGAAATGCGGACAAAAAATCTGTATTTTCATAAATAAACAGGTAAATTCGTTAAAAAAACCATAATAATTACCTGTTTTTAGCCTTGAATTGTACCGGTTTACAGGTTAGATTGATGGTGTGATATCGAAAACGCTTACAGAAGCTGACACGGAATCATGAAAAACAAAACCCTAATAGGAGGAGGAAAAATGAAAAAGAAGTTATTCACTCTCGCCGCTGCTGCAGGTCTTCTGCTGACAGCATGCGGCACCGACACCTCTGCCGGCACACCCGCTTCATCCGGCGGATCCAGCACAGGCGGAACCACAACCGAAACCGGAGAATACCAGCTGAACACACTCAACATCATCGTTGACGGAACACTCACCGCTACCGTCGATGCCGGCCAGGCAGACTTCGTCAAGCAGTGGGAAGAAGCAGTCTCCGCAAGAATCGGACACCCGATCAAGCTCAACATTACTCAGCTCGATCACTCTGACTACTCCGGAACAGTTTCCAGAACTCTGACAACCGGTAAACCCGGCGATGCAGGATATCCTGATGCACTGATCATGTCCGCTTCCATGCTGAGACAGTATCAGACAACCGGACTCCTCTGGAACCTCGCAAACGCTTATGACAACGCTGAATTCCAGAAGCGTATAACTCTTCCGCAGGTTAACCTGAACCTCCGTACAGCGGATGGTGCTCAGTACGGCTTCGCTCCGACCTATGGTAACGGATGCGTTACTTATATTAAGAAGGGCTGGCTCGACGCTGTCGGAAAGACCGTTGATGACATCAAGACATTCGATGACTACTATGCAGTCCTCAAGGCATTCAAAGAGAATGACCCGGATGGCGACGGCGCCAACAAGACCTACGGTGTAATCGCTGCCGGCTTCGCAAAGCTTG
>JAFWLM010000082.1 GCA_017511045.1 Lachnospiraceae bacterium | reverse complement strand
TCGATTATTTTGCAGACTGCATTCGCGGACTCATGGAACTCTGCATGGATCTGGTCACAGATCCGGACATGGTAGACGAAGCAATCCAGAAGGTCGGCGACATCATCATCCCAGCAGGAATCCAGACTGCAAAAATGTCCAACTGCCAGGATCTGTTCATGCCATTACACTGCGGCGTTGATAATTTCATGTCCGTGGAAAACTATGAGAAACACTACTGGCCATGCCTGAAGAGAACGATCGAGGCAGCTATCGCAGCAGACCTGACACCAATTGTCTTCTGCGAGGGCCGCTACAACACAAGACTCGACTGCATCACAGACGTTCCAAAAGGCAAAGTTCTGTATGTTTTTGAGGAAGTGGATCTGAAAGAAGCAAAACGGATCGTCGGTCCATACGCGGCTATCGGCGGCGGCATGAACACCCACACGCTGATGAACGGCACGCCGGAACGTGTGGAGCGCGAAGTCCGCGAGACATTGGAATACATGGCACCGGGCGGCGGATACTTTATGTGCAACTCCATCGCCCTTGACCAGGTTTCTCCGGAGAACATGCATGCATGGCGCGATGCCGTAGAGAAATACGGATATTACAAATAAACCGCATGTGTATGATCATAAAAAAGGCTGTCGTTACGAAACGACAGCCTTTTAACTATTGATGACCTTTCAGGCATCTTCTCTTTTATATTTTAAAAGTTCTTCGCAGAATTCCGGGCATTCTTTATCCGCGCGGATCGGTTTTCCTTCCAGATTGACAAAACAGTGGGAGGATGTCGCCACGCAGACGACAGTTCTGTCCTCTTTTTGCATCTCGTACCCAAAAGTCAGGCGGATCCCGTCAAACTTTTCCACATAAGTGGTGATCGATACCACATCTGAAAATGTGGTCGGACGGATGTATTTGCAGTCCAGCTTCAGCACCGGCGAAGCAAACCCACTCGCCTCCAGCTTTGCAAACGGCCACCCGATCTGCTCCAGAAAATTCACACGGGCTTCCTCCATCCAGAGGATGTAATTGGCATGATGCGTGATACCCATTTTATCGGTTTCGTAATATTGGACATAATGTTTGTATGGTTCCATGTTTCTCCTTTTTGCCGGTCTTGACTCTTGCAATCTCCGAGCCAACTTGCTTTAATATGTTAGTACAATTATAAAACGACAGATGAAATATGAAAACAGAAAGAAAATTCAAGGCGGAAGAATGAAAAGCCAGCCAACTACTATCATCCATCCAATTGAACCAACGTACGATGCGCACTCCCGGATCCTGATCCTGGGGAGCTTTCCTTCTGTGAAATCCCGCGAGATGATGTATTTCTACGGGCATCCGCAAAACCGGTTCTGGAAAGTTGTCGCTGCTTTATATAAAGAAGAGGTGCCGATGACAGTGGAGGAACGGCACGCGTTCTTGATCCGCAACCGCATTGCCGCATGGGATTCCATTCATCAGTGCACCATTGTCGGGTCTTCTGATTCCAGCATCAAAGATGTGATACCAAACGATCTTTCCCCAATATTGAATGCTGCACCGATCGAAACGATCTACTGCAACGGCAAGACATCCTGGAACATGTATCACAAATATATCGAACCAGCAACCAGCCGCGAGGCTGTCTGCCTTCCATCCACCAGTCCGGCCAATGCCGCCTGGAGTCTGGACAAGCTGATCGAAGCCTGGTCAGTCATCCTGTAATTTTAAGTAACACGTCAAAAATGGCCATTACAGCCAATAAAAATAAAAAAGGAGATTGCAGAACTGGACGCACTCATTAACCGGCGTGCATCAGAAGGATGGGAGCTTGCCACATATGATTACATGGCAACGTCATCCCAGATCAAAGGGGCTTTTATTGTAACATTTAAAAAAGAGATA
>JAFWLM010000081.1 GCA_017511045.1 Lachnospiraceae bacterium | reverse complement strand
GATCATCGTTAAGGCGTCATCCATACTGCGAAGCGCATTCCATCCGGCGGCAGGCCCGATCAACGGATCCTGCGCCCAGCGGAACAGCTCTTTCGCATCGTCTTCTTCCCATGGTCTTAAAATTAATCGTTTGGTTTGAAAAATCATATCTGTATCATATCATAAAAATAAGCTCATGAAATCTAAGCGCAAGTGTCATTTCTGACAACCCTTTTACAAAAATAGGGGTTGTGTATAGGTGTCAACAAATCCGGTTATCCAGGGAATAATCCGAGACTTCTAAAACGCCTGATTTTATAGGCTTTTTTAAAAATACGATTTGTGTCATAAAATGACAAAAGGTAAAAAACGCTGCCTAACCTATACACAACTTCCCTTTTTGTGCTTGTCGCGAAAAAAGACCTATACACAACTCAAATTTCTGTTCAGAAAGAGCAGGAGCTGCCGCATTTGAAAATGCAGCAGCTCCGTCAATTGCTATTCTATGCGAAATGATTATTTCTTCGGGTCACAGCATGGATCCTCTTCCGGTTCTTTCACCTCTTCCGGTGCAGCAGGGGTTACATCCCCCAGACCCGTAGTCTCTGCAAACATCACGTTTGCCTTCACTGCATTGACTGCATCCGTCGGTACGATCAGCTTGGAAGCTTTGCCATTTGACATCTGCACCAGTGCCTCATATTTCTTCAGCTCCAGCACAGCTTCATCAACGCCGGCTTCTTTCAGGGCACGAAGTCCATCCGCCTCTGCTTTCTTTGCCAGGTAAATTGCGCGGGCTTCACCTTCTGCACGGGCGATCCGTGCATCACGTTCACCTTCAGCTTCCAGGATCATGGCCTGCTTGTCACCTTCTGCGCGGGTGATGGCAGCCGCCTTATGTCCTTCTGCCTGAAGCAGCGTTTCACGGCGGTCACGTTCTGCCTTCATCTGCTTTTCCATCGCATTCTGGATCTCTGTCGGAGGGATGATATTCTTCAGCTCCACACGGGAGACCTTGATACCCCACTGATCCGTTGCTTCGTCCAGGATGGTTGTCATCTTTCCATTGATAGTATCACGCGAGGTCAGAGTTCCGTCCAATTCCAGTTCACCGACCAGGTTACGCAAGGTAGTTGCGGTCAGATTTGCCAATGCAGAGATAGGATCCACAACACCATATGTATATAATTTGGAATCAAAAATGCGGAAGTAAACAACAGTGTCGATCTGCATCGTAACGTTATCCTTGGTGATAACCGGCTGTGGCGGTGAATCTAGGACTTGCTCCTTAAGTGTAACGATCTTCGCGACTCTCGACAGGAACGGGATCTTTACATGCAGTCCCGCGCTCCAGGTCCGATGATACTTACCCAGAAGCTCGATGATATACTCATGTGCCTGCGGTACGATCCGGATATTGGTAAAAATCAGGACCAGTACGATCACAATAATTACACCGATAAGGATCCATCTTCCTACTTCTGACATGATTGTCTCCTTTCTTAACCGAAAACACGATTCCTTATTCTGCTTTCCGGTCTTACAACAGTCTTGCCGTTATTCCAACATGATTGTTCATGTTGTTTTTATTATACGGAAAACCAGTGAAAAATCCATGAACAATACTTACTGCAGATCGATCTTCACATCACCGCTGGTGGTTTCGATTTTCCAGATGCCACCGTTACCATTTGGTACACTGACATCACCACTGGTGGTTTCTACCTGGAATTCTTTCGGTGCGCGGATCGTTCCTTTCATGCTTCCGGAAACCAGTTCAATGTCCATGGTATCTGCATCAAAATTTGTAAACAGGATATTTCCGCTTACGCCATCGATATCCCCTTTCTTTATAACGCTCTCGATCAATTCCATCTTTCCGGAAGTCGTTGCAAGCGATACT
>JAFWLM010000080.1 GCA_017511045.1 Lachnospiraceae bacterium | reverse complement strand
GATCGGAAGAGATCGGAAGAGCGTCTGAACTCCAGTCACCCTCTATCATCTCGTATGTTCTTTATAATTTTACCTCATAAAAACCGTTTTCTTTGTGCAAAAATTGTATAAGAAAAAATACAAGTTTTAGGTTGAAATTGGGTAATAAACGTATACAATGTAGGGGACACAAAATGGATAAAAAGAACTCACGGAGAGATACCGTGAGTTCATTCTTGAAAGGATGAAGATCATCATGGGTTTTATTGACGAACTGATTTCCAGAGCAAAGGCAGACAAAAAGCGTATTGTCCTGCCAGAGCCGATGGACAAGAGAACATTTGAGGCAGCAGAGAAGATTTTAGCACAGGACATTGCAGACCTGATCATTATCGGAACACCGGAAGAAATTGAAAAATACGGTGCCGGATACGACATTTCCAAAGCAACGATCGTCGATCCTTTTAATGATCCCAACAAACAGAAATATATTGATAAGTTTGTAGAACTTCGCGGTGCAAAAGGTGTGACTCCGGAGTCTGCAAAAGAACAGATGGAAAATGATTACATGTACTATGCATGCCTGATGTGTAAATGCGGGGATGCAGATGGTGCTGTATCAGGTGCATGCCATTCCACAGGTAATACGATCAGACCGGCGCTTCAGCTGCTCAAGACCAAACCGGGAGTCAGCGGAGTATCGGGCTTTTTTATTATGGAAGTTCCGGATTGCGAGCTTGGTGAAAACGGACTTTTCGTATTTGCTGACTGTGCAGTGAATCCGGATAATGATGCGGATAAAATGGCAGAGACTGCAGGCCTTTCTGCTGAAAGCTTTGAGGCATTCATCGGAGCAAAAGCAAAAGTTGCGCTGCTTTCTTTCTCTACAAAAGGAAGTGCAAAACATGACCGCGTTACGATGGTTCAGGAAGCAGCTGCTAAGGCACAGGAAAAATATCCGCAGTTTGAGATCGACGGAGAACTTCAGCTGGACGCTGCTTTAGTTGCAGAGGTCGGAGAACTGAAAGCTCCGGATTCCAAAGTCGCAGGACATGCGAATACTCTGGTATTCCCGGATCTTGAATCCGGTAACATCGGATATAAATTAGTACAGAGACTGGCAAAAGCAAATGCTTATGGTCCTGTCCTTCAAGGTCTTTCCATGCCGGTCAACGACTTAAGCCGCGGATGCTATGCAGACGATATTGTCGGTACCGTTGCTATGACAGCAATCCAGGCGCAGATGGCAAAATAACTTGCCATTTGTGCAGAAAAATGCGCAGAAACTTGCAAAAGATATCAAAAAAGGGAGATAAACATGAAAATTTTAGTTATTAACTGCGGTAGTTCATCACTGAAATATCAGTTGATCGATTCTGAAGCCGAGCAGGTCCTGGCAAAAGGCCTTTGCGAGAGAATCGGAATTGAAGGAAGTATGTTCACTTATCAGAAAGCCGGCTGTGACAAAGTCGTAACTCAGATCGACCAGCCGGATCACAAAAAGAGTATTTCTATCGTCTTAGAGGCTCTGACCAATAAAGAAAACGGTGTCATCGCTGACCTTTCTGAGATCGGTGCAGTCGGACACAGACTGGTACACGGTGGTGAGGAATTCGCAGCATCCACACTGATCACTGACGAAGTTATCAAAGTCGTAGAAAGCTGCAATGATCTGGCACCTCTTCATAACCCGGCAAACATCATCGGTGTGAATGCATGCCGTGAGCTGATGCCGGAGACTCCGATGGTAGGTGTATTTGATACCGCTTTCCATCAGACCATGCCTGCAGAAGCATTCATCTATGGTATCCCGTATGAATATTACAAAAAAGACAAAGTCAGAAAATACGGTTTCCACGGAACATCTCACGCATTTGTATCCAAGAGAACTGCTGAGATCCTTGGTTTAGACTATGACAAAGCAAAGATCATTGTCTGCCACCTCGGAAACGGTGCTTCCATCTGTGCAGTTGATGGCGGAAAATCAGTCGAAACTTCCATGGGTCTTACACCGCTTATGGGTCTTGTAATGGGAACCCGTTCCGGCGAGATCGACCCTGGTGTCATGGAATATCTTGGAAAGAAAGAAAACATGTCCTTCGAAGAGATCATGACCATGCTGAACAAAAAATCCGGTATCCTGGGAATCAGCGGTATTTCTTCTGACTTCCGTGATATCGACGCTGCAATCGAAGATGGAAATGAGCAGGCTAAACTTGCAAAAGATGTTTTCGTACATAGAGTTGCAAGCTATGTTGGTGCATACATCGCAGTTATGAACGGCGTAGATGCAATCGTATTCACTGCAGGTGTTGGTGAGAATGATCCGGGTGCAAGAGCTGAGATCATCGAACACTTCGGCTATGTTGGGGCTTATATCGATGCGGAGAAGAACAATGTCCGCGGAAAAGAGGCCGTCATTTCCACAGACGACTCCAAGGTCAAAGTTCTTCTTGTTCCGACAAATGAAGAGCTTATGATTGCCAGAGATACCAAGGCAATTGTGGACGGATTGAACAAATAATCTTGAAAAATCAATAATTTTTCGACTTTTATCCAAGAAAAGGCTTGCAAATACTGGATAAAGAGAGTATATTGATACAGGATTTTATGAAACTTACTGTAAACGAGCGGACCAAGGCGGTCCGCTCGAATTACGATTAGGGGAAAGGCAGCCCATGGGAACAGGAAAAAACGCAGGAATAGAAGAGAAAACAGAGGCACTGCTTTTACCGGTCCTGGAACAGATCAGTGAGAACACCTATGAAGTTGTGGACGTGGAATACGTCAAAGAAGGAAGCAGCTGGTACCTGAGGATCTATGTTGATAAAGAAGGCGGCATCTCAATCGATGACTGTGAACTGATCAGCAGGGCAATTGAGCCGGTGTTAGATGAAAAGGACCTGATCCCGGATGCCTACATTCTTGAAGTCAGCTCTCCGGGCCTGACCCGTGCCTTAAAGAAAGAGCGCGACTATAAAAGAAATATCGGAAAACCGGTAGAAGTACATCTGTATAAGCCGGTCGAGATCGGAAAAGATAAGGTGAAGCTCTTTATCGGGGATCTGATCTCCTATGATGAGGAAAAGATCGTTCTGGATATCGGAGAAGAGAAGGAAGAACTGACCGAGCTGTTAAGATCCAATATCTCAGTGATCAAACAATATGTAGTTTTTTAAAGGAAGTCCGTAAAATCAGCGGATGCTTGAAAATAGTAATTAAGGAGAAAAAACATGGCAAGCGAATTAATTGAAGCCCTCGAGATTCTGGAAAAGGAAAAAGACATCAGCAGAGAATCCATTATCGGAGCAATTGAAAATGCGCTGGTGACTGCTTACAAAAACCAGTATAAGAAAAAGGACAGCATTCTGGCTGCAGAGAACGTTTTTGCTAAAGTAAATGAAGAAACAGGAGAATTCTTCGTTTATGCTGAAAAAACAGTAGTAGATGAGGTGGAAAACTCTCTGCTTGAGATCTCACTTGAAGATGCAAGGAGCATCTACCCACAGTGCCAGGTCGGTGAAGTTGTGCGTTTAGCTGCAGAATCAAAAGAGTTCAGCCGTATCGCGACTCAGAATGCAAAGAACGTCCTGATGCAGAATCTGCGTGAAAGAGAAAAGGACAATGTTTATGAAGAGTTTCTTGCAAAAGAAAAAGGCATTGTTACCGGTATCGTACAGCGCTTTAATGATCAGAGCATTACGATTAATTTAGGCAAAGCCGATGGTATTTTAAATGAGAACGAGCAGGTAAAAGGCGAAAGACTCCGTGCAGGCGAAAGAATCAAAGTTTATGTTCTTGAAGTCCGCAATACGAAAAAGTCTCTTCGCATTCTGGTTTCCAGAACCCATCCTGAACTCGTAAGAAAACTGTTTGAATCGGAAGTTGCCGAAGTGAAGGACGGAACAGTTGAGATCATGGCAATTGCCCGTGAAGCAGGCAGCAGAACGAAGATGGCCGTCTGGTCCAATGACCCGGATGTGGATCCGGTAGGCGCATGCGTTGGAATGAACGGAATGCGTGTCAATGCTGTCGTTTCTGAACTTAAAGGTGAAAAGATCGATATTATTAACTGGTCTGACAACCCGGCGATCCTTATTGAAAACGCACTTAGCCCGGCAAAGGTCATCTCTGTTCTTGCAGATGCAGAGGAGAAGACAGCAACTGTCATCGTTCCGGATTACCAGCTTTCCCTTGCCATCGGAAAAGAAGGTCAGAACGCGAGACTGGCAGCAAGACTGACAGGCTTTAAGATCGATATCTTAAATGAGACTCAGGCAGCTGATATCTTAGATGAGATCTATGAGGGCGACTTTGAAGGCGAAGAAGCAGAAGATACAGAAGATTTCGCAGCGGAAGAGTTTGCAGAGGACGGTGTTCCGTCTGAAGCAGAAGAAGATGTGATCTCTGATGAAGAGTAAGCTTTTCGGAATGCTGGGGCTTGCCGCAAAAGCCGGAAAAATCGTAAGCGGTGAGTTTTCAGTGGAAAAAGCAGTGAAAGAAAGAAGCGCATATCTGGTGATCCTTGCAGAGGACGCTTCTGAAAATACAAAAAAACATTTCGGCGACATGTGCAGTTACCGGAAGATTCCAATCCTGTTTTTTGGAACGAAAGAAGAACTTGGCAATTGTATCGGAAAAGGTTTTCGTGCCAACGTAGCTCTTACCGATCAGGGATTTGCCAAAAGCATCATAAAAAAGCATGAGCAGGAGCAATCATTAGGAGGAAAAGAAGTTTGAGAATTCACGAATTAGCAAAAGAAATCGGCGTTGATAACAAGGTGATCGTTGAGTTTCTGAAAAATGCGGGAGCAAATGTGAAAAGTCACATGAGTGCTTGTCCGGAAGATATGATCGATAAAGTCCGGGCAAAATTCGGAAAAGGAGACGCGGCAAAAGCTCCGGCGGCAGAACCGCCAAAGAGCAGCGGAATCAAAGCTGTTGCTGTTCCGGATTTCATTGCCAAAGAGCTGCCGAAAACTGTCCCTACCCGTACCGCTGACGGAGAAAAGAATGAAGACGGCGGAAAGCAGATCGCCAAGCTTGAAGCGAAAAAAGCTGCTTTAGAGAAAGCGGAAGGAAAAGAAGAAGCTCCGAAGAAGAAAAAGAAGATCATTGCCGTGTTTAACCCGCAGAACTCAAACACGGAAAAAGGCCGTGCGATGGCGAAAGCACAGAGGGATGAGAAAAAGGCTCAGGATAAGCCGAAGAGACCTCTTCCGAGTGAAGTACGTCCTGCAAAAGACAGAACTCCTGATGATGAAGAAAAACCGGCAAAGAAGATCCTTCCAAGCCAGCTTCGTCCTGCAAGAGACAGGATCCCTGATGATGAACTTGCTGAAATGAAGGCAAAGGAAGAAGAGGCAAAGAAGGCTGCAGAGCTTAAGGCACAGGAAGAAAAAGCAGCTGAGGAAGCTAAGGCGAAGGCAAAAGAGGAAGCTGAAACGAAACCTGTTAAAGCTGAGCCTGCAAAATCGGCTGAAAAGCCTGCTGAACCAAAGAAAGAAGAAGCTCCGCAGAAAAAAGAAAGCGAAGCTGTTAAATCTTTACGTGAGAAGATCGTAAAGGGAACGGTTTCTGTTTCTGATATTCAGATCAGCCGTGGCTCCAAGGATAATAAAGGCAGAAGTCAGGACGGAAGACGTCCGAATAAAGATGGAAAAGATCAGAGACAGCAGGGCCGTCCGCAGCAGGGACAGCAAGGACGACCGGGTCAGGCTCCTGGTGCAGGAAAAGCTGCGCCGGCTGCTGATTCCAAAGGAAAAGGAAAAGGCGGAAAACAGAAAGGCAAATACGATAAACAAAAAGGCGATAAGTTCGACAGATTAGAGAATGAGCGCTTTGCACAGCGTCAGCAAAAGACAGTAAAAGAAGAGCCGGAGGAGGAGATCAAGGTGATCACCCTGCCGGAGAACATCTCTGTCAAAGACTTTGCTGCAAAACTGAAGATGCAGCCGGCTGCTCTGATCAAAAAACTGTTCCTTCAGGGTCAGGTCCTTACAGTAAATGATATTTTAGACTTTGAGACCGCAGAGGCGATCGCGCTTGACATGGATATCCTGGTTGAGAAGGAAGTTGAGATCGACTACATCGAAGAGCTCCTCAAAGAAGAGGAAGAAGACGAAAGCAAAATGGTCAAACGTCCACCGGTCGTTTGTGTTATGGGGCACGTTGACCATGGTAAAACATCTCTTCTTGATGCGATCCGTAAAACAAACGTTATTGCAAAAGAAGCCGGCGGAATCACCCAGCACATTGGTGCATATATGGTTCAGCTTCCAAGCGGAGACAAGCTGACATTCCTTGATACACCGGGACATGAAGCATTCACTTCCATGAGACTTCGTGGTGCGATGGCAACAGACGTTGCGATCCTGGTCGTTGCAGCAGATGACGGTGTTATGCCGCAGACAATCGAAGCAATCAACCATGCGAAGGCAGCAGACATTCATGTGATCGTTGCAGTCAACAAGATCGATAAGCCTGGTGCAAACATTGATAAAGTAAAACAGGAACTTTCCGAGCAGGGTCTTGTACCGGAAGACTGGGGCGGAAATACGATCTTTGTTCCGGTATCTGCAAAAACAGGAGAAGGCATTCAGGATCTTTTAGAGATGGTGATCCTGGATACGGAGATCCTTGAACTGAAGGCCGATCCTGACCGCAAGGCAAGAGGTCTCGTGATCGAAGCCAAACTGGATAAGGGCAGAGGTACCGTTGCAACATTGCTTGTTCAGAAAGGTACTCTGAAGGTCGGAGATCATATTGCAATGGGCGAGAGCTACGGTAAAGTCCGTGCGATGACAAATGACCGCGGTGAGAAAGTAAAAGCAGCATCTCCGTCCACACCGGTTGAGATCACCGGTCTGAACGGTGTGCCGAATGCCGGCGAAGTCTTTGTTGCATTTGATAACGATAAAGAAGCAAAAGCATTTGCAGCAGTCTTTGTTGAAGAGAACAAGAAGAAACTGCTTGCAGGAACCAGAAAGAAGACCAACCTGGATGATCTGTTTGATCAGATGAAGGCAGGCGAACTGAAAGAGCTCGAACTGATCATCAAGGCAGATGTTCAGGGTAGTGTGGAAGCTCTTAAGGATTCTCTGGAGGAGCTGTCCAACGATGAGGTTGTTGTTAAAGTTATCCACTCTGGCGTTGGTAATGTCAACGAATCCGATGCGATCCTTGCGAGTGCATCCAATGCGATCATCATTGCCTTCAACGTACAGGCAGATGCTGTGGCAAGAGATACGATCGAACACGAAAAAGTGGATATGCGTACCTATAATGTCATCTACAATGCAATTGATGATGTGGAAAATGCTATGAAGGGTATGCTTGAGCCGATCTATGAAGAAGTTGTTACAGGACACGTGGAAGTCCGTCAGACCTTCAAGGCATCCGGCATCGGCGTGATCGCTGGATCCTATGTCCTTGACGGTACTGTACAGAGAGGCGCGAAGATCCGCCTGAGCCGTGACGGAGAGCAGATCTTCGAAGGTAATCTAGCATCTCTTAAGAGATTCCAGGATGACGTGAAGGAAGTTCGCAGCGGATATGAATGCGGTATCGTTCTGGAAGGATTCCAGGATATTAAAGAAGGCGACCAGATGGAAGCTTATATCATGAAGGAAGTGCCGAGAAACTAATGAGAAAGAATTCTGTTAAAAATATCCGGATCAATTCCGAGGTCATGAAGGAACTCTCGCAGATCATTCGGGAAACGAAAGATCCCCGCATCCATCCGATGACGAGTATTGTCGCAGTGGATGTGGCAACAGATCTGAAAACCTGCAAAGTTTATGTATCGGTTCTTGGGAACGAAGAGGACCGTACAGCGACTGCACAGGGACTTAAGAGTGCGGAAGGGTTTATCCGCCGGGAGCTTGCACATCGCCTCAATATGCGCAATACTCCGGAACTGACATTCATCATGGATACTTCTATTGAAGATGCAATGAACATGATGAAAAAAATTGATGAGGTGACCGGTCATAATGCCTGAAATCAAAGACTATTTAGAAAATGTAAATACGCTCTGTATTACAGGCCATGTTCGACCAGACGGTGACTGTGTTGGTTCCTGTTTGGGATTATTCCTTTATGTGAGGAAAAATTTCCCGGAGGTCAGTGTTCAGGTCTATCTGGAAGAACCAAGTGAAAAACTGGCTTTTATAGACGGATTTAACGAGATCGATTCTGAATATCCGGATCACGAAGCCTATGATCTGATGATCTGTCTGGATTGTGCCGGAAGGGACCGGATCGGGAAAGCGGAAAAGTATTTTAAAGATGCAAAGCATACGGTCAACATTGACCATCATGTTTCCAATACAATGTTTGCGGATGAAAACTATGTCGATGGACAGTCATCTTCTGCAAGTGAGGAAATCTTTAAATTCATGGAGCCGGAACTGATCGGAAGAGATACCGCCATTGCGCTTTATACCGGTATTATTTACGATACAGGCGTCTTTAAGTATCGCTCAACGTCTCCGGTAACAATGCAGATCGCTGCGGAACTGATGAAGCATGATATTCCAACTGACCTGATCATCGATGAAAGCTTTTATGCAAAGACCTATGAGGAAAACAAAATCTTTGGTTATGCGATCTTAAATAGTCAGCTGGCTTGTGGTGGTAAAGTGATCTATTCTGCGCTTACGCAGAAGGAAATGGAGGAATTTGGCGTTTCTTCGAAAGAACTCGAGGGTATCGTTGCTCAGCTGCGCTTAACAAAAGGCGTGTTAGCAGCTGCGTTTTTTACGGAAACAGTGGCAGGCGATATCAAACTGAGCCTGCGCTCCATTGATCCTTTTGATGTGAATGTGGTCGCGCAGCAGTTTGGCGGCGGCGGACATATTCGCGCGGCAGGAGCAACCATTAAGGGCAGCCTAGATGAATGTATCGCTCAGGTTTTATCAGCAATGGAAAAGAATCTATGAAAAACGGAGTGATCAATGTCTATAAAGAGGCCGGAATGACTTCTTTTCAGGTGGTATATCAAATCAGAAAACTAACCGGAGAAAAGAAGATCGGTCATACAGGGACGCTGGATCCGGATGCGACAGGCGTTCTTCCTGTTTGTATTGGAAAGGCTACAAAGCTGGTAGATTCTTTAATGGATAGTGACAAACAATACAGGGCAACGATGTTATTCGGAAGAAAGACAGATACGCAGGATATTTCCGGAAAGACGCTGGAATCTATGGGAAACTCCGAACTCCATCGAATCCTGAAAGAAAAGGATCAGGCACTTCCTATCGAATCTTCAAATAGTTCGGTCCCCGGGATCTTTACGGAGACCTTCCGGCAGTTTACCGGAAAGATTGAACAGCTGCCGCCTATGTATTCGGCGGTAAAGGTTGGAGGAGTGAAACTGGTGGATGCAGCCCGAAAAGGGAGAGAGATTGAACGTAAAGCACGTCCGGCAGTTATTTACAATATTGAAGACATCCATATCTCCGGATGGGAAAACAATGAGGAAGCATTAACAGCAGAATTCACGGTTAATTGCTCAAAAGGGACTTATATCCGGACGTTATGTGAAGATATGGGCGCATATCTTGGGATTCCGGCCTGTATGGAAAAACTCGAACGCACCAGGACCAGCGGAATGGATCTTTCTTCCGCACATACGCTTAGTGAGATCCAAAATGCAAAAGAAGAGGGCCATCTTGAGGAGATGATCATTCCAATTGACCGCTTCCTGATGAATTTTCCGGCGCTGACGGTGAAAGATGAGGCGGTCAGAAAACTGCTTTTCGGGAACTATCTTTCAGCAGAGGAAATCGAAATGAAGGAAGAGTCTGAAGAAGGACGATACAGGGTATACGATAAACATGGCAGCTTTTATGCGCTGTATTATTACGACAATAATGATCATTGGTATAAATGTGAGAAAATGTTTATCGATGAACCTCAGCATCAGGGATGAAGAAGTGAAACTTATTACGAATATTGAATCTATACAACTGAATCACACGATCGTTACACTCGGGAAGTTTGATGGCAACCATATTGGTCATCAGCTCCTGTTTGAAACCGCTGTAAAAAGAAAAGAAAAAGGTGACAGCGTTGTGATCTTTACGTTCTCTGTGCCGCCGGCAAAGGTGATCGGAAAAGATGAGATCCAGTCCTTACGGACGATACAGACCCAGGGGGAAAGAAAGCTCCAGCATTATCCGGATGGGGTGGACTATGTGATCGAGTTCCCGTTTAATGAGAGAACAAGACAAATGTCTCCGGAGGCATTTGTTAAGGATATCCTTGTTGATAAGCTTGGTGTAAAAACGATCGTCGTCGGAGAGGATTTCCGCTTCGGGAAAGACAGAGCCGGAAGCGTAGATACCTTAAAACAGATGGGGGTCCGCTATGGCTTTGAGGTCGTTGCACTTAAAAAGGTGACTTTTTATGTTAAAGATAAGGCAGAGGAGCAGGAAGTCAGTTCTACGCTGATCAAAGAGGAGATCCAAAAAGGCAACATGGAAGATGTCCGCGCGATGCTTGGCTGTCCGTTTGCAGTGACCGGAGAAGTTCTTCATGGCAAACACTATGGAAGAACGATTGGCTTTCCTACGATCAATCTGTCTGTTCCAGACGATAAGGTCATGCCGCCGAACGGTGTCTATGCCACTGTAGTTTCTTTTGATGGATGCTATCTTCCCTCTATCACGAATGTTGGTATTCGTCCGACATTTGATGACGGGGAGCAGAGAACGGTAGAAACCAATATTTTTGATTTTGATGAGGATATTTACGGAAAAAACGTACGTGTCGATTTCTATAAATATATACGTCCGGAAAGAAAATTTGCTTCCGGACAGGAGCTGATGGAAGAAATACAGCGAAATGTTGTTCAGGTAAGATCCTATTTCAATGAAACAAAACTCTTCCAAGAATAATGAAAGCAGAAAAAAACAATCAACAATTAAAGAGCTCGGGAATACTTGTACTTGCCTCACTGATCTGGGGCATTTCATTTGCGTTCCAAAGTCTTGGAGGAAAAGCACTTGGTGCCTATACATTTAATGCGGCCAGACTCCTGTTAGGTGCCCTGATGCTGTTTGTCATTACAAGATTTTCAGATAATTGGGGAATCTCTAAACGTCCGGTCACAAAAGAAGAAAAGAAACTTCAGTTTACTACCGGTCTGTTATGTGGGATTTTTCTTTGTATTGCTACAAATCTGCAGCAAGTTGCCTTAAATCTTGGCTCCGCTGCAGGAAAAGCAGGGTTTTTAACAGCCACATATATTCTGATGGTGCCGCTGATCTGCCTGTTCTTTAAGCAGAGCTGTGGATGGAATGTCTGGGTGGCAGTCGCAATTGCAGTCGTTGGACTTTATTTTCTCTGCATGCAGGGCGCATTTTCTTTTTCTCTGCCGGACATTCTGCTTCTTCTATGTGCGCTTGGGTTTTCCCTTCAGATCATTGTGATCGACCGGAGGGGGCAGAGGGTGGATTCTCTCAGACTTTCCGGAATGCAGTTTCTGGTTGCAGGAATCATCACGATCATTCCTGCAGTCTTTTTTGAAATGCTGCCTTATGAAGGCGGAAGCTCAGCCTGGGCCACGCTTTGGGCTTCCGGGAAAATGTGGATCAGTCTTTTATACATGGGTATCATGAGCTGCGGAGTTGCATATACACTTCAGATCTTTGGACAGAAAGGTCTTCAGCCTGCAGTCGCTGCAGTATTGATGAGTCTTGAAGCAGTGTTTTCTGTTTTGTCCGGATGGATCATTTTAGGGGAAAAGCTTTCTGCACGGGAACTGTTTGGCTGTTTTCTGATATTTGCGGCTGTAATTCTGGCTCAGTTGAATTTCAGGAAAGTGAAATCTGACACTGTGTAAAAACGTAGAAAAAAGACGGGTTTGCACAAATAATAATGCACAATAAATTGTACAATATACAAAAAAAGTGTTTGCATAATTAAGTACTTTGTTATAGAATGTCTCCAGAGGGGGAATTTGGGCATTGGTCCGAATTTCTCCTTTTACCATTTTATAAGAAAATAACGTCGGGGGAATTAATATGACGAGTAATCAGATCAGTATCTTTTTGGCAATGACGGAGAATCTCAGCTTTTCCAAAACAGCTGAAGAGTTTTACATCACACAGCCAACCGTGAGCCGACAGATCAGTATGCTGGAAGAAGAATGGGGCATTCGTCTTTTTGAACGGAATAAACGCCATGTTAGCATTACAAAGGCCGGCCAGCTGATGGCAGAAATCTGCAAAGAGAACCGGAAAAAGCTCGATAGCGGATTAAATCGTGCAAGAAAGTACAAAAAGTAATGTAAGCTGTGAAGAAGCAATACCAAAAAACACATCAATTATTTGATGTGTTTTTTTTATCTTATGATATCGCAGCTTGTTGCATGCGTTATACTGATTTGATACAATTATGTACCACAAAGTACCAATGTGATTTTGATTTGATGGAGGTGCTATGGCAGAGAAAAGAGATGTTTCTCAGGATACAGAAAGTAAACAGGAACAGGTTTACAATTATTTAAAGCAGGATATTCTGGAAGGAAAATTTCCACCTGGTGCCCCGATGGTGGAGAGAAAGCTTTGTGATATCTATCATGTCAGCCGTTCGCCGGTCCGCAATGCATTGCAGAGGCTTATAAGGGATGGTCTCGTTGCATTTGTTCCCGGTAAGGGTATGATCGTTCCTGAAATAACGATCGAAGATATTTTCGAGATCTACGATATGATGGAACTCTTTCAGATATATGCGATCCGGAGATCTGCTGGTAAAATGAATGAAGTCAGTTTAAAGGCTCTGGAGAATATCCTTCTCAATATCCGCACTTCCCTGGATGAGGAGAACATCCCCGGAGCAATTCAGTGGGACGTAAAGTTTCATGAGTTTTTAGTGACACTTGCGGGCAGTGCAAGACTGAAACAGTTTCATGACCAGATCCACAATCAGATCGAACGTTTCCTGTCCTATACCCTGGAAGATACCCAGCTGGCAGAAAGGTCTTATCTGGAACACCGGAACATTTATAATTGTCTTGCCGAGGGAGATGTCGCTGGCGCAGAACATGCGATCAGTCAGCATTACTCCAATACAAAACAGTATTATATCAACCGGCTTTTAAGAGAACACCTCTAATTGCATTCTGTTATTCAGGTGATATAATAGAGAACAACGCGGGATTAGTACATCGGTAGTATGCGAGCTTCCCAAGCTCGAGAGGCGGGTTCGATTCCCGTATCCCGCTGAAACACAAAGGATACTCGAAAGAGTATCCTTTGTGTTTCAGAGATAAAGATACGGGGATCGAACAAGGAGGGAGCGCGAAGCGCGGAAGGAGAAGGTCCGGTGGACCTTCGACGCCGACGTGGCCTGAAAGGCGGCTAAGCCGCCGGTGGGATTCCCGTATCCCGCTGAAACACAAAGGATACTCGAAAGAGTATCCTTTTGTTATAGAAAAGACAAGGAAATCGAACAGGGAAATTAATGGGACAGCATTAACAGAAAATATATATTTAATTATTGTATTTCTCCGCAAATGTATTATAATTAAGTTATGAATGAATATCCGTACGGCGAATTTCAGAGTGAATATCCTTCTTCTGATCATTCATATAATAATGGGTTTGAAGAAGGTTCTTTTGGATATGGCGGCAGAAGTCTTGAACATCATCTTTACAGTTCTTTGATGACTCAGGGCAGATTCGCGGAGCTTGACAAGGCAAAGCATAATGAGCAATACCGTAATTATCTGCTTGAAAACTTTGAGGGTGATGATTTTTAAATGACCTATGGCGAAATATATCAATGTTAACGGAATTGATATTGAGATCCAAAAGAAGAAGATCAAGAGTCTTCATCTGCATGTCAGACCGAATGGCAGAGTCTATGTTTCCGCTCCAAATTGGACTTCGGAGCGGGAGATCATTCGCTTTGTAAGGGCAAACATCTCTTGGATCAATGCACAGTTGAAAAAACAGGAGGACCGTCCTGGGCCGGATTACTATAAAAGCCGGAAAGCGGAGTTGGATAAAAAAATTGAAATATTGCTGCCTGAATGGGAGCGCATCACAGGTCTTTCTTGTAAAAGCTGGCACAGTCGTTATATGACAAGCCGCTGGGGGTCCTGTATTCCTTCAAAGGGGAGGCTTTGTTTTAATTTGCAGCTGGTCGACAAACCGGACGGCTGTTTGGAATATGTGATCCTGCATGAATTATTGCACCTGATTCATCCCGGGCACGGGGCTGACTTTAAACGGGACTTGGATAAATATATGCCCAAATGGAAAACCTATAGCAGTTTATTGAAATGATTAATGTACATTTTAAGGGACAATGGATCCGCTATCATCATGCTGAGAGTATCCATTTAGTATAAATATCATTCACGGAGGGATTTATCGAATGTCACGAGGAGCAAATCAAAAACTAAAGCTGTATTATCTGGCGAAGATCTTAATGGAGCAGACTGATGAAGATCACGGCCTTACGATGCCGCAGATCATCAAGGAGCTCGATAAATATGAGATCAGTGCTGAGCGGAAAAGTGTTTATTCGGATTTTGATGCGCTGGAAGATGTTCTTGGACTTGAAGTCATCTGTGAACAGAGCGGAAGGCAGCACTATTATCATGTGTCCGGAAGGATCTTCGAACTTGCAGAGCTGAAACTGTTAGTTGATGCGATCCAGTCTTCCAAGTTTATCACACTGAAAAAATCCAGAGAACTGATTTCCAAACTGGAAAGTTTTTGCAGCAATCATGAGGCAAAGGAGCTTCAGCGTCAGGTGTTTGTACAGAACCGGATCAAGACTATGAATGAAAGTATCTACTACAGCGTAGATGCGATCAATTCTGCGATCTCCCATAACCACAAGGTCTCGTTCCGCTACTTTAAGTGGAATGTGAAAAAGGAAATGGAATTTCGTCATGATGGAGAGATCTATACGATCAGCCCGTGGGCACTCAGCTGGGATGATGAAAACTATTACATGATCGGCTACGACAGCGAGGCGGAAAAGATCAAACATTATCGAGTCGACAAAATGATGAATATCAATGAAACGGAAGAAAAACGGGAAGGTAGAAAGCTGTTCCAGAGTTTTGATCTGGCTTCTTATGCGAAAAAGAGTTTCGGCATGTTCTCTGGTGAAGAAGAACTTGTAAAGCTTCAGGTGGATAATGATATGGCAGGTGTGATCATCGACCGTTTCGGACTGGATGTCACCTTCCTGCCAAAAAACAAAACGACTTCCTATGTGCAGGTATCGGTTGCTGTCAGTGATGCGTTCATTGGCTGGATCGTTGGCCTGGGAGGCGGAGTTAAGATCGCAGGACCTGCCTCTGTTGTGAAACGGGCAAAAGCACTTGCAAAGAAATTCGTATAGACGTTCTAAAAGCCTAATAATAATGACAAGAACGGCTACTTGTGTTATTTTAATACAAGCGGCCGTCCTTTTTATTTTCCTGAAAAATCAGATGATTTTAACAGCTCGGATAATTGCATCGGCCTGAAACAGTGAGGATGTTTTTGAATGAAAAGAAGAGTATTAATTATCGCTGCTTTTGTCCTTTCCGGCTGTCTGCTCTTAT
The DNA here is from genome assembly GCA_017511045.1 of Lachnospiraceae bacterium. Taxonomy (GTDB): domain Bacteria; phylum Bacillota; class Clostridia; order Lachnospirales; family Lachnospiraceae; genus RGIG5612. The sequence goes on along the minus strand of JAFWLM010000080.1, from coordinate 156,152 downwards.
GCAGCTGCGGAAAAAAAGAAGAGCCGGTTCCGGAAACTTCTTCGATTGAAGAAGACAGTGCTTACGAGAAAAACGATGTCACCATGGAAATTGCCAAAGATGACGTGCTCAGATCATTTTTGAATGCATTTGATCCGTTTACTGACGGCGGCCCGGCTGGAAGCATGGAATATGATTATCGGGATACGATCAGTGTCAGACGCCTTATGGACTGTCTGTTTGGCCAGCGCTGCTGTGCAGATTATCAGGCATATCCGCTTGCTCAGCCTGCTTATGAGGGCGATGTGATGACAGTGCCCGGAGAGTCATTCAGCTGGGCGGCTGAAAACATCTTTCATGTTCCGGCGAGCGATGTAGCGGCATATAAGGAAGCGGCTCCGGCCTATTCTGATGGCGCATTTTCCACTACGATCACAAAGAATATAAATGGAGTGCAGTGGTATTATTCTGATTTTACCATTACACGCGCGGAATATGACGGCAGCTATTATTATGTAAAATATAAGAGGAATCATGATGATCCTTCCGTTGGCGGTGAGGTATATCAGAAAGAGTATTATACAGTCCTTGCGAAAGAGAACATTGGCGGAAGTGAATTCTGGACAATGTACACACACAGTTCCAACGGATTCAATTATGTCATTGCTGATGAGAACCTGCTTCCTGATGTGACGTTTGATGAGGAAAAGGAAATGGTGATCAATGCCGAGACAGCTGTCACGATGCGTTCCGGTCCGTCGACGGAGTATGGTGCGATCACGTCTTATAATCCAGGGGTTCCGGTGATGGCAGTCGGGACAAAAGGGGAGTGGACCTATGTCCATTACTATGACCATTATGGCTGGATCTTCAGTGAGTTCTTATCAGAAGACAATTGATACACCAAATACAGACAGGAAGAATACTCAAATGAATTATCAGGAAACATTAAATAGAATAAAGGCTGCAGATAAAACGATCCTTGATCAGTGTAAGGTCAATTGGAACAATGTGGCAAAGCCGCTGTACAGTTTAGGTGAACTGGAAGTCCTGACCGCAAAGATCGGTGCGGCATTAGGGACAGCTCATCCGGATATCAGCAAACGCAGGGCAATCGTTTTCTGCGCAGATAACGGGGTCGTTGAAGAAGGAGTCAGCCAAACAGATCATACTGTCACTACGGCAGTTGCACGGGCGCTTATCACAGGAACTTCCAATATTAATATTTTTGCCCGGATCGCCGGAGCGGATACCGATATATATGATGTTGGTATGGTAGATGATGTCCCGGATATGCAGACACATAAAATGATTCACGGAACTGCCAATCTTTCCAGAATGCCGGCGATGACCAAAGAAGAGACGATCTACGCAATCGAGGCAGGCATTGCTGCAGCCGAAAAAGCAAAGGCTGATGGATGCGGGATCCTCGTGGTAGGAGAGATGGGAATCGGTAATACGACAAGTTCTACTGCTGTTCTTTCTGTTCTCCTGGATCGGAAGGTGGAAGATATCTGCGGAAGAGGGTCAGGTCTTTCTGATGAAGGATTGAAAAAGAAGATCGCGGCAATCAAAAGAGGCATCGAAGTGAATCAGCCGGACCCGGAGGATGCATTTGATGTCCTTATGAAGGTTGGAGGAGCAGACATTGCAGCGATGTGCGGAGTGATGCTTGCAGGTGCTGCATTGAATATTCCGGTGATCCTTGACGGCCTGATCTCAGGAGCCGCGGCTTTGATCGCTTATGGACTCGACCCCCGCACCCTGGATTATATGATCCCTTCTCACGTCAGTCATGAGCCGGGCGGAAGCTTAGTCCTGGATCATCTGAAACTGAGTCCGCCGATCCATGCCGGTATGGCGCTCGGAGAAGGGACTGGAGCAGTGATGCTGCTTCCGATGCTGGATATGGCTCTTGCCCTCTATGAAGGGGACCATAGCTTTGATGATATCGGAATCGAGGCATATAAATAATGATTGTTTTTATCAACGGCGGAAGCGGAAGCGGGAAATCGGCATTTGCGGAAAATGTGGCATGCAGTCTCGGCGGGCCTCTCGTTTATGTTGCAACTATGCCTGTATTCAGCCCGGAGGATGAAAAGAAAGTCGCCCGTCATCATAAGCTGCGTGCGGGAAAAGGCTTTGAGACGCTTGAGCGGCCAAGACTTATTTCCGGCATCCCGGACAGGAACGGGACCGTCCTGATCGAGTGCATGTCGACCCACACAGCGAATATCCTTTATGATCCAGATATCGATTTTTCGGAATTGGATCTGGAATCTTCAGAGAGGCTTTCTCCGACGGATAAGACAGAGTATTATTTCGGTATTATAAAAAAGGAACTTGCCCCGGTACTTCAAAGAAAAGGAAATACCGTGTTCGTTTCTGCGGAGGTTGCGCAGGACGGGCATACGTATGATGAGGAAACAGAGATTTATAAAAACTTATTAACAAAGGTCAATACATGGTTGATGACCCTGGCCGATGCCGCGTTTGAGGTGGTTTGCGGTATTCCGGTCCCGGTCAAAGGAGAATTACGTGTTTAAAAGTTTAGCAATTGCTTTTCAAATGTATTCGCGCATCCCAATCCCGTCATTTGAATGGGATGAAAAATCTATGCGCTACATCATGTGTTATTTTCCGCTGATAGGAATTGTGATCGGAGGTCTGGAATGTTTATGGTTCTGGCTTTCCGGTCTTCTGCATCTTCCGTCATTGGTCTTTGCGGCTGTTGCGACAGCAATTCCGTTTCTTATTACAGGAGGAATCCATATGGACGGCTTCTGTGATACCGTGGACGCGCTTTCTTCCCAACAGGACAGAGAACGTCGCCTTGAGATATTAAAAGATTCCCATTCCGGAGCATTTGCGATCATCTTTGCTTCACTCTGGATGGTTGTATATTATGCCTGCTGGAATACCGTTGCAGACTGGAAGACTTTAGGCGCTGTATGTGTCGGCTTTGTCCTTTCGCGCGCGCTCAGCGCTTTGGCACTTGCTTCTTTCAAAGGCGCCAGAAAACAGGGGATGCTTCAGGGATTTGCAGATGCAGCGAGAAAGAAAGTTGTAGTGATTACGATGCTGGTCTTTGCGGCTTTGTGCATTGCGGCCATGATCGTATTACGCGGCTGGCTTGGGCTGATCATCGTCTGCGCGAACGGACTTGTTTTCTTATATTACAGGTTGATGTCCTACAGGAAGTTTGGAGGGACGACAGGCGATCTTGCCGGATGGTTCTTACAGATGGCAGAGCTTTCCACCATTGTATGTGTCGGCATCTTCAGTTTTATTTTATAGGCTGATAAGCGGAGATAGAGATAAAAGGATTTCTTAAAATGATAAAGTTGTATATTGGCGGAGCAGGCCACGGACAGGAAATAATCGCGGAAAAAGAAACGGGGATCAAACCGGTTCAGTGCAGTGCGGAAGAGGCATTCGTAACTCCCGGGATCAACTGTTTCCATCTGATCACCAAACAGATTCTTGCTGAAGGAGGCTCGCCGCAGGAGTTTGTAAAGGAGCTGATCGGGAAAAACCCGGATGCAGTGATCTGCTGCGATGAAATTGGAAGCGGGATCCACCCGTTCGAACCTGAAGACAGGAACTGGAGAGAAGAAACGGGGAGGGCTCTTTGCATCTTAGCAGAGGAAGCAGAATCAGTGACCCGTGTTTTTTGCGGAATCGGACAGAGGATAAAATAATGAAAGTCTATCTTATTCGCCACGGGATGACACCGGGCAACGAACTTCATCAGTATATCGGAGGAAGATCCGATCAGCCGCTGAGCGAACAGGGAAGAGCGGCTCTTTCCGAGATCAAAGCGCAAAGAATCTATCCGGATGCCGGACATGTGTTTATCAGTCCGATGATCCGCTGCAGAGAGACAGCTGAGATCCTTTTCCCGGAAGCAGAGCAGACAGTGGTCGAAAAACTCCGTGAAATGGACTTCGGAGTTTTTGAACAGCGTTCCGCCCAGGAAATGGAAGATGATCCTGTTTACAGGAGCTGGGTAGACAGCCGGTGCGAGGACCCGATTCCGGAAGGGGAAATCAAAGAAGATTTTACAAGAAGATGCTGTGATGCATTTTCCGAAACAATGAGCCTGATGCAGAACCGGGACGTTCCGCCAGAAACGGAAGTATTTGTGATTCACGGCGGAACGATCATGGCGATCCTTTCTGAATTCGGCCGACCGGAAAAATCTTATTATGACTGGTATGTGAAAAACGGTCACGGATATGAATGCGACTGGGACGGTTCTTTTCTTCATGTGAAAAGTATCCTTTAAACCGTACAATTCTGAACCAACGATCTTTTATTCATGTATTTTTTGAATAAGAAAACTGTTGATCTTAAAAATATTCAAAATTTACGAAATATCATACATTTAATTCCGTCTTGTTGGTTGATTTTTACAAACAAAAAGAGTAAGATGACAGCAGCGAAATTTTGCGCTTGATTTTCGTGTGCTCAGACGAAAAATCAACGTAAAAACAGCGACAACTTTTTACCATAAATTACCTGGCAGGTTATGTCAGGAATTAAAAGTTAGGAGGAGATGACTATGGTAAGTTTAGACAAAAATTTTGTTGAAACAATGTACTCAGTAGAAGGCAAAGTTGCTTTAGTTACTGGTGCAACAGGCGCACTTGGAAAAGTTGCTGCAAAGGCTTATGGCTACCTTGGAGCAAAGGTTATGCTGACAGGTCGTAACAGCGCAAAATTACAGGACTTAGTTGATGAATTTAAGGCTGAGGGCATCGAATGTGATCACTTTGCAGCAGATCCTGCAAAAGTTGAGGACGTCGAGGCCCTTATTAAAGCTACGGTTGAGAAATATGGCAGAATCGATATTCTTGCTATCGCTCACGGCTTCAATAAACCTCAGAACATCTTAGAGCAGTCTGTTGAAGATTGGCAGTACATCATGGATGCTGACTGCAAGTCCGTATACATCGTACTTAAGTATGTTGCTCAGCAGATGGTTGCTCAGCTTGATGGCGCTGAGAACGTTCCGTCCGGATCCGGTGGAAAGATCGTTGTTGTTACTTCTCAGAGATCTAAGAGAGGTATGGCTGGTTACACAGGATACTGCACATCCAAGGGTGGCGCTGACATGATGATCGCTTCCATGGCTTGCGACCTGTCTGCTAAATACGGCATCAACGTAAACGCAATCTGCCCGACAGTATTCCGTTCTGAATTAACTGAGTGGATGTTCGATCCTGAATCAGCTGTATATCAGAACTTCATGAAGAGAGAGCCGATCGGACGTCTTGCAGAGCCGAGCGATTTCGTTGGCTATGTAATCTTCCTGTCCTCTCATGCATCCGACTTCATCACAGGCGCAGCATGCGACTGCTCAGGCGGATACTTGGTCTGCTAGTGAGGAAAGGAAAATCAACCGCAAGCTTTGCTTGCTAGGTTGATTTTGTTTGACGAACTTATTTCCACGTAATACGAAGCTCGCATCGCGAGCGGAAGTATGGAGTGGAAATAGAAACGCGGGAGCACGAAGTGCGTAGCGTTTCGTAGCAGCTAAAAACGTATGCGAGAGCGCTGAAAGCGCGAAGCGAGCGTATTTTAGCAAAAGCTAAAAGCACGTAGCATTTAACAATTCTTATTACTAAGGAGAATGCATTACAATGGAAAAAGTTAAAAATGTCGTTATTTGTGGCGCAGGAATGATGGGCAATATGATCGGTCTGGTATTCTCCAGCTGCCCGGATTTCAACGTTACAATTTGGAACAGAAGAGAAAAACCTTGTCTGGAAGTTATCGAAGATAACCTCAACCAGCTTAAAGACAAAGGCATCATCACAGAAGCAGAAGTGAAAGACCGCATGAGCAGAATCAACTTCGTATTCCCGGATAAGGGCGAAGAATTCAAAAATGCAGATCTTATCATCGAGTGCGTTGCAGAAGTTATGGAGACCAAGCAGGATCTCTTCGCTGAATTAGAAGGAATCTGCCGTGATGACTGCATCTTCGCAACAAACACTTCCGTAATGAGCCCGACAGAGATCGCTTCCAAGTGCCAGCACAAAGAAAGAGTTGTTGGAACACACTTCTGGAATCCGGGTCACTTAATTCCGTTGGTAGAAGTTGTTAAGACAGCTGATACAACAGAAGAAGTTATGCAGCTTACGATCGATGCTCTTGAAAGAGCAGGCAAAAAGCCGATCTACTGCAAGAAAGACGTTCCGGGATTCGTTGCAAACAGAATGCAGCACGCTCTTTGGAGAGAAGCTATCTCTATCGTTGAGCAGGGCATCGCTGATCCTAAGACAGTTGACGATGCAGTTAAATACAGCTTCGGTCTTCGTCTTCCGCAGCTTGCACCGATCGAGAACTCTGACATGGTTGGAACACAGCTTACATACAACATTCACAACTATGTTCTTAAGTATCTTGCAGATAACCATGAGCCGAGCCCACTGCTTCAGCAGATGATCGACGAAGGCAAAATGGGATTTGCATCTGGCGAAGGCTTCCTGAAATGGGATGACGAGTCTATTGCAAAGAGCAAGAAAGACCTGAACGAATACCTCATCAAGATGGTATACGGCAAATAGTAACGAACCTCTCGAACACATTCCTGCCCAGGGATGTGTTCGAAGCGGTTTTAATAGCAACTTATTTAACTTAATGGAGGAAAATTAAATGGGAAAGAAAGTTTTTGTTGATTTAACACATCCTTTTAGTGGTGAGATTCCGCGTTGGCCTTATTTCGATAAGCCGTTCATCGAGGGAAAACACTCAATGGCTAAAGGTGGCGTTCTTACACAGTATGTAGGATGCACACAGCACACAGGTACACACTGCGATGCTCCGCGTCACGTAATGGAGTTCGAGTTTGATGGAAAGAGAGCTCGTTATACTCATGAAATGCCGATCGATGCTTACACAGGTGATGCAGTTTGCCTTGAAATCCACATTGGACGTTGGGGACTGATCCTTCCTGAGCACCTTGAGGATGCTTGCAAGAGAGCAAAAATTAAACCGGAAGAGTTAAAGGGTATGGTTGTTTGCCTTAACACAGGTATGCACAGATTATTCGATGACTCTAAAGAATATTATCACTACAGCTGTGGTACTGGCGTTGACGCTGGTAAATGGTTCGTTAAATATGGTGTTAAGTGCGTAGCTATGGATATGCAGGCACTTGACCATCCGCTTCACACAGCTATGGGTAACAACGGTATGACAAGAATGAACCTTCTTGGTGCATCCGGAAAACCGATCACAGAAGAGTACAAAGAACTCTTTGGTGAAGAAGCATACGCTGAGTTCGATAAATTCGAATACATCAGAATCCACGGCCAGAAAGCTTATGACGCTAAATTCGGTGATCTTGAGAAGATCGGCTGCTGGGGAACATGGGAGCCATGCCACAAGACAATGCTCGGACATGGTATCGTTGGTGTTGAGAACCTTGGTGGTGACCTTGACAAAGTATCCAACAAGAGATTCCGTTTCTACTGCTTCCCGCTTCGTTGGTACATGGGCGACGGCTCCATGGCTCGTTGCGTAGCTGAAATCGATGAGAAAGACATCAACAAGGGTGTTCCGGACAGAGTATACAAATACTGTGGAACAGGCTGCTCCGACAGAGATTTCTTCAAGAAGAACAAGAAAAAAACTGAGAAGCAGGCTCCGGCTCCGATGTATGAAAAAGCACCGGCTAAAAAAGCTGCAGCTAAAAAAGCACCGGCTAAAAAAGCTAAATAATTTAAACTTAAACCCAACACTTCAGGTCATAGCTCTTTAAGGGCTATGACCTGAAGAATGATAAGCCAGGCTAAAACTTGACTTATTGTCGAAAGAAAGATTGTTTCAGACTCTATCTGAACAGAATAAAATAATTAGGAGAAAAAAAATGGCAAAAGAAATCGTAATCGCCAGTGCCTGCCGAACAGCAATCGGCAAGTTCGGCGGAACCCTGAAAGACGTATCTGCAGTAGAGCTTGGCGCTACTGTAATTAAAGAAGCAGTTAACCGTGCAGGCCTTAAGCCGGAGCAGATTGATGAAGTCATCATGGGTGGCGTTATCATGGGTGGTCTTGGACAGAACCCGGCTCGTCAGGCATCCATCAAAGCAGGTCTTCCTGTTGAGTGCACTGCAATGACGATCAACATCGTTTGCGGATCCGGTCTGAAAGCTGTTGCCCTTGCAGCAAACCAGATCAAAGCAGAAGAAGCTGAGATCGTTGTTTGCGGTGGTATGGAAAACATGTCTGCAGCTCCTTATGCAGTTCCTTCAGCACGTTGGGGTGCAAGAATGAACAATGCAAAAATGATCGACCTTACAGTAAACGATGGTCTGTGGGAAGCATTCAATGATTACCATATGGGAATCACTGCAGAGAACGTCGCTGAGCAGTGGGGACTTACAAGAGAAATGCAGGATGAATTCGCAGTAAGAAGCCAGAACAAAGCTGAGAAAGCTGTTGATGGCGGCGTATTCGATGATGAGATCGTTCCGGTCATCATTCCTCAGAGAAAGGGTGATCCGATCGAATTCAAGAGAGATGAGCATCTTTCCCGTGGAAACACAATGGAAAAAGTTGCTAAACTGAAACCCGCATTCAAGAAAGACGGTACAGTTACTGCAGCTAACGCTTCCGGTATCAACGACGGTGCAGCAGCACTTGTTGTTATGAGCAAGGAAAAAGCAGACGAGCTTGGAATCAAGCCGCTTGCAACTATCGTTTCCTACGCTACCGGCGGAGTTGATCCGAAGATCATGGGTGTTGGTCCGGTACCGGCTTCCAGAAAAGCAATGGAAAAAGCAGGATTAAAGATCGAAGATATCGACCTTATTGAAGCAAACGAAGCATTTGCAGCTCAGTCTCTTGCAGTTGCAAAAGAACTTAACTTTGATATGGATAAAGTTAATGTTAACGGTGGTGCCATTGCCCTTGGTCACCCGGTTGGAGCTTCCGGTGCTCGTATCCTGGTTACTCTGCTTTATGAAATGGGCAGAAGAGATTCCAAGACAGGTCTTGCTACCCTTTGCATTGGTGGTGGTATGGGCCAGGCTCTTATTGTTAAGAGAGATTAATCACTGATCCTAACGTGATCATTTGGGATGCCTGCCCTTAGCGGGCAGGCATCTTTATGAAAACATATACGGGCTTTCGCGATTTGAGCTGTATATGAAATTTGGCCAGGTCTTGCAAGATGGCCAAATGCTATCAAAAGAAAAACTGAAAGGAAAATGAAGTTATCATGAAAGATAAAATTATCACAGCTGAGCAGGCTGCTGAAATGATCAAAGACGGTTCTTCCGTAATGGTCGGCGGCTTCATGGCAAACGGTACTGCTGAAAGCATCATGGACGCTCTGGTAGCTCGTGGAGCAAAAGACTTAACATGCTACTGCAACGATGGTGGTTTCGGCCCGCAGTTTGATGAGAATGGAAATGAAACAGTTGCTCCGAGAGGAATCGGAAAACTGATCAAAAACCATTCCCTGAAAAAACTTGTTGCAACTCACATTGGTCTGAACAAGCAGGTTGCTGAGCAGATGAACAATGGTTCTATGGAAGTAGAACTGGTTCCGCAGGGCTCCATGGCTGAAATGATCCGTGCAGGCGGAGCAGGCCTTGGTGCAATCGTTACTCCGACCGGTGTTGGTACAGATATTGCAAATGGTGAGTTCACTCTTCAGGAAATCACTATTGATGGTAAAGAATACTTAATGATGGCTCCGCTTCATGCTGAATTTGCTGTACTTCGCGGAAACATCGTTGACAAAAAAGGTAACGTATTCTTCAAAGGAACAACAAAGAACTTCCAGACTGTTATGGCAACAGCAGCTGACACAGTTATCGTTGAAGCTGAGAAAGTCGTTGAAGTTGGCGAATTAGATCCTGACTATGTTATGACTCCATACATCTTTGTTGACTATATCGTAGTAGGAGGTGACAAATAATGGCAAGCGTAAAAGAAATCATTGCTTATCGTGTTGCACAGGAATTAAAAGACGGTTATGTTGTTAACCTTGGTATCGGACTTCCTACTTTAGTAGCTAACTATGTTCCGGAAGGAATCGACATTTCTCTTCAGTCTGAGAATGGTATCATCGGTATGGCTGGTGTTTCTGCACCGGACCACATCGACCCGAACGTTGTTAACTCTGGCGGTGTTAACGTTGATATTTATGAAGGCGCAGCTTTCTTCGATTCTGCAACTTCTTTCGGAATCATCCGCGGCGGACATGTTGATATGACAGTTCTCGGAGCACTTCAGGTTGACCAGGTAGGTAACATTGCATCCCACATCATTCCGGGCAAGATGGCTCCGGGCATGGGCGGTGCTATGGACCTCGTTGTTGGTGCTAAGAAGGTTGTTGTTGCTATGCAGCATACCAACAAAGGCGCTCACAAACTGTTTGAGGAGATCTCTCTTCCGGCAACCGCTCTTAGAGCAGTTGATATGATCGTTACAGAACTTGGTGTTCTGGAGATCACAGAGAAAGGATTCACATTAAGAGAGCTTGCTCCTGGAGTAACGATTGAAGATATCCAGGCTGCAACAGGCGCTCCGATCGTGATCGACGGTGAGATCAAAGAAATGGTTATGCCGCCGGAAGCTTAATCAGTTTTCAAAACAAATGACAATCTGTCAATACGCGAAAGAGCCGGTTTTTCCGGCTCTTTCTTTCTTTTTTTTGCAATGCTATAATAAAACAGATAGTTGGGAAGAGACTCTTGCAGGTTTCAGGAGGATAGGAAATGGGAGAACAATACCAGATCATACAGATTGATGACAGTACCTGGAGTATTGAGGACGGCTTTGTACGCTTCTTTCTTTTAAAGGGAGACGAGAAAGCACTGCTGATCGATTCCGGCGTGGATATTGATGGCGTAAAAGAACTTGCTTCCGGAATTTTGAAAGAGGCAGGAGCAGATGGATTACTGATCGAGCTTTTAAATACCCACGGTGACGGTGATCATTGCCATGGCAATCAGGAGTTTGACTGGTTCTATATGCATGAAGCTGACTGGGATCTGTACAGAAGCCAGTTTCCGGATGATATACAGATACGCCCTGTGAAAGACGGGGATATCATTGATCTCGGAGACCGTCCTCTTGAGATCATCCATATTCCGGGGCATACATATGGCAGCATTGCGATCCTTGATGTGAACAGGCGCATGCTGTTTTCAGGAGATTCCGTTCAGAACGGCGATATCTTTATGTTTGGAAATCACAGGAATCTGGATGAATATCCGGCCAGTCTGATGAAACTCCAGGAACTGGATGAGCGCTTTGATGCAGTTTATGCTTCACATGCACAGCTGAAACTGGAGCCGGATCATATCGGAGAATGCTTCGATGCCTGTGAGAGCATGATGCATGGGGAAGTTGAGCCCAGCGAAGAGGAACGTCATGGGGTGATCATTAACGCATATGACTGCGGTGCCTGCACATTCTTAGTGGGAAAAGACCGTATCTTTGAATCAGATGAGGACGATGACTGATTACGAGAAAGAACAAAATAAAATATTTTGATAGAAATCCATATGTAATTACCTTGTCTTAGCGACAAGGTAATTTTATAATAAGTTATATATATTCCGGAGGAGAAGGATATGGGCTATCAAGTTAAAATTTTACCAATGGATAAAATAATAGAAGTTGAAGCGGGAACGACCTATCTGGATGCTCAGATTCAGGCAGGGCTTCACCCGGATGCACCCTGCGGCGGGCTTGGCACCTGCGGAAAATGCCTGGTTGATGTGGCAGAGGGTATCTTAAGTGCCGAAGAAGCCGAATCAGCTAAGGTTCTGACAGTTAAGGCCTGCCAGACGGAAGTGACACATGATCTAACGCTTATTATTAGAGAAGAGACGGAACATCGTATCTTAGAGACCGGACTGCAGAGAAAGATTGAGCTTTCTCCTGCTGTCAGAAGCGGTTTGATCCATGTGGAGCGGTGTCAGATGGGAGACAATTCTTCTGACTGGCAGCGTGTGAAAGAAGCGGTCTCATCCGCTTTCGGACTGGATGTTGATTCGATCCCGGTAAACCCGCTGATCCTCGACCGCGTATTTGATACGCTGGAAGAAAATGATTATAACGTAACAGCCGTTTTATATAACAACGAAATAATTGATCTGATCGCACCGAAGGCGGATTTCAAGCCTTATGGAGCGGCATTTGATATCGGTACGACTTCTGTTGTCTGCTATCTGATGGACCTTGAGAATGGGCACGAAATCTCTCATTCCAGTATGCTGAATCCGCAGAGCCAGTACGGAGCAGACGTCATAGCGAGAAGTGAGTATGCGATCGCGAATGGTGTGGAAGCGCTTTCATCTGTCATTCGCAGCGCACTGAATGATCTGATCGATGAAGCAATTGATAATGCAAAACTGTTAAGTGATATCAGCATTTCGAAAGAGGATATCTATCTTGTTACGATCGTAGGAAATACCTGCATGCATCATCTGTTTATGGGAATCACTCCAAAACCTCTGGTACATGCACCTTATAATACCTCTGTAAATGATGAAATCATTATCCGGGCAAAAGATGCGGACATTTTCGTTAACCCCGGTGCGAAACTCCAAATGCTTCCGAATATTGCCGGATTTGTCGGCGCAGATACGGCAGGCGTGCTTTTAGCATCCGCATTTGACGAGATCGAGGAGCTGACCCTTGCAATTGATATCGGAACCAACGGCGAGATGGTAATGGGAAATAAAGAGCGTATGATCGCATGCTCAACAGCCGCAGGTCCTGCGTTTGAAGGGGCTAAGATCGAATGCGGCATGCGTGGAAAAGACGGCGCGATCGACCATATTAAACTGGCTGAAGATCATACACTTGACTGTCATGTGATCGATGACATTAAGGCAGAGGGAATCTGTGGTTCCGGTCTGATGGATGCCGTTGCAGTCTGCCTGGAAGGTGAGATAATCGATGAAGCAGGCAAACTGTTTGATCCGGAAAAAGATGATATGAAATATGCGAGCGATGCAGTAAAAGCGAACCTCGACCGGCTGACAAAGGTGGAGAGCGGAAAGGCGATCATGCTGAAAGATAACGTCTTTCTTTCTCAGAAAGATATCCGTGAGGTCCAGCTGGCAAAAGGTGCGATCGCTGCAGGTATTGATCTGATGGCAGACCGCCTTGGAATCAAGATCGGCGAGATCAAGAAGGTTCTGATCGCCGGAGCATTTGGCAACTATATGGATCCGCACAGTGCCTGCGCAATCGGTATGATTCCGCCGCAGCTGGAAGACCGGATCGAGATGATCGGAAATGCGGCAGGAGAGGGATCGAAAATCGCAACATTGAACTTTGCTGAATACAGAAGAGCACAGAAGATCACGGAAAAGGTGGAGTTCTTAGAGCTTGCAACGCATCCTGATTTCCAGGATACATTTGTGGATAATTTAATGTTTGAAAGCTAAGTCCGAGAGAAAAAACGTACCGAGCTTGCTCGAAGTACAGTTTTTTCGAGAGGACACAAAAACACGAGAATGGAGGCGACAGCCGGGAATTCGAGTGTTTTTAGCAGCGCGAAAGCGAGGAACGAGTGAAGCACTGCGTTAGCTTTCATAAAAGTAAGATTAAAGGAGAAGAAGTATGGAGAAAGAACAATTACTTCAGATCGCAAGGGACTGTGGATTTGAAACTGTTGCAGAGCTGGATGTCAGTACACTCAAAGCACTTCCGGAAGTGAGGGATATGTGTGCGGTAAATACCTGCGGGAAGTATGATGCATGCTGGAGCTGCCCTCCGGGATGCGGTGAGATCGATGAGTGTGCGGCTAAAATGAAGCAGTATGCACACGGGATCCTGGTTCAGACAGTTGGTGATATCGAAGACAGCCTCGATTTTGAGGGCATCATGGAAGTAAAAGAATCCCATGACGAAAGATACCGGGAATGCGTCGGTAAACTCAAAGAGGTTATCGAAGATCTTCTTCCTCTCGCTGACGGGGCCTGCACACTTTGTGCGAAATGCTCTTATCCGGATGAGCCATGCCGTTTTCCCGATAAATCAATGTCTTCTATGGAGGCATTTGGTCTGTATGTATCTGATGTCTGCAAACAGAATGGCGTTGCATACAACTATGGCCCGGGAAAAATGTGTTATTCCGGCTGCTTCCTGTATAACGACTAAACACTATAATATGCATGTTTTAATGAGACTGCAGGATCATCTGCAGTCTCATTTGCGTCGGGGAGAAAAAGCCGATATAATGAGATTCTCATTTCATGCATTGAACCTGTAGAACATGAAAGAACAAAGAAACAAAAGAGAAGTCGGGACATTCTACGAACGGATGGCCTGTGCCTTTATTGAAGACGAAGGCATGGAGGTCATTGAGACGAATTACCGGACGCAGCTTGGCGAGATCGATATCATAGCACGGGATAGGAATACTCTGGTATTTTTGGAAGTGAAATACCGTAAAGACCGCTCGCATGGAGGCGCGGAATTTGCTATTCCCAGAAAGAAACAGCTGACGATCATGAAGGTAGCAAAAGTCTACATCAAGATGAACGGGCTCCCATTGAATGGATTCTACCGTTTTGATGCGGTTCTGATCGATGGGGAAGAGATTCAGCATATAAAGAACGCATGGCAGGCATAGGGAAACATGGCTGAAAAAATCATTTATACACCACAAAAAAATAACGAGACGAAGCTTCGAAAAAAAGAGCGGGTCACCTATATCACGTTCCCGGCGTTGGATCAGTATCAGGAAAAACTGGTCAATGCTTTCTCCACAAGAAAAGGCGGATTCAGTAAGGGAATCTATAAGTCCATGAACTTAGGACTGAATAACGATGACGATGGGGAAAATGTCTTCTTCAATTACCGGGAGTTTTCAAAGGCCATTGGGATCAATTATAACAATATAGTGATCTCCCGCCAGGAGCATACGACCAATATCCGTATAGCGACAGCAGAGGACCGGGGGAAAGGCCTGGTAAAACCCAGAGATTATGATGCAGTTGACGGTTTTATTACGAATGAGCCGGGTGTTGCGCTCTGCCTTTTGTTTGCTGATTGTGTGCCCGTCTATCTCTTTGATCCAAGGCAGGAAGCGATCGGGCTTGTGCATTCCGGCTGGAAGGGAACAGTGGGGCAGATCTCTTCCAAAGCAATCGGAATGATGCAGAAGACGTATGGAACCAAAGCGGAAGATGTGATCTGCTGCATTGGTCCTTCGATCTGTCAGGAATGCTATGAAGTGAGCGCAGACCTTTTTGAATCATTCTCGAAAGAATATGATGCTGCAGAAATGAAGCAGATCTTTATGACAGGGAAGGATGAGGAACATTACCAGCTTGATTTGTGGAAAGCCATAGAGATCACGCTGTTAAAAGCAGGCGTAAGAGCAGAGAATATTCATGTGACAGATATCTGTACAAATCATAATCCCGATCTCTTGTTTTCCCATCGTTTTACAAAAGGAAAACGGGGAAATCTGGCAGCAGTTCTGATGCTGAAGCCGGAACCTCCGGAAGATCCGGAATTGTTTAAGAATTTACTGCCGAGTTTTATAATTAACAAATAAAGGACAATAAGAATATATTAAAAAAAGACTATAACACAAAAAGTGTTGTAGTCTTTATTTTTTGCCCTCATATTTAACAAATTGTTAATAATGCACAAAAAAATAGCAAATTCATTGTTAGTTTTGTGGATATTCTCAAAGGGATATGGTAAATTTTGCTTATAGTGTGGGTATCTGTATGCATTTTTAATATTTAGTTAATTAAACCATTTAAATATAGTCATCACAAAGGACGGTTTTATGAAAAACAGATCGAAAAACTCAGTTATCAAAGTAATTGCATTGGTGTTAGCTTTTACCTTTATTTTTGGTCAGCTGATATCCGGACCAATGTACACAGCAGCGGAAGAAAATCTGACTGAGACAGAGACAGAAATCGATGAGACAACACAGTCAGATACCATATATGAAGATGAAGAAAGTCAAGCTGATTCAGACGATTATGTTCCGCAGGATGGTTCTGAAGAAGAGGTTTATTCTGAAGAAGAGGACTATTCTGAAGAAGAGCCGGCAGTTGATGTCAGTCAGCATCCTTTGGCAGAAGTAGAAGAGTCTGTTGATGAGGAACTTCTCAGCGAAGAGGAATTGTCATATGGAACCCGTTCATTGTTAGCGAATCCGGGGGCTTTCCGTGAAGCTGATTCCGGTGAAGTAGAGGCTGATGGAGTTAAAATCGAAAAGATCAATATTAAGTGGCTCTCAAAGAGTACAGGTGAAGATGAACCTGCCGGTAAGGGAGATCTTTATAGAGAGACCGATAATGATAAGGTTGGAAACCAGCAGTTCCAGATCGACTTTGCCATTTCCGGTAAAGATGACCATGAACCAGGATCGATAGAAATTGTATTCCCTGCATATCTTTGGCTGGATAGATATGGAAGAGAACCAGGAAAGCTGACGCTCTCCGTTCCGGAAGATCCGGAAACAGGTGCCGATTTTGCATGGAAACGTGTCGGAGATAATATCGTAATTACTAATACCAGAAAGATGTCTGCAGCCAGCAAGGTCATGCTCCAGTGCACTTTCCGAGATGTTAAGCCATACGACATGGTCGATTGTGATGTAGCGGAAAGTTCAGATTATGCTGAAGCAGATTATACCGGACATTCACGAGAGTTTTCTGCCACGATCAATCTGACCACACCGCTCGGCAATACGATCAGCATGGACAGTAATTCGATTACCGCAACGATCGATACACATGTTGAGGCCGCTTCAGCGACCAAGAGCGCATTAAACACCAGCACAAAAGAATATTATGTATATCACACCCTTGCGCAGGCGAAGGCTGCAAAGATCCCGCAGGAATTTTTGGACAGTCTGGAAGGCGATCTTTCTAAATACAGCTTTGTGCGTTGGTATGTCTCCGGTTCAGCAACAGGCAGCCAGCCTTTTGATATGACTATTACGGATACTTTTAATCCGGACGTCATAGTATATAAGGATGCACTGCATACGGAGACAGAAGTCATTCAGGTCGAAGGAAAAATACTTGGTGTCCAGAGTGACAAAGACGGAAACAACGTTCTTTCACCAGATGGTGAAAGTGTAACCGCTACACTCTTCAGCGGATATGATACCTATCCGAAATCCGCGTATGTCTGGACGGTCTATGATCATACCGATCCGAGGTTAGAAGAAGGTGTGGAATACGAGATCTCCAATACCCAGACCACATCGGTAACAGGCTGGGATGACAAGATCACGACTACCAAAGAGGCAACGGCAACGGCTCCGTTCCACATCCCTGTGAAGTACTCAATCAAAAAGGTTTGGAATGATAACAATAATGCCGCAGGCAATAGACCTTCCGGCCAGAACTTTACGATTTACTACACAGACGAAGCCGGGACCCATTATCAGTATTATCCCGTTAATATTAAGGAAGCTAATGACTGGTCATTCACCTGGTCGGATGATGGACAGAAGAGAGAATATCACACCTATGAGAACGCTCTTCCAGGAGAGTATTATGGTTTCGAGTATGATGAAGACAACCGTATTCTGTCCTACGACAGATGGTGGTATGAACAGGAAAAGTCTGAGTATGACCCTACAAATCATACCTGGACCTATACTAATAAATACAGAACGCAGCATTACGAGAATAAAATCTCGAAATTAGTTCCTCGGCGTGATTCAAGTATTAATAAGTATACGCAGGGCTATACAAATTCCTCACGGATGTCTACTAGTGACCGTGCGCTGAATGAGCTCAGGCGCGGGGACGATGTGGTCATTCCGTTTTCTGTGTCCGGCTACAGTGAGTTTATGGCACTGACCTATGGCGGGAGCGGAGATACCGGGGATCCGGCAAATTATGGCCGCAAAGAAGTGACAGTAGAACTTGAAGATAACTACGGCACAAATAATAACAGTCTGATATTTGACGACAATATTAAGCTGACGATCAAAGACGCAGAGGTCGCTTATGTGACCTTGAATAACCCAGTTTACCACCAGTATTACATGCGCGAGAAGCTGGATCAGAATTTCGGAACCTGGTCCTACAGGGATGTTCCGGATCTTTCCGCAGCTCCTGAAGAAGAAGTGCTTTTGGGCTACCATATTACAGATGAGGAAAGCGGCGCAGGCGAATGGGTGGAATATGCCACCTTAAATCGTAATGGGACGGTCACCACATCGAACGGAGCGAAAGCGAATGGAAGGACAGTCTATCTGCCAACAGGTGTCTGGAAAGTCAAGAGCCAAATCGTTGTGCCTTCTTCAAATGGCGATATATCGAAACGGATCGACCGCGCTTATATGAGTTACAATATCGGAATCCTTCTCAAAGGCGATTCAGAGACCCTTGCGGAACGCTTGGTAAGAGTATTCGAGCAGAATGACTACGGTCTTTGCGATCTGGATAACTTTGCAAGGATTCAGACCATCGATTCACAAGGCGGGACCTCTCAGAAAGGGACTTATTCCCGCGCGTACCTTCATGGACGTAACTACAGGGTCGCTGTTCACTCGGAAAAGAGTTTTGAACTGGTAGACAGCGACAGTTTAAAGAGAGAACTCCAGCTGCATTCCACGATTAAAATGACGCAGCAATCGAATGTCCTGGAAAGAAGTGAATATGATGCTGCAGTACGAGAAGGCTTGATTCCGAATTCAGAGGAAGGCATCTGGTATGATCTGCTTCCCCTTTCTGTGCTTCCGGATTTGGATTCCATTAAGCTATCTGATGGGGATACGAAGATAGAAGCCCATGTCATTAATAACTACAAACAAACCGGCCGGGTCATGCTGGTCGTAAAAGCTGCACTAAAAGACCGTGTCAGCTATACATCCTCAACCAGTCCCAACCCCTATCCGGATGATATCACGTATCCGAAAGAAGGATATAAGAATGAACATACTCTGGAGTTTGATTCCTATTATTCCTGGGATCAGGCCAGACTCTACGGCTTGGATAACTGCCGGAATGTTGCTGCATTTGAGACTACCAGCGAGGATGAACTCGGTAATATTGCAGGCTGGTCCGGTGAGCCGGATGATCCGCAGAAAAACCATAACCAGAGGGCCATGGATGCAGTCGGAAACGACAAAGATGTAATGACGGATATTGATCCGGAAAGGACCGGTGATCATAAGGCATTTACCTATGCCGGAGATGTCCTTCATTATGAAGAAATTGATTTCATGGCTGCAACGGAACTCAGAAAGTATGTCACCAAGGACGGACTGGGAGTTTGGACCAGCGGACGTACCGGACGCCAGCAGGTCGAAGTCTATGAGGGCGGATATTATTCCTACATGCTTTATGTGGCATCCGACAGCGAGACCGTTACAACAAATATCATTTTAGTGGATTCTCTGGAGAACTATGTTCCGCGCAGTAATGACGATGATGATTATGCCAGATATCAAAACGGCTACTGGAAAGGTGAATTTGTTTCTGTTGACACATCCACATTAGAGGAGGCAGGAATTGCTCCGGTCGTTTGGTATTACACGGGATCAAATGATCATCTGGATATTTCCGGACAATCTCTGGGATTCGGTGAAGAAATATCGCTGCCGGATGGTAAGAAAGGATGGGAACCGGATAAAGATGCGGTGATCAATTATCTGAACAGTACAGAGGGCTGGTCGACAACACTGCCGGAGGATACTTCTACAGTCAAGGCCATCGCAATTGATGCGCGGCACAAAGCTGACGGTACTGATTTTGCTTTAAACCAGGATCAGAATCTCTATGCGACGATCCGGATGAAAGCTCCGATTTATGAGACCACAGGGGAGTCGACAGACCCGTTTGATCCGGATCCGGTAAAACGGCAGGACGGCATCAACAACGATCATGCATATAACAATGTTTATCTGGGCTGTACGCAGACAGATGCGGTTGGCAGAGATACCAACGCCTACTTCTATTATAACTATACAAGAGTGGGTATCCTTCCATTTGAACTGAAAGTCACAAAAGGATGGGATGACAGGAATAACAATGATGGTGTCCGTCCGGAGGAGATCATCGTTCATCTGCTTGCCAATGGAGAAGATACAGGCAAGACTCTGACTCTGAATGAGGGGAACGAATGGACCGGTGTCTTTTCTCATATCCTGCAGTATGACGAGGATGGTAACTGGATCTCCTATACTTTCCGTGAAGAATCTACAAATGAAGAGTATCCAATCGATAATTATAAGGCGATTATCAGCAGGGAAGACAATGATGTTACTATCCGAAACACCCATGTACCGGAAACGACGAAGCTTTCCTTTAGCAAGGAATGGGAAGGCGAGACGGATGAGGATATTGAAGAATACCGACCGGATCAGATCGTAGTCCGACTGTTCGCGGATGGCGTATTTACAGGCAAGAGCGTTATCGTCAAACCGGACAGAATGGGTAACTGGTCCGGCAGTTTCAGCGGTCTGCCGAAATATACCAATCCTTCCGGCGTGAGCGGCGAAGCGCACGAGATCATTTATACAGTTGAAGAAGAACCGGTATATAAATATGTTGCATCCTACGAAGATAATTCTTCTGATGGTAATAAATCAATTGCAATCACGAATACCTTCTATCCGTTTGGCGATCTGAAGGTGAGAAAGACTGTGACGGATGTAACAGAAAACTCCAAAGACCAGTTGTTTACGTTCAACTTGATCTTAAAAGATAATGATGGAAATGATCTGACGGAAAAATATCCATATTTCATCCTGGAGGAAGGAGAACGGATAGAGAAGGTCATTAACGAAGATATGAGTGTCAGCTATTATAAACTGGCAGAAGGTGAGGACGTCTCAGAAGACAGTACACCTTCAACTCCTGATGGAACCTTAGGAAACGGCAACACATTTGCGCTGAAAGGTGGTCAGGTGCTGGATCTGCTGGACATCCCATCTGAGAGCAAATATGAGGTGGCTGAGGTACCGGTCGATGGCTTCAGGCTGGTAAGCAGTGATGGACTGGGCGGAAGTATACGCGCCGGGGCAGAGGCTAAAGCATCATTTACGAATAAATACAGTGCGGAAGGTGCTCAGAATGTCTCTTTAAAGAAGACACTTACCGGTAGAACTATGAGCAGATACCAGTTCAGCTTTGAACTGGAAGATATCACGGAAGATTCTCCGAAAAAAGGACAGGTTTTAACAGCATCGGCAGATTTAGACGGGATTGCTAAGTTTGGTACGCTTCGCTATACAGAGGCGGATCATGGCAAAACCTACATTTATGAGATCCGCGAGATCGACAAAGCAAAACCGGGATATACCTATGATACGAAGAAATATACGGTGGAAGTAAGCGTGACCGATAATGGTGACGGTACGATGACTTGTACTCCTGTATACAAGGATGCAGATGGCAACGAACTCACCAAGATTCCGGATGATGTGCTGTTTGAGAATGAATACCATGCGGAAGGTAGCATTGTTATGAGAGCATGGAAACAGCTTCCGGGAGTTGAACTTGCAAAAGACCAGTTTACGTTCGAATTATTGGGTATGGACGAAGACGGTGTCTGGACGAAGCTGCAGGAAAAGAAGAATGATGAAAACGGTTTGATTCTGTGGGATTCCCTGGAGTTCGATGAAACAGATGTTGGAAAGACCTATCTTTATGTAGCCAGAGAAGTTGAAGGCGATGATCCTTCTGTTCGTTATGATGATTCCCTGAAGGGCTATGAACTCAGTATCGCGGACAATGGAGACGGAACGCTGGCTATCACTCAGACCAATGTAAAAGTAAAAGACGATGGTCAGGACGGCTATGTCAAGGTGGAAAAAACAGATGAACTCCCGGTATTTGTCAATAAACTAGAACCGGGTAATCTGGATATCACAAAAATAACTACCTGGGACGATCAGGAACCGGATGGCGATCTGCAATTTAACTTTACGGTGACACTGATCGGGGATGAACTCCCGGAGAAGATTACAGTGCAGCTTTCAGAGGGTGCAGACGGACAGCAGGAGTACAGTGCCGGTAATAAGCCCACTGCACTTACAGAAGACGAAAAGAAAGAAACAGAGGTAGAACTTGATGAGAATGGCAGCTTCACATTTACTCTGAAGGCAGGTCAGAAACTGACGGTCAAGGATCTTCCGGCTGGTACCTTGTATCAAATCACGGAAGCAGTTCCGTCCGGATGGACACTGGAAGCTGAAAATTCCGTCGGGGAAGTTCCGTCTGTTGATACCGCTCATGCTGTCATGAACAATAAGTATGAGCCGGGCAAAGCAACGGCTACGCTCTTTGGAAGTAAACTCCTTGATGGGAAAGCAGCCCAGGCAGGCAGGTTTGCTTTTGAACTGACAAATACCACAGAAGGCAGTGATTCGCAGGGTCAGAAGAAAATAATTGTAAATGAAGCCGGCGGATTCATCCAGAAGAGTGAGGTGTATACGCAGCCCGGCACCTATACCTACACACTGAAAGAAGTGCAGGGACTGGTGGAGTCAGTTAATGCAGACAAAACGATCAATTGGGTTACGGATGAGGATGAACTCAGGAAGATCAAATTTGATGACAGTGTTTACGATATCACTGTTGTTGTTAAGCAGACAGAAGTTGACGGCAATATCAATCTGAATGTTGAAAGCGTCAAGTATACGAAAGATGGCAAGGATGTCCAGGCTATGCAGTTCCTGAATACGACTGTTCCCGGCTCACTTCAGATCGAGAAGGTCGGTAACGGACTGACGGAAGCAAACAAGGATGCTGAGTTCACATTCAAAGTGAAACTGACCAACGAGGCCGGAATGCCGCTTGATGATACCGGCTCAGCAATGTATTTCACTAAAACTAGTGAAAATCCTGCAACTCCGGAACCGACACCGGCTTATGATCCGAGCTCTAAAGCAGCGGGCAATGGTGGCCGATCATTGTTGAGTGCCGGTACCATTCCATCTATAGAAAGCAATGAAGTCAAACTGTTCAGTCAAATGCTTAAGGGAGCTCCTTCACGCGCTCCGATGAATCTTGGCGCAACCGGAAGCATAGATCCGCAACCGGTGAATTTTGGCTATACCGGGGCACCTCAGACATTTACTGCTCCGTATTCGGGATACTACAAATTGGAAGCATGGGGTGCACAAGGCGGAAATGCTGTTACATATAGTGGTATTTCAGGAGGTAAAGGCGGGTATACTTCAGGTAATATTTATCTTAATGCCGGACAGGTAATTTATGTTTATGTTGGAGGAGCCGGACAGTCTACTCCTGGGGGAAAGGCAACCGGTACAAGCAATCCACAGAGAAAAGCAACGCCAGGATGGAATGGCGGAGGAGGTGCCGGTAATCTGCAGTGGCCAGAAAGTAACTCAGGTCGTAGTTATGGCTCAGGAGGCGGTGCAACAGACTTCCGGCTTACAGGAGGTGCATGGAACAACTTCAGCTCGCTCAAGTCCCGTATTATGGTTGCTGGCGCCGGAGGTGGCGCAGCAGATAATACCGGAAGATACAATGGCGGTGCAGCCGGAGGACTTGTGGGAATTAACGGAACAGGGTATTGGTATATGCATGGAAGTCCGGGAATTGGTGGCGGCCAAAATTATCCGGGATATGCTGGTACATTTCCTTCAAACAACCCATCCGGACCAATCCAAGGGGCTAAACAGAGAGTTGCCGGGTTTGGACGCGGTAATGGAGAAAATGATTTTTGGGCCAGTGCCGGAGGCGGAAGCGGTTATTATGGCGGCGGCGGATCTATGCATTCCCAGTCTGCTGCCGGCGGTTCATCCTTTATTTCCGGTTATCCGGGGTGTGATGCGATATCTGAAGAATCCACTTCAGGGAATATTATCCATACCGGACAGCCGAACCATTATTCGGGAATGGTCTTTAGTGACCCTGTTATGAAAGCCGGAAATGCCAGCATGCCAAAACCTACCGGAGGAAATGAAACCGGTCATAGTGGAAATGGATATGCAAGGATTACACCATTGTTCTTTACGATTCATTTCGATAAGAATGATGACAATGCAACAGGAACCATGGAGTCAATTCAGGTAAGCTCCACAGATGGGTTAACCTTACCTCCGTGTACTTATCAAAACGAATTGGTCTTTGCCGGTTGGACAACAGATTCGAATGGTGTAGTTCCTGAATATGGTGATTGTGATGCATTTACGGATGCGGCTTTCGGTCAGGAAATCACATTATATGCCATCTGGATGAGTGAGGATGCGTTCCTGCTTCACTTTGATGCGAATGGCGGTTATACAGAAAAACAGTGGCAGATCGTAAACGGTCCTGAAGATACGGTGGAACTTCCGACAGCAAGCATGCCGGGTGGCTATGAGTTCCTCAACTGGACGACCGAACCGGATGGCAGCGGCGATGTATTTGCGGATGTTGCAGAAGGTGCAGACTTTAAAGCACAGCCGGGCGATAAGATCACGCTTTACGCGCAGTATCTCGACCCGTCGCAGAAGGCTTCGCTGACGGTACAGCATTATCTGGAGAAAGCAGACGGATCCGGCGAATATGACGGCCCTGTTGCGGTGGAACGCACTGCATATGACATAGACGCAGAGGCGACGGCAGAACCGCACAGTTATATCGGATTTAAAACAGGTGAACCAGATACATCATTACCGGTCACCATGAACAGCAATAAGATCGTCAAATTCTATTATGACCGTACGCGGTATACGCTGGCATTTGACGCAAACGGTGGTGAAGGAGAGATGGCGGACATTGCCATGCTTGGAGGTGTCAGCAAGAAGCTTCCGGTGAACCAGTTTAGTAAGGAGAATTCCATCTTCATAGGCTGGAATACGGAAAAGAATGGAAGCGGCACTAACTACGGTGATGGCCAGACAATTAACTCCATAGGAGATGACGGCAAAACAGTTACCTTGTATGCACAGTGGTATAGCATTGATGATACTCAAACGTCAGAGCCATCAAATGGTGAATATACAGTAACATGCAAAGCGGGTGAAACTATCATATTCCCGTCGCTTCCGGCAGGAACCACCTATGAGATCACTGAAGTGGATCTTCCTGACGGCTGGGAGCTTGTCGGAGATATCGAAAATGCGAAGGGAACCATTCTTTCTGCAGAACGTATCAACATAAAAGCTACTAACAAGTATAGTGCAACAGGATCAGCAGATCTGACGGCGCACAAAACACTCCAGGGAGAGACCATGAGTGCCGGCCAGTTCTCGTTCCAGCTGATCGATGATAATGCCGATTCCGAGAAGTATGGAGAAGTTCTTGAGACGGCAGTCAACTCTGCAGTGGATGAGGCAGAGCAGATCGCAGGTGAAGATGAAGAGGCTGTGGATAACCCATGGTACGGAACTGCACCTGTAAGATTCAGTTCGCTCAGCTTCGACCATCAGGGTGTATATCAATATAAGATCAGAGAAGTTAAAGGTAACGACTCGTCAATCAATTATGATGAGCACGAGGAAAACGTGACAATCCTGGTGACAGACAGGGGAGACGGACGTTTGAATACTCAGGTGTTCTACGATGATGACGATGCCCATTTCATTAATGAGATGAGCGGCGGCAATTTGAAAGTCTCAAAGACGCTGAGTAATGCTTCACAGGCATCGATGGATATGGACTTTGTCTTTGTTCTCCGCTTGTATGACAGCCATGGTAATGAGTTGAAGGAGACGTATCCGGTTACCATGTCGGATGGAAGTGAGAAGACAATTGTAAGCGGAGGATCTATCACAATGAAGGGCGGCGAGAGCTTTACAGTTACAGGCCTCCCGCATCAGAGTAAATATATCGTAGTTGAAGTTCCGACAGACGGCTTCGAGTTAGTTAAAGAAGAGAATAACGAAGGAACGATCCTTGCAGGTGAGACAGCGGAAGCAGCATTTGAAAATGCGTATAACAGCCGGACCGATACAGAAGGCGGAACAGGCGCCCAGATCGAGGCTAAAAAAGTCTTTGAGCTTGGCGAGATCCAGCCTGAACAGTTCGAGTTCCGCCTGACAGACAGCAGCGGCGAAGAGATCGAGACGGTCTATGCCGCAACGGACGGGACCATTCAGTTCACGACACTGCATTATACCCTGGAAGATGACGGAAAACGTTTCATCTACTACATCGAGGAAGTTCCGGGAGAAGATGCAAACATCCTTTATGACGACCATAAAGAACGCGTCGACGTTACAGTCAAGGATAACGGAAACGGAACGATGACCGCGGTAGTAGAGTATGCAGGCGAGACGGAAGAAGAACGCCAGACGCCTCCGGAATTCACCAATGAATATCAAAAGGGCAGCCTTCAGATCGTCAAGACCCTGGACCTGCATGAGCAGGTGGACTTCGGAAACCGAATTGATCCTGCAAGCTTTATCTTCCGCGTGGATATCACTGCACCGAATGACGAGGTCATCTACAGCGATGTCGTGACGCTGGTATTTACCGAGGGCGGAACGCAGACCTATGAGATCGGTGATCTGCCGGCCGGCTCCGTTGCACACGTCGAGGAGATTTATGCCGGCGGCAATTATACGATCTCCGGTGACAGTGTCCGGGAGGTAACGATCGTGAAAGATGATAAATCGACCGAGGAGGCAGAAGTGACCAAGGCGGAATTCACGAATACCTACAACGACACCTACAAAGGCGGCGGCTCCGTCACGAACACGATCACGGATGCAGACAAGGCAGAGCAGAGCTATGCCCAGGAAACCGGTGGCGATAAGGAATAAGAAAGAACAAAGATGAAAACAACCGACCAGAATCAGCATATGAGAGGTTATGACATGAGAAAAAAGATCCTTCTTGGAATCGCAGCCATACTGCTGACCGCAGTGGCTGCGGCGGGAATCGGAAAAGCCTATGCATACTTCACGACCTACGTGGAGGCGAAAGGCGGGAAAACGATCCACCTGGGAGACACGACGACAATGAAAGAGGACTATTCGGACTGGAAAAAAGAGATCACGGTCTCGAACAGTCCCGATTCCGCACAGGCTGTCTGGGTAAGGGCACAGGCCTTTGCCGGAAGTGAGTACGGCCTTGCGTATGGCGGAGAAGGCTGGAGCGAGGCTGCAGATGAAGGCGGCTGGTATTACTTCAGTGCCCCGGTGGCCCCGGGAGGAAACACTTCCGTCCTGTCTGTCACGATCACAGATAAAGAGGGCAATCCGCCGACAGCGGAAGACGGAAAGAACTTCAATGTCGTTGTGGTGTATGAGACGATCCCTGCCGTGCAGGACGGAGAGGATGAGGATGGAAACATCCGGTATGTTCCATACAGTGCAGAAGACTGGAGCAAAGCGGCCACGAATACGGAAACAGGAGGTGGAGAGTGATGAAGAAGAAACAGTTCTGGAGATCACCGGTCTTCTATACCGTCCTGGCCCTGATAGCAGCCGTGCTGTTCCTGACAGCGGGCATCGGAAGCGCAAGGGCAGCGCTGACCGAATTCTCCCCGGATTATACCTCCGAGGTGCGGCTGGATGATATCGGACTGACCCTGCTGGAAAACGGGGAAGAAGTCGCATACCGCAACTACAACAAAGAGAAGGCCGACGGGACCTGGTCGACGAAAGATAAGAGCGGATTACTGAGCGGGCTGCCGGACAATATCGTATTCGAGAAAAAATATCAGGAAGAGCTGGCGCTGAAAAATACCGGAACGATCGGTGAGTTCGTGCGTGTGGAGATCTACCGCTACTGGCTGGATAAAGACGGGAAGAAGACGAACCTTCTTACCCCGGAGATGATCGAGCTCGAGCTGAATACGGAAGGCGGCTGGATCGAGGATCCGGATGCGGACTCAAAGACGAAAGAGCGGACGATCCTGTACTACAGCTCCCTGCTTAGCGCAGGAGAGACGAGCGCCCCGTTCACGAAGTCCGTCGCGATCAGCAATGAGCTGGCAACCGAGGTCTCACAGACGGTGGAAGACAATACGATCATCACGACCTACAAATATGACGGCGTGCAGTTCTGTGTCGAGATCACGGCAGATGCCGTACAGGACCATAACGCGCAAGACGCCATCAAGAGTGCATGGGGAATCGATGCAAGTATTTCAGGCGATACTCTGAGTCTGAACTGATGAGGAGGTGCGTCATGAGAAACGACAGGAAGAATACAATGAAAAAGAACAATCAGAAAAGAAAAGCAGGAATCTTCGGGATTTTCCTCTGTGTGATCCTTGCAGCGTCCATGGCCTTCCCGGCGCTTGCGGATGTCCTGCCGGCAGAAGATCCGGGCTGGACGGTGACGCTGAATAAGGCGGGGAAGATGGAGAGCAACTTCTCTTCAGGGCAGATCAACCAGACAGTCTCCGGAATGCAGCCTGGAGATGAGGCAGTCATTAAGATCACAGTCAATAACGAGTATAACGATACGGTCGACTGGTACATGGAGAACGAAGTGCTGAAATCGTTAGAGGACAAGAGCGCGAACAAGGGGACCGCAGGAGGCGGCTATACCTATAAGCTCACGTATACCGCTCCGGACGGAACGGTCAAGACCCTGTTCGATTCCGATACGGTGGGCGGCGATACGGCAAGCCCTGCAGGGGCAGGCCTGAACGAGGCAACGGACAGCCTTAAGAACTGGTTCCTGCTGGACCAGATGAAAGCGGGGACGAAAGGGCTCGTGGAGCTCCGTGTGCTCTTAGACGGCGAGACCCAGGGCAACAACTACCAGGATACGGTCGCGGACCTGAAACTGAACTTTGCCGTGGAGTTCCCGGCAACGAAGGAAGTGAAGAGCACCGTGAAGACCGGGGATACGAACAACCTGCTGTTCTATATCATCCTCATGATCGTGGCAGCTGTGCTTGTAGTGTTCCTTGTGATCTTCTATACGAGAAGAAGGAAGGATGAAAACGGAAGGAGGGCACGGAGATGAAGAAGAGAAGGACCCTCCTGCTGATCACAGTGATCGCAGCGGCTGTACTGGCCGTCAGCATGCTGATCCCGACCTCACTTACAAAGGCGGCAGACGATGAAGGCTACACCTATACCGTCCGCATCTATGCAGGCAAGGAAGGCAGCTTCAGCGGCGGCGAGTCGGTACTCGTCTATAAGGACAAGAAACCGGGCGATAAGATCGCGTTCGACTTCGGCTCGGTACAGCTGAGTAACGGAAACAAGTATTATGTGAAAGGGATCCGTGAAAGCGGAAAAGATAATTACGACCCGGAGCATCCGCAGCTCTCAGCCATTACAGTCACAGGAGATGCAGACTATGTGGTGGCGTATGCGATGCTCGGAAGTTCCGTTGCATACACGGTCAACTACGTGGATGCCAACGGGAATGAACTGAGCCCGTCACAGACGTTCTATGGAAACGTCGGGGACAATCCGGTGATCGCCTACCGCTATGTGGAAGGCTACTTCCCGCAGGCGTATAACCTGACGAAGCAGCTCTCGGGAAATGCAGCGGACAACGTCTTTACCTTCGTATACCAGTCCGTGGCGCCGAGGGAGATCCAGGGCGAAGGAACGGAAGAGGGCGCTGAAGGCGCAGGCGGAGCAGGAGCCGGAGCCGCAATGCCGGGAACGGGCCTGAACGGAGGCGCATTGCCGCAGAACCCGGAAGGGACACAGGAGCTGATCGATATCGACGGCGGAAATGTGCCGATGGCGAACGGCGGAGAGAACGGAAACGGAAGCGAAGGCCAGGGCGGAAGCAATGGCGGAAATGACGTGATCCCGGATAACAAACCGCCACAGGCCTCCCATGGATCCGCACTTCCGTGGATCTTAGGCGGAGTAGGGATCGCAGCCGCGATCGCGATCATCATAGCGGTCATCGTTGCAGCAATGAAACGGAAGAAACAGGATTAATCGCGCTTTATTTTTGCAGATTCTTCTTGACGCTGTAAAATGGTGTTGCTATAATAATCAAGCGCGTAAGCGGAAAGATTCCATAATCGGAGGGAGGTTAGTTCGAAGCTTATGTCAAATGTGATCGTAAAAGAAGGCGAATCTTTAGACAGCGCTCTTCGTCGTTTCAAGAGAAATTGTGCGAAAGCCGGCATTCAGCAGGAGATTCGTAAAAGAGAGCATTACGAGAAGCCAAGCGTAAGACGTAAGAAAAAGTCTGAAGCTGCTCGTAAGCGCAAATATAACTAAGATTTTAAAAGAACCGGTTCTGTCCGGTTCTTTTTAATTGTCGCAAAGCCAATGCCCATATGCTATAATAACGCAAACATTTATAAAGCAGTATTTAAGGAGATTGGATTATTGAGCATTATTGAATCCACAGCTGAGCTTTCTGCTCAGGAAATCAAAGAAGTCTTTGGTCAGCTCGACGAGAATATCAAAAAAATCGAAAAAGCTTTATTTGTGAACATTACTTCACGTGATTCTAAGATCACGGTCGTTGGTGATGAAACAAATGCGGTGCGGGCAAAACATATTATCGAAGATCTGGTCAATCTGGTACGAAAGGGAGAACGTATCACAACACAGAATATTGATTATGCGATCTCTTTGGAACGTGGCGGTGTGCAGAGTCATATCGCAGATCTGGACGATGATATCGTCTGCCGTACAGTGAACGGACGTCCGATCAAGCCGAAGACTTTTAACCAGAAAACATACGTGGATGCGATCAAAAAGAATATGATCGTTTTTGGCCTGGGCCCTGCCGGAACAGGTAAGACCTATCTGGCAATGGCGATGGCGATCGATGCGTTTAAACGCGGCGATGTGAACCGGATCATTCTTACGCGTCCGGCGATCGAGGCAGGTGAAAACTTAGGTTTCCTTCCGGGTGATCTGCAGAGTAAAGTCGATCCCTATCTCAGACCGCTCTATGATGCGATCTATCAGATCATGGGAGCGGAAAGCTATCTGGCAAACAGTGAAAAGGGACTGATCGAAGTGGCTCCTTTGGCCTATATGAGAGGACGTACGCTGGACAGCGCATTTATTATCCTTGATGAGGCTCAAAATACAACACCTGCCCAGATGAAGATGTTCTTAACCCGTATCGGTTTTGGTTCTAAGGTAGTCGTAACCGGAGACAGAACACAGAAAGACCTTCCTCACGGGCAGATCTCCGGCCTGGATGTTGCGATCAAGGTATTAGAAAATGTGGAAGACGATATTGCCATGGTAAACCTGACAAGCGTGGACGTGGTTCGTCATCCGGTCGTACAGAAGATCGTTCAGGCATATGAGGAGTATGAGAAAAAGCAGAGTGCCCGCTTGAAAAAGTGATTTCCTGTATTCCGGAGGAGATGAAAGAAAGACGAAGATGAAAATATATATCGAAAATGAGACCCGAATTGCATATGACTTTGGAGATCCCGCACCGGTGATCCGAAAGGCTGTGCGTGCTGTGGCAAAGGATAAACAGCTGCCGGATGGGCTTGAGGTGAATGTTATCCTTACTACGCCTTCCGTAATTCAGTCCATCAACAGGGAAAACAGAGGAATTGACAGCGTGACAGATGTTCTTTCCTTCCCGTATTTTGATTATGAAACACCCGGCGTGTTTGACGCTGAACTGGATGGAGATGGCGAAGAGATCCTGGGCGATATCATTGTCTGCGGAGGCCGCATGAAAGAGCAGGCAAAGAAATACGGACACAGCCAAAAACGGGAACTTTCTTTCTTAATTGTTCATAGTATGTTACACTTAATAGGTTATGACCACATAAAAAAAGAGGACGCTGAACTCATGGAAAGCGAGCAGAAGCGTCTCATGGACGAAGTGCTGAAGATCCGAAGATAGATGGCAAAAAAGAGGCAAAAAGGCAATTTTATGATGCAGGGCGCTATCTTAGGCGTCTCTTCGATCATTGTAAGGATGATCGGCATCTTATATCGAGTTCCTTTAAATAATATTTTAGGAGAAAAGGGCGTTGCTTATTATGGGATCGCTTTTGAAGTGTATTCCTTCCTTCTCCTTTTATCTTCCTACAGTCTGCCTCTGGCGGTATCAAAAATGGTCTCCCGCCGCGTTACCCTGAAAGAATATAAGAATACCCGAAGGATCTTTGCGTTTGCAATCGGGTTTGCTCTTTGTCTGGGTCTTGCTGCTTTCGCGATCACATATTTCGGCGCAGATTTCTTTGCAAAACTCTTAAATTATCCTCAGAGTGCGATCGCACTCCGGACACTTTCCTTTGGCCTGATCATAATGTCCGTGCTCGGTGTTATGCGCGGCTTTTTCCAGGGGCTTGGAACGATGGTCCCGACAGCACTTTCCAATATCTTTGAGCAGATCGTTAATGCAGCCGTCTCTTTGATCGCGGCAACCGCGTTTTATAAGGCTGCACTTACAGCAACAACTGCTTCAAAGTATTCATTTGATAATATTCCGGAAGCAATGGGCGCCTCCGGTGGAACGCTTGGTACGGTCTGCGGTGCCGGAGCAGCGCTGGTCTTCCTGATCGTCTTATATTGCCTCTATCGAAGGACTTTGAAGGCACAGATAACGGAGGACCAGACAGAAGGAAAAGAACCATTAGGCGGCATTTTAAAGACGCTGGTGCTTACGATCATTCCGGTCATCCTAAGTACAACGATCTATAATCTTACAGGACTTGTTGATTCCGGTCTGTTCAGTAATATCATGGAAGCACGCGGCATGGATCACGATATGATCGATACTTTCACCGGTATGTTTACCGGAAACTACCGTCTTATCGTAAATGTGCCGATTGCGCTTGCAAGCGCACTGGCTTCTTCCCTGATCCCGAGTGTCGTTAAGTCTGTGACGCAGGGCAACAGAGGAAATGTCATCCGGAAGATCGACTCGTCCATTAAAGTGACCATGATGGTTGCCATGCCTTGCGCGGTTGGTCTTGGCGTGCTAGCAAAACCGATCATTAATCTTCTGTTCCCTACGAGTGTGGATCCGGATAAGGTCTCTCTGATGCTGATGATCGGATGTATTTCCGTTGTTTTATATTCGTTATCGACGATCACAAACTCGATCCTGCAGGGCATCGATAAGATGCGGATTCCGGTGTTCCATTCGGCGATCGCATTGGTATTTCATGCTCTGATCCTGGTGATCATGCTGTTTACCCTGAAAATCGATATCTTTGCAGTTGTTATCTGCGATATGATCTTCTCGTTTACCGTATGTTTTTTAAACGCAAGATCCCTGAAGAAGTACTTAGGATACAAGCAGGAAAAAGTGAAGACCTTTGTTCTTCCTGCGATCTGTTCTTTGATCATGGGTGTATGTGTATTCTTTATTAATCTCGGTCTTCGCAAACTCCTTCACAGCAACACGATCGCAGTGATCCTATCGATCATCCTTGCGATCATTATCTATGGCGTAACACTCCTGCTTCTGAAGGTTGTGGATGTGGATGAACTCTATATGTTCCCAGGCGGAACAAAGATCATTGCAGTTGCCAGAAAACTGCATCTATTGAAATAAGACGGCGTTTCTCACGTTATTTAAAAGCAAAAAGTAATAGTTATTAATGGCATTATCAGTTGATTTGTGCTATTATTAATCCGTTAAATGTTTATTACTTTTAGGAGGTAAATGTTATGGAAGCTAGAGGTAGAGTTTTACTTAAGATCATGGGTATCATCATGATCGTTGGTGGAGCACTGAGCATTATCATGTCGATCATTCTGATCGCAGCAGTTGCAGTTTTATCCGGATATCCGGGAACCGGCGGACTGATCGTGGGCATTATCATTACGATCCTTGCAGGTATCGCAGAACTGATTGCCGGTATTATCTGCACAAAGAATTCCGGAAAACCGGAGAATGCAACGAAGTGCATGGTCTGGGCAATCATTGTTATTGTTCTTCAGCTGGTTGGATTCATCATTACTCTGATCGGAGCAGGCACATTTGCAAGAATGAATGGCGCATCGATTTCCAGCGGCGGATCCACAGTCGTATCGATCATTTTCGGTCTGGCTGTTCCGGTGCTTGCTATCGTTGGTGCAGTTCTTAACAAGAAATCTGCAGGCGGCGATGTATCTTTCGCAGGTATTGCAAGTGATATGGCTGCTGAGGTTAAGAACATGGATGATGACGTTGTTGGTCTTGCAAAAGAAGCAAAAGACACTGCTGTTGACGTTGCAGGTGATGTAAAAGAATTCGCTGACAAAGCTGTTGATAAAGCAGGCGATGTTGTTGACGATGTTAAAGACAAAGCTGCAGACGTAGCCGGTGATGTGAAAGAATTTGCAGAGAATGCAAAAGACAAAGCTGCAGACGTTGTTGATGATGTTAAAGATAAATTTGACGGACAGAACTAATTCAGCATTATAAAAAACATTTTCGTCAGGGAGGCCGATCGGTCTCCCTGATTTTATTCAGAAACCATTGGTCAGAGCAGACGGATGTGATATAATTTACGTTAATCAATTTACCTTGCTTCGGAGGAATGCGCGATGGCAAAAGGCAATACAGTCTTAAAAGTCAGCGGAATACTGTTGATCATATTCGGGGTCCTGTCGATCCTGTTTGCCATGTGGTTTGGTTTTGTAGGAGCGCTCCATTTTGAAGATATGGGCGAAACAGTGATTACCGGACTGCTGATCTTCTACGGTCTTTTTGGAGGCTTTACGGGATTCTTCCAGATTGGAGTAGGAGCGCTTGCGATCCGTCATTCCAATAAAGCAGCTCACTGGCTCAGATGCATCATCTGGGGCCTTGTGATGCTTGCAATCGGTGTTGCCTGCTATATCCTTTTAATGGATCTTACCGGCATGATCCGCAGCTATGCGGTGTTCTATCCGCCCTGGTATTGCTTTGCGATCGTATTTGTCGGCTGTCTCATTCTTCCGCTTATCATGATCTTAGGAGGTGCTCTGAATCGGATCACTCATCTTAAGGAAAAAGCAGAAGCTGCAAATATAGAAGATGCAATAGGGGAAGGCGTCTATTCAAAAGAGAATCCGTATGATCATTCCTATCTTGAACGTTCCGCTCAGGCTGCACTTAGTTCCGTTGCGTACGCTGCAACCCCTGTTTTTAATCTTTCAGCTGCAGAGAAACCTTCCAGCAGACTGGAGTTTTTAAAGGGTCAAAGACTGTCCCGGAATGTTGATCCGCGGATCAGCCGTAAGTTTCAAAAATAGCCACCATGAACTGGTATAAGAATCTTTATCTGGGCGAAGAAGCCGGAAAGAAAAAAACAAAAATCATAAATCAGCTGGAGAAACATTCAATTTCTTTTGGTGTGTATGTGATCACGCTCGCATCCAATGGAAAGGATCTTCTGGATGTTCTTCCGGCTTTTATGCTGTACAGAGATCATGCCAGAGACCGAAAGATCCTGGGTCTTGCGATCACCAGGGATGAGGCGCTGGAAGTCTGCGGAAAGATCATTTTCGATGTCTATTCAAAGACAGGAACCTATGATGTAAGGAGCTTTTTTGCATGATCGTTTTACAGATTCTTAAAATCCTAGGGTTTGTGCTTGCAGGCATCGTCGGCCTGGTGCTGCTTCTTGTTCTGTTAGTACTTTTTGTTCCGATACGCTATAAAATCAGCGGGGCAGGGGAAAATGCGGACATTGAAGGTGACGCTAAAGCATCGTGGCTTTTAGGTTTGTTGAAAGCCATTGCTGAATATAAAGAGAAAAAGCTGAGTTACCGGGTACAACTTGCAGGTATTGTATTGATGAAAGGTGTTTTGGGAGAAGATGAAGCTGAAGCTTTAAGAGAAGTCCTTCAGGAAGAAGAGATCATCTCTGATCCGAAACAGTATGAAAAGATCAGCAGAGAACTTCAGAAAGCGGAGGAAAAAGCGGAAAAGGCTGAAGCTGCAAAAGAAGAAAAACGTCTGGAAAAAGAGCAGGAGAAAGAAGAGAAAAAAGCCGAAAAGGCTGAGCAGAAAGAACAGCGAAAAAAAGAAAACAAACTGAAATCTTTTAAGGAAAAAGTCCGCGACCGGATCGATCATTTAAAGGAACTGCATCAAAAGTACCAGACAGTAAAAAGAATCTGGCAGGCAAAGACGACAAAGAGGGCGCTGAAGCACTTAAAACTGGAGATCATTAATATTCTGAATCATATCAAACCGAGAAAGATTGTGGGAACGATCGGCTTCGGTCTCGAAGATCCGGCGAATACAGCAATCGTGTATGGTAATGCTGCCCCGATCGCGGAAGCAATCAGTAAGGGCAGGCTGATTCTGACCCCGGAATTCTATAATAAAGGAATTCGTATAGATTTATTAATTAAAGGGAGAATTTTTCTCGGATATATGTTATTATGTATTGCAAGGCTTTATTTTGACCGCGATATTCAGCGCGTCATCAAGGTCATAAGGAGGTACCTCAATGGCTGAGAATTTTGAAGGCACAGTCGAATCTTTGATGAACAGTCTGGAGAATTTTGTTTCCACAAAGACCATCATCGGAGAGCCAATTCAGTATAAGGATATTGTTGTTTTCCCAATGGCAGATGTTTCATTTGGTGTTGCTGCAGGTGCGTTCAACAAAGAGGCCAAGAATAACGGAGCCGGCGGAGCAGGCGCAAAGATCACGCCGTCTGCTGTTCTGGTAATTCAGAACGGAACCTCGAAAATCGTAAATATCAAAGATAAAGATTCTTTGAATAAGCTGATCGAACTGATCCCGGATATCATCAATAAACTGACCGGAATTCGGAAGAGCAAGGCAAAGGCTTCTGATTCGGACGAAGATATGCCGAGGATCGAAGACTTTATCTGATCGTGTAATGATCTGAAGAGTGAATCAATGTCAATAAAAACGTTTGGTGACGTCAAAAAAACATCACCAAACGCTTTTTTTGTCATTATTTGCAGATAATCTGGTTTCGTGACGTTGTTCATGACGTCACGAAGCGACTATTTTTACAGTACGATTATTTCTCGCTCGCTAATACTTTCTTCAGTTTCGCATATCTCGGAAGAGAATCCTCATAGTAGCGGATTGGCTGTCCCTGGATCAGTGGCAGGGCATACTTGATAAATTCTTTATTCACAAAGTTGCCTTTTTTGTTGATCCATTCGCGCGGGATCTTCTTTTCCGTATTTGCGGCATCACTCAGAGGAACCAGAATGATATCGCATTTGTATTCTTTGGATGTCTCATCTCTCTTGAATGCAACCATCTTTCCGGTCTTTCCGGAGATCGCAGCTTCTACCGCAGCTTTTCCTGCTGCGATTGCCTCATCCACGTCTGTCGCTGATGCCTGATGAGCAGCAGAACGCTGAAGAAGGCTGAGTTCGATCGCACGAGTCTTGATACCGGTACGGTTCTTTAAGAGATCAGCGAGATAGTTTGCAACTCCTCCGAGCTGTGCATGTCCGAAGCCGTCCGTCGTGGAGGTCTGCACTTCGGAAACAAATCTTCCGTTGTCATAATGGATTCCCTCTGAAACAGCAACAAAAACATCGCCGTTTTCTTCATGAACCTTCTGAACATCATCAAAGAAATCATCCAGATCGAAATCAGTTTCCGGAAGATAGATCAGATCCGGACCCTCGCCTTTTGCTGATGCCAGAACAGAAGCAGCTGTCAGCCAGCCGGCATGACGGCCCATGATCTCCATGACCGTAATATTGTCTGTTGTATAGACTTTGTTGTCTCTGCTGACTTCCATGCAGGAAGTTGCGATATAGCGGGCAGCACTTCCAAAGCCCGGACAATGATCGGTTCCCGTAAGGTCATTATCGATCGTCTTCGGCACACCGATCACGCGGCATTCATAGCCGACTTTCTTCATGTAGCGGTAGATCTTGTTGCAGGTATCCATAGAGTCATTTCCGCCGTTATAGAAGAAATAGCGAACATTGTACTTCTTGAAGATCTCGAGGATCTTTTTGTAGTCTGTATCGTCCTCGTCCGGATCTGCGATCTTATATCTGCAGGAGCCGAGGGCAGAGGATGGGGTGTTGCAAAGGAGCTCCAGCTCGCCGGCATCTTCTTTTGACATATCAAAGAGACGGTCGTTTAAAACACCGACGATTCCGTTTTCCGCACCATAGACTTCGGTGATCTCTTCTGCGTCTAACGCTGTCTGGATCACACCGTAGGCACTTGCGTTGATAACTGAGGTCGGGCCTCCGGATTGTCCGAAAATACAGCTTCCAATTAATTTTTCACTCATAAAGGGTGGTTTCCTTTCCTGATTTTATGTTTATTTGTTATTTCAAGCTTTGCCGTCGCATCCAAGGACGTCGGTGATCTTATGGGCAACCATCTGTTTAATGGCTTCTCTTGCCGGTTTCAGATACTGGCGCGGGTCAAAGTGATCCGGATGCTCATTGAAATACTGGCGGATCGTTGCTGTCATAGCAAGACGAAGATCAGAATCAATATTGATCTTGCAGACAGCCATGGAAGCAGCCTGACGCAGCTGATCTTCAGGAACACCGATCGCACCCGGCATATTTCCGCCGTTTTCGTTGATGATCTTAACAAATTCCTGAGGAACGGAAGAGGAGCCGTGAAGTACGATCGGGAAGCCCGGAAGTCTTGCGGCAACATCTTCTAAGATATCAAAACGAAGCTGCGGCTTTGTGCCCGGTTTGAACTTATATGCACCGTGGCTGGTTCCTATAGCGATTGCCAGAGAATCGCAGCCGGTCTTTTCCACAAATTCCTGTACATCTTCCGGACGGGTGTAGGAGGAATCTTCTGCGGAAACATTGACTTCGTCTTCGATTCCTGCCAGGGTTCCAAGCTCTGCTTCAACAACAACACCGTGGTCATGTGCATATTCTACGACCTGACGGGTGATCGCAATGTTTTCTTCCAGCGGAAGACCGGATTTATCGATCATAACAGAGGTGAATCCACCATCGATACAGCTCTTGCAAAGCTCGAAGCTGTCGCCGTGATCTAAGTGAAGGCAGATCGGAAGGCCTGTCTCTTCAATTGCAGCCTCGACCAGTTTCATTAAATATGTATGGTTTGCATAGGCACGGGCACCTTTTGACACCTGAAGGATCAAAGGCGCATTTAAGTCTTTTGCAGCCTCTGTGATTCCCTGTACGATCTCCATGTTATTAACATTGAATGCACCGATTGCATAACCGCCGTTATAGGCTTTTTCAAACATTTCTTTGGTTGTTACTAATGGCATAATACATTCTCCTTTTTGCAAAAAATTAATAATGCTATTGTCTTCATTATTATATCTTATTCGGTCTTTCTTTTACAGAGTAAAAATACAGAATATTCAGCTGAAAATGCAAATTTTCGCTTGCAATAAGAATAGGGATTTGTTAAAATACCTCACGTGCGTGACGCATAGTACTCTAAAAGGAGGTGCAAAAATATGGCAAAGTGTGATATCTGTGGCAAAGGCGTTCACTTCGGAAATGCAGTCAGCCACTCCCATAGAAGATCCAACAAGATCTGGAAATCTAATATTAAGTCTGTCAAGGTTAAAATAGACGGCGGTGCAAGAAGAATGCACGTATGTACTTCCTGCCTCAGATCAGGCAAAGTTGAAAGAGCATAACAAAGAACAAACGGCTGTGACATCGAAAGATGCACAGCCTGTTTTTTTGAAGTATGACGAGCGGTCCTAAAAGGCAGGATCGCTTTTAACATTTGATTTTCTTTTTCAATGCAATAGGTTATAATATAAAAGCAATATTATGCACTTATGAAGGGTATAGAACGGAGGTCTCCATGAAAGGGAAATATACCACGGACTATGGAAAAGTTGTCATCGAGAATAGTGTGATTGCGAAAATGGCCGGAATGAAAGCACTCGAATGTGCAGGAATCGTAGGCATGGCCGCGCTCAGTAAAAGAGATGGGCTCGTCAAGCTCTTGACGCGCAATAGCATTTCAAAAGGAGTAAAGGTGGAAGTCCAGAATAATGATGTGTTTCTGGAGTTTCACGTGATCGTTGCATTTGGAGTATCCATCGAAACGGTAGCCGCAAACCTTATGGATGCTGTGAAATATCAAGTAGAAAGAACGACCGGCTTCACGGTAAAGAAGATCAGTATTATC
Source organism: Lachnospiraceae bacterium (assembly GCA_017511045.1). Classification (GTDB taxonomy): domain Bacteria; phylum Bacillota; class Clostridia; order Lachnospirales; family Lachnospiraceae; genus RGIG5612. The sequence continues at coordinate 116,289 of JAFWLM010000080.1, read as the reverse complement.
GTTGAAGGCGTGCGGGTGATTGATTAAGGAGGCTAAGGAAGTGGCGAACGTTTTTGATGCAAACATGCTGAAAAAGACATTTTTAGCAGGAACAAAGAGACTGGATTCGAAACAGGAATGGATCAACGAACTCAATGTCTTTCCTGTTCCGGATGGTGATACAGGAACAAATATGACGCTCACTTTAATGAACGCAGTGGGCGAACTGGAAAAATTACAGGAAAATGCCGGCATGGATGAGGTCAGCAAGACCATTGCATCCGGAACTCTCCGCGGAGCACGCGGCAACTCCGGTGTTATCATGTCTCAGCTGGTCCGAGGCTTTTCCAAGGAAATTGAGGGGCATAAAGAGATCGACAAAGCGTTGGTGGAAAACGCTTTCGACCGCGCTGTGAAAACCGCATATAAAGCCGTTATGAAGCCAAAGGAAGGAACGATCCTGACTGTTGCCAGAGCAACTGCGGAAAAAGCAGCAGAACTCAGCAAAACGGATCTGTCTTTAGAAGCATTTTTTACGGAAATCCTGAAATATGCAGAAGATGTGCTGGAACAGACCCCTGATATGCTTCCTGTCTTAAAAGAGGCCGGCGTTGTAGATTCCGGCGGACAGGGACTCGTAGAGTTCCTTGCAGGCGCTTTGGATGCCTTCCTCGGAAAAGAAGTGGCACTTGCATCGAGCGATGAATCTGCAGTGTCTGGGCGTGCTGAAAACAGCACCCGTGTGATCGATACAACCAATATTGCGACCTCGGATATTAAATTCGGATATTGTACCGAGTTCATTGTGAACCTTGAAAAAGAGTTTTCAGACAGCGATGAGGAAGAATTCAAAGAGTTTTTATCCTCCATCGGTGATTCCATCGTGTGCGTCAGCATGGATGATGTCGTAAAAGTGCATGTTCATACGAACCATCCCGGGGATGCGATCGAAAAAGCTTTAACTTATGGCTCTCTTACAAATCTGAAGATCGACAATATGCGCTTTGAACATACAGAAAAGGTGATCAAAGAGACGGATAAAGCTCTTGCACAGATGAGCCGCGCCGAAAGAAAAGAAGAAGGATCGGCAGATATTCTTGCTGATGAAGTTAAGACCGGCCTGAATAATCTGCAAACGATCGGGGAAAAACTGGATGTAACCGATAAATTTATGGCGGAACTTCGTAAAGAAGTCGGTTTTGTTGCTGTCTGTTCGGGAGACGGACTTGCCCAGATCTTTAAAGGCATGAGCGTTGATGAGGTCATTGAAGGCGGTCAGACCATGAACCCAAGCACGGACGATATCCTCGAAGCAATCAAGAGGGTCAACGCGGAGAATGTATTTGTTCTTCCGAATAATAAAAATATCGTTCTGGCAGCACAGCAGGCGGCCGCTTTAACAGAAGATAAAAATGCGATTGTGATCCCGACCAGCACGGTCTGCCAGGGAATTAATGCGGTCATCAATTATATTCCGGCGCTTTCCATCGAGGATAATACGACACAGCTGACAGATGCCGCAAAAGACATAAAGACAGCAGAAATCACACATTCTATCCGCGATACGGAGATCGACGGTACGAAGATCCTGAATGGTGATTATATGGGCATTGGCGACGGTCATATGCTTGCAGCAGGAGCCGATCTGAAGGATGTTGCAGTCCGCTCCGTAAAAGCCATGATGGATGAGTGGTCAGAACTGATCACGATCTATTATGGTGCTGATGTCACGGAAGAGGATGCACAGGAGATCGCGGATCTGTTAGAGCCGGAACTTGAAGATGCCGATATCGAAGTGACATATGGCGGCCAGCCGGTCTATTACTATATCATTTCCGTGGAGTAGACAGCATGGAACTGACTGCGCTGAAAGGAATCGGCAGTAAAACTGAAGAATATTTTAAAAAATTAGGAGTTCATTCGCAGGAAGAACTATTGGAATTCTTTCCTCGCGATTATGAACTCTTTTTTCCGCCTGTAACTGTCGGAGAGATCGGATATAAGACTTTCGCTGCGGTCCGCGGTGTCTTTACGCAGGATCTTTTCCAAAGGCGCGTAAAAAAGATGACAATTACGACCGCGCAGTTCAAGGATGAGATCGGAAAAACGATCAAGGTGACCTGGTTTAATGCACCGTTTATGAAAGATGCGGTTCATCCGGGACAGCTTTATATCTTAAGAGGCAGAGTGAGTCGCAAATACGGCGTTCTGCAGCTGAATCAGCCGAAAGTTTATACGCCGGAAGAGTATGCAAAGAAGATGAACAGCATGCAGCCGGTCTATCCTCTGACAAAAGGTCTGTCCTCAAATCTGATTGCAGGAGCAGTCCGGCAGGCAATTGAGGGCGATGCGTTCGCGAAACTTGACAAAGAAGACCCGATTCCCGGAGAGGTCCGCGTAAAATATGGGCTATGCAAGAAAAGTTATGCGGTAAGCAATCTTCATTTTCCTGAATCAAAGGAAGCCTACATGGCAGGCGCAGTCCGAATGTCTTTTGAAGAGATTTTCCTGTTTATCCTTTCGATGAAACGGAATGAAAGCGACCAGAAGACAGTTTCTGAAGTCCGGATCAGTAACTGCGAGCAGACGCAGGCTTTTCTTAAGCAGCTTCCGTTTTCCCTGACAGAAGCACAAAAAAGGGTAATTGGTGAGATCAATACTGACATGATGTCAGGTTTTGTCATGAACCGTCTGATCCAGGGAGATGTCGGATCCGGTAAGACGATCGTTGCGCTTGCAGCATTGATGAATGCAGCCTACTCGGGTTATCAGGGAGCCTTAATGGCTCCAACTGAAGTATTGGCTTCCCAACATTATGAAAACATCACACGGATGTTTAAGGAAAACGGCATTGATCTGAATGTGGCTCTGCTTACAGGCTCCATGACAGCTCTGGAAAAACGGGTCGTCTATGATGCGTTGGAGAGCGGAAGGATCCATATTATTGTCGGAACCCATGCACTGTTTCAGGAAAAGGCAATATATCATAATCTGGGGCTTGTTGTGACAGATGAGCAGCACCGCTTTGGCATCAAACAGAGAGAGGCACTTGCAAAAAAGGCTGCAGATGGTGTGCAGCCGCATATGATCGTAATGAGTGCAACGCCGATCCCGAGGACCCTTGCACTGATCATTTACGGAAATATGGATGTTTCTGTGATCGACCAGCTTCCGGGCGGCAGAAAACCGATCAAAAACGCGGTCGTGGATGACTCCTATAAAGAGCAGGCCTATCGTTTTATTGAAAAAGAAGTGGCAAAAGGCCACCAGGTCTATATCATCTGTCCGCTGGTTGAGTATTCCGAGGGCTTAGATGCGCAGAATGTGACGGATTATACCGAAATGCTTCGTGATGTGCTGGATGAACAGATCTCCATTGGTATGCTTCACGGACAGATGCCGAATGCAAAGAAAAATGAGATCATGACACGTTTTGCAGAAGGAAAAATACAGGTGCTGGTTTCAACTACGGTCGTCGAAGTCGGTGTTGACGTTCCGAATGCAACGGTTATGATGGTTGAGGATGCCAACCGCTTTGGTCTTGCTGCATTGCACCAGCTGAGGGGACGTGTTGGAAGAGGCGGCAACCAGAGTTACTGCATTTTTGTCTGCAACAATCACTCTAAGGAAGCGATGGAACGGCTTGAAATATTAAAGACTTCGAACGACGGATTTGAAATTGCTTCAAAAGATCTGGAAATGCGCGGACCGGGCGAATTTACAGGGATCCGGCAGAGCGGAGCACTTTCTTTTAAGAATTTTGATATCTACAGAGATGCGGATATCGCACAAAAAGCGATCGAAGCAGTGAATGACTATCTGTCCGGGCGTCTCCGACTTACGAAAAGTGAAGAGGAGCTCCTGCTGGAGAGGACCAGTCTGGAGGCCGGAGCAGTTCTGCTTTAACCCATTTTAATCTGAATATTACTGATTCTGTCATCGGAAATAAAGCTTTCAGGGCTGTATACAGCCCTTTTTTTATTATTTCTCTGTATACATTTGACAGGAAAATGTATACGGAGTATGCTCTCAGAACTGATATTTCTTTCTTTGGTTTGCCTTCCGCAAACATTTTTTCACAAAAAGGAGTCACTATGTTTTGCAGTGTATACAGTGCGGCTGTTTGTGGTGTCGAACCGCAGATGGTCAGCGTGGAAATAGACATTTCAGGAGGCCTTCCTGCCTTTAACATGGTTGGGCTTCCATCCTCCGAAGTCAGGGAAGCGAAGGAAAGAGTCTTAAGAGCGATCGAAAACTCCGGATACGAGATTCCGTCAAGAAAAATTACGATCAACCTGTCTCCTGCAAATCTGAAGAAAACAGGTTCCGGTTTTGATCTTCCGATTGCAGTGGCTTTTCTTTCCGCAATCGGTGTGATCGATCCGGAATGTGTTCAGGGGATGATGCTTGTCGGGGAGTTAAGCCTTGATGGAAGTATCCTTCCTGTAAACGGCATCCTTCCGATTGCAGTATTTGCTGCGGAACAGGGGATCAAAAAACTTGTCATCCCGGAAGGGAATGCGTTTGAAGGAGCTTATGTTCCGGGTATTGATATCTATGGCAGCATGAGTCTTTCTTCACTGGTAAAAGACCTGAAGTCAAAAAGCCTCACTAAGATTGAAAAAGCGGACCTGCAGCTGCTGCTGGAACAGCAGTATCTGGAAAGTACTTTGGATTACCGGGATGTAAAGGGACAGGAAGCTGCAAAACGCGCAACAATGGTGGCCGCTGCAGGGTTTCACAATCTTTTATATGTCGGTCCGCCGGGTTCCGGAAAAAGCCTGATGGCACAAAGAATTCCTTCTATTATTAATCAGCTCTCTCCAGCCGAATGTCTGGAAGTTTCTAAAATCTATTCAGCAGCCGGGCTGCTGAAAAACCAGAGCCTGATCACGGAACGTCCATTCAGAGCACCGCATCACAGTATTACCTCTGTAGCGCTTATAGGAGGCACTCAGGCGGCAAGATGCGGGGAAGTGACCCTGGCTCATAAAGGCATTCTGTTTTTAGACGAGGCAGCAGAGTTTCGTAAGGATACGATAGAGACCTTAAGGCAGCCTATGGAAGAGAAACAGATCGTGATCAACCGCGCCTCATACAGAACGGTCTTTCCTGCGGATTTTATGCTGGTAATGGCAATGAATCCATGCAGGTGCGGGTATTATCCTGACCGTTCGATCTGTAATTGTACCGAAGCGGAAGTGAAGAAATACTTTGGAAAGATCAAGGGACCGGTTCTGGACCGTATTGATATTCATGTCGCTGTCGAAAAAGTGGCGATCGATGATTTAAAAGAAAAGACAAAGACAATGAGTTCAGCCGATATGCGGGAAAGCGTTTGCTGTGCTCATGAAATGCAGAAACTCAGGTTTAAAGAGGAGAACATCGATTTCAATTCCCAGATGACAAACGCGATGATCAAACAATACTGTGAACTGGAAAAAGAAGCGAGGCAGATGCTGAATCTGGCTTATGACAAATATCATCTGTCCGCAAGAGGATACTACAAGATCATAAAGGTTGCCAGAACGATCGCGGATATGGAACAGAGCAGGCTGATCGGGAGAAAACATATCTTAGAAGCGATAGGATACCGCAATTCCCTGCTTGAACTGTGAGGAAGAACAGGAGGATATATGAATCGGACAGAGTATTGGTTTTGGTTATGTAATATTCCGGGGATCTATCAGGAGACCCTGCAAAAACTCCTCAGCAGACATCCTTCTCCGGAAGAGATTTTCAGGATAAAGGAAGAGCAGTTGTTAAAAGAAGGTCTGGTCAATGAAAAACAGAAGTCAGCAATGATACATAGTAAACAGAAGCTTGATGTATCCGGAAAGATAGAGGAGCTGCAAAAGAAAGGGGTCCGCTTTTTGCACCATGAAAGTGAAGACTTTCCTGAAAAACTGAAACAGATCCCTGATCCTCCATACTGTTTGTATCTGCTTGGACATTTACCGGATCCTGAAATTCCATCGGTCGGTATGGTTGGAGCAAGGGCTTGTTCAGATTATGGACAGAAAATGGCTTTCCGTTATGGAGGCGTTTTAGCTGCCGGAGGGGTACAGATCATCAGCGGCCTTGCTGCAGGCATTGATTCAGTGAGTGCAAAAGGAGCGCTTTCCGGGGGCGGAAAAACCTTCGCCGTTTTAGGAAGCGGGGTGGATGTAATCTATCCGGCAGAAAACATGGGACTATACTATGAAATCATTACCTCCGGCGGCGGTATTATCAGTGAATACCCGATGGGGACACAGCCGGTTCCATGGCAGTTCCCATTAAGAAACCGCCTGATCAGCGGTCTCTGCGACCGTTTGCTGGTCATGGAGGCAAAAGAGCGGAGCGGAACCCTGATCACGGTACGCTATGCCCTGGATCAGGGACGGGATGTCTTTGCGCTTCCCGGAAGAGTGACCGATAAGACCAGTCAGGGATGCAACCAGATGATCGCAGATGGCGCAGGGATCTTATTAAGCCCGGAATACCTATTAGAGGAAATCTATCGAAAGCCGGTGCCGGAAGTTCCTGCTGTTATAAAACAGCAAACCGAGAAAAAAGAAACGAAAAGAAAGACGACTGGCCGGAGGAAGCCCCTTGAAATGCCCCATTTGCGCAGTGATTTAAAAAAAATATATATGCTGCTCGGAAAACGTGCGATTTCGGTTCAAACGCTGATTGAAAAAACAAAGGAAACGCCTGATGCAGTAGCATCTTCTATCGCAGAACTGGAGCTCCTGGGCCTGATCAAAGAGGTAGCGAAAAACCAATATGTAAAAATTTTTTGAGTTGACATCGAATAGGGTTTGGTGTTATTTACTATAACGTCACTCTCAGGAAGCAACCCGGAACTGTTTTCAGAAGCAACCCGGAGTGCACATATATTAAATAGAAATAAATAAGGAAAATATTCAATGGCAAAGAATCTTGTAATTGTTGAGTCTCCTGCAAAGGTTAAGACTGTAAAGAAGTATTTAGGAAAGAACTATGAAGTTGTTGCATCGAAGGGCCATGTACGTGATCTTCCGAAAAGCACCATGGGAATCGATGTGGAGAATGACTTTGAGCCGAAATACATTACGATACGCGGAAAGGGGGAAACTCTTTCTGAACTGAAACGACTGGCAAAAGATGCGAATAAAGTTTATCTTGCAACTGACCCCGACCGTGAAGGAGAGGCGATCAGCTGGCATCTTTCCCAGGCTTTAAATCTGGATGAAAAGAAACAGGCGCGTATCACATTTAATGAGATCACTAAAACAGCAGTTGCGAATTCCCTGAAAAACTCCAGGGAGATCGACATGGACCTTGTCGATGCACAGCAGGCAAGAAGGGCATTGGACAGACTGGTAGGATATGGAATCAGCCCGATCCTCTGGGAAAAAGTAAAACGTGGGCTTTCTGCAGGCCGTGTACAGTCGGTTGCACTTCGCATGGTATGCGAAAGAGATGCTCAGATCGATGCATTTGTACCGGAAGAATACTGGAACTTAGAAGCCGATGTCCATATTCACGGGGAAAAGAAATCGATCCTTGCAAAGTTCTACGGAGATAAGAACGATAAGATCGATATCACAAATAAGGCACAGCTTGATGAGATCCTGGCTAAGATCGACGGACAGAAGATGGTGATCGACAGCATCAAAAAGACAGAACGCGTCAAGAAAACGCCGCTTCCGTTTGTAACATCTACCTTGCAGCAGGAAGCATCCAAAGTATTAAACTTTACAACACAAAAGACAATGCGTGTTGCGCAGGCTCTTTATGAGGGCGGATACATCACCTACCTTCGTACCGATTCTGTCCGGGTATCGGATGAAGCATTAAGCAGCGCTAAGACATATATTGAACAAAATTACGGTGTACAATACGTAAGTCATACGAAAAACGCCTCAAACTCCAAAGGAAAAGTACAGGATGCACACGAGGCTATCAGACCGACAGACATCAACGTAACACCGGAAACTGTTAAGACAAAGCTTGACAGAGAGAGCATGCGTCTTTATCAGCTGATCTGGAAACGTTTTACAGCCAGCAGAATGACAAATGCGAAGTATGATGTGACTGCAATCAATTTTGAAGTCAACGGATATGTTTTTAAGGCGACCGCTTCCAAACAGACCTTTGATGGCTTTATGAAGGTCTATACTCCGGGAGACGATGAAAAAGAAGAGAAGAATAATGTAGTCTCCAATCTGACGATGGATGCAAAGATCGATGAGGTCAACTACGACGGCACACAGCATTTTACCCAGCCGCCGGCTCACTTTACCGAGGCATCATTGGTAAAGGCGATGGAAGAGATGGGAATCGGCCGTCCGAGTACTTATTCTCCGACGATTACGACGATCCTTGCCCGCCGTTATGTCAGAAAAGAGAAGAAAAATCTTCTGGTAACGGAACTTGGTAAAGTCGTAAATGACATTATGGTCACGGCATTCCCGGACATCGTAGATGCCCAGTTTACGGCAAACATCGAAACAAAGCTTGACGGTATTGAAGAAGGCGAAACCGAATGGAAAGAGGTCTTAAGAGAGTTTTATCCGGGTCTTAAGGATTCTATCGATGCGGCCAGGAAAAAACTGGAGAAGATCAAAGTCAAGGATGAAGTATCCGATGTTATCTGCGAAAAATGCGGGCGGAATATGGTCGTTAAATTCGGACCTCATGGTAAATTCCTCGCCTGCCCGGGATTCCCTGAGTGCAGAAATACCCAGTCGATCGTGGAAAAAGCAGGGGTCAAGTGTCCGGAGTGCGGAAAAGAACTGATCGTAAGAAAAACGAAAAAAGGCCGCAGGTATTATGGCTGCGAAGGATATCCGGAATGCACCTATATGTCCTGGACCAAACCTACGGCAAATGATAAAAAGAAATCCGATACCGTTCCTGAAGAAGAAATTTAACTAAGTAATGAGACGTACCATTCGAAATACTATTATCAGAATCATAATCATGGCTGTACTTTCTGCAGCCGTGATTTTGATTGCGTTAAAGCTCCGCCCGAGCTGGGCAGAATCCACTGAGCAGAGAGGTGACCGGGAGATCGTTCAGAACTACGATCTTACGCTCTGGTATTATGATGAGTCTCTATCGCCATATGTACAGCAGCTGAGTCAGGACTATTTCCGAAAAGAAGGACTCCGAGTCAACTGCGAGCTGGTGTCCGTTGTTTCATTCTTTGAGAATATGAACCAGCTGAATGTGAAAGGAGAAGGCGCTCCGGATCTTTATATCACAGATACGAGCCGGCTTGAGCAGGCATATCTTGGTTCTCTTGCAAAAGAAAATGCCTATCCGGAGATCTATTCTCTCCAGAATTATTCTGTAAAATCGTTAACTTCTGTCCGCTATGGCGGAAAGCAGGTGGGATATCCTCTGTGCTTTGACATGGAGTTTTTTGCATATAATAAAGATTACCTTGATAAGCAGCCTTCGAGTTTTGCGCAGATCGCAGCAGATTCCGAGAGCTTTGTAAAGCAGGAGGATTCTCCTGTTGATATGGTGATCCTTTATGATGTCAATGATCTTTTGCTGAATTATCATTTTATCGGCAGCGCCGTTGATCTGGGCGGAGATGCCGGTGATGATGACAGCCTGATCGAAATGAATAAAGAACAGGCAGTCTCTGCACTGACTGGATATAAAGATTTCAATACGAAAGTAAATATCAGCAGGTCTACAACTACCTATGAGCTTGCGGAAAACAGTTTTGTATTCGGACGAAGCATGACTGCCATCTTAAAATGCAGTTCTTTAGCGGCTTTAAACAGAGAACATACAAACTTTGAAATATGCCCGATGCCGGCGGTAAATGCAGTGATTCCTTCCAAGGCACTTTCTACGACCTGGTGTGTCTGTGTCAATCCTATGACAGAAAAAACAGAAGCAGCTGAGAATCTGGCGAAATACATGACCTATGATAATACCAAAACGATCTATGATCTGACCGGTTATATGAGCTGCAGACGTATGTCCTATACTGGAAACGGATATAACGAGGTCTATGTTCTTTATGATGATACAACATCTCTTCCAAAGTTTATCGAGACGGAAGAAATCTGGAAAGATCTTAAACTGATGTTTCAGAATATCAATGACGGAACAGACCCGGCAGAAGCCTTTAATACCTTAGAGACTTCTATTTATCTTCAGCTTGCGACGCGTACCGGACAGGAACATCAATAATTCTTAAAACTTTCATAATTAAATTGTTACAAAAGTATTGCGAAGCCTGTAAAACTTTTGTAAAATACTGAGGTCAGAGGTTCTTTTCCTGAAATGATGTTTCGGGAGGAGAACATGAATAATAAAAACAAAAACTATATCAAGGTTTTGCTTGTTGTTATGGTGTTTGTTGCTGCCGGGGTGATCTTCAGCTGCAGCATCCGCCAGAAGACAAAAGATGCGGATGAGAGCGCTGTTGTGATCGAGGATCAACAGGAGTCTGAAAGCGAAACTGCTGAGGAGACGACAGCAGAGCTGATCTGTGTTCATGTCTGCGGCAGTGTGAATACACCCGGAGTCTACTATCTTGTAAAAGGCGCAAGGATCCACGAAGCGGTAGAACTGGCCGGCGGTATGACAGAAGACGCGGATCTTCAGTACGTGAATCTGGCTGAGGAGGCCGCTGATGGAGAGCAGATCTACATTCCAAGCCTGAAAGAGGTGGAGGAAGGTGCTGTTCCGGCAGCAGACAGCGGAAGCCGTTCAGATGACGGACTTGTAAACATCAATACTGCAAACCTTGATGAACTGAAAACCTTACCGGGAATCGGAGATATCAAGGCAGAAGCCATAATTTCCTATCGCGAGAATACAGGAGAGTTTGCATCGATCGAGGAGATCATGAACGTTGCTGGTATCAAAGAAAGTTCCTACGAAAAAATCAAAGAGCATATAAAGGTGTAATTCATGAGTAAAGTATTAGTTGTTGACGATGAGAAACTGATCGTAAAGGGAATTAAATTCTCTCTTGAACAGGACGGCATGGATGTTGAATGTGCCTATGACGGCGAAGAAGCTTTAGCCATGGCACAGAAATGCGAGTATGATGTTGTGTTATTAGATATCATGCTCCCGAAAATGGATGGCTTTGAAGTCTGCAAAGCGATCCGTGAGTTTTCCAATATGCCGATCATCATGCTGACCGCAAAAGGTGGAGATATGGATAAGATCTTAGGCCTTGAGTACGGAGCAGACGACTATATTACAAAACCGTTCAATATTCTTGAGGTTAAAGCAAGGATCCGCGCGATGTTCAGAAGAAGCAAGCGGATGACGAAGGAGACCTCCGGAGAGATCGCGCGCGGCGGGCTGCGCATGGATCTGGATTCCAGAAGAGTTTTTATCGAAGACCGTGAGGTTAATCTGACTGCAAAGGAATTTGACCTGTTAGAACTTTTGGTAAACAACCCGAACAAGGTATACAGCAGAGAGCAGCTCTTAAGCCTTGTATGGGGCTATGAGTATCCGGGTGATGTCCGTACCGTTGATGTACACGTCAGAAGACTGCGTGAGAAGATCGAGGACAATCCGAAGGATCCGAAATATGTAAATACAAAATGGGGAGTGGGCTATTATTTTAAAGCGCAGTAAAGACTTTTTCGGAAGTCTGAGGTTCAGAATACTGAGTTTCGTAATTGTGGCCGGAATTATTCCCCTGATCATTATTTCCACAGTTGGCATGGCTGTTACTGAAAACAGGATCATCGAAACGAGGACAAAAAATGTCAGTGCACAGTTCTCCATGCTCAGCAATCTGTTTTACTCAAACAGCAATGATGATATTGAGAGCGATACCTATTATGACACACTGGCGGACGATATTGCCGGTGTGTTTTTAAGCCGCGTTCAGCTCATTAACCGTGATTTCACGATCATTTCCGATACCTATCAGATCAACAAGGGAAAACTTTGTATCTCCGCAGAGGTCAATCAATGCTTTAACGGAGTCAACCAGGCATACACAGATAAAAAGAACCAGTGTATCGTACTGACTCAGGCGATCAAGGATCCCCAGTCAGGAAAGATCACCCATGTGATGTTTGCGACTTCCTCCATTGCGGATATTTATACTGCGATGCATTCGATCCGTCTTGTACTGGTCACGATCATCATTATCCTGATCGTTGCGCTGATCGCTCTTGGTATTTTCTCGGCGTATCAACTCGGAAGGCCGTTCCGGAATATCAGAGAGACCATTGAACATATCGGTGAAGGCGGCATGGCACAGGATATTTCAATCGAAGGTGCGAGCGAACTTCAGACGATTTCCGGCTCTTTCAATACCATGCTGAAACGGATCAATCAGCTCGAAACTTCCCGCCAGGAGTTTGTCTCCAACGTATCGCATGAGCTTAAGACCCCGATGACCTCCATGAAGGTCCTTGCGGAGTCCCTTGTCGGACAGCAGGGGGTTCCGGAAGAACTGTATCAGGAGTTCCTGGGAGATATCGTAAATGAATTAGACCGTGAGAATAATATCATCACCGACCTGCTGACGCTTGTTAAAATGGACAGCACGGGCATGGAGATGAATATCACGCAGGTCAACATCAATGAACTGATCGAAGCACAGTTGAAACTGGTGCGACCGTTAGCTAAAGAGAAAAATATCGAACTTGTCATGGAAAGCTTCAGTCCTGTTATCGCGGAAGTGGATGAAACGAAGTTCTCCATGTGTATCTCCAACCTTGTTGTAAATGCGATCAAATACAACAACGTGGACGGCTGGGTCCATGTATCCCTGAATGCGGATAAAACCTATTTCTATGTCAAAGTCCAGGATAATGGATTCGGTATCCCGGAAGAGGCGCAGGAACATATCTTTGACCGTTTCTACCGCGTGGATAAGGCGAGAGACCGTGCGACCGGAGGCAGCGGCTTAGGTCTGGCGATCACTAAAACGATCGTTATGGCACATAAGGGAACGATCAAGGTATTCAGTCAGGTGGATAAGGGAACGACCTTTACGATGCAGATCCCGCTGACGTACCTGGATAAGCAGAATGCATAAATGGTTTAGTGAGGACATGAAGAAGACAAAAAAGCATCTTAACAGAATACTGAGTCTTTTCTTAGTCATGGTATGCATGACGCTTTGTGCAGCCTGCGGAAGACAGACTGATCCGGCCTTGGATCCGGATACGTTTATGATCTATTACACCAACCAGGCGGCGGACGATATCCAGTTTAAAGAGCAGGAGATCAAGGACGCGGATAAGATAGAGCAGGTGGAACTGATCCAGATGCTTCTGGATATCATGTTTACCCAGGATGAAGAAGATACAACTTATTACACCGTAAAGCCTGATACTGTTGAGCTTGAGGGAATCATTGTTAAGGATGGTCTGGTCACTTTGGATTTCAACAGTGCTTATCTCCGGATGACAAATGTCCGCGAGATCATTTTCCGCGCTTCCGTTGTTTTAACGCTGATCCAGGTCCCGAATGTTACAGGTGTTGCATTTACGGTCGATTCTACGCCGATCACCAATTCCAACGGCGATATTATCGGTATTATGACAGCCGATACCTTTGTTAACGTTCTGCTTAACGAAGAAGGAATGTTGAAGCAGGAGACCGACCTGACGATCTATTTTGCGGATGAAAGCGGAGAAAAGCTCATTCCTGTTGAATATCGTTTTACGATCGATAACAGTAATTCCTCCATGGAAGAATATATCCTGTCCCGCCTTCTGGAAGGACCTGCTCAGGGAGAAGCAGGCAGAACGATCGCACCGGGGGTTCCTCTGATCAGTGTGGCAACAACTGATCATATCTGTTATGTCAATTTTGGGAAAGAATTCCTGAACCAGGAGCAGCCGGTCAGCGATGAATTGATGATCTATTCCATCGTAAATTCGCTTTGCCAGCTGACTTATGTTCATTCTGTCTTTTTTATGGTCGATGGAGCAACTGATGTTGTCCTGCACGGATCCATGGATCTCAGCGCACCGATCGTAAGGGACAATTCCTATATAAAGTGATAATCGCTTTATTCAAAGCACTTTTATTTCATGCATTGTAATCTGAATCATGATTGAGACGGCCGCTGTTTACAGGAGCTTTATTTCTTGCATTCCTGATCTGGTTTTTATACAGCATCTGTCATGTGGAATTGTTTCCGGAAAAGATGAAACATGGAGAGCGCGTTCTCCTGCAGGCAGAACTGTTAAAAACCGAAGAAAAAAACAGCAGCTATTACCTCTATTTAAGGAAAATCCGATGCATTGGCAAAACAGATAGCGCCGGATACCGATATGTCCTCTTAACTGTAAAGAAGGGGACTGTTGTGAATAGGCCTTTGGACGAAGGCCGAGAAACATCCGCAGCGATCCTGCAGATAGAAGACCTCCGGCCCGGAAACAGGCTTTCCGCAGAGGCATCCTGTGAAGGTTTCCAGTCAGCCAGAAACCGGGGGAATTTTGATGAGGCGAGTTATTATCATTCTCTTGGAGTAGAAGAAAAATTCCGCCTTACAGGAGATCTTCTTCTTACCAGCGAAAGGATACATCCTCTTCGGGCTGTCCTTTCGTGGATGAGAGCCCGGCTGAAAGAATCTGTAATGTCTTTGACCTCGGAAACGGATACTCCTCTTGAGGCGGAATACCATGCAGGGATCTTCCTCGCAATCCTCACCGGGGATAAAAGCTCTTTGGATACGGACACAAAAGAACTGTACAGAAAAAGCGGTATTGCACACATACTGGCAATCTCGGGACTGCATATTTCCTTCATCGGCATGAGTCTTTTTTCGTTTTTAAGGAAACGAATGCGTTTTTCAGTCGCGGCATGCGTATCAGGAATGGTCATGATCTTCTTTTGTATTATGAGCGGGGAGAGTGCTTCCGCGGTCCGGGCTACGATCATGTTCTTAACCATGCTCCTTGCATTGAAATTTGGTAAGACATTTGATCTTTTATCGGCGTTGGGACTCGCGGCTATTCTTTTATTGCTGTCTAATCCGATGTATCTCTACAACATCGGATTCCTGCTTTCCTTCGGAGCCGTTCTGGGGATCGGCATCTGTTCGGCCTTTCATCAGCAAAAGCCGTCAGAGGACAGAAGAAAGGACTGGAAACAGAAGTTAAAAGAAAAGACAACTGCGGCCTTTCTCAGCAGTTTTTCAATTACCGTGTTTACACTTCCGGTCATTGTAAACAGCTATTATGAGATCCCGGTTTTTTCTATTCTCTTAAATCTCCTGGTGGTTCCGTTGATGGCTTATGTTTTGGGGAGCGGTGTCTTTGGCACACTTTTGGGACTATTCAGCTTGTTTCTGGGAAGGATGCTGATCGGTGCAGGGGTATACCTGATATCAATGATCGAATTCCTCTGTGTTTTGATTGACAGGATCCCGTTCAGCACCGTTATCACAGGACACTTGAGCGGGATAAGGATAGTTCTTTATTATCTGGGAATTCTTGCTTTCGTTTTTCTGGCGAAAAAAGCGGAAAGCAATGGGAGAAAAAAGAAAGATGAGAAACGGTATCGGCGGTTTATAAAGACAGCTGCGGTGATCGTTCTCGCCCTTCAGTGTCTGCTCCTGTTTTTTCATCCGTCAAAAGGCCTGCTTCAGCTTAGTTTTTTTGATGTGGATCAGGGAGACGGGATCCTGATCGAGTCTCCTTCGGGAAAGGTCTATATGATCGACGGAGGTTCTTCTTCTGTATCGGCTCTTTACCGGTACCGGATCGAAAGTGCTCTGAAATACAAGGGGATACGGAAGATCGATTATGTGATGATAAGCCATACGGATACTGATCATATTTCAGCTGTAATGGAAATGCTCAGCGAAAGCGGGGCAGGAAGTATTGAGATCGGACATCTTGCAGTTCCTTATATCCCTGAAAATGCACATTATGATGAGCTTGTGGCAGCTGCTGAGAATAAAGGAGTTACGATCTTGACGCTTCACAAAGGGATGACGATCTCTGATGGAGCTTTGCGCTTTTCCTGTTTGTATCCGGAAAACGGATACCGTGCTTCTGACGCCAATAATTATTCAGCGGTCATGAGCTTAAGCTATGGAGCTTTTGATGCGGTCTTTACGGGAGATATCGGAGCGGAAGGAGAGAAGATCCTTTTAGAAGACGGCATGCTCAAAGATTATGATCTGCTGAAAGTTGCCCACCACGGATCGAAGTATTCTTCCGGGAGAGCGTTTTTAAAAGCCATTATGCCCGAAACCGCCATTATTTCTGCAGGAGTTCATAACAGCTATGGTCATCCCCACCCGGAGACGATTCAAAGACTGACCGATGCAGGTGCGGAATGCTTTGTAACAGCGGATGTAGGGGAAATTGAAGTCTCGGCAGACAAAGAGGGAAACTTCAAGGTCAGCACGCTTTTGGTATAAAGTCCTCTGTTATGCATGAGTTCATCCATTATTTGAAACAGACAAAAGACTGTGGAACCTTGTGATAATCACGTATTTGCGATATATTAAAAAAGAAGAATACATAAGAATCAGCATTAAAAACGATTGTATTTGTTTTTAAGGATTAAGAAAGGAGTATTTCATGCAGGAAGTATATGAGTTTATTAAAAAGTGCGGAACCTATTATTTAGCAACAGTTGAAGGCGACCAGCCAAGAGTTCGTCCTTTTGGAACAATCGATATTTTTGAAGGAAAGCTTTATATTCAGACAGGCAAGATTAAAGATGTTTCCAAACAGCTTGCTGCAAATCCAAAGGCAGAACTTTGCTGCTTTGCGGACGGAACCTGGCTCAGACTGGCAGGAACCCTTGTAAATGATGACAATCTTGCTGCAAAAGAACATATGCTGGATGAGCATCCGAATCTGAAGGCTATGTATTCAGCAGAAGATGAGAATACACAGGTCCTTTATTTTAAAGATGCAACGGCAACCTTCGCATCCTTTACGGCTGAACCAAAGGTTATCACCTTCTAATCTTTGACAAAGACTGATATAATGATTGCGGTGCCTTATGGTGCCGCAATCTTTATGTTAAGCAGGAGATATAGCTTGCATATGTGGAAACCGGCAGGCTATACTTCTTTCAGCAACAAAATGAACCGGAAGAAACAACATGAGTACATTTAAACTTTCAAAAGACAGCCTTGCCAATGTCTACTTGTTCTACGGTGAGGAAAACTATAAAAAGCGCCTGTACAGAGATCAGCTGAAAAAACTGGTCACAGGCGGCAATGACATGAATTACTCTTACTTTGAGGGAAATTCGATTGATTTTAATGCTGTTTATGACAGTGTTGTGACCCTGCCGTTCTTTTCTGATAAGCGGCTGGTCGTAGTGGAAAATTCCGGAAAGTTTAAAAGCAAGGCTCAGAAAGGCGCGGAAGAGAGCGATGAGGAGTCTAAAGAAGAAAGCGGCGATGCTTTGCTTCTTAAGATTTTAGAGGATCTTCCGGATTCGACCTGTCTTGCGTTCTTTGAAGAGACAGCTGCAAAGAATAAAAAGACCTATAAACTGATCAAAGAAAAGGGAACGATCATTGAGTGCGGGGCAGATACAGACGGAGATGTGATAAGCTGGCTTTCCAAAGGCTTTGCACAGGCAGGGAAAAAAGCAAACAGAGGCGCCCTTCAGCTGCTTGTGGACAGGGTAGGAACAGACTACGATAAGCTTCGAAGGGAATATGAAAAGATCCTGGGATATATAGGCGATCATCCGGAAGTTACCGAAGAGGACGTGCTTGCGATCTCTTCTGAAGATGTGGAGTCCAAGATTTTTGATATGCTGGGTGCCATGGGCAGAAAGGATGTAAAAAGAGTCCTTGAAAAATATAATGATCTGCTGGTAAACAGAGAGCATCCGCTCTATATCCTTGTAATGCTCAGGATCCAGTTTCGGACCCTTCTCCAGACGGCGGAACTCAGGAATAAAGGATATACGACACAGGATGTCGCAAGGATACTGAAAAAAAGGGATTTTGTGATCCGGAATGCAGAAGGATATCTGCGGGGCGGATTTAAGATGAAAGATGTCAGAGATATTTTAGACGAGATCTCTGAGACCGATAGAAAGATCAAGAGCGGAGATCTGAACGAACAGGTGGGAGTAGAGATGCTGCTTGTGAAATTTTCCACCTGATGGAGAGAAAAATCATGGATAAAAAGGCGATCAGAGAAGAAGTCACCAACAGAAAGAATGCGCTGCATGAAGAACAGGTTACAGAATGGTCTTTGCAGCTGAAGGAAAAGTTCTGCTCACTTGATGCGTATAAAGCAGCAGAATGCATCTATTTTTATATGACATTTAACAACGAGGTGCAGACCGTCCCGATGATCGAGCAGGCAATCAAAGACGGAAAGAGGGCAGCCGTTCCGCTGATGCTTAAAAGCGGAAGGTCCTTTAATAAAAAAGGAGAGCCGAAGCATGATTATATGGAGTTTGTCTATATTCACTCCATGGATGAGTGTGTACCGAACTTCATGGGGATCCCGGAGCCGCCGGAGTCGATGATCAAAGATGACCCGGGCAGGATCGCAGATGAGAAAAAAGTCCTGATCATGATGCCGGGACTCGCGTTTGACAAAGAAGGAAACCGCATCGGTTACGGAGGCGGCTTCTATGATAAATATCTTGATTCTCATCCGGATACAGAGTTTCAGAAGATCGCTCTCTGCTTTGATTTCCAGATTTACGATCAGATTCCGACAGAAGAACATGATGAGAAAATGGACCTCATTATCAGCCCTTCGGAAACGATTGAAAAATAGGGAAAAGAATGGAATTTACATGTTGACAGTGAAGCAATAGAAGTGTTATTATATTGCAGTCGTTTGAAAACAAAGAAGAGTATCCGCTCTCACCACGTCGCAATCGGGCGCACGCTGGTTTAATATTTCAAGACACATGCCTATTTTAGGCAGGCTTGATTTTATGGGTGGATAGTTCTTTGGAACTATCTTCTTTAATTTTAAAGATGTTTTATTACTTTCAAGTTGGATTAGGAGGTGTGACATTAACTACTTAATTAATGAACAAATCAGGGAGCGCGAAGTCAGACTGATTGACGAAAACGGCCAGCAGAGAGGTGTTGTTTCCATTGACGAAGCAAGAGCTGCAGCTGATGAGGCCGGAGTTGATCTGGTATTAATTGCCCCGACTGCGAAACCGCCGGTATGTAAGATCATCGATTTTGGTAAGTTCCGTTATGAACAGACCAGAAAAGAGAAAGAAGCGCGGAAAAAGCAAAAGACCATTGAAGTAAAAGAGATTCGTCTTTCACCGAATATTGATGTGAACGATATCAAGACGAAAGCGAATATGGCACGGAAGTTCATTGAGAAAGGTGATAAAGTCAAAGTCGCCCTTAGATTCAGGGGAAGAGAAATGGCACATATGCAGGAGAACAAGCATGTCTTAGATGATTTTGCGGAAATGCTTGAGGACATTGCAACGGTCGATAAAGCCCCGAAAGTAGAAGGCAGGAACATGGTCATGTTCCTTACGAAGAAAAAATAAAACGATAATAATTTACACCCAGGAGGAAAGAGTAATGCCAAAGATTAAAACAAAAAGAGCTGCGGCTAAGCGTTTCAAAAAAACAGCAAACGGAAATCTTAAGAGAAATAAAGCTTATAAAAGCCATATCTTAAACAAAAAGACTTCGAAGAGAAAACGTAATCTTCGCAAGGCCACTATGACTGATGCTACGAATGTAAAGAACATGAAGAAGATCTTACCATATCTGTAAGAACTTTTAGTCAAAGGAGGAATAAGAAATGGCAAGAATTAAAGGCGGATTAAACGCAAAGAAAAGACACAACAGAACATTAAAACTGGCAAAAGGTTACAGAGGTGCCAGATCAAAACAGTATAGAATCGCTAAACAGTCTGTAATGAGAGCACTCGCTTCTTCATACGCAGGAAGAAAGCAGAGAAAACGTCAGTTCAGACAGCTGTGGATCGCAAGAATCAACGCAGCAGCAAGAATGAATGGCCTTTCCTACAGCAAGTTCATGTATGGACTGAAATTAGCCGGAAATACCATGAACAGAAAAGTCCTGGCTGATATCGCTGTAAACGATGCAGAAGGCTTTGCAGCTCTGGCTGAAACAGCTAAAGGCGCAATCAAATAATTATTCTGATTGATTCAAAAGCCGGACAATGATGTCCGGCTTTTCTGTAATTTTAAGTGGGATGTTTCCGAAGATGTTCCTAAAGAGGTCCGGTTTGAAACAGACTACAAAAATGTACATTTCAACAAAGGGCAGAATATATGGAAGAACAAAAGAAATCAAGAAATTTTATAGAAGTTGAGATCGACAAGGATCTGCAAGAAGGAAAATACTCTCATGTTGAGACCCGTTTTCCGCCGGAGCCGAACGGCTATCTTCATATTGGACATGCAAAGTCGATCCTTTTAAACTATGGTCTTGCAGAAGAGTATAACGGAACCTTCAACCTGCGTTTTGATGATACAAACCCGACGAAAGAGGATACGGAGTTTGTAGATTCTATTATCGCAGACGTGAAGTGGCTGGGTGCAGACTTTGAAGATCGTCTGTATTTTGCATCTGACTATTTTGATAAGATGTATGAGGCAGCTGTAAAGCTGATCAAGGATGGCAAGGCCTATGTCTGCGATCTTTCCGCTGATGAGATCCGTGAGTATCGTGGAACCTACGAGACACCGGGAAAAGAAAGCCCATACAGAAACCGTTCTGTTGAGGAGAATCTCGCTTTATTTGAAGAAATGAAGAGCGGTGTGATCGAAGACGGAGCCCGCGTGCTCCGTGCAAAAATTGACATGGCGTCGCCGAACATGAACATGCGCGATCCGGTCATTTACCGTGTTGCCCATGTCACCCACCACAGGACAGGTGACCAGTGGTGCATCTATCCGATGTATGACTTTGCTCATCCGATCGAGGATGCGGTTGAGGGCGTTACTCATTCGATCTGTACGATGGAGTTCGAGGATCACAGACCTCTTTATGACTGGGTGATCGAGAATGTGGGATTTGAAGAGCCTCCGCGCCAGATCGAGTTTGCAAAGATGTATCTGACCGGTGTTATTACCGGAAAACGTTATATCAAAGAACTGGTCGCAAATGGCACCGTAGACGGATGGGATGACCCCCGCCTTGTAACAATTGCAGCTTTGAGACGCCGCGGCTTTACGCCGGAATCCATCCGTATGTTTATTGAGCTTTCCGGTGTTGCAAAGGCACAGAGCTCTTCTGATTATGCGATGCTTGAGTATTGCCTGAGAGAAGACTTAAAACCGAAGGCACCGCGCTACATGGCTGTTCTGGATCCGATCAAGCTCATTATCGATAATTATCCGGAAGATCAGGTCGAGTACATGGACGCAGTCAATAATCCGGAAAATGAGGAAATGGGAACACGTAAGGTACCTTTCTGCAAAGAGCTGTATATTGACAGGGAAGACTTTATGGAAGAGCCCCCGAAGAAGTATTTCCGTCTTTTCCCGGGCAATGAAGTCCGTCTGATGAATGCTTACTTTGTGACCTGCGTTGATTACAAAAAGGACGAGACAGGTAAAGTAACGGAAGTGCATGTTACTTATGATCCGGAAACCAGGAGCGGATCCGGCTTTGAGGGACGTAAAGTCAAAGGCACGATCCATTGGGTCAGCGCTAGACACGCAGTCAAAGCAGAAGCAAGACTTTATGAACAGCTGGTGGATGAAGAGCGGAATATCAATCCGAATTCCCTGACTGTCATGGACAGCTGTTATATCGAGCCGGCACTCGCAGAAGCAAAACCGGGGGACAACTTCCAGTTTGTCCGTCATGGATACTTTAATGTTGATACGCATGATACCACGGATGATAAGTTGGTATTTAATCGGATCGTGTCCCTTAAGAGTTCATTTAAATTGCCGAAATAATAATATATGTATTCTGTGATCATTAATCTGTTGATCTGTCTGGCTGTAAGCTGGGCACTTGGCAGGATCTTAAACCGAAGAATCGAAGAATGTGTGCCCGTGACTTTCATGGGCACCATTGTTATCTTGTACTTTTTTTATCTCTTTAATCTGTTGGCAATTGGACGTTTTTTCGTCTATGCCGGTATGCTCGCACTTTTCATTGCGGCTTTATTAAAACATTTTAAGAAAAAACAGAATAATAATAAGGTTTTCGAAAAAGAAAGCATCCCCATTCAAACGAATTACTTTTTCCGGGAGATATTGACCCCGGGGATCCTGCTTCTTTTGGTGATGGCTGTTGTTTTTATGATTTATGCGTTCAATCTGAAACCGGCAGTCTGGGATGAATTAAGGCTCTGGGCTGCAATGCCGAAAGCACTGCATTTTTCGCAGAGTATGCAGGTAGGGGAGGGGGCGCTCCTTTATTCCACCATGCAGTCTTATCCGCCGGGAATGGCGCTTCTCATATACTATTTTACAGCATTCTCCGGAACATTCAGCTATGGTAGCATCTATGTAGTTTATTGGATCTTTCTGGCATCGCTTGTGCTGCCGGCATTGAAAAAAACTTCGTGGAAACAATGGTATTTCATGCTTCCGATCATCTTTTTACTGATCGTGATCCCGATCCTTCTGACCGTCAATGGTGCTGAAGCGAGCGGGGACTGGAACTTTTTCTTTGCCAGTCTTTATATCGATCCGATCTTGGGATGTCTGATGGGATATGCTTTTTATCAGGCAGTGAAGGACCCTTATCAGGACGCATTTTCGTTGTGCGGATTCTTATTGACCTTATTTGTGCTTCCTTCCTTCAAGAATATCGGAGCTGTCTATGCCTGTGTGGCTTTTGCAGCGGGCGTGATCATACATCTCCTGAAAACAGTTGATAAAACGAAAAAACTATCCTTGTCAGCCGGTGTGAAAACGGTCATGACATTGATCACACCGGTCATAGCGATTGCTTTATCCTATTTTTCCTGGCAATACATCATTCATACGAAAGGAACCGGCGAATTTATCGATATGAAACTGGCCGGATTCACTTGGACGAAATTCGTAGGTGTCTTAAAAGGCATGACGGTCTGGGGTAATATCCCGTTCCTGTACTATGCCTTGTTCTTCATACTGGTCGGATTGCTTATTACATTTTTATTAAAAGATATCTCAAAAAAGCAGGCATTGATCGGAGCACTCAGTTTTTTCGTTTCCTTCCTGATCTTCTTTTATGGCTATACCAGCCATTATGGACTGATGCTGTCTTCCATCCATAGGTACACATCGACTTTTACCTTTGCAGCGTTCATCTATCTGCTGCTGCGGGTTCTTGCCGGACTGAAACTGAAGATTCAGATGTCATTTCACAGATCGCCGGAGGAAAGAAAAACTCAAAGACCTTCCTTCCTCTGGATGTTCAGCAAGGAAGAAGAAAACAGTATCAAAGAAAGAGCAAATACTGGCAGCCAATCTCCGCAGCATTTAGAAACAGATGTGGAAGAAGAACCTGCAGAACGAAGTCTGTGGAGAACAATGTTTCCAAAGCCGAGGATGAATGCCGGCAGATTTCTGTTTATTGAAATCCTCTTAATGATCCTTGCAGTACTTCTATTGTTCAATTCAAAGAATCTGCAGCTAAAGAATACCTCCTGGAAGGAAGCAGAGAAAGTGGTTGCTCAGTCAGAAACACTGATTCGGCAATACCAGGATGGGGCAATGCTGAATCAGAGCGAGAATGTTCTGCAGTCTGAGGCTCCGGAGGTTTCAGCTGTGGTAATAGATGCCCGCGCTAAGCAGTATACGTCGTTGAATCCTGCAAAGTGTTATCTGGCACTTGGAGGCGATACCCGCAAAGAGTCACAAAAGCATGAGACCTATGCGCTCGCTGCGATTGGAACCAGCCTGAATATCCAAAATATCTGGTGTGATAAACTCTTCAATGAAGCAGAGGATGGGCTGATTACCAACCAGAAGGAAATGACAGAGATCTGGGCAGAGGAGCTTCTCGAAAAAGGGTATGAATATGTTCTGGCTGCACAGGCAGATGAAGATATTCTGTATGCGGTTTCTACGATTTCTCCAGAGATCGCTATGCAGCTGCAGGAAGATACCTTCCTTTTACAAATCATTCCCGCCGATAACTCTTATGGAATCTCATTTAAACTCCTAAAGTAAGTGTCAATCACATGAAAAAAGCACAAAATCCTTTAGCGTGCTAGGAGATTTTGTGCAAAGCCATAATTTCGCTTTATTATTCAAAGAAAATGAGTCATTTTGTTTGTTTTTAGAGGGAAAACGGCTGCTTTTTGTGATTGAAAAGTACAAAACACAATAATCTTTCGCATGCTGGAGGATTTTGTGCTTTTTTTGATGAAACGGAAGAATATTCGCATATTACAGACATAGTGACAACAGAAAAGCATTTAATGAAAGAGAAAACGAGCTGAGACAGCAATTCACAGAGATGCTTTGAGCAACAACAAAACGGTTGTGACAACAGGGGCATAACTTTTGTTTTTCAATATAATAGGATTGTGCTATTTTGATATTGGAATAATAGGATCGAAGCCATCCGCTGCAGTTATTGTGAAAGAATTGTTTTTGTGGTGGCTTCGGCATTCATGATACCAGACTGGAGGAATTCTATATGATCGATTATGTAGCTAGAAGCGGAGCATTATTGAAAGAAGGAAAAGCACAGGCAGCATTGATTCTCTGTGAACAGGGAATTGGGGAAGGCTGTAAAGACGTTGCAGCGCTTCATGTAAATGAAGGAATCGCCTATCTTTATATGAACCAGTTTGAAAAATCACTGGAAATGTTTGATAAGGCCTGTGAAGAGGACCCGACAGATGGTGACGCACAGTACAATCGCTCCATGGCGATCCGCTCCATGCAGAAACATGAAGAGGCTCTTGCAAATTATGAAACGACCTTTGAAAAATTTCCGGATCATTTCTTTAATCTTATGAACTGCGGAAATGTCAGAAGACGTTTCGGGAAATATGATGAAGCCATCGAAATGTATCAGAGAGCATTGGAACAGCAGCCGGACAGCTGGGAACTGATCTATAATATTGCCTGCTGCAAGATCCTTCAGGGCAAATACGATGAGGCGCTGGATCTGGTTAATAAAGGCCTGGAACTGAATGATGATTTCGGAGAGCTTTATTACTGCAAAGCAATCTGCCTGAAAAATCTCGGTGATGAAGCCGGGAAAGAGGAGGCTTACAACATTGCAATCAAGTATAAACCGGAAGATGACCGTCCACCTCACGGATGGGGTCCTCATCCGGAAGAACTTGCTGAGCCGCATGGGCCATGCATGAGAAGCGAAGTGATCAAAGGAATCTGATCACAAAAGAGTAGTTGATACGCTGAGCCGGGAGAATCCCTGCTGCGGAAATAAGGTTTAATACATAATAAACCCCTCTAAAAAAACTGCCGTCTTTCTTTGACGGCAGTTTTTCAGTCTAAAATAATCAGGAGAGATTATTGCTTATTTGTCCTTATTCAGATTTGCAAGGATCGCTGCTTTCTTTGCTTCTGCAGAAGGAGATTTAACGATACATGCGTTGTAATCCTGATATACTTTCAATTTTGCCGGAATCTCATCTTTATGCGGCATATATCTGTTCATCAGAACTTCGCCAATCTCGTCGCCGTGAGCTTCCAGTCCACACGGTTTTGTGTGATTCTCGTGCTGTTCCTCTTCCGGCCATTCGATCTTCATCTCATCGCCGTCCATAACGATATGTCCGTGAGTTCCGCAGATTGCACACCATACGTCTTTTTTCTTCGGGTTGAAGAGCATTGCATTGAAGTGGCAGGATGGGCAGACATCTTCGTCGCTTGGCTCACCTCTCCAGCTATGATCATTATCTAATACTGCCTGAGCAAGGTTGCGACCAAGTTGTTTTGCACGTTCAATATAAGCTTCATCTAAGGTTGCTGCCCCCGGATTTGCGATACCGGTGACATTCATGAAATCTACGACGTCTGTTGATGCTGAGAAGCAGGTGGAGTAGAGGCTTGGAATGCCCATAGATACCCAGTGGCTGGATAATGCTCCGCCTACGCTGATCAGAGCGCCCGGACGGGATTTTACTCTTCCTTCAGCCCACTTCGGAGTTCCAAAACGGCTCATCATGACAGCGTCGATCTTCGGTCCGAAAACTCTGTCACGGAATGCAAATGTCATGGAGGAACCGGTGGTAGAGTAGACCGGGCCCGCCATCAGGAAACCGTCACAATCCAGGAATTTATCGATGAGGAATGCAGCATCGTCTTTTCCATGAACGCATTTTGTCGGGTCATCCATTGCTGCGCAGAACTGTCCGGAACATGCGGTGCAAGGATAAATATCCATATCGCGAAGACGGACAAGCTCAACCTCCAATCCCATTTTTTCAGCCTCCATTAATGCTGCTTTTGTAAAGACTTCGCAGTTACCGTCTTTTCTTCCTGCGCTGACTGCTAAAATTTTCATTTGTTATTCCTCCTATATTTATATCTTGTTGTACTGTTCTTTTTGATTAGGCTGATGTTTGATCAGCTTTCCAGTTTTCTTATATATTTTGCCACGTTATCGCCTGCCATACGGCCGGTGTTGACTGCGTATCCCATGGTGTTTCCAGGGAGTTTGTACAGATAGGTGCCTGCATAAATGTCACAGGTGTCAGTTCCTGCAGCATAAAGACCCTTGATCGGACGATAGTCCGGATCTAAGACTTCTGTCTTATGATTGATCTGGATTCCTCCCAGGCTGCCATATGCGGAAAGAGCAATTGCGCCGCCCCAGAGTTTTCCTTCGATCTTACGCATATATTTATGGTCTTTGTTGAAGACATCGTCATATCCTTCATCACAGAGCTCGTTGTATTCTTCCAATGTTTCGCGGAAAGTATCAAGGTCAATACCGAAGTATTCGCAAAGTTCTTCATCTGTTGCATCCGTGATATAGGATTTTTCAGGTGCTAATGTCTTCGCCTGCTCAAGATGATCTTCCAGGAAGTTCATTGTGTTGCCGAAAATAGAGCCTGCAATACCTGCCCAGTCCAAACCATTGCGGTAATAGTATTTCACCAGTTTGTCGGAGCAGATCATGATCGCATAGCGCTGAGGCTGTCTGCGAAGAACATTTGCAAGAATCGCAGGATTTTCTGAAATTGCTTCGTTCATAACACGCTCGCCGGAAAGATTCACAAGAAGGTTCGGCTGATTAAAGATGTTTGCAAGAGCAAAACACTCATCCGGAACACGGGTCTTTGTGTTGGTTTCCATGTCGATCTTGCCCTTCATAGCTCCAACATCCCATGCAAGATGAAGTCCGTCACCTTTCAGGCCAGGAATCGCAAAGTTGAACATATCTTTACCAAAGGTAAAACCACATTCTTCTTTGATCATTTCAGGATTGTCACCAAAACCGCCGGTTGCGATGATGACTGCTTTTGCTTCCACTTCGATCTCTTCGCCGTTTTCCTTCTGGGCGATCAGACCGGTGATGCGGTCATCTGTTTTGATGATCTTTTTTACTGCTGTATTTGTATGAACGTCAGCACCGAGTTCCACAGCTCTTTCCAAAAGTCTTTTATTCATGGTAGAAGCAGCACGCATTCCGCCGGGTTTTCCACCGCCTTCCGGAGTGACCATATGCCAGGTCTGCCAGCTGCCTGCATAGAATTTTCCTACAGCGCCGAATTCAACGCCCATTTCTTCCAGCCAGTCGATCGTATCTCCGGACTGCCAGAAATAATCCCGGACAAGACGGGCGTCACAGTTCCAGTGGACATAATCCATAAACTCTTCGAAGACTTTTTCCTTTGTCAGTTCGCTCATCATTGCCTTCTGAACGCGGCTTTCCACACCAAAAGGTCCGCCGCCCATGTTAGCCGCACCGCCGCACATAGCAGCTTTTTCGAAACCAACAACTTTCAAATCATTCTCTCCGGCTGCTACGCAGGCTGCAAGACCGGCAGGGCCGAGTCCGACAACAGCAACATCCGCTGTGATTTTTGTCATAGTATTCCTCCTAAATATGCAATCTGCTTTCAGTACCCGCAAAACGCAGATCCTGAAAACATAAAAATAAAAGTGCTAATCTCTTATTTAAAGATTAACACTTAGTATTTCTAATGAGAAACAAATAAAGCAAAAATCAAAAACAACCAAATAGTTGTAGTGATTCAGGCATTGTTCAACTTACTCTTTAGCATCATTACTGTCTGGAAACGCTTACCAGGATCCGGCTCCCATGAGTCATCCTTTAACAGCTGGTCCAGAAGTTCCTGAATCGTATAATCTTTATTGTTTTCGTTGGTTACTTCATTAATTAGTTTATCAAATTTTGCATCCATAGTATGTCCCTGCTTTCCTGATATAAGGTTATTTCTTTGCTTTCTCGTTGATATATCCGTAAAGATCTCTTAAAAGTCCAATGTCTCCGTCACTTGGTGAGAGCAGTGGCTTATCCATGTTAAACATGTATCCGCCTCCCGGGGCCAGTTCATTAAAACAGCGGTCGACCTGATCCTTGCATTTTTGCAGATCATGCAGATGGAGCAGAGCAAGCGGGAAACCTCCGCAGATTACTTGGTGGTCACCAATTACTTTCTTTGCTTCAAACGGATCGTCACTGTCAAGCTGAATGATGATGCTTCCTTTCGGAAACTCACGGAATGGTTCTAAAACATGCATGAAGGAACCTTCACCCTTCATGTAGATTTTTTTGCCGGCCTCTGCCCAGGGGAGAAGCATTCGTCTGAAATCTTCAAACCAATATTTCATCTGATCATCCAGGCTGATATATGCCGAGATATGGAAGATGCAACCGCACATCGGAAGCGCGTTCGGTTCCGGCATCTGTGGTGGCATCTTTTTAAATTCTTCGAATTTCACCCTGTTGATTGCAGCGATTGCAGCATCTAAAGTTTCTCTGTTATCAGAAAGGTCTGCAAATGTATCCAGCATTCCGCGATAGGTATCATGAATATTATCCAGAGTGGACATATACATTGCAAACCTGCTTCCATATTGCAGTTCTTCCGGCTGATCGCTTTGGTCGAATATGCCAGCTGCTTTCATTTCATTTAGAGGAACGGAAGCTGTCATGCCTAAAACGGGAACAATCGAATAATCACGGACTCCGACTTTGCAGACTTCACTTTCAAAATCCGCAGATCTCCGAACACATTTTGCTGCTTCTTTCAGCATAGCGTACGCTTTATCCCGCGGCTCTTTAAACGCAGGAACGTTTCGTTTAGGCCAATATTCGTTCATAAAATAGGCTGGTTCTGCAATCAATAGTTCATATTCCTCGTCTGTCATAAAATGGTAGCCGACCTGATTATGCTGAACAGTGCAGTCGTCACGGCCCATCGGATATTTATCAGAGCCTAAGGCAAGATAAGCATCGTATGCCTCATATCCTCCGATGTTCATCGTATAATCAAACTCGATCTTATTCAGATAACGGCAGTAGCGTTTCACATGGTCTTCAAAAGGATAATCACCTTCGTTCAGTTCTTTTAAAGTGGCGCCGGTAAGACCATACTGCCAGTACATTCCTTCAAATCCAACTGGAACCTTTTCAGGTTCTTTAAAAGCGGCAGCATCTACGATGTTTTTGATCCTTTGGTTAAATAATTTTACATTCATAGTTCTATCCTTTGTACTCACAGCAAATATCTTTCTGTCATTCAAAGCATATCATTCGTTTTTTTCGATTAGAAACAAAATAATTCTTTTTATAGAACAACAAAAATGTTGTTTTCTGAAGCGTATCAGAGAAGGGCAGGAAATGCTAACAATAAAAAAGATAACAACGTGGTAGTTGTTATCTTTACAATAAAAATTATGGTGGAAAAAGAGTATATGCAGTTAGTTTTTTTCAAGGAGTAATCCAAGACGGTCTTTTTCCGCTTTTTCAAATTCATTTGCAAGGAAGTCTGCAAATGCATCGGAGTAGGATTTGCCAAGGTTTTCATTCCAAACACAGACAATATTATTCATGATACCCGTAGGAACGGTTGCAATGTCACTTTCATACGGAGCACGGGCCATGACTGAACCTAAGATGATCCCTTCCCCGCGGGCTACAGTTTCAAGTGCTTTCGGCGCATCAGAAACGATGATGATGGACCTGGGCTCAAGTCCGAAATTTTCGATATCGCGCATAATACTGTCCCTGGTCTCAAAAAAGTTGTGGCTGGTGACGCCGGCAACAAAAGCTTCGCTTTTGAACTCCAAATAATTAACACCGGGTCTGTATTTCGGATGCTTTTTTGAAACAAGCAGAGCTGCTTCTAAATGATAGATTGGCTTTATGACCAGACCGGGAAGATTCTGAACGAAACGGTCGATCGTGACCAGCATATCAACATCACGGGCAAGAAGCCGTTCAATGCCAAATGCCGGGGTATCATATTCCAAATGCACATTTGCTGTATATTCCGTTCCGGGAATCGTAAAAGGATGCATTCGTTTCACCGGCTCAAAATCCGGTTGATTAAGCGTCAGAATAGAAAAACGGTTGTTAGCCTGATGATAGTCCTCTAATAAAGAGCGGCAGTCTTTTAAAAACTGTTTATTGAGCTCTAAGTACTGTTTGCCCCATGGGGTGATCTGAACGCTGTGAGGATTGCGATAGAATAAAGGAAAGCCGACTTTTGATTCCAGCTTTGAAATGTTTTTACTGACTGCCTGCTGGGAAATGTAGAGCTGTTTTGCAGTTTCACTGAAGTTTAATGTTTCAGCAAGATTAAAAAAACATTCCATTTGAACATCC
Organism: Lachnospiraceae bacterium; assembly: GCA_017511045.1. Taxonomy (GTDB): domain Bacteria; phylum Bacillota; class Clostridia; order Lachnospirales; family Lachnospiraceae; genus RGIG5612. Next base: position 85,642 of record JAFWLM010000080.1, on the reverse strand, counting down.
AGAGACATATTACACCCTCCTTCTTCACACATAAAAAATAGTAGCACAGCGCTATTTTGACTTCAACAACTTTTTGGTTGTAGCCTTTCCGTTTTATTTGATGTTTCCATAAACTGGATAGTTTTCTTACAATCAAAGCAGAAAACTGAAAGGGGGATCTTTGTGCTTTTACAGGCAGATTAGGTTCCTTAAAGCAGCAACGTAGTTTAATACACAGAAAATGAGGTGAACAGATTGGAAAAAGAGATTATTTGGATACCTGAAGAATTCGACGGCGAAACGATCGAAGTAGCCTATCGCAAAGGTGTTCCGGGTAAGACCAAAGAAGAGATGGAGGCGATGATCGCAAGAGGCGAGAGACCTCATCTTTTTAACTTCTGCGGAAAACTGAATCCGAGAACCTACAGCCCGGAAGAAGGCATCATCTGCATGCAGGATGTTGCCACAACGCTTCGTGACGGTACCGTGATCTATTCCGACATCTATATGCCGGATGAGCCAGGTAAAAAATTCCCGCTTCTGATCTCCTGGAGCCCGTTCTCCAAAAGACCGGCAGAGGGAATGCAGGAGTGGAAATTGATGGGAGTTCCGCCAGGAACCGTTTCTGAAATGGCAAAATTCGAATCCACTGACCCGGGTTACTGGTGCCATATCGGCTATGCAGTAGCAAACGTAGATCCGAGAGGTGTTGGTAATTCCGAAGGAAATGTAGAGCAGTATGGTCCGCAGGGCGCACGTGATGGTTATGATTACATTGAGTGGGCAGCTGAGCAGGACTGGTGCAGCGGTAAGATCGCATTGTTCGGAAACTCCGGCGTTGCAATGAGTGCGGCAAGAATTGCTGCAGAGCAGCCTCCGCATCTTACCTGTGTTGCTCTTTGGGAGCTGACATCTGATATGTACAGAGAATCTCTGGCAGTCGGCGGTATCATGGCTCCGTCCTTTAATGAAGATATCCTTGCCGGCATCGCCTGCAAGAATTACATTGAAGATCTTCCGACAATGGCAGCGAAGTATCCGATGATGAATAAATACTGGGAGAGCAAGATCGTAAAATGGGATAAGATCCGTATTCCGACCTATGTCTGCTCAGGATGGTGCCATATCCACTTAAGAGGATCTCTTGAGACCTTCAGAAGAATCCGCTCCGGTAAGAAATGGCTCCGTGCCCACAGAGAATTCGAGTGGCCGGATACATACGAGAGAAGCAATGTTGCTGATCTTACTGCATTCTACGATCGTTATCTGAAGAATGTCCGCAACGGTTGGGAGTTTACTCCAAAGGTTCGTGTTGACGTCATGGATGCATATGATTATGACTACGCGGTCAAACGTGTGGAAGATAACTGGCCGATCAAGAGAACGGAATACAAGAAGATTTATCTGGATGCTTCTAATATGGGCACAAGCTTTGAAAAACCGTTCGAGAAAGAAGCAGAAGTTTCTTATGATCCGAAGACCGAAAGCGTTATCTTCGATTACAAGTTTGAAGAAGATACCGAGATCACAGGTTACATGAAACTGAAACTGTACTGCGAATGCCGCGGCTACGACGATATGGATCTCTTTGTATGGGTCAAGAAGAACGGCGTGAACGGCGAGCATATCCCGGTCTATGCAATGCATGAGCCTTACAGAGGAGCATGGGGATATATGAGAGTCTCTCACAGGGAACTGGATGAGAAGATGGCTACCGACTTCCAGCCGGTACAGTCTCATAAGAACCTCCAGAAACTTTCTCCGGGTGAGATCGTTCCTGTTGAAGTTGAGATGTATCCGCACAGCCGCATCTGGCATAAGGGAGAGACACTTCGTATCGAGATCACCGGCCGCTTCGTAAAATCCGACTGGTTCGAAGATCCGAAGGTCAACATCGCTTCTGACAATGGTGATGGAATCCATGTATTCCATACCGGAGGACAGTACGATTCCTTCCTGCAGATTCCGACGATCCCGCCGAAATATCAGGTTGGAGATTATGTATACAGAGGATAATGTTGTATTCCATGCCTGCCATAAGTGTATGGTGGGCATGGATGCTGAATAACAATACAAAGAAAGGAAAGTAATATGGACGAATTCTACGGTGGTGGAGTATACGAAGAAGAAAACTTCGAATTTCCATTATTCAAGCTGGTTCGGGAAAAAGCAGAAGAACTCGATATCAGTTACCACGATGCTCTGGTACTGGTGAAACCGGATTATGTCCGTTCATGTCGTTACGGCGATGAGGAATTCGAGCAGAAATCGATTGATGAATTCGAAGAGATTTCCAAACAGACCATGGCTAACTGGGAAGCATTTATGAAAGAAAGGGAGGGCAAATAAATGATCACAAAACCAAATGCACAGGACGTGAAAGTTTATGAGTGTGACTTCCTTGTTGTTGGCGGCGGAGATGCCGGATGCTCTGCAGCAATTAAAGCAGCAGAAGAAGGCGTCAAAACCATTATTTTAGAGAAAGCAAACGCAGCAAGAAGCGGCCATTCCGGAATGGGTATGGACCATGTTATGGACTTCCCGAGAGAGGGCGTCAGTTATTTAGATTATGTGAAGTTCTTTATGGGACGCCATGAACTTCTTGGCGGACCGGGAGCTTTAATGAATCCGAATGTCGGTTATATCCTTGGAGCAAAGAGCTGGTGGGCATTAGACCACATGAACAAATGGGGATATCCGATGCGCTGGGAAGATACAGATGATTACCACTGGGTGCGCAACGGCTGGTTTGGAAAGAAGATCATGATCGGCGTCCACTGGCTGGATGTAAAACCTGTCATGGCTAAGAAATGCAAAGAGGTCGGCGTAGAAATCTTAAACAGAACGATGATGGTTGACCTGCTTACTGATAAAAATGGTAAAGTCTGTGGCGCAACAGGTTTTAATGTCCGTACCGGGGAATTCTGCATTGTAAAAGCAAAAGCTGTTATGGTTTCTACCTGCAATCTTACAAGAAACTATACATCGGAAACCCCTATGCACTGGAAATATAAGATGCGTTATCACGGTCATCCGGGCAGTGTTTCCGGTGACGGCTTCAATGCGTGCTATAAAGTCGGCGCAGGTCTTTGCAATCTTGACCTGGCTACTAACTGGAACTATCGTATCCGTGACGATATCACGATCCCGTTTGGTTCCATCGATCATGGTGATGGAATCCGCGGACAGTGGATGAATGCCAAAGGAGAAGCAATTCCATTCCCGACCGCGAAAATGTATGACGAAATCGAGAAAGCCGGCCTTGATCCGATCTATTGCACGATTGAACACTTTAATGATGTTTATCAGAAGAGAAACGAGATCTGTATTGCGGATGAGCGCTTTGTTTCTCTGTATCTCGGTGCGCAGAGAGGATTCAATCCGAAGACGCATCGTTATGAACTGATGGAAAACAGAAGGTTTGGTTACTATGGCCTTTCCGGTGTTTATACGGACGAGAACTTCAAGACGGATGTAGAAGGTCTTTACTGCGGCGGTGATACAGTCCTTGGACTTGGCGGATGCGGATCTGCCTGCATCAGCGGTATTATCGTTGGCGATCAGATGAAAGAATACTGTGCGACTGCTCCGGAACCTGAAATTGATATGAATCACGTTCAGGATGTCATTGACGAAGTATATGCACCTCTCTATGAAGAAGACGGAACAGAACCGATGGAGATGGAAAGCTCGATTCGTTATATCAATGATCGTTATGTCGGAATGCATATTTCCGAAGGCAAGCTGAAAGAAGGCCTGTTAAGACTTGGATCTCTTGGTAAACACTTCATGCCGCATCTTATGGCAAAAACTCCGCATGATCTGATGCGCTGCATCGAGGTGCGTAACATTTATGATGGAAGTATCCTTCATTTCAAAGCCTGCATGGAAAGAAAAGAGTCCAGAGGCAACTTCTTAAGAAATGATTATCCGGAAAGAAATCCGGAGAACGATAATCACATTTCCGTATGCCGTCTGGTAGACGGAAAAGATACGATCGAACTGATGCGCGCACCGGAGCTGAAACCGGAATATTTAGAGGAGGGCAAATAAAATGAAAGTCGTAAAAGTAGATAATGAAAAATGTATCAAATGCATGAAATGCTATGACAATTGCCCGGAAGATGTCCTTGCAGTCAATGAAGAAGGATATCCGTACCTCAAATATGAAGGAGAATGCTGGTTCTGCGGCATCTGCTGGATGAATTGTCCAAAACGTTGTATTGAAATGAAACTGCCTGCATCCCTGTGGTAAGAGGCAGAGAAAGGAGAATCACTATATGAAAATTGTTGCTTTGACAGCAGGAAGAAGAAACGCCAACTGCGAGATCTTTACAATCGAAGCGTTAAATGCCGCAAAAGAGCTTGGTGCTGAAGTTGAGATGATCCGTATGCTGGACCTTGAGATCCATTCCTGCGCAGTATGCTGGCCATGTCCGGTCATCATGAAAGGTGCAGAGCACTGCATTTACAAGGACGATGCTGCATGGCTGTACAACAAGCTGTTTGACGCAGACGGATTCCTGCTTGCAGCTCCTTGCTATTCTCTGACTCCTCCGGGACAGCTGATCGCGATCCGTGACCGTATCATGGGGCCGAGAGTTGACATTGCCTGCAACTGGAAAATGAAACAGATGGTAAAGAACGACCTGACTGACAAGTTCGGCGATATGGAGATTGACGACCGTATCTTCAGAAGAAAAGTCGGTGCGATGATCTCTGTCGGCGGTGCAACAACAGAGCACTGGGTATCTCTTTGCTTAGCTTCCATGCAGACATTAATGTTCCCGGCACAGTTCAATGTCTGTGACCAGATGAACGTTACAGGTGTTGCAGAAGACGGCGCAGCAACTCTGTTCCCGGAACTGATCGAGCAGGCAAGACAGCTTGGAAGAAACATGGTCAAGAGTTTTGAAGTTGACGTTCCTTATGAACTGAACGATGCGATCGACCATAAGAAACCATACTACGGACCGGAAGGCTACTGCCCGATGTGCCACCAGAACCTGATGATGTTCTATCCGGATTCAGATAAGGTTTCCTGCGCGATCTGCGGTATTGACGGAAAAGTCAGCGTCGAAGACGGCAAGGTAAAATTCACCTTCACAGAAGAGGCAATGAGCCACTCCAGACACCTCTTCCAGGGTCTGAAAGATCATGACGATGAAGTCTTTGAAGTTGCTAAGGCACTTAAAGATAAGCTCCCGCTTCTTCCGGAAAACAGAAAGGCTTACAAGCCGCTTGAGAAAGAATTCCTGATCAAGCCGCCTAGCAAACAGCCAAAACAGGCATAAGAATTGCTATAAACTGTGAAGTGGCCTAATTGGGCTTCGTTTCACAGAGTAAAACATTTAGTTTTTATAATTGAGAGAGGGAAAAATTATGGAAAACACAAACAAAATGAAGTGGTACCATCATTTGGGGTATGCTCTTGGTGAGATGAGTTATACCATTGAGAACACATTTATTGCTTCTTACATGGTTCTGTATTTTACCACGACCATCGGTATCCCTGCACTGACCATTGGTACACTGACATTGGTCTGCCGTATCATTGATGCATTTACGGACCTTGGTTTTGGTATGCTGGCTGACCGTACGAAGAAGAACAAGATGGGTAAGTTTAAACCATGGTATGTCGGATCCCTGATCCCGACTGCGATCTCCTTCGTTCTTGTCTTTACGGTTCCGGGCGGAATCGGAACAGGAAGTGCAGCTGCTGTCCTTTGGGCATATATCATGTATATCCTGTTTGGTTCTATCTTTGCAACCGTAAACTATCAGTGGTTATCAGCTCAGACTGCAGTCTGCACGGATGACCCGAAGGAAAAGAGAACGATGATCACCTGGCGTCATATCGCTATGGCAGTCGCAGGTATCGTTATTTCCTATACCGGTATTAACCTGATCCTTGGATTCGGCGGCGGAAACCTGATGGAAAGAAAAGGTTTCATGTGGACAGCAATCGTTATTGCAGCAATCAGCCTTGTTCTCGGAATCTATTCCGCTGTAACAAGTAAGGAACGTTCTGTTCTGAATCAGTGGGCTCAGGATTCTGTAACAACAGAAAATCCGGCAGAAAAACTGAAAATCAAAGATGAGTTTAAGATCTTCAAGGGCAACAAGATGCTCTGGGGCGCATTGCTTATCAACATGTTCAACTTCATGCTGGCAACTGCAACCACAACGCTGACATCCTATTTCTATACTTACTATGTCGGCAATCCGATCGTAATCGCAACCGTTATGACGATCGCAACATTTGCAGGTTCCGCATTTAACATCATTGTCGGACCGATCCTGACACAGAAACTCGGAAGAAATGCCCTGTATTTCATTTCCGGCGCAATCGTTATTATCTGCTGGGTCGTAACATTCCTGGCAATGAAGAACGTAACTGTATTAACGATCGCACAGTGCTTCTTCCAGGCCGGCATCATCCTGTTCAGCAATATTATTTTCCGGTCTATCCCAGATGCTGTTGACTGGGGCGAGTGGAAATATGGGGTACGTGCTCCTGGTATGGTCTCTGCATCGATTTCCTTCTTCCAGAAACTCGGTATGGGCGTTTCCACATTCCTGGTTACCGCAGCTCTTACTTGGGTTGGATATAAAGAGGGTGCAATCGAGCAGACGGTTGAGGCTGCAAACGGAATTCGTCTGATCTATCCTTTGATCCCGACGATCTTCGTTTTTCTTTCTCTGATCGGTTTCTTCGTCATCAACTCTGTAAAGAAGGATGAACTGATCCAGATGAGAAAAGACCTTGACGAGAAGCGCGGACGTCAGTTCGACGAGAAGAACGCAATCGTCTAATGAAGGCCTCCGGAGAAAGTCCTGAGTGATGCGGGAGTACGAAGTACGAAGCATCACGTATGCCTTCAAAAAAACAACGAACTAACTATTTTGGCGGAGCGGATTCCGGTCCGTTCCGCCGGTTTTTTACAAAAACAGCTGAGAAACAGGTGTTTTTGTAAAAATCCGTTTAAAAGGATGCTTGTTAACATAAACAGGGTAGTATTCAAATAGAGAGGAACAGATATGAAAACAGAAAGCAAACAAGTAGTTGTTATCGCAGCAGGCCCGGCAGGTCTTGCAGCTGCAATCGCTGCAGTGGAAAACGGAGTTGATGCAAAAGAAGTCATTATTCTGGAAAAAACAAAAATGACCGGCGGAACCGCCAACATGGGCATGGGTCCGTTAGGCATCGAGACACGCCAGCAGAGAGAAGGCATGATGGGTGTGACACGCGAAAAGGCATTCCGCCAGTTCATGACATATACTCACTGGAGAAGTGACTCCCTGCTTGTTAAGAAGTATATCGATAAATCTGCTGATACGATTGAATGGCTTGAAGGAATGGGCGTGAAGTTTGTTCCGTCGAAGTTCTATGAGGAGAGCGAGCCGACCTGGCACTACGTTATTCCGGATGAGGGAAGACCGGGACCACGTGCGGCAGGTACTATGACCCGTCGTATGACGGAACGGGCAGATGAGATGGGAATCCAGATCCTTCTGGAGACCTGGGCAACCGGGCTCAGGAAAGAAGATGGAAAGATCACCGGTGTTTATGCAACAAATGCAGCTGGAGAAGAGCTTTTGTTTGAATGCAAGGCTGCTATCATTGCAACCGGCGGATTTGCTTCTGATCATGACATGATGAAGAAATATACCGGATATACCTACGGTGTTGATATCTTCTCATATGAGGGAGATGCCTTGACAGGTGATGGTATCAAGATGGCATGGGAAGCAGGAGCAGGAAAGACCGAGATGCACATGGAACTCAACTACCGTATCCCGGACAATATGAATTTCTTCTCCATTGATGCAGTCATGCGTCAGCCGAACCTGATGGTCAATCTCTTTGGAGAACGATTCTATGATGAGGGACAGCTCGGAAACGGCACTTTTACAACAAATGCAATTGATCAGCAGAAGGACAGAAAATGCTGGATCATCATGGATGAGAGCATTAAGAAACGCTATGAAAAGAAAGGCCTCGATCTGATCTCCATGGTTCACGGTGCAGATATCATGGATATCTTTGATAAAGATGTGGAATCTGCCATCGCAAGCAATTACAAGTATTTCGTAAAAGCGGATACGATCGAAGAGCTTTGCGAGAAGACCGGAATTGATCAGGCAGGATTGGAAGAGACTTTAGAGACCTATAATCATGACTGTGAAGGCGGCCGTGATACGCTGTTTAACAAGGATTACCGTTATATGAAAGCGGTTAAGAAAGCTCCGTATTACGCGGCCTGCTTCTGCGTTGCAGCATACGGAAGCCTTGGCGGAATCAAAGTAAATCATAAACTTGAAGTTATTACCCAGGAGTTTGAACCGATCCCGGGTCTTTATGGAGCCGGAACAGATGTCTGCAGCATCTATGGTGACAGCTATGTCTTCCAGCTTCCGGGCAATACGATGGGATTTGCCCTGAACTCTGGCCGAATGGCAGGAGAAAGTGCTGCGGATTATGTTTCTGCAGAGGAGTAAATAAAGGAGGTTAATATGGTTACACCTGAGATCAAGATACCGTTTGATCAGGATGAAATGACTGTTTTGGATCACTATCCGGGGTTCATGCCCGGTGAGCAGGGTCTTCCAATCTATAAGACCCCAATTCAGCCGGTGGAAAACATAAAGATGTTTCTTGCTGATGAAAAACCTTTATGGATGCCGTCCTCTTATGAGATGCTGATGTTTAATCCGGATATTATTCCTGACAACATTGCCAGAGCAATGGTCATCCAACAGAATCCTTTCTTCCCGGAAAGTGTCTATAATAAAGACTACTTCGGAATTGAATGGGAGTTTGTTCCAAGTGCCAAAGGTTCGACTGTACGTCCCGGCAAGCCATTTCTTGACGATGTTACGGAATGGGAGAAGAAAGTCGTATTTCCTGATGTCAGCAAATGGGACTGGGCAGGATGTCTTGCTAAAAACAAGGATTTTTTAAATGATCGAAGAGCGATCAAGATGACGATCTTCACAGGATTCTTTGAGCGTCTTATTTCATTTGTGGATATGACGCCGGCCTTACTGGCGATGATCGATGAAGATGAGCAGGCAGCGGTTCATGGATTGTTTGACAGGCTATGCTACTTTTATGATGATCTTCTTTATCAGATGGCAAAATGGTTCCAACCGGACCTGATATGGTTCCATGATGACTGGGGAAGCCAGAGAGCCCCGTTATTCTCGTATGATACCTGCCATGAGATGGTGATGCCGTACCTAAGAAGAGTCGTTGATTCTGCGCACAAATACGGTATTGGTTTCGAATTCCATTGCTGCGGAAATGATGAGCTTCTTGTTCCGTGTATGATCGAAGCAGGTGTTGACCTCTGGGCCGGACAGACCATGAATAATAAAGAAATGCTGTATAAAGAATACGGTAAGGATATCAAGCTTGGCGTTGAGCCTGCGATGCTTCCTCCGGAAACTCCGGATGAGGTACTAAAGGATGAGGTAAAGAAGTTCCTGGATACCTATCCTGAAAACTGTTATGTCGCAATGCAGTTTGGTATGGATCCGAGATATTTTACTTACATCTACGAAGAGAGCAGAAAAAGATATAACTAATCAAAGCAAAAAAGACCTGCGACGAGAAAGCTGCAGGTTTTTTTACACCAACTGAAAGGGGAAACACAACATGAAAATACTTGGAATCAGCTGCGGAAGAAAAGACGGCAATTCGGAGCTTTTGTTAAAGAAGGCTCTGAAAGAAGCAAAGGCGCAGGGCTTTGAGGTGGAATATCTTAGACTGCAGGAGCATAAGATCAATCCGTGTACCGGATGTGAGCTGTGTTCCAATTCCGATAACTGGCCGAATGGACGTTTCCCGGAAAGCGGATATTTCTGCTGCTATAAGGAAGACAGTGATCACTTGTCCTATATCGTAGATAAGGTCAAAGAAGCGGACGGAATCATTCTGTCTACTTCCATCTACAATCTGACAGTCCCGGGGATCCTGCTGGTCCTTCTCAACCGGATCCATGCCAAAAACTTTGCTAAGCATCACGAGATTGCCGGAAAGCAGCATACGCTTTGCGCAACGATTGCAGTAGGTGGAAGCGATATGACAAACCTGATCAAGCCAATGCTGAATTTTACTGCCGTTGAACTCTGCGGAAGTCAGATGAATCTTGTGGATCAGATGGTCGTTCAGTTCTGTTCCGCAAAAGACTATATGGCACTTTTGGATGATTCTATCGAGCGTGCAGGACTTTTAGGGCGGCGGATGGCAGACGCCTTGAATCATCAGGACGAGCCATATTACAGAGGTCTTGAAGACAATCCGGAATTTTGTCCGGTATGCCACGGTGATGTTCTTCAGCTGAGTGGAAACCGCGTCAGATGCCCGATCTGTAATATCCTTGGAGATGTTAAATTTAGTGATGAGGGGAAAATGTATGTCTTATGGGATGGAGGAGCAGAGCTTTGCAGACTGAATGATAATCCGAACGAAGAGGAAGTTCATGTGAAACAGCGGGCTCCATTCAAAGCAGTGAAAGAAAACAAAGAGAAGATCAAACAGGTGAAGGAAGAAGTCGGCGGATGGATCAAGCCGGTCCCGGCTCCGCCACTTCGCGATGTCTGAAAATTACAATCTTTTTGCCACCCCTGCATCACTGAATCAGGGGTGTTTTTTTGTTTAAAAATCGGTATACAGTATTATTGATGGAAGATGTGTTATAATAAATCCATAATCAGGCAATAATTATTTGATAAGAAGGTGATTACATGAAACGCTGTGTAATTGTCGGCGGCGCAGGAATTGCTGATTACGATTTTGTCCGTAGTTATCTGAACGAAAATGATTATATCGTTTACTGCGACAGCGGACTTAAGCATATGGACGAACTTGGGAGGGGTCCCGACCTGATCGTCGGAGATTTTGACTCCCATGAGAATCCTAATTTAGAAGTTGAGACCATTGTGCTTCCAACAATCAAAAATGATACGGATACAGTCTTTGCTGTAAAAGAAGCTTTAGGCCGCGGATTTGAAGATTTCCTGCTGCTCGGCGTTGTTGGGGCAAGACTGGACCATACCTTAGGCAATGTTTCCATTTTGCTGATGCTTGATACTATGGGCAAATCTGCAAAGATCGTAGACGATTTTTCCGAGATGGAGATCGTTTCTGGCAGAACTGCGGAAGTGGATGATTTCTGGTCCTATTTCTCCCTGCTGAACATTTCCGGCGAGGCAGAGGATATCACTGTTTCTGAGGCAAAATACGAGCTTCAGGATGCGGAAATCGAGTGCGACTGGCAGTATGGAGTCAGCAATGAACCTTTGCCAGGGCAGACGGCTAAGATACAGGTCGGAAAGGGAAGACTGCTTCTTATCCGCGTCCGTCCGGAAACATGAAAAGGAGATGATGCACGATAACACATCATCGTGTACAATAAAGACATACGAAACTACGGACCAAGGAGTTATTCAAGCGAATGAAAGCAAAGGTAAATGTGAAGAAACTGGATGAAAAGGCAATCCTTCCAACATACGGAAGTGAGTTCAGCGCAGGTGCCGATCTATATGCCTGCCTGGATGAGACAGTAACGATAGAGCCCGGCGAGGCTGTTCTGATCCATACAGGGCTTGCAATGGAAATTCCGCTTGGATATGCCGGCCTCATTTATGCCAGAAGCGGTCTGGCGACAAAAAAGGGTTTGGCACCATCGAATAAAGTCGGTGTCGTAGATGCAGATTACCGCGGGGAAGTTATGGTATCGCTGTTTAACCATTCAAAAGAGTCAAGAGTGATTGAACATGGGGAACGGATCGCACAGCTGGTTATTACCCCGTTTTTAGGCGCAGAATGGAATCCGGTCGAAGAACTGGGTGAGACAGAAAGAGGAGAGGGCGGATTCGGCTCCACCGGAACAAAATAATCTTTTAAAAAGATAAAGGGTCAAAGTTATGAATAAGAAAAAAGCAAAACAGATTAAAAAGTATTCGGCAGTCGGAGTCTCCTTCGCCTTAATAGGTGTATTTATCGTGCTGGCAATTCTCGAAGAGAAGGGCATTATTGATCTGGTATAAATATGTATGAAAAAGTGTAATTGATTAGAATGATAAAGGCGCTGTTTCCAAATGGAAATAGCGCCTTTTGTATGATATGAAATACAGTTGTTTTCTGATGTCTCAGCCTTCATCACCGCCGGTATTGTCACCGCCGCCATCATCGCCGCCACCGCTGGTATTGTCACCGCCACCGCCGGTATCGTCACCGCCACCGCCGGTATCGTCACCGCCACCGCCGGTATTGTCACCGCCACCATCATCACCGCCGCCATCATCAACAGGTGCTGGCTCAGGTGCTGCGGTCGTCGTTTCTTCTTCCTCATCAGCAATCTCCGGAACCGGACCCGGTTCTGCGATAAAGGTATAGTCATCGCCTTCTTCTGCCATCTGAAGAGGAATAACTTCTTCACCCGCATACAAAGCTCTAAGCATCTCCTGCACGTTTCTGATTGACTGGGCATATGGCATACAGACATAAAGTCCCATTTCGCCCATTGAGTAGGTTGCCTGAATTAATCCGCCACCTTCCGCACTGGCTTTTACGATGTTCCAGCCTCCGCCTTCTGCAAGCTGCTTTTTAACGAGCGCAGAAATGCTTTCCTTTGGAATATTGGTAATACAGCATTTCTCCAAAGTCTTGATCAGCTGGGAATATGCTGTAAAGCCGGCAGAAGAGAGAAGCTTATTGATTATGGCTTCGAGTACAATTTGTTGATGCCGTCCTCGTTCAAAGTCACCGTCCTCCAGACTTTCTCTTTCTCTGCAATATTCTAAAGCATGGAAACCATCTAAATGAATGTTTCCTTCCTCAAATTCTGAGTCGCCAGTCGTACAGTGGAAATAATAATCATTATAAATATCAATTCCACCTAAGCAGTCAACAATATCCCAAAGAGAAGAGAAATTGACTTTGCAGTAATAGTCCACATCATATCCATATAACGCGCTCATGGTATCAACCTGGCATTGAACGCCATAGACACCGGCATGTGTCAGTTTATCTCTCATGCCGCCTGAAACGCCCGGAAGCTCTACATAATAATCACGAGGGGTGTTGATCATCAGGACCTGTCTGGAAACAGGATTGACTGCAACAAGCATATTAACGTCGGAACGTCCGGAAATCGAAATATCACCATATTCATCGTTTCCGCTGATATAGAAGAGGAACGGCTGTGTCGTGACATCGACATCGCTGCCGGCCTTAATGTCAACCTGCTCTTTGATCGTGATCGTCATGATCACACGGGTCTCTTCTTCATATTTTTCATGTTTTTCCTCAATTGCGGTCTTGAAATCACGGTTATATATGATCGCCTTAACTTCCCCTGAATAAAGGGCATCTGCCTGATTCAGCGCAGAGGTATAATCTTTTGTCTTTGGCTCTTTGCCGATCGCATCTTCGATATCGGAAAGAGCAGTATTTAAGTTGATCGGCTGGAATGTCGCCTGGGTTCCGAAGGTATAGTCAGCTGCATCTTCGATCTTCTGCGCCGGATCATTTGCCATGACAACGACATCAATATAGTCGATATCATATGCCACTTCTTCGGACACTGTGTCAATTGCTTTGTTCGTGATAATCATATAATAATTACCGACGATCAGAACGATACAAATAATGATTGAGAAAATCTTACCTATCAGAGGCAGCTTCTTGTATCGTTTCCACTGACTGAAAAATACGAGGAGCCAAAGAACGATCAGTACGACGACCAAAAGAATGAATAATCCTGCAGGAAGAACATTCAGGATCGTCAGAACAATAATTAAAGCAATCGAAAGCGCTGCCTGCAGAGCAAGCAGAATGATTGCAAAGATATCTTTTTTTAAGGTTTTTTTGTTTTTTCTGCCGTTTCCGGAGCTTTTACCCGTATGTGCTGCACGTCTTGTCTGTACACTTTCGGAAGAACGCCTGCCGGAGGAACGGCTTTGAGCATCTGAAGAGCTCCTTCTCGCAGTCCTCGGCTGTTCATCGGAAGCAGGTCTTCTTCTGGCAGTTCTTGCCTGATTATCCGAAGCGGAGGATCTTCTCTGTGCTGTCCGCGCCTTCCCGTAATCCTCAGAAGATCTTTGTCTGCGCTGACTGCTTTCATCACCAAATAAGCGGTCCATGGAAGAGGACCCGGTTCCGCTTAACTCATCATTTAAATTGTAATCGCTAGAGAGAAACATCTCTTTGCTCAGTTCTGGTGTTCTGGAGGCAGCAGCTCTGGACGATCTTTGAGAAGATGTCCTGACAGGCCTTTGCTCACTGTTTCTAACCGGACGCTGCCCGCTGCCTTGTCCGGAATGAGAATGCTGCTGGCTCATATTACTGTATTTCCGGTTCTGTGATGATGAAGCTGGACGTCCGGAAGAAGAAGCCTGACGGGTGCCGGCTTCACGGGATGCTGGAGCAGAAGGCCGTTTTACAGGTCTTTTGCGTTCCGGAAGATCAAACTCTTCGGCTCTTTGGGATGAATGGTTGTCGTTGTTTCGGTTGTATTTCATATCAAATCCTCTTATCTCGGGGGTTTACTCCAAATTAACTCAAAAAGCATATAGAAAAAATGTGTTAAAAGGATGAATTCTGTCAAAATTTCTCCCTATTATAGTTTAAGTGCCTGTTGCTTTGCAAGAAGTATCTTGGAACCGTTTACATGTATTTCGGAACAAAATTCAAAGAACGGGCTTCCGGATGTGATAGAGTCCTAAAACCACAATCTCAAATATTTGTAAAACAGGAGGAAAAAAGATGGTTATTTCCGTAAGAATCAGTGATGAAGAAGGTAATCTGGTCAAAGCATATGCTGCAAGAAACGGACTGAGTGTGTCCCAGTTCCTCAGAAAAGCAGTCTATGATCAATTTGATAATGACTACAGTTTGACGAAAGAAGAAAAGGAGGTGGTAAGGGAACTGACATCCTATAATCCCCAAGCTAAGATATAAAAAAGGGAATATCGAAGCAAAAAGGCAGCGGAGAGATCCGCTGTCTTTTACAGATTGGGGGGAATTTGATTGAAATCTGCCTCTTTGCGTGATAAACTTGCATAAATGGACCAGATTTCAAGGGAGGCAGACATGTTAACAGTTCTTGATCATTCACTTATCAAACACAAACTATCTATCATGAGGCAGGAAGATACCTCAACTTATATTTTCAAACAGAACCTGGACGAGATCGCAAAACTGATGGCATATGAGGTCACCAGAAACGTTCCGATCGTGGAAAAGCAGATCAAGACTCCGATCTGCGAGACCACAGGGTATGAGCTGGCAGAAAAGATCGTTCTGGTTCCGATCCTTCGTGCAGGTATCGGTCTTGTTGATGGATTCCGTGATATTATTCCGACTGCTAAGATCGGACACATCGGAATGTACAGAGATAAGAATACATTAGAGCCTCATGAGTATTACGCGAAATTCCCGAAAGACATGGACAAGTCGATCGTTATCATTACCGATCCGATGCTGGCAACCGGCGGAAGTGCATCTGCTGCGATCACGAACATCAAAAAACGCGGCGCAAAGAAGATCATGCTGGTGTGCTTAGTTGGTGTTCCGGAAGGCGTAAAGAGAATTGAAGAAGATCATCCGGATGTGGATATCACACTTGCTGCTCTGGACGATCACTTAAATGAAAACGGGTTTATTGTTCCGGGTCTTGGAGATGCAGGTGACCGCCTGTTTGGAACCGCTTAAGTTCACTTTTTAGACACGGAAATCAAATATACTGACAGACAAAATCGGGAAAGGACAACCTTTCTTGGTTTTTGTTGTCATATTAAAAACAGATTTACCGCGAGATCAAAGGATTTTGCATTGGAGGAAACTCAGTGGGAATTGATGAGAAAAACACCAATGAAGAAATAAAGACGGATGCATTCGTAAGGAGAATGCCGAGTCATAGAAGCCAGAGAGCTGTACGGAGACCTGCTGCAGAAGAAATTGAAACTTCGGCAGCTATTGAAGAGCAGCCGGATGTTTCTGAACCGGACGTCCGGAATGAAGTGCTTCCAGATGCCGAAAATGAGACTGGTGCAGAAACGCTGTCAGAACCTGAGGTTTCGGAAGAGACAGTGGAAGATACGGCTGTTTCTGAGAACAGCGCAGCAAATGACGAGAAAGCGAACACTTCAGAAAAGGTTTCGGAGAAAAAAACTAAGAAGTCCGGAAATGCTTTTTCAAAATTCATAAAACAGCATAAGTCTCTTTCTGCCATCATTATACTATTGCTCCTGATCATCATCGTAGTTGTTGTCCTTGCTGCGGGAAGAAGCCCCAAAAAGAGCGCAAGAGGCGGAAACTATATGGACCAGATCCGGAATCAGGAGATCAAGCTCAATGATGTGGCTGCAATTGATGATTTCTTTGTCAATTATTATACGGCAGTCTCTTCCGGAAACACGACAGACCTTGAGGCAATGTTTGATGATCCTACCAAAGCGAACATTACGACAGAGGTCTCTACGATCGTTAGTCAGTATGATAATTTCCAGGTTTATGTGACACCGGGAATCGAAGAAGACGAGATCGTTGCTTTCGTAAGTTATGATATTCATTTTGATAATATTGAAGCTACGGCGCCATCGGTCGACAGTTTCTATCTGAAGTATGATAAGGAGCAGGCTGCTCTTAAGATCTGTTCCGATATGTATACGGACCAGGAGATCTTAAAATTTATGAACCTGGTCTCCTACAGAGAGCCGATCCGCTCCCTGCTTACAGATACCAATAACCGGCTGAGCGATGCACTTGCCGGAAATAAAGATCTGAACAATTTATATATTCTGATGCAGTCCATCACAGAGTCTGCTGATTATGCTGAAGAAACGGAAACAGAAAGCATAACGGAATCTGCTTCAGAAAGCGAAAGTGAAACCGAAACTGAAACTGAAACAGAAAGTGAAACGGAGAACACGGAGGGCTGATGTTTTATCCTCAGGAAGTGATCGATCAGGTCATAGATGCCAATAATATCGTGGATGTGATCGGAAGTTATGTAAAGCTTCAGAAAAAAGGCTCCACCTATTTCGGCTTATGTCCGTTTCATAATGAAAAGACGCCCTCCTTTTCTGTGACGGATAACGGTGCCAAACAGATGTATTACTGTTTCGGCTGCCATAAAGGCGGAAGCGTTTTAACGTTTATCATGAAATATGAAAATGCCAGCTATCTGGAAGCCTTAAAGATGCTGGCAGACAGAGCCGGAATCGCACTTCCAAAGCCTGATATTTCCCGTGAAGAAAGTGCAAGGGCAAAACGAAGGGAAGCCATTCTGGAAGTTAACAGGGAAGCGGCAAAGTATTTCTACCATCTTTTAAAAAGCGAACGTGGCGAGCGCGCCTATAAATATTTAAAAGACCGCGGCCTTACAGATGAGACGATCACCGGTTTCGGGCTGGGTTATTCTGATAAATACCGGGATGATTTATACCGGTATATGAAAAGCAAAAACTTTTCTGATGATGTTTTAAAAGCCAGCGGACTGTTTTCAATTAAGGAAACAGATACCCATGACTATTTCTGGAATCGCGTCATGTTCCCGATTATGGACGTTCGAAGCAAGGTCGTTGCGTTCGGCGGAAGAGTGATGGGTGACGGAGAACCAAAATACCTCAATTCGCCTGAAACAGAGTGTTTTAATAAGAGAAAGACTCTTTACGGACTTCATGTGGCAAAACGCCATAAAGGAAAGGAACTGATCCTTTGTGAAGGCTATATGGATGTGATCTCCTTGCATCAGGCTGGTTTTACGAACGCAGTTGCTTCATTAGGAACCGCACTGACGGACGGACATGCCGGTATTCTAAGAAGATATACGCAGAACGTGATCATCTCTTATGATTCCGATACAGCCGGACAGGATGCAGCCTTAAGGGCTATTCCGAAACTGCGGGATGCGGGAATCTCAGTGAAGGTCGCTGACCTGAGTCCACATAAAGATCCGGATGAGCTGATCAAGGCAGAAGGAACAGAAGGATATAAAGAACGGTTGAAAAATGCAATGAACAGTGTCCTTTTTGAGATCCACTGCATGGTACCGGCCTATGACCTTACTGATCCTGATGAGAGTACAAGGTTTTTTAATGAAGTAGCAAAAAGACTCAGCTATTTTACCGATGGGATGGAACAGGACAATTATGTACGTGCCGTCTCAAAGGAATTTGGAATCGATTATACGTTGCTGAAGGAAAAGACAAAAAAACTTGCCTTAAGCAATGATAATATACCGAAATATGAACCGGTCAGACCGCTTCCTTTAAAGAAGGATGTAAACAGCAAAGCACTTCTGACCTGTCAGAAGATGCTTCTATCTTATCTGGCGCAGGACCCGTCATTATATGACAAGGTAAGTCAAGTAATTGATGAACACGATTTCACCCTGCCGCCGTGTGATGGAATTGCTGTGATGCTGTTTGAGCAGCTTCGAAGAAGGAAACTCGATCCGGTGAGTATTATCAGCAGTTTTGAAGAACCTGAGATGCAGGAAGAAGCTGCTGCTGTTTTGGATCTTCGTACAGACAATGAAATTGAAGCAGATGAGAGAGAAAAACTCATCAATGAGTGTGTGATACGGATCAAAACAAACAGTATTGACAAACAGATGGAGAGTGAGCAGGATCTTTCCAGAATGGTGGAGCTCAAAAGGGCAGCAGAGAAGATCCAAAAAATTGATATTTTCGGGAGGAGCATTTAATGCCAGCGAAAAAAGAAAAGAAAGAAACAGTAAAAGAAGTTAAGACAACAAAGAAAACTGCAGTAAAGAAGGAAACAGCAAAGCAGGCAGCTAAGAAGCCTGCTGAGAAGAAGACCGCTGCAAAGACAGCAGAAAAGAAAACTGCGGAGAAGAAGACTGCAGCAAAGAAGGAAACAGCAAAGCCGGCAGCTAAGAAGCCTGCTGAGAAGAAGACCGCTGCAAAGACAGCAGAAAAGAAAACTGCGGAGAAGAAGCCTGCAGCAAAGAAGGAAACGGCAAAACCGGCAGCAAAGAAGACCGCTGAGAAGAAAACAGCTGCAAAGACAGCAGAAAAGAAATCTGCTGAAAAGAAGACTGCAGCAAAGAAGGAAACGGCAAAGCCTGCAGCAAAGAAGACTGCTGAGAAGAAGACAAGTGCTAAGGCAGCAGAGAAAAAGCCGGCCGCAAAGAAGGCAACCGAGAAATCTTCAGCAAAGAAAACTGCAGATAAGAAAACAACTGCAAAGGCAGCAGAGAAGAAAACTGCTGAGAAAAAAACAGCCGCAAAGAAGACTGCAGAAAAGCCTGCAGCAAAGAAGACCGCCGAGAAGAAGACCGGCGTAAAAGCTGATGCAAAGAAAACGGCAGAGAAAAAGTCTGTTTCTAAAGCAGCAGAGAAGAAAGCCGCAGAAAAGAAAACTACGGCGAAGAAAGCGGTGACAAAAGCAACTGAAAAGAAAACTGAGACGAAAAAACAGACTACGAAAGCCACAGAGAAAAAGCAGGAAGCTAAAAAGGCTGATTTTAAAGCAGCTGAAAAGAAGACAGATACTCAGAAAAAGACAGTAAAAGCAGAAGAGAAAAAAGCTGAAGCGAAAAAAACTGCCGCTAAGACGAAAAAAGATTCAGCTGAAAAGAAAGAAGAAACAAAGAAGGCAAGTGCGAAGGCCGCAGAGAAAAAGACGTCAACAAAGAAATCTGCAGTAAAGGAAGAGCAGAAGGAAGAGGTTAAAGAGACTAAGACCCGGAAAAAAGCTTCTGCTAAGGATAACGAAAAAGCGGAAGCTGAGGAAAAAGAGACAAAAAAGAAAACCAGAAAAAAATCCAAAGAAACAGAAGTAGTTCCTGATATCGGAAGTGAGCCGGAGGAAACAGCGATTTCTTTTAAGGATTCAGATGCGGACGATGAGGAAAACGGCCCGGCAATCAACAATGCTGTTTTTGAAGAGAATCTTGCAAAACTGATCAAGGATGCTGAGAAGAAGAAAAGTGTCATTGAATATTCGGAAATCGATAAATATTTCCCGGGTATGGAACTGAATCAGGAGTATATGGAAAGCATCGTTGAATATATTGAAGGAAAAGGAATCGATGTCCTTCGTACTGATATCAATGATGAAGATATTATCCTGGATCTTGATGACGAGGTTGATATCAATGAAAATGATGAAGAGCTTGCAGAAGTAGACCTTGATCTTTCTGATCTTGAAAACAATGTCAATATTGAAGATCATGTCCGCATGTATCTGAAAGAGATCGGAAAAGTGCCGCTGCTTACATCCGACGAGGAGGTAGAGCTGGCAAAGAGAATGGAAAAAGGCGATCAGCAGGCAAAGGCAAAACTTGCAGAAGCGAACCTCAGACTTGTTGTCAGTATCGCAAAACGCTATGTCGGCCGAGGCATGCAGCTCCTGGATCTGATCCAGGAAGGCAACTTAGGTCTCATGAAAGCAGTTGAGAAGTTTGATTACAAGAAGGGTTATAAATTCTCAACCTATGCTACCTGGTGGATCCGTCAGGCGATCACGCGAGCAATCGCAGACCAGGCACGAACCATTCGTATTCCGGTCCATATGGTTGAGACGATCAATAAACTGCTTCGCGTTTCCAGACAGCTTCTTCAGGAACTTGGAAGGGAACCAACCAATGAAGAGATCGCTGAGAAGATGGATATTCCTGTCTCCCGTGTCAGAGAAATCTTAAAGATCTCCCAGGATCCGGTTTCTTTGGAAACACCGATCGGTGAAGAGGAAGATTCCCATCTCGGAGATTTCATCAAAGATGAAAACATCACTTCTCCGGTGGATGCAGCGACCTTTGTCCTGTTAAAGGAACAGTTAAATGAAGTCCTTTTAACACTGACAGACAGAGAGCAGGAAGTCTTAAGACTGCGTTTCGGTTTAGAGGACGGAAGAGCAAGGACCTTAGAGGAGGTAGGAAAGGAATTTTCCGTCACCCGTGAGCGTATCCGTCAGATCGAGGCGAAAGCTTTAAGAAAACTCCGCCACCCGAGCAGAAGCCGTAAATTAAAGGATTTCCTTGACTGATATGGCAATTTCGAACAGACTGAAAACAATTGCAGAACTGGTAACGCCCGGCTATCGGGCAGCAGATATAGGCACAGACCATGGGTATGTGCCTATCTATTTGTTGCGGAATGGGATCTCTTCCTATGTGATTGCTGCAGACTTAAGCCCCGGATCTTTGGAAAAGGCAAGAGAACATGCAGCGAGAGCTGGTTTTCTTTTTGAACCGGAAACAGGTTCTTCGGAAAAGCTGCAAAAGAACGGGATCGAATGCAGGCTCTCAGATGGACTGGCAGAGATCCATCCCGGGGAAGTGGATGCCATTATCCTATCCGGGATGGGAGGTATTTTAATGGATCGGATCCTAAGAGCAGGTATGGAAGTTGTTCAAACTGCAAAAGAACTGATCGTATCGCCGCATAGAGATGTGGAGCTGCTGAGAGCATTTGCTGACGAATATGGATATGAGATCGCCCAAGATCTGGAACTGACCGATAAAAAGAAACGATATCATATTCTGAAAATCAGGATCAGATAAAAAAACTAAAGTGTTTACGTCAATATTAGGATTGCAAATTGAACCCAAAGTGTTTAATATTATTTTGTGAGTGGGCTGAATGGTCGCGCCCCGAATTATATACAATTAGTATCAATTTGGCCAAATTTTTCTTTTTGTTTCGGGGTGAGGAAAGTCCGGGCTTCACAGGGCAGGATGCCAGATAACGTCTGGCGGGAGCGATCCCAGGACCAGTGCAACAGAAATATACCGCCCGAAAGGGTAAGGGTGAAATGGCAGTGTAAGAGACTACCGCCTTGCTGGTAACAGGAAGGGCACATGTAAACTCCATCCGAAGCAAGACCAAACAGGAAGCTGTGAGGCGGCCCGCTGAGCTTCCGGGTAGGTCGCGTAGAACTTGCCGGTGACGGTAAGACAAGATAGATGACCATTTTCAACAGAACCCGGCTTACAGGCCCGCTCATAAATCCATTTTTTAAGTGAGGGTATTATGTCACGGAAAAAAGACAAAATGAAAAACACGGATTTCATGAAAGGTTTAAAAAACCTTGGAATCAAGGACCGCAGACAGATTGAGATTTTCATGTATATCATGACCAATACCGATCCAAATACCAATCTGTTTATCGGAACCTATAAAAAGATCTCCTATGAGCTTGGCTGCAGTGAGGCCACGATAGCTAAGGTTATGAAAGCGCTGCAGGACCATAAATATCTGACCAGGATGCAAAACGGTGTCTGGCTGGTGGATCAGAGCAAGATGTACGGGGATGATGTTCCGGCATCCGGGATCACGGAAGTCGATCTTCAGTCGATCATGGACGGATTGGAAGTATATCAAAACGAGGAAGAGCCGGAAGAGAAAAAAGAAGCGGCTCCGAAATATAAAACTGCCGAAGCAAACGGTCAGTTTGAATTCAGTATGATCGGAGACATGAAACTGAATTCTGAAAAGATCAAGATGAAAGTGCCGATCGTTGAAATGGATGGGGATGAAATGACGCGAGTGATCTGGAAGATGATCAAAGAAGAACTCCTGCTTCCGTTTATCGATCTGAAGACGGAATATTACGACTTAGGTCTTGAGAAGCGTGATGAAACTGCAGATCAGATCACGAAAGATGCTGCAGAAGCGATCAAGAAATATGGAGTCGGCGTGAAATGCGCGACCATCACTCCGAATAAAGCCCGGGTGGAGGAATATCACCTGAAAGACATGTATAAGAGCCCGAACGGAACGATCCGGGCGATTTTAGACGGTACGGTGTTCCGTGCGCCGATCATGGTAAACGGCATCGATCCTTATGTAAAAACATGGAAAAAGCCAATTACGATCGCAAGACATGCTTACGGAGATCTTTACAGCGCTTCTGAAATGAGTATTCCGGGTAAAGGAAAGGCAGAACTTGTCTTTACAGCGGAAGACGGAACAGAAGAACGGAAGCTTATCAAAGAGTTTGACCGTCCGGGTATCCTTCAGGGACAGCATAACTTAGATTCTTCAATTACAAGTTTTGCAAGAAGCTGTTTTAATTATGCGTTAGAGACAAAGCAGAGCCTGTGGTTTTCTGCAAAAGATACGATCTCCAAGATCTATGACCATCATTTTAAGGACGTTTTCCAGGAGGTCTATGAAAAAGAATACAAAGATGCCTTTGAGAAAGCCGGAATCGAGTATTTCTATACACTGATCGATGATGCGGTTGCCCGTGTGATCAAGAGTGAGGGCGGCTTTATCTGGGCCTGCAAGAACTATGATGGCGATGTTATGAGCGATATGGTCGCAACGGCATTCGGTGCACTTGCAATGATGACGTCTGTTCTGGTATCCCCGGATGGCAAATACGAATTTGAGGCAGCTCACGGAACGGTACAGAGGCACTTTTACAAATACCGTGACGGGGAGAAGACCTCTACGAACTCAGTTGCGACGATCTTTGCATGGACCGGTGCCTTAAATAAACGCGGACAGCTTGATGGAAATGAGGCCCTCTGCGACTTTGCTTCCAAACTGGAGACAGCTGTGATCGAGACGATCGAAGCCGGGAAAATGACCAAGGATCTTTCCCTGATCACGACGATCGAGGATCCGGAAGTATTAGATACCGAAGAGTTTATTCAAGCAGTGAAAGCGAACCTGATGAAAAAACTGTAGCATATGGAAAAAACATTACAAAAAGACATTGTAGAATGGGATATCGTTAACTGGTCCAGAGCACTTGACTTCTGGGATAACAAAGCCACGGAACTCGTGGCTTCGTTTTTGAGCGAGAATAAAACTCCAAAGGTATTAGATCTAGGCGGAAGGAATGGGGGCATTTCTTTGTTCTGGGCACTGAAAGGATGCGATGTTGTCTGGTCTGATATCGATGAGAGCGGACTGGAAAACGCAAAAAACTTACACCGAAAATATGGGTTGGAAGACAGAGTCCGATACGAAATCGTAAACTCGCTTAATATTCCATATACCGGTGAATTCGACATTATCTGCTTAAAGTCGGTGATGGGAGCAGTTTATGGTGAATGCGGAGGTCAAAAAGCGCTTGAGCAGATGATCCAGCAGATCCAAAAAGCATTAAAACCCGGCGGTTATCTCTTTATTGCAGAAAATCTCGAAGGCAGCCGTCTCCATATGTTCCTTCGAAAAAAACTTAGAAAATGGGGCAGCACCTGGCACTACTTTTCAATTTCTGAACTGAAAGAAGATCTATCCTCTTTTAAAGACATCCATGCGGATTCGTTTGGCCTGATCGGTCTGTTTGGGCGGGGTTCTTTTCTAAACAAGCTCTTTAGCAGTTTTGATAAGAAGTTTGACCATAAGGTAAGTGAAAACAAACGGTATATCATCAGTCTGATCTGCAGATCAGGTGATCAATAACAATAATTCAGAATTGACTTTGGTATACCAAAGTGGTAACTTAATAGCATAAAATATCTCCGATCCGGGAGAGCCTAAAACTTTTGTCATGGCTGCTCGGACGGGGTGTCCAAAGAAATGCGGGCGCCTTCCATGTTTGAAAAGGAGAACAGATGCGTTTTTTAGATAACGAAAAAAGAATCATCTCTTTTGTTGGCTTTTCCGGTTCCGGAAAAACCACTTTCATTGAACAATTGATCAAGGAAATCAAACGGCGCGGTTTTTCTGTTGCCGTGATCAAGCATGATGCGCACCGTTTTCAGATGGACAAAGAAGGTAAGGATACCTACCGGTTCTATGAGGCCGGCAGTGATTGTGTTGCCATCTCCAGTGAAGAAAAACTCGCTGTTATCAAAAGATGCGATTCCTGTCCTGATGTTCACGAAATGATCGATCTGCTTCCGGGCAGTTATGACGTGATCATTGTAGAAGGATACCGCATGAGCGATCTTCCGAAAATCGGCGTCAGCCGGGCTGAAACGGGAAAGGGTCTTTCACTGCCATTGTCAGAATTATGTGCTGTGATCACGGATGAGGAAATCACCGGCCTTCCCGTGTTTGAACTTACCGCTTATAAAGAAGTTGCGGAGTATATCTTAAGCGGAGAATACTTATAAGTTTCAGACAATTCAAAAGCAGATAGAAAAGGAGCCTCTTAGAGAACCATGAGAGACAGTTACAAACGAGAAATCAATTATCTGAGGATCTCGGTTACAGATCTTTGCAACTTAAGATGCAGATACTGTATGCCGGAGCAGGGTGTGGAGAAATTCTCGCATGAAACGATCCTCAGCGTAGAAGAAATTGCGGAGATTGCAGGTATATGTGCGGAGCTGGGGGTGAATAAGGTTCGCCTGACTGGCGGAGAACCTCTGGTTCGTCGTGGAATTATCGATATCTGCAGGCGAATCGCAGAGATCCCGGGGATCAGAGAACTCTGCATTACGACCAACGGACTGCTCCTGACAAAGTATGCAGACGACCTGCGGGCAGCCGGAGTTGACCGTTTAAATATCTCCATTGATACGTTGCAGAACGAAAAATACAAGGAACTGAGCAGATGCAGCTTCAGTGAACATCCGGTGGATGATCTTTTTGAAGGGTTTGAGGCAGCGAAAAAGGCAGGGTTTGAAAATACCAAGCTGAATGCTGTTCTGATCGGAGGATGGAATGATGATGAGATCACGGATTTTGTGGAACTGACGAAAGACAATGATTATCAGATCCGTTTTATCGAACTGATGCCGATCGGGGAGGCTGCTTCCTGGGGAAAAGAATGTTTTCTTCCGAATGAAACGGTACTGGAGAAAGCTCCTGAACTGAAGTTCATCGGGGAAAGCGGCGTTGCAAAGCTGTATCAGAAAGAGGGCTATAAAGGAACGATCGGACTGATCAGTCCTGTGAATCATCATTTCTGCTCAAAATGCAACAGACTCCGTTTGACAGCTGACGGAAAGCTCAAGGCCTGCCTGCACTCGAAAAAGGAGACGCCGATCCGGGGTCTCCATGGAGAAGAGTTAAAAGCTGCAATTTCGAAAGAGATCAGCAATAAGCCTGAAAACTACGATTTGGGATATGAAAACCCAAGCAGTTCACAGAGAGGCATGAGTCAGATCGGCGGCTGATTGATCAGAAATCCGCATTGATTTCATGATAAACGGTTTAAAGATAGTTGGAAGAAAGAATAGAGAGACGTTTATGAGTGAATTAACACATTTTAATGAAGAGGGAAGAGCCAGGATGGTCGATGTGTCGGAAAAAGAGATTACGACACGGATCGCGAAAGCTACAGCAACGGTTACAGTGAATGCAGATACCTATGCATTGATCAAAGAAGGCAAGATGAAAAAAGGTGATGTCCTTCAGGTTGCACAGGTCGCAGGTATCATGGGTGCGAAACGGACGCCGGATATCATCCCGATGTGCCATCCGATCCAGATCACGAATGTGGATATCGCATTTGAAATGAATGACAGCGACTGTTCGATCAAGATCATTTCCACTGCAAAATGTGATGGGAAAACAGGAATTGAGATGGAGGCAATGAGTGCTGCATCGATCGCGGCCCTTACGATCTACGATATGTGTAAGGCCGTCCAGCGGGATATCAGGATCTCAGACATTTATCTCCTGGAAAAAGACGGTGGAAAAAGCGGCCACTATCAATATAAAGAAAGCTAAACGGACAAGTATTTTTACTCGAGCAATGCGCGCAGCTCCGGGTCTTAAATAAACAACATGAAAACTGAAAGACGGAAAAAATCCGAGTGAACGGGTTTAGTTTCTGTCGCCGTAAGACAAGGAGAAAACTATGAAAAAAATAATTGCTTTATTACTATCTGCACTTTTATGTGTATCTTTACTGGCAGCATGCGGAAACAGTTCATCTGATGCACCTAAAGGCTCTGCAGCAGGTTCCGGCGCAGCTGCAGTACCGGCTGCAGATACACTTTCCGGCGAGATCAATGTATTTGCAGCAGCATCCCTGACAGAGTCTATGAATCAGATCATTGCAAAATTCCAGGAAGCTCATCCGGGAGTTACAGTCACTGCAAACTATGGCTCTTCCGGAACTCTGGTAGACCAGATCAAAGAAGGGGCAGCATGTGATCTTTTCGTTTCTGCAGCTTCCAAGCAGATGAACCAGATCGATATCACAGCAGATCCTGAAGTGAACACTGACGGAAGCGACTTTGTTGTTCAGGGAACCAGACTGGATCTGTTAGAGAACAAATGTGTCCTTGCAGTACCGGAAGGAAACCCTGCAAACATCAATTCTTTTGATGACCTTAAAGAAAGCTTTGCTCAGCCGGATTTCCTCTTTGCAATGGGTGGCGAATCTGTTCCTGTAGGCGCATATACACAGAAGATCTTTGCATTCTTAGGGCTGAATGAAGAAGAACTCGCTTTATTAGGAAAGATCACCTATGGAGAAGATGTGAAAGGCGTAACCTCAGCAATCAGCGAAGGAACTGCAAAAGCAGGCGTGATCTACGGCTCTGATGCATATTCTGCTGGTCTGACTGCAGTGGATACCGCTACAGAAGAAATGACCGGAGGAAAAGTGATTTATCCGGCAGCTTTGATCAGCACAGGAACGAATGCTGAAGTTGCAGCTGCATTCCTTGAGTACCTTCAGGGCGTTGATGCCGGCGCAATCTTTGAATCGGTTGGTTTTTCAACTTTAAAATAAACAATAAGCTTTAACTGTTTTTATTCCCTTACCTGCGGCATTTACGCTGCGCAGCAAATGCCGCAGGAACTTTGATAGACAAGAGTAAATATGAATTTATTCCCGCTTTGGAATTCCATAAGGATTGCTTTGATCAGTACCGTGGTCGTTTTTTTCCTCGGTCTGTTTTTTGCATATTATATTGCAAAGGTTCCAAGGGTGCTCAAGGGGATCCTGGATGTGATCCTGACTCTGCCTTTGGTCCTTCCGCCTACTGTTGTCGGCTATCTTGTGCTGAGGCTGGTGGGACCGAGACGTGTTCTTGGAAAATTCTTTCTGGCTGCATTTGGATTTACGATCCCAATGACCTGGTGGTCTGCGATCATTGTTACTGTGGTCGTGATCTTTCCGCTGATGTACAGAACTGCAAGAGGAGCTTTTGAATCCTTTGATAATACATTAATGTATTCCGGACAGACGCTTGGGCTATCCAATTCCTTTATTTTCTGGCGTATCAGACTTCCGTACTGTAAGCAGGGGATCATTGCAGGCTGCGTTCTTGCTTTTGCAAGAGCTTTAGGTGAATATGGGGCAACCAGCATGATCGCCGGCTATATTCCGGGACATACCGCAACGATCTCAACGACCGTCTATGCACTTTGGAAGAATAACCAGGATGCGGAGGCCTTTAAATGGGTCCTGATCAATATTGCGATTTCAGCGATTGTACTGTTAGCGGTCAATCTTCTGGAACGGAGAGAAAAACAGAAAGGGGTGACTGCGTAGGATGGCTCTTTCTGTTGATATCCAAAAAAGATTAGGGAACTTTGAACTGCAGGTGAAGTTTGAAACTGCAGAAGGGATGCTTGCGATCCTGGGTGCTTCGGGCTGCGGAAAAAGCATGACGCTGAAGTGTATTGCAGGAATTGAGACACCGGATCGGGGACGTGTTGTTTTGGACGATGTGGTCCTGTTTGATTCGGAAAAACACATCAACCTGAAACCGCAGAATAGAAAAGTCGGCTATCAGTTCCAGCAGTATGCCTTATTCCCGAATATGACAGCACTTCAGAACGTCATGTGCGGCGTAAGAGAAGGGAACAGACAGGAAAAGAGACAGAAGGCTCTCGCGATCATCGACCGTCTCCACTTAAACGGATGTGAGAATAAGAAGCCTTCTATGCTTTCCGGCGGTCAGCAACAGCGCTGTGCACTTGCAAGGATCCTGGTCAATGAGCCGCAGGTCCTTTTGCTGGATGAACCATTTTCCGCCCTGGATGCACATTTAAGGTTCCACACGGAACGCCAGGTGGAAAACATAATAAATGACTTTGGAAAAACGGTCCTTTTTGTCTCTCATGACAGGGATGAAGTCTTCCGTCTTACGGATAAGATTGCAGTCATGGAAAACGGGCATTTGAAAACAATGGGTGAGAAACATGAAGTGTTTAAAGACCCGTCTACGATTGGCGGTGCGATCCTAACGGGCTGCAAGAATATTTCGGACGCTGAGATCCTTTCTCCGAACAGAGTTTTTGCCAAAGATTGGGGAATTGAATTGTCTGTAGGAGAGATACCGGAAGATTTCAGAGGAGTCGGCATCCGTATGCATGATGTTAAGCTCCTGCGTCACAATGGAGACCATCAAGCCTCTGCAGAAAATGCTTTTCACTGCAAGGTGATCGGAGAAATTGAAAATCCGTTTTCCTGTTCCATCATGCTGCGTCCGGATGGAAAAGAAGGGGAACGCTATATTCTTGTCGATCTGAACAAAGAACGATGGAATGAGATCCGTTCAGAATATCTGGATGTTTGTCTTCCTTCTGAGAAGATCCTGCTGTTAAAATGATACAGAGCTGATCAATGGATCCGGAGAGTTTATTTGCTTTTCAGGCTTCCCTGATTCCGGAGATATCCGTTTCCGCTGACATGGAATAGTTTGTATGATAGATCACATAGCCCGGCTTGGCACCAGCGGGCTTTTTTAAATGCTTTCTTTGAACATAATCGATCTCCACTTTCGGAGCACCTTCAGCCTTGGAAAAATGCGCAGCAAGAGAAGCCGCTTCTTCAAATGTCTTATCCGGAAGTTCTTTTCCGTTTGTCTTTACGATCACATGAGAGCCGGGAAGGTTCTTTGCGTGAAACCACCAGTCACCGCCGTCCGCCAGTTTAAAGGAAATATATTCATTCTGATAGTTGTTCTTTCCGACATAGATATCAAAGCCGTCCGAGGAGATAAAGTGGAGTGGAGAAGACTTGATCGCTTTTCCGGCTTCCTTTTTCGCATTATATTTACCTTTGTACTTGATATAGCCGGATTCGATCATTTCTTTTTTCAGCTCCACTGCATCCGCTTCATCCTGCACGGTATCCAGGGAGGCGGAAATAGATTCTAAATGGTCGATCTCTGTCTTCGTCTGCACAATGATCTCATTCAAAGCCTCTGCTGTCCGCTTCAGCTTGGAATACTTTTCAAAATATTTTTTCCCGTTATCGATCGGAGAGAGCATAGGATCTAACGGGATCGTGATCTCTTCCCCGGTATGGTAATTTTCCGCTTTCATGGAGGTAGAGCTTTCGGGAACGTTATACCCATATGCCGTGATCAGTTCTCCGTAAAGCTGGTATTTATCTTTCTTTTCTGTATCTTTGAGCTGCTTCAGCTGAAGATCATATTTTTTGTAATCTTTATTCAGCAGAGTCTGTACGATCTGGCGGAGATCCGCTGTTTTCTGGCGCATATCCGTGACCGTCTTTTTCTTTGCATAGTAATCATAAAGCAGAGCAGAGATGCTTTCGTAATCTTCTGTTTTTTGTCCTTTATAGATCTCGTAGTGGAATGGACCGTAGAAGGAGGGGATCTCCTTTTCATAGACAATATTCGGTGCAAAGGCACAGTCTCTGATTTTCTGCATGGAAGAAGAAAACGAAGTCCAGAGGAAGTGTAGTTCCTCTGGATTTAAGGATTGGATCGGACGTGCAGAATCAATGCCTGCCTGATAGGCGATCTCTTCTGCAAAGACCGGACTGATACCGGTATAGGATGTATAAAGTGTTTTCACTACCGTCTTCGCAGCAGGCTGCGATTCAAAAAGTTTTTGCAATTCTTCTGCAGAGGAGTTCAAAGGATCCGACTTTTCTCCTTCAAATGGGATAAAGTATTCCCTTCCTGGAAGGACCTCACGGACGGAACTCATAAAAGCAGAGACATGCTTGATGGAATCCAGAATCTTTGTGCCGTCCCGGAAAATGATATTACTGTGTTTTCCCATCAGCTCAACAGTCAAAATGCTGGTGCACAGATCTCCCATCTCATTAAAATGCTCAATATGAAAATGCAGGATACGCTCTAAAGAAGGCTGTTCGATCGCGCTGATGCGTCCATTCTGCAGATGTTTCCTTAAAAGCATGCAAAAAGCCGGTGCCTTTAAAGGAGAAGCGGAGTTTTTCTCTGTTAAATACATAAGTGGCAGAGAAGGGTTCACACTGATCATAAGGCGGTGCTGCGTTCCGTCTTTTTTGATCGTTAAGATCAGCTCATCCTTCTCCGGTTGGGCGACTTTGAGGATCCGTCCGTCTAAGACTTTTCTATTCAGTTCTTCTTTTAAACAAGCAACAACGCTGCCATCAAATGCCATAAAGTAAGCCCTTTGTATATTCTTTATCGAGTTTTTGGAAAATTATCCTGTAACATCATAAGTGAATTGTTTTCTTCCGTCAAATCCTATATAATTCAAACGCTGTGGGATTTATAGAGATACTTTTAATTGGAATCGGGCTTTCAATGGATGCCTTTGCTGTAGCTGTCAGCAAGGGGCTTTCCATGCGGAAAATTGATTATAAAGCGGGTCTTTTGATTGCGCTTTTTTTTGGCGTATTTCAGGCAGTCATGCCATTGATCGGATACTTTGCGGCCGTCCGGTTTGAAAAACACATCGTTGCTGTAGATCATTGGATCGCTTTTGTCCTGCTTTCCTTTATCGGGATCAAGGCGATCGTAGAGGCTGTGAAAGATCTGAAAAATCCCGAAAAAGAAGACAAAGACTTCCAGCTTAAGATCGGGGAGCTCTTTATTCTTGCGATTGCGACCAGTATAGATGCGCTGGCGGTCGGTATTTCCTTTGCTTTCTTAAGTGTCAGTATCGGAAAATCAGTTCTAATCATTGGTGTGACCACCTTGATCCTTTCTTTTATCGGCGTCGTTCTTGGAAACCAGTTTGGGGCAAAACTGAAAGCGAAGGCAGAAATCGCAGGCGGCATTATCCTGATCCTGATCGGTATCAAGATCCTTTTAGAGCATCTTGGATTCATCAATTTCTGATGATTCATTAACACATAAGACACAAAATTGGGTATAATAAGAACCATAGTTGACAGTCTGCTATTGAAGCAGAGCATTTTTTGAACTATGGAGAAGTAAAAAAATGAGTGAATTAAAAATCTTAGTTGTCGATGACGAAGCCAGAATGAGAAAAATCGTAAAGGACTTCCTGGTTGCAAAAGACTATACGGTCTTAGAAGCAGCGAACGGCGAGGAAGCTTTAGATATCATGTACGATAACAATAATAAGATAGACCTTGTGATACTTGATATCATGATGCCGAAAATGGACGGATGGGAGACCTGCCGTGAGATCCGTAAGATCTCCAAGGTTCCAATCATCATGCTGACGGCTAAAGGGGACGAGACCGATGAACTGTTAGGCTACGATCTCGGAATTGATGAGTATATTACGAAGCCGTTCAGCCCGAAGATCTTAGTTGCAAGGATCGATGCGATTCTCAGACGTGCAAATAAGCTGAATGAAGAAGACATCATTAAAGCCGGAGAGCTTGAGATCAATAAGACCTCCCATGTAGTTAAAGTCTCCGGAAAAGAAGTGGAACTCAGCTTCAAAGAGTTTGAGCTTCTTTGCTATTTTGCTGAAAACAAAGGCATCGCCCTCTCTAGGGAAAAGATCTTAAACAGTGTCTGGAACTATGATTACTTCGGCGATGCAAGAACGATCGATACTCATGTCAAAAAGATCCGCTCCAAACTCGGAAAATGCGGTGAATATATTAAGACCATCTGGGGCATGGGCTATAAATTTGAGGTTGATGAATAGGGAAGCGGATAAAGGCAGATGAAAAAGACGTCGCTTCGATGGAAAACTGTTAATATGCTTTTTGTTTTGGTTGCACTGGCATTCGTGATCGGATTTGTCCTGTGCACCATTTTTTCGACCCGCTTTTTTGTCAGTGTGAAACAGCGTTCCATGAAGGAACTCTATGAATTGCTGAATTCCGACAGAGCGAGAGAAGAAGTCGAAGCAGAAGTGTTTGCACTTTGTGAAGAAGACGGCATCACTCTTCTGGTAAAGGATTCTGCCGGTGAGCAGGTCTATTCGTTCGGTCATTCCGAGACG
This sequence comes from Lachnospiraceae bacterium, assembly GCA_017511045.1. GTDB lineage: Bacteria > Bacillota > Clostridia > Lachnospirales > Lachnospiraceae > RGIG5612. The sequence goes on along the minus strand of JAFWLM010000080.1, from coordinate 52,639 downwards.
ATGTCACATCGTTTAGATGATATCACCTTCGGGGAAAATGAGGGACTCGGAAATGATAAAGGCAGTAAAGTTGTTTCTGAAAACTCCAATTATACGCTACAGATCGTAAATCACGATGATAAAGAAAGTGTATCTTATATTGAAATGTGGGGATTCTTAGACAACGGAAATTCATTTATTGCCAGATCTTCTCTTACCAATATTCAAAATAATATCCGTGTTTCACTTAGTTTCTTCGCAATTGTCTGTGCGGCGATCCTCGTGATCTGCGCCGTGGCAATTTACTTTATTATTGGTTATTATTCCAAACCGATCACCCGTCTTGCCTTGCTTTCCCAAAAAGTCAATGAAGGTGATTTTGACAGTGCGGAGTTCGCTAAAAACTATGAATATAAACATTTAAGACAGGATGAGATCGGAGTCCTGGGAGAAAACATACGCGAGATCAGTGAAAAACTGGAAAAGAATATCGCTGAACTCAAATCCTCTAACCTGAATCTGGAAAATGAACTGAAACGAAAGACCGAGCTCGAGGAAGCACGTAAAAAGTATATGTCGGATGTTTCCCATGAACTTAAAACACCAATCGCTCTGATCTCCGGATATGCAGAAGGACTGAAAGAAGGAATCTCCTCAAGTCCGGAAGACCGTGACTTCTACTGTGATGTTATCATTGATGAAGCCGAGAAAATGAATGTCATCATTAAACGTCTTTCAACGCTCAATCAGCTTGAAGAAGGGAAGAGCGCTGTCTCTTTGGAACGATTCAATGTAGTTAGCGTGATCAACGGCTTCTTAAATACCATGTCTGTCATTATCGAAGAAAAAGGAGCAAATATCTTCTTTGATACTTCGAGGAACGCATATGTCTGGTCGGATGAGTTTTTATTTGAAGAAGTCCTGGTCAACTATTTCAATAATGCCCTGAACCACATGAATGAAGAGAAGATCATCCGCATCAATGTGGAAAAAGTAGAGGAGAATATCAGGGTAACGGTATTTAACTCCGGAGATAATATTCCGGAAGATGAACTTGATAATATCTGGGGCAAGTTCTACAAGGTGGATAAGGCCAGAACCAGAGAATACGGGGGAAGCGGACTCGGACTGTCCATTGTTAAGGCAGTTGCGGATTCCCTGAATAAGTCCTGCGGCGTACAAAACCTGCCGGATGGAGTTGCGTTCTGGATCGACTTAGAGTCTGCCCAGGGTCAGATGGAGGAAATGGAAGATAATAAACCTTCCGTCGAAACTGCTCCTAAGAGAAAACTGACAGATCTTCCGATCTGGCAGAAGACTGCAAGTACAGCATCCAAAATAATCTCGAGCACAACAAAGATCATCGATAAGCAGAGCATTGAAAATGCAACAGAAAAGCCTGAGAAGAGAAAGCCGAAAAAAAACAAGGCAGAGAAAGATAAAACAGTAAAAGTATCCAGACGGAAAGAGAAAAAAGAGAGCCATAAGGAACCTGTCTGGAAAGTAAAAGAGGAGGAAAATCACGATGCCTCCGATCAGTAACGACTGGCTGGACGCTTTGCGTCCGGAGTTTAAAAAAGAATACTATAAACAGCTCTATCTTAAGGTCAACGAAGAATACCGCACACAGAAGATCTTTCCTGCAAGCGATGATCTGTTTAATGCGTTTCATTTAACGCCTTTGAAAGATGTGAAGGTCGTGATCTTAGGTCAGGATCCGTACCATAATGACGGGCAGGCACATGGGCTCTGTTTTTCTGTAAAAAAAGGCGTGGAGATCCCGCCTTCCCTGATCAATATATATAAAGAACTCCAGGATGACCTGGGCTGTTATATTCCAAATAACGGCTATCTTGAAAAATGGGCAAGGCAGGGTGTTCTACTCTTAAATACAGTCCTGACGGTCAGAGCTCATCAGGCAAATTCCCATAAAGGGATTGGTTGGGAAGAGTTTACGGACGCAGCGATCCGGATATTAAATGAACAGGACAGACCGATCGTCTATATGCTTTGGGGAAGTCCGGCAAGAGCGAAGAAAGCGATGCTGAATAATCCAAGGCATCTGATCTTAGAAGCCCCGCATCCATCGCCGCTCTCGGCTTACCGCGGATTCTTCGGCTGTAAGCATTTCTCACAGTGCAATTCCTTTTTGATCCTCAATGGAATCGATCCCATTGACTGGCAGATAGAAAACATTTAAATCGAAATAATCAGATATAAAAAGAAGGCCTTTAAGCCTTCTTTTTTCTATGAGATATAAATTAGCCTTTTTTAAGAACGGTTGCCCTGACTCTCCAGGTTTTTCTTAGCCGTGGAGAGCATCAGTTTGATACGGTTTAACTGGTTTACTTCCGAAGCACCGGGGTCATAATCGATGGCAACGATATTTGCTTCCGGATGGGAATTCCGGAGCGTTTTAATGACGCCTTTTCCGACAACATGGTTCGGCAGACAGCCAAACGGCTGAACACAGACGATATTCGGAACACCGCCACTAATCAGTTCCATCATTTCACCGGTTAAGAACCAGCCCTCGCCGCACTGGTTTCCGAGAGACACGTATTCTTTTGCCATATCCGCAATATGTCCGATCTCAGAAGCAGGAACAAAGTGTTTGCTTTTGCGAAGTTCCTTCGTCGCAGGCTTCCTTAAGTGCTCAATAAAGTTGATGCCGACCGTAGCAAGAACAGAGTTCATTTTATTTGCACTGTAGTTATCCACCTTGAAATAATTATTCTGCAGGCAGTAAAGAACAAAGTCGAGCAGATCCGGCATAACCGCTTCTGCGCCTTCCCGTTCGAGGAGTTTTACAACATCCTTGTTTGCCATCGGCATAAATTTAACCAGGATCTCACCAACAATACCGACACGCGGCTTCACGATGTTCTTACGCGGCAGATTATCAAAATCATGGATGATCTGCCGGATCAGTTTGATAACGCGGTTACGGCTGAAATTGGTGTTTGCGATCTCGTCTTTCACGATATCTGCCCATTTGCGGTGCAGTTCATCGGCAGAGCCCGGGATATCTTCATATGGTCTTGTAGCATAGAGCACACGCATAAAGACGTCGCCGATAACGACTCCATAGAGCGCTTTTCTCAGCATATTGAGCGAGACCTTAAATCCGGAGTTCTTCTCGAGGCCTAAGCTTAAAGAAATAACAGGGATCTGGCCCATTCCTGCTTTTGTAAGAGCTCTTCGGATAAAACCGATGTAGTTTGATGCACGGCAGCCGCCGCCTGTCTGCGTGATCAGAAGGGCAGTTTTATCCAGATCATATTTTCCGCTGTTTAAAGCATCCATCATCTGGCCGACAACAATAATGGAAGGGTAGCAGGCATCATTATTAACATACTTAAGGCCTGCATCGATCGCGTTTTTATTGTCGTTATCCAAGATCACGAAGTTGTATCCGCTTGCTTCAAATACGCTCTGCAGGATCTCAAAATGGATCGGAGACATCTGCGGAGCTAAGATCGTATATTTCGAACGCATATCTTCCGTGAATTCGATACGGTCGTATGCGGCGGATGTGATCGTACGTTTTTCTCCCTGCGCTCTTTTTTCTTTTAACGCGGAGAGAAGAGAACGGATACGGATCCTTGCAGCACCTAAGTTGTTGACCTCGTCGATCTTAAGGACTGTATAGATCTTGCCGGATCCTGAAAGAATATCATTTACCTGATCTGTCGTAACTGCATCCAGACCGCAGCCGAAGGAGTTGAGCTGGATCAGGTTCAGGTCATCTCTTGTTTTCACATAATTGGCTGCTTTATAGAGGCGGGAATGGTACATCCACTGGTCTAAAACAACAAGCGGGCGTTCCACGCGTCCTAAGTGGGATACGGAATCTTCTGTGAGGACCGCAATGCCATAGGAAGTGATCAGCTCCGGAATGCCGTGGTTGATCTCAGGATCGATATGATATGGACGTCCGGCAAGCACGATACCCTGGTTGCCGCTTTCTTCCATCCATTTGAGGACTTCTTCGCCTTTCTGTTCGATTTCTTTTTTGACCTTCATCAGAACATCCCAGCCGGCTTTGGAAGCAGAGATGACTTCCGGCGCGGAGAAACCATATTCCTCCGTCGCAAATACACGGACAAGACCTTCGGTAAAGATCCGGTAGTCGGTCATTGCAAGGAAGGGATGTTCAAATCTGATATTGTATTTTTCCAGATCTTCAACATTATTCTTAATGTTTTCCGGATAGCTCGTGACGATCGGGCAGTTAAAATGGTTTCCGGCATCCGGTGTTTCATTCCGCTCATAGGCGATCGAAGGATAGAAGATATATTTGATCCCTTTTTCGATCAGCCACTGGATGTGACCATGAGCGAGTTTTGCCGGATAACACTCAGATTCACTCGGGATCGATTCGATTCCAAGCTCATAGATCTTCCGGTTGGATGGCGGAGAGAGTACGACCCGGTATCCGAGACGCTTAAAGAACGTCGCCCAGAACGGGAAGTTCTCATACATATTGAGGACACGCGGGATTCCCACCGTACCACGAGGCGCATTTTCTTCCTCTAATGGCTGGAAGTTAAAGATACGGTCATTTTTGTACTTGAACAGATTCGGTACCGTATCGTCTTTCTTTTCCTTTCCGATTCCTTTTTCGCAACGGTTTCCGGAAATGAATTTCCGTCCGCCTGAGAAATTGTTGATCGTAAGGAGACAATGGTTCGTACATCCCTGGCAGCGTGCCAGTGTCGTTTTAAATTCCAGATTAATGATATCGTCAAAACTGAGGAGCGTTGTCTCCGGAGCCTTCCCGTTGTCTTTTGTTTCATTGGAATAGCGTTCTCTGGCGATCAAAGCAGCGCCGAACGCGCCCATGATCCCGGCAATATCCGGGCGGACGACCTCACGGCCTGTGATAAATTCAAAAGCGCGCAGGATCGAATCATTATAGAACGTTCCACCCTGGACAACGATCTTTTCACCGAATTCCTTCGGATCGACGATCTTGATAACTTTGTAAAGTGCATTTTTAATAACGGAATAGCTGAGGCCGGCAGAGATATCAGAGACCTCCGCGCCTTCTTTCTGCGCCTGTTTTACATTGGAGTTCATGAAGACCGTGCAGCGAGTGCCGAGGTCTGTCGGACTCTTCGCAAATAAAGCTGCTTTTGCGAAATCCTGTACGGAATAATTCATGGATGCCGCAAAGTTCTCAATAAAGGAACCGCATCCGGAAGAGCAGGCTTCATTTAAAAGCACATTGTCGATCGCCCCGTTTTTGATGCGGATATATTTCATATCCTGACCGCCGATATCTAAGATGCAGTCAACAGAAGGATCAAAGAAACGGGCTGCATAATAATGAGCAACCGTCTCGACTTCTCCTTCTTCCATCATGAGAGCACTCTTTAATAAAGCCTCACCGTATCCGGTCGAGCAGGAATAGACGATCCTGCTGTCTTCCGGCATCAGCTCTTTCAACTCTTTGATCGCCCGCTTGCTCGTTTCGATCGGGCTTCCGTTGTTATTGCTGTAGAAAGACCAGAGAAGGGTTCCTTCCGTATCGATGACCGCGATCTTAGTTGTTGTAGAGCCGGCATCGATGCCCATGAAACAGGTACCGTGATACTTGCTGATATCGCCTTTCTTTACCGTTGCCTTTGCATGGCGTTTGGAAAAGGCGTCATATTCATCATAAGAAGAGAAGAGCGGATCCATACGATGAATCTCGTTTGCCATCTTGATTCCATGGTCGAGCTGGTTAAACAGTTCTTCTGCAGAGATCTGATAGTTTTCATCTGCGTTCATTGCAGAACCGATCGCAGCAAAAAGATGGGAATTGTCCGGATGGATGATAGCGTCCCCTTCCAGCTTTAATGTACGGATAAAAGCCTGACGGAGTTCTGAAAGAAAGTGCAACGGACCGCCGAGAAATGCGACGTTTCCGCGGATCGGCTTTCCGCAGGCAAGACCTGAGATCGTCTGGTTCACAACAGCCTGAAAGATCGAAGCTGCCAGATCTTCATGGGTCGCTCCCTCGTTGATCAGCGGCTGAATATCCGTTTTTGCAAACACACCGCAGCGGGCAGCGATCGGATAGATCGTTTTATAGTTTTTGGCATATTCATTCAGGCCCATGGAATCGGTCTGAAGAAGATCTGCCATCTGGTCGATAAAAGAACCGGTACCGCCGGCGCAGATACCGTTCATACGCTGTTCAATTCCGTTTGTGAAGTAGATGATCTTCGCATCTTCGCCGCCAAGTTCTATCGCGACATCCGTATGCGGAGCATAGGCCTGAAGAGAAGTTGAAACAGCAACGACTTCCTGCACGAACGGAACATCTAAATGTTTGGAAAGCTGAAGACCGCCGGAACCTGTGATCACGGGAGAAAGTGTGACATTTCCAAGTTTTTCAGCGGCATCGTTGATAAGTGCCGCAAGTGTTTCCTGAATATTTGCATAATGTCTGCGGTAGTCAGAGAAACAAACGCTGCCTTCAGAATCCAGTATTGCAATTTTTACGGTCGTGGAACCAATGTCCACTCCAAGTCGAAATAAAGTATCCATAAACAAGGATTATATATTAGAAGTAAAAAAAATGAAACCTGCAAAGTGTGAAAGTTTTGTGGAGAAAAAAAAGAAAGGATGGCAGGACAAGGTTGATTATGCTATAATCTGCCACATGTTAGATAAGATCGAAAGAAAAATAGGCAGATTTGCTATTAAGAATTTAATCTATTATCTTCTGGGCGGGTACCTGATCGGATATATCCTGTATTTCACGAACTCCAGACTCGGTATCTATAACTATATTGTCTTAGATCCAGCCATGGTCATGAAAGGGCAGGTCTGGCGCCTGTTTACCTGGATATGTACAATACCTCAGGGCATAAGCATATTTATCATTTTCATGTTCCTGCTATATTTTTATATCGGCAAAGGCCTGGAGCAGACTCTGGGGGCTTTCAAGTATAATGTATACATTTTCTCCGGATGGTTTTTCATGACCTTAGGAGCAATGGCCGTATACTGGATCACAGGCGTGTCCATGGATGTCAGCACTTATTACATTAATCTGGCGTCATTCCTTGCGTTTGCGGTCCTTTATCCGAATACTCGTATTTACTTTTTCGGCATACTTCCGGTCCGCATGAAGTGGCTTGCGATCTTTGATATTATTTATCTTGGCGTTCAGATCATCAGCGGGATCATTTCCCTCTTTGCGCTTCCGAATCCTCAGGTGCAGACGATCATCTCCCAGTTCGGAATCGAAGCCGGATCAGCCAAGATCATCATTATCACCGAGATCTTCTCCATCGTGATCTCGCTGCTGAACTTCCTGATCTTCTTCCTTGCGACAAGGAAGTTAAGAAGGCTCTCTCCGCAGGAGATCCACAGAAGAGCGGATTTCAGGAAAAAGATGCAGGAGGGAATGGAGCAGAACAGATCCTGGATGAATCAGCGGATGAATCAGCAGGGATATGGACAAGGCCAGAGTTCTTCTGCAGGAGGACCATTCGTTGCAAATGGTGTGATCGTGCACCGTTGTTCGATCTGCGGAAGGACAAACCTTACAAATCCGGATCTGACGTTCCGTTATTGCTCAAAATGTGCAGGCAATCATGAATACTGCCAGGAGCATTTATTTACTCACGTGCATGTGAAATGACCTGAAAGTGGTCATTTTCAAATAGATAAAACACACAGGAAGGACTGTATATGAAAGAAGCAGTGAGCTGTGGTGGTGTGGTCATATATCGCGGCAAAATTTTATTACTCTTTAAAAATTATCATGACCGGTTTATAGGATGGGTGCTTCCGAAAGGTACCGTGGAAGAAGGTGAAGAATTTAAGGAAACGGCCTTGAGGGAGGTAAAAGAAGAATCCGGAGCGAACGGTACGATCATGAGCTATATTGGTGACAGTGAATATGAGTTCAATATTCCGGATGACAAAGTCTGTAAAACCGTGCACTGGTATTTGATGGCCGGTGACAGTTATTACAGTAAGCCTCAGAAAGAGGAGTTTTTCTCCGATTCCGGTTATTACAAGTATCATGAAGCGATCTTTCTTCTGAAATATGATAATGAGAGAGCGATCTTAGATGCAGCTTATCAGAAGTACCAGGAGCTTAAGAAAGCCGGCAAATGGAAAAATGGAGCAGAAAATAAATTTTCAAAAAAGACTAGATAGTTTATTGGAAGAAATCAGGGAGTCTGGAAAGACTCCTTCTTTGCTTTTGCACAGCTGCTGCGGACCCTGCAGTTCCTATTGCCTTGAGTATCTGCAGGATTACTTTCAGATCACGGTCTTTTATTATAATCCGAATATTTATCCGGAAGCAGAGTATGAGCTCCGATTGTCAGAACAAAAAAAACTGATCGATGAAGCCTACGGCGCGGATGTGGGTCTCCTATCCCTGCCGTACGATCATCAAGTGTTCCTGGACGCAGCAAAAGGATATGAGTCTGAGCCTGAAGGCGGTCTTCGATGCGTAAAGTGTTTTGAACTGCGGCTGAATGAAACGGCAAGGATTGCCGGAGAGCAGGGTTTTGACTATTTTGGGACAACCCTGACAGTCAGCCCTCATAAGAACGCCATGATCCTGAATAAAGTCGGACATGAGGCGGAAAACAGTAACACAGTGTCAGCGATCTGGCTGGAATCCGACTTCAAAAAAAAGAACGGTTATCTTCGTTCCATCGAATTATCTAAGCAATACGACCTCTACCGGCAGAAGTATTGTGGATGTGAATACTCCATTTATTAATTGCATAAGTATTTTGCATAAAAAATCCTTTTTCGTTGATTTTCTTTGTGTACATTTCCAACTGTGGTGTTATAATGTATCTGTAAAGATTTGTGTGCATTTCCCTTAAATGCTTTTTGAAATGCGCCAAGAGAAACAGGAGGTAGAAAACTATGGGATTTGTATTGTATGAGCAGAAAGAAGGTTATGCAATCGTCACGATCAACAGACCGGAAGCATTAAACGCATTGAATTCCGATGTTCTGGCAGAGCTTGACAGCGTTTTCGATCAGATCGATACCAATGTTGTTCGCGCTGTGATCCTGACAGGAGCAGGAGAAAAATCATTTGTTGCCGGTGCTGATATCGGTGAGATGAGTACTCTCACTGTTGCTGAAGGCGAAGCATTCGGAAAACGCGGAAATGATGTCTTCAGAAAGATTGAGACCTTCCCGGTACCGGTCATTGCAGCAGTAAACGGTTTTGCTCTTGGTGGTGGTAACGAGATCGCAATGAGCTGTGATATTCGTATCTGCTCAGAGAACGCTATGTTTGGCCAGCCGGAAGTTGGTCTTGGAATCACTCCGGGATTCGGCGGAACGCAGCGTCTTGCACGGATCATTAATCCTGGAAAAGCAAAAGAACTGATTTACACAGCCTCCAATATCAAAGCTCCGGAAGCTTTGGCAATTGGTCTTGTAAATGCTGTTTATCCGATCGAGGAACTGATGCCTGCAGCTGAGAAGATGGCTGCTAAGATCGCACGCAATGCTCCGATCGCTGTTCGCGCTTGCAAGAAAGCAATCAATGACGGACTTCAGGTCGATATGGATCAGGCAATCGTTATCGAAGAGAAACTCTTCGGAAGCTGCTTCCAGACAGAAGATCAGATCGAAGGTATGAAAGCATTCCTTGAGAAGAGAAAAGTAGAAGGCTTTAAAAACAAATAAAACGGGTAAATAAAACTATTAGGTATTATATATTAGGAGGTATTAATCATGATTGTTGGTATTATTGGTGCAGGTACAATGGGTTCCGGTATTGCTCAGGCATTTGCTCAGACAGAAGGTTTTGAGGTAAAACTTACCGATATTAACGACGAGTTTGCAGCAGGCGGTAAAGCAAAAATCGCTAAGGGCTTTGAGAAACGTATTGCAAAAGGAAAAATGGAGCAGGCTGATGCTGATGCCATCCTTGCAAAAATCACGACAGGTACGAAAGATATCTGTACAGACTGTGACCTTGTTGTAGAAGCAGCTATCGAGAACATGGAGATCAAAAAGCAGACATTTAAAGAGCTTCAGGACATCGTTCCGGCAGACTGCATCTTTGCTACAAATACATCCTCTCTTTCTATTACAGAGATCGGAGCAGGACTTGACAGACCGATGATCGGTATGCATTTCTTCAACCCGGCACCTGTTATGAAACTTGTTGAGGTTATCGCAGGCGCAACAACTCCGCAGGAGATCGTAGACAAGATCGTTTCCATCGCTGAGCAGATCGGAAAAACTCCGGTACAGGTTAACGAAGGACCTGGATTCGTTGTTAATAGAATCCTTATCCCGATGATCAACGAAGCTATCTGCATCTATGCTGAGGGCATCGCTTCTGTAGAAGGTATCGACAATGCTATGAAACTGGGCTGCAACCACCCGATTGGACCTCTCGCTTTAGGTGATATGGTCGGACTTGATGTTTGCCTTGCTATCATGGACGTTCTTTACAAAGAGACTGGCGATTCCAAATATCGTGCACATATCCTGTTACGTAAAATGGTACGTGGCGGCTTGTTAGGTGTTAAGACAGGAAAAGGCTTCTACGATTACAGCAAATAAGAGTAGAACAAAAAGAGTATTAAGAAGCAATGCTTCACATTAAAGAGAGATTGGATAACCAATCTCTCTTTTTTTTTAATTGCACGGAAGTTTGCACAAAAAATAACGATATGTCGATTGTTTTTCAGTTAAATAGTGCTATAATCAAACTTGAATCGGAAATTATTCCGAATATTATTTATGACCAATTTTGAGGAGGTTACAAAATGGCAAAGAAGAGAATCGCAATTAATGGTTTTGGAAGAATCGGAAGACTGACTTTCAGAAGACTGTACAATGATCCGGATGTTGAAGTAGTAGCAATCAACTGCTCCCACCCGACAGAAGAGATCGCACACCTTCTGAAATATGATTCTACATACAGAACATTTGTTGATGCAGATAAAGTAAAAGCATTAAAAGACTCCATTAAGATCGGTGACTACAAAGTTGCGATCACAGGAGAAAGAGATGCAGCAAACCTTCCGTGGAAAGAGCTTGCAATCGACCTTGTAATCGACTGCACAGGTGTTTATAAAAACACTCAGAAGGCTATGGCACACATCAATGCTGGTGCAAAGAAAGTTATCATTTCCGCTCCTGGCGATGATATGCCGACCATCGTTTATGGCGTAAACCATAAAACGATCAAGAAAAAAGACGACATCATCAGTGCTGCTTCCTGCACAACAAACTGCCTTGCACCAATGGCATTTAACCTGAACAAATTAGCTCCGATCGAGAAAGGCTTCATGACAACGATCCATGCTTACACAGGTGATCAGGAACCGCTGGATGCCTTCCATAAAAAAGGTGATTTAAGAAGAGCTCGTGCTGCAGCTTACAACATCGTTCCGAACACAACAGGTGCTGCAAAAGCAATCGGAAAAGTAATTCCGGAACTCAACGGAAAACTTGACGGCGCTGCACAGCGTGTTCCAACTCCGACAGGTTCTGTTACAGAGCTTGTAGCTGTTTGCGATAAGAAAGTTACAGCAGAAGAGATCAACAAGTTCATGAAGAAAGTTTCCAATGATTCTTATGCATATACAGAGGATCCGATCGTTTCTACAGACATCATCGGAATGGAAGCAGGATCCTGCTTCGATGCAACTCAGACAAAAGTTATGGAACTTGGAAAGAAGAGCCTTGTAAAAGTTGTTGCTTGGTATGACAACGAATATTCCTACACCTGCCAGATGTGCAAAACGGCAAAATATGTTTGCCAGAAATTCCTGTAAATAGAAGGTAAAAGCAGCCGGCCTTATGGCATAGGGCCGGCTGTTCATTCTTAGATTGTTTCTACAAAAAGGGGTAAGGTAATGTTAAATAAAAAAACGATTGATGATATTAATGTAAAAGGTAAAAATGTGCTTCTCCGTGTGGACTTTAACGTTCCGCTGAAAGATGGAGAGATCACTGACGATACAAGAATCAAAGCAGCGCTTCCGACGATCAAAAAATTATCAGGAGATGGTGCGAAACTGATCATCTGCTCACATCTTGGAAAGCCGAAAGGAGAAGTAAAACCGGAACTTTCCTTAAAGCCTGCAGCTGACAGACTGGCTGAGCTTCTTGGAAAAGAAGTAAAATTCCTTAAAGATGATAATGTTGTCGGTGAGCATGCACTTTGGGCAAAAGAGAACTTAAAAGAAGGCGAGATCGGACTTCTTGAAAATACACGTTTCCGTCCGGAAGAAGAAAAGAACGGAGAAGATTTCAGCAAAGAGCTTGCCTCCTTGGCTGATATCTATGTAAATGACGCATTTGGAACCGCTCACAGAGCACATGCCTCTACAGCAGGTGTTGCTGCGTTTGTAAAAGAGACAGCAGTCGGCTATCTGATGGAAAAAGAGATCCAGTTCTTAGGAAATGCTGTTGATGATCCGGTTCGTCCGTTTGCAGCTATCTTAGGCGGCTCTAAAGTATCTTCCAAGATTTCCGTTATTGATAGCCTGTTAGAGAAGGTTGATATCCTTCTGATCGGCGGCGGTATGGCATATACCTTTGCCAAAGCGCAGGGCGGAAAGATCGGAAAATCCCTCGTGGAAGAGGATTATCTGGAATATGCAACCCAGATGATCAAGAAAGCAGATGAGAAGGGTGTAAGACTTCTTCTTCCTGTAGATACGGTTGTTGCTCCTGAAATCGATAATGAAGCAAAATTCAGGACTGTTGATATTATGGCTATCCCGGATAACCAGATGGGTGTTGATATCGGACCTAGAACGATCGCTCTGTTCAAAGATGCGTTAAAGAAAGCAAAGACTGTCATTTGGAACGGACCTATGGGTATCTTTGAGATCCCGAACTTTGCACAGGGAACAAAAGAGATCGCAAAAGCAATGGCAGAACTTGATGCTACGACCATTATTGGAGGCGGCGACAGTGCTGCAGCTGTAAATCAGCTCGGCTTTGCAGATAAGATGACCCATATCTCCACGGGCGGCGGTGCTTCCTTAGAGTTCCTTGAAGGAAAGGAAATGCCGGGCGTGGCTGCAATTGCAGATAAATAAACGGTCATTTCTTTGCACTAAATTTAATACAGAATTCTAAGGCAAATTCCCGCCACTTTGAAGCATCTTATGTTTCTTTGTGGCGGGAAAAATGATATAATCGGAGAAGTAAAATTTGAAGAGAGAGGGATTAACATGAGCAGAAGAAAAATTATTGCAGGAAACTGGAAAATGAATAAAACTCCTCAGCAGGCAAGAGAGCTGATCAGGACACTTCTCCCACTGGTTGAGACTGATGAGGCAGATGTCGTTTTCTGTGTTCCTTTTGTAGATATTCCGGCTGCAGTTGAAGAAGTGAGCGGAACAAATGTACAGATCGGTGCCCAGAATATGTATTTTGAAGATGCTGGTGCATTCACAGGAGAAATTTCCCCGGAAATGCTCTGGGAACTTGGCGTAGAGTATGTCATTATCGGTCATTCCGAGCGCAGACAGTATTTCCATGAAACAGACGAAGATATCAACAAAAAACTGTTAATGGCCTTTGAATATGATCTGATTCCGATCGTATGCGTTGGAGAAACTTTAGAGCAGAGAGAAGCAGGAGAGACCCTTTCCTGGATCAGAAGCCAGATTGAAGGCGCGTTTGAAGAAGTTCCGGAAGACCTTGCAAGAGATACCGTGATCGCTTATGAACCGATCTGGGCGATTGGAACCGGAAAAACAGCAACAAGCGAGCAGGCAGAGGAAGTTTGCGGCTATATCCGTCAGGTGATCGGAGAGCTTTATGGACCGGAAACTGCAGATGTAATCCGTATTCAGTACGGCGGAAGCGTAAATGCAGGAAATGCGGCAGAACTCTTTTCAATGCCGGATATCGATGGCGGACTTGTAGGAGGAGCTTCATTGAAAGAAGATTTCGGAAAGATCGTAAATTATAAGTAAATGATTGGTTATATCAGAGGCACTGTTGCCAGTATTGAAGACAACTACATCATCTTAGATAATCACGGTATTGGCTATCAGATCAATATGCCGTTATCTTCTATGTTCAAATTGAGCGAGGGCATGGAGACGACTGTCTATACCTACATGGCGTTTGGAAAAGACGATGTCTCTCTCTGCGGCTTTTTATCCCGTTCTGAGTCGGATATGTTCAAGATGCTGCTCAAGGTCAGTGGAATCGGCCCGAAAGGCGCATTAAATATCTTATCTGCAGCAGATGCTGAGACCTTAAAACTTGCGATCCTGACAGGTGATGACAAAATGATCGCAGCATCGAAAGGAATCAGCGCGAAAACGGCCCAGAAGATCATCCTGGAACTCAAAGGAAAGATCAGCAAAGAAATGCCGCAGGCGGCTGCAGAGCTTTCAGGCGGACAAGGCGGAGATGAACGTTCGCTGATCAACCAGGCCGTTGATGTTGTTGCTGCTACCGGCTTTGACCGCGCAAAATGTATGCGTGCGGTCTCTAAGATCGAGATCACAGCGGATATGGATCTGGATAAGCTGATCGATGAGATCTTTATAAATATAGAATATTAAAGATTTGGACATAAAATAGACAAAAATCAGGAATAGAGTGTCATAAAATATGGCGAAAGAAAATGCAATCAATACGAGTTTAATACCGGAAGAGAAAGAGGCTGAGAACAACTTAAGGCCTCTGTCTTTTGAGGACTATATCGGTCAGGAAAAGATCAAGGCAAACCTGAAGATCTATATCCAGGCTGCCAACGAACGGAATGAACCGATCGACCATGTTCTCTTATATGGCCCTCCGGGACTTGGAAAGACGACCCTTGCCGGAATCATAGCAAATGAAATGGGTCGAAGCATGAAGATCGTCTCAGGCCCGGCGATAGAATATCCGGGTGAGATCCTTGCAATCGTGAAACAGCTTCCGAAAGGCGGCGTGCTCTTTGTGGATGAGATCCATCGTTTAAGCAAGCCGGTGGAAGAGGCACTTTATTCCGTCATGGAAGACTTCGCTTTTGATGCCGTGATCGAAAACGGAGAGCAGACGACCGTTCGAAGGATCAACTTAGACAGATTCACCTTGATTGGGGCGACGACGAGAGCAGGTCTTCTTTCCGCTCCTTTAAGAGACCGTTTCGGTATTGTACATCGTATGGAGTTTTACGAGCCGGAAGAACTTGCTGATATCGTTACGAACTCTGCGAAAAAACTGCATATCGAAAAGATCGACCGGACAGGTGCCCTGGAGATCGGTTCATGTTCCAGAGGAACTCCGAGAATTGCTAACCGTATTTTAAGAAGAGTGCGTGATTATGCTCAGGTCAAGTATGACGGGAATATCACAAAAGAGATCGTGGATGAGGCACTTCATCTTCTGGATATTGATCAGAAGGGCCTTGACCTTACCGACAGGGCGATCTTAAAGACCATGATCACGAAGTTTCATGGAGGTCCCGTTGGGCTTGATACGCTGGCAGCTTCCATCGGAGAAGACTCCGGAACGATCGAGGATGTCTATGAGCCGTATCTGGTGAAATGCGGATTTATTAACCGTACGCCGAGAGGCAGAATGGCGACGGATTATGCTTACCAGCACCTGAATTATCCGGTGCCGGAAGAAAAATAAACGAAAATCGTTTGTCTACGGCTTTGATGCCGGATGACAAAGGATGAGGGTTTATGACACTATGACTGATATTATTCTGACAGGCGCGAAATATCTGATCATCATATTTTTTGCCTACTTCACTTACATCTCTTTCCGTGCACAAAGAGACGTGCCGGATGAAAGAAAGAAGGCATCGTTTCTGCTTCAGCGGATCACGATGCTTTTGATCCATGCGCTGGCGTTTCTGTCGATCTGTATCAATATCCAATTGTATGATTCAATCGAAATGAAACTGGCACAGGCGATTGGTTTGTATGCCGGGCAGCTTGTCTATTTGATCGTGATGAGCTGGGTCATCCCTTCGTTTGTTTCCTTAAGCAAAGGACTGAACAATGTCATGTGCATGTTCCTTACGATAGGATTTATTATCCAGACCCGTCTCGATTTTGATACTTCACTCAGGCAGTTCATCGTTATTATCGTGAGTTCCATCGTTTTCCTGGTCTGTGTATTCTTTTGTAAACGGGCAAAGTTCATGCGCGATTTGACCTGGATCTATGCAATCGTTGGATTGGTACTATTAGCAACCGTTCTGGTTCTTTCCAGAGTCGTCAATGGAGCAAAGCTGGCGATCGACCTTGGCTTTTTCTCCTTTCAGCCGGCTGAATTTGTAAAGATCCTTTTCGTCTTGTTCGTTGCATCTGCATTCAATAAAGCGAACACTTTCAAAACAGTGTTGATAACGGCTGCCTGTGCAGCGATACACGTTCTGATCCTGGTGTTCTGCCACGATTTAGGAAGTGCACTGATCCTGTTTATGATCTATATGATGATGCTTTATGTTGCGACGAAGAAGCTTCTTTATGTCGGAATCGGCTTTGCAGGACTTGTCGTTGGCGGCCTTGCTTCCTATAAGCTGTTTCATCATGTTCAGGTCCGTATCAGTGCGTGGAGAGATCCATGGAGTACGATCGACAGCTCCGGTTATCAGATCGCGCAGGCATTATTTGCAATCGGTACCGGCGGATGGTTTGGCTCCGGTCTTTTTGGAGGGGCGCCGAAGAATATTCCGATGGTATCGAACGATATGATCTATGCGGCGATCTCAGAGGAGCTGGGAGGAATCTTCTGTATTCTTCTGATCCTTTTATGCCTTTGCTATGTACTGATGATCTTCCGTGTTGCGATTCGGGTAAATAATTCTTTCTACAAATTGTTAGCGTTCGGCCTTGGAAGCGCCTATGCTTTCCAGGTATTCCTTACGATCGGCGGTACGATCAAGTTCATCCCGCTGACCGGCGTCAATCTTCCGTTTATCTCTAGCGGCGGAAGTTCGCTCCTGGCTTCGCTGATCTCAGTCGGCATGGTTCAGGCCCTTTATGTCATATCAGAAGCTGATGTGGAACGCGAGCGGCAGATGGTGGCAGCCGGTGTTCCAATCTCAGAGTTTGAAGGTTATGAACCTAAGAAAGAACGCAGTCCTGCCCAAATGAGGCCGGATGATGGTTTTATTGACTACTATGATGAACCGTCTTCCCGGAGAAAAAAGATCGTGCAGATGGAACCGGAAGAGGATTACGATTACGAGCGGTATGAGGAGCATGTCTCACAGAAGGCTCGCATCTCACAGATGGTTCCGGATGAAGAATCCGATTACAGGGAACAGCATGTATCCCAAAGAAGCCGGATCTCCCAGATGATACCGGAAGATGAGTTTGAAGATTTTGATGATAATGAGTACGAACGCGGGATAGAAGATTTTGAAGCGATCCGGAGAGGACGGCCGCAGCACAGTTCCCAGAAACGACGGATCAGACAGCTTGAGGATGACGATTTTTAAAGTATGAGTATCAGAAGTGAACGCAGAAAAGTGAATAAAGAACGAAAGAAGATCAATAAGGGAAGGATGATCAATTCCGATATCCTCCGCGTATCGATCGTATTTGTCGTGCTTTTCTTTGCCTTAATGGTCTATATGGTCTTTTTCCTGGCCGTTGATGCAGGTTCCGTGATCAATAACACCTATAATAAACGCGCAGAATCCTTTAAGCGGAGGGTTGAGCGCGGAACGATCTATGATGCCAATGACAATGTTCTGGCATATACGGAGACATATGAAGACGGAAGTGAGGAACGGATCTATCCATATGGAAATACGTTTGCACAGGTCGTCGGCTACGAGACAAACGGCGGCTTAGGCCTGGAGTCGTCCTATAACTATTATCTTCTGACGTCTCATGTCAATATGTTTGAGAAGATCTCAAATGAGTTTAACGGGGTGAAAAATCCCGGCGATTCCCTGCATACAACGCTGCGTCTGGATCTTCAGCAATATATCTCGGATCTGATGGGCGATACCATGGGCGGCGTTATCGCATTGAACCCGGAAACCGGTGAGATCTATGCAGATGTATCCAAACCGGACTTTGATCCGAATACGATCGAGGAAAACTGGGATGCGATCATATCAGATGAAGAGGGCAGCCCGCTCCTTAACCGTGTGACGCAGGGAAAATACACCCCGGGCTCCACCTTTAAGATGTTTACGCTTTTAGAGTATATGCGGGAGAATCCGTCCTTCAGGGACTATACCTATAACTGCGAGGGGACGATCTACGGAGAAAACTTTGAGATCAACTGCTATGACGGGGAAGTGCATGGCTATGAAGATCTGCGTTCTGCCTTTGCATTTTCGTGTAACTGCGCTTTTGCAAATCTTGGTCTTGAACTGAACCGGAAGGAGTTTATGGAAAACAATACAAAACTTCTGTTCAACTCCAAGATCGATATCGATATCGCATATAATCAGAGCAAATTTGATATTTCGGACGACACTTCGGACTTTATGATGATGCAGACAAGTTTTGGACAGGGCGAGACTTCATCGAATCCATTGCACCTGGCACTTGTTATGAGTGCTTTTGCAAACGACGGAGTTCTCATGAAACCGCACTTTGCATCACAGATCGTATCCCCAAGCGGGCGTGTCGTTAAGAACATTAAAAACAAAAAGTATACGACGCTCTGTACCAGTTCGGAAGCTGCTGAGATGAATGAATACTTAAGAGCCGTTGTAACAGATGGTACAGCAAACAATCTGAACTGGAGTAATTATACTGCATACGGAAAGACAGGAACCGCAGAGACCCTGAGTAATAAGAATGAAAACTATGACAGAAGCTGGTTCGCAGGTTACGGAGAATTAGGTGGCGAGAAGCTGGTCCTTTGTGTTATAGTAGACAACATGAATGAAGCCCCGATGAGAGCAGTCGACTATGCGGGCTATATCTTCGATTATTATTTCAATTAAGCGATCCTGATGATGACATGCTGTCAGATATTGGCAGATAAAAAAGATAAAAGGAAATATTAACATATGATTTACAGCATGACAGGCTTTGGCCGTTTTGAGCAGGTCAAGAACGACAAGAAAATCACCGTAGAACTGAAGTCCGTAAACTATAAGTATTTTGATTTAAATATCAAAATGCCCCGCAAATTCAATTTGTTTGAGATCCAGATCCGTAATCTTCTTAAGAAATACGCTTCAAGAGGCAAGATCGACATGTTTATCTCTTATGAGGATATGGGAGAAGGAAGTGCCAGCTTGAAATACAATAAGGAACTGGCAAAAGAGTATTTCGAATATCATAAGAAGATTCAGGAAGATCTTGGGATCGTGGACGATATCCGCACTTCAACCATCGCGAAGTCTCCGGATGTTTTAACCTTGGAAGAGCATGAGATCAATGAAGAGGAGATGTGGGACCTCTTAAAGAGCGCTTTAGAAGAAGCCTTCAGGAACTTTGCAGAAACACGTGCAAAAGAGGGCGAGGCTTTAAAGAGGGATATCTTTGGAAAACTGGATGAGATGGACTCTCACGTCGATTTTATTGAAGAACGTCTCCCGTCTATTATTACAGAATACCGTTCAAAGCTGGAGGAACGGACCAAAGAACTGCTTGAAAACTCTCTGATCGACGAATCCCGCATCGCTGCAGAAGTTACCATGTATGCGGATAAGATCGCGGTCGATGAAGAACTCGTCCGCCTCCGTACCCATATCAAACATATGAGAGATCTCTTAGATTCTAAGAATGAAAAAGGAAGAAACATGGACTTCGTGGCACAGGAGATGAACCGCGAATCCAATACGATTCTTTCAAAATCCAATGATATCGAGATCACCAACAAGGGTATTGAACTTAAGACCTGCATCGAAAAGATCAGGGAGCAGGTTCAGAACATCGAATAAAAGGAGCAGCTAAGTATGGACAAAGGCGTATTACTAATCGTTTCAGGACTGTCAGGAGCCGGAAAAGGAACCATCTGCAAACGGATCATGGAAAAGTATCCGGATTATGAGCTTTCGATTTCCGCAACGACCAGGGATCCAAGACCCGGAGAAGTAGATGGAAGAGAATACTTTTTCATTACAAAAGAAGAGTTTGAGGATCGCATAAAGAATGGTCAGCTTTTAGAATATGCCAAATATGTCGATAATTATTACGGAACTCCGAAAGACTGGGTATTGGCCCAAATGGACCAGGGCAAGAATGTGATCCTTGAGATCGAACTTCAGGGTGCATTCCAGGTCCGTGACCAGATCCCGGAGGCAGTATTGATCTTTATCATGCCGCCGGATATGGAAGAACTTGAACGCCGCTTAAGAGGCAGAGGATCTGAAACCGAAGAGCAGATCAAAAAGCGCCTTTTAAGAGCGATGGAAGAGATTGAATACGTCGATCAGTACGATTATGTAATTGTAAATGAAGAGGTTGAAAAATCTGTTGAAATGTTGCATACTATTGTACTGAACATTAAGGAAGAAAACAAAACAGGAGAGTGAAAATATGTTACATCCATCTTATACAGACCTTATGGACGCTGTAAACAGCGATGTTGAAAACGGAGAACAGCCGGTCGTACAGAGCAGATATTCTATCGTTATGGCTGCTTCTAAAAGAGCACGTCAGCTTGTAGACGGCGCTGAACCGCTGGTAGATGAGCCGGCGGATGCAAAGCCGCTTTCTACAGCAGTTGATGAGATCTATTCTCAGAAAGTTAAGATTCTTAACAAAGATGAAGAAGAGTAAGATCTTTTTTGTATCGCTGGGATGCGATAAAAATAGAGTGGATTCTGAAGAGATGCTGGGGCATTTAGCTGCTTCCGGCTTTTCTTTTACTGATGATGAAACAGAGGCGGACGTCATCGTCGTAAACACCTGCTGTTTTATAGACGAAGCAAAAGAAGAATCGATCGAAGCCATTTTGGATATGGCTCAGATGAAAACAGAAGGAGTCTGTAAAAAACTGGTCGTTGCTGGCTGTCTTGCAGAGCGCTACCGTGAAGACATTAGGACTGAACTTCCTGAGGTGGATGTGATCTGCGGAGTCAATGAGCTTCCGAAGATCATTGAAGCATGTACTTTAGAGGATGACGCAACAAGTGAGGAAGCGACAGACGGAAAGCCGGCAGAGATTGCTGAGCCTAAGAGAGTTCTGACTACGGCCGGCCACTATGAGTTTCTTAAAATCGCTGAAGGATGTAACAAACACTGCACGTATTGCGTCATCCCGAATATCCGCGGCGCTTACCGTTCTTTTACCATGGACCATCTGCTTGAAGAAGCGGAATATCTTGCAGAACAGGGGGTAAAGGAGCTGATCGTGGTCGCACAGGAGACCAGTATCTACGGCAAAGACCTGTATGGTGAATATAAGCTGCCGGAACTGCTCAGAAAACTCTGTTTGATCGACGGGCTGAAGTGGATCCGCGTGCTTTATTGCTATCCGGAAGATATTTCAGAAGACTTTCTGCATGTGATGGCTGAAGAAGAGAAGATCTGCAAGTATATCGATATGCCGATCCAGCATGCTTCTGATAAAATCTTAAAGCGTATGGGCCGCAGAACCTCTCATGACAGCATCGTTGAAACGATCAAAAAAGCGAGAGAGATTGTTCCGGATGTCACGCTCAGGACCTCTTTGATCTCCGGGTTTCCTGGGGAAACGGAGGAAGATCATAAGATCCTAGTTGATTTCGTAAAAGAAATGCAGTTTGACCATTTGGGTGTCTTTACCTATTCTAGAGAAGAAGGAACTCCGGCGCATGATTTTGAGGATCAGGTCGATGAGGCAGTTAAGATCGCCCGCAGGGATGAGATCATGAAACTGCAGGAAGCGATTTCCGAAACAAAACTTTTAGAGAAAAAAGAGCAGACCTTTGATATAATCGTTGAAGGCAAATTGCCGGAGGAAGAGGCCTATGTCGGAAGAACCCGCATGGACGCTCCGGATGTGGATGGTTTATTCTATTTCGAGTGCGGGGAGGAACTGATGACAGGAGACCTTATCCGTGCAAAAGCGACAGAGTCCGGACAGTATGACCTGTTTGGAGAGTTTTTAGAAAGAATTGATTAATACAGTAAAGGGTGAACGCTATGAATTTACCAAATAAACTGACGATCTTAAGACTTGTATTTATTCCGTTCTACGTATTCTTTGTTATGACGGACTTCTTTTCTTTTACAAGTCATGTAGCGCTGGTGATCTTCCTGCTGGCATCTTTCACAGATACTCTGGACGGTATCATCGCCCGTAAATATGGTCTGGTAACAGATTTTGGCAAATTTGCAGATCCTTTAGCTGATAAGATCCTGGTAGTTGCCGGCATGGTCTGCTTTGTAGCGCTTGGAAGACTTCCTGTATGGGTCTGTATCATTATTCTGGCACGTGAGTTCGCAGTGAGCGGATTCCGCCTTGTAGTCGCATCGAAAGGAACCGTTATCGCTGCCAGCTACTGGGGCAAGTTTAAAACGGGCTTCCAGATGGCTATGATCTGCCTTATGACCTTTGATATGCAGCGTCTGGTAACAGAACACGGCTGGAGTCCGGTCGTATGGAATGTTTACCACATCGTAACGATCGTCATTATGTATATCGCGCTGGCATTGACTTTGATCTCTATGGTGGATTACTTCTACAAAAACAGGGCAGGCTTTTCAACTGATAAATAGTAATTTGAATCGTTGCTGATAGGCAAAAAAACTTCTATTTTGCTCCGATTCCCTCGTCTGTTTTTCTAGGATGTTATTCAAGATTTTTTGTCGGCCGGAGCACGTTCGGAATTTTCTTTATGAAAATTCCTCTCTTACTCCTACGGGCTTTCCGGACCTGAAGTCCGAAGCCCGTACCTCGAAAATCTTTCATAACATCTGAGAAAAACGAACGACTCGTCCATAGTCGCAAAACAGAAATGTTTTTTGCCTTTGAGCAACGATATAAGATAACTTAGTTAGGAGTTAAATATGAAAACGGAACTGATTTGTGTCGGAACTGAGCTTCTTCTCGGTAATATCCTGAATACCAACGCCAAGTATCTTGCAGAAAAATGTGCAGAACTTGGCCTTTCTTTATATTACCAGACTGTTGTAGGGGATAATGATGCACGTCTGGCTGAAATGATCAAGGCGGCATTTGAACGTTCTGATGTCGTGATCTTTACCGGAGGTTTAGGGCCTACTAGTGATGACATTACAAAAGAAGTCGTGAGTGAGACCTTCGGTCTTCCCCTGGTTTACGATGAAAAGGCAGCAGACGATTTGACGAAGCGGCTGAAACGCCTTGGAGTTTCCATCACAGAGAATAACTTTAAACAGGCATATGTTCCGGAAGGTTCTGTGGTTTTATACAACCATAATGGGACAGCTCCCGGTATCTTGATCGAAAAGAACGGTAAGATCGCAATCCTTCTTCCGGGACCCCCGAAGGAAATGCAGCCGATGTTTGAAGAGTACTGTGTTCCTTTCTTTAAGGAATGTTCCGGCCTTGAGATCGATTCGGTCATGGTCAAGCTGATCGGGATCGGTGAGAGCAGTGCCGCTTCGAAAATTGAAGATATCATTGAAAAGAACACCAATCCTACCGTTGCGCCCTATGCAAAACAGAGCCAGGTGCATTTAAGGATCACTGCCAGAGCAGAGAGCAGCGAAGCCTGCAGGGCACTGATCGATCCGGTCCTTGCAGAGATCAAAGCCCGTCTCGGCGAATATATTTATACAACAGATGCGGAAAAAGACATCGAAGATGTCGTGTATGAACTGCTGAAAGAAAAGAATCTGACGATCACGACAGCAGAATCCTGTACAGGCGGATTGCTGGCAGGAAAGATCATCAACGTCAGCGGAGCAAGTGACGTCTATAAAGAAGGCTTTGTTACGTATTCCGATGAGGCAAAAATGAAAGACCTGGGAGTTTCAAAAGAGACTCTTGAGAAGTTCAGTGCGGTGAGCAGTCAGTGCGCGGAAGAGATGGCAAGAGGAGCTGCAAAAGCTGCAGGAGCGGATGTCTCTGTGGTTACAACGGGTATTGCGGGTCCGGAAGGCGGTTCAGAGGAGAATCCGGTCGGAACGGTCTATATCGGTGTTTATTATGATGGACAGACCATGGTGAAAAGGTATTCCTTTGGAAATAACCGGCAGATGGTTCGCGATGCAGCATGTGTCCGG
Organism: Lachnospiraceae bacterium; assembly: GCA_017511045.1. Classification (GTDB taxonomy): domain Bacteria; phylum Bacillota; class Clostridia; order Lachnospirales; family Lachnospiraceae; genus RGIG5612. Next base: position 28,568 of record JAFWLM010000080.1, on the reverse strand, counting down.
GCGCTGGATATGGTCCGACGCGCAATTATTTAATGTTTACTTAATATTGTTTACCGCGTGTTTGTGTTAGGATAAATTCTAAGCTGAATGCAGTTGACAAACTGCCTCCGATACTATATTATAAAAGCGAACATAAGTTCGGTTTTCGAAAAAGGAGAATTTTTTTAATGGAAAAGAATGAGAAATTAAAAGCTTTAGATGCAGCCATTTCTAAGATCGAAAAAGATTATGGCAAAGGCTCTGTAATGAAACTTGGAGATAAAACGTCTTTGGATGTGGAAACTGTATCGACCGGTTCCATCAGCTTAGATAAAGCTCTCGGTGTCGGTGGTGTTCCAAAGGGAAGGATCATCGAGATCTATGGCCCGGAATCTTCCGGTAAAACGACTCTGGCTCTGCATATTGTCGCTGAGGTCCAGAAAGCAGGAGGAATCGCAGGTTTCATCGACGCAGAGCATGCTCTGGATCCGAAATATGCTCATGACATCGGTGTTGATGTAGATAATCTCTATATCTCCCAGCCGGATTACGGCGAGCAAGGTCTTGAGATCTGCGAGACAATGGTTCGCTCCGGAGCAATCGATATCATCGTTGTAGACTCTGTTGCTGCTCTTGTTCCGAAACATGAGATCGAGGGAGAAATGGGTGATGCAACGGTTGGCGCTCAGGCAAGACTGATGAGCCAGGCTTTAAGAAAACTGACTGCTGTCACTGCAAAAACCGGCTGTTCCATTATTTTCATCAACCAGCTGCGTGAAAAGATCGGCGTCTTCTATGGTCCGTCAGAGACGACGACAGGCGGCCGTGCACTGAAGTTCTACGCTTCTGTCCGCATTGATATCCGCCGTATCGAGTCCTTAAAACAGTCAGGCGAAGTCATCGGTAACAGAGTTCGTGCGAAAGTCGTTAAAAACAAAGTCGCTCCTCCGTTCAGAGAGGCAGAATTCGATATCATCTTCGGTGAGGGTATTTCCGCAACCGGCGATATCTTAGACCAGGCTGTAGAGTTCAAGATCATCGAAAAGAGCGGTGCATGGTACTCTTATAAAGGCGAGAAGATCGGACAGGGCAGGGAGAATGCAAAAGCCTTCCTGAAGAATAATCCGGAGATCTTTGCAACGATCGATGCTCAGGTTCGTTCGAAGCTCGGTTTTGAAGGCTATGAAGATGCTGCAGCCGAGGAAGAAAAGGAGACTGGTCTTCCTGATATCCAGATGGCTGAATTAAATCCAGATGATCTGGAGCCGGATGTTCAATAAGATTCCGATAACAAATAAATGAATTTAAGGGGAGCCGGATGCGGCTCCCTTATCTTTTAATTGCAAAAACACTTGTAAATAAAGGGTCCTTTTAGTAAACTAATAATTGCGGAAAAGTGCGCCTTTCGTGCGCATTAAAATACATTTGGAGGTATTTTTTTATGAATGTTTACAAAACAGAAAACATCAGAAACGTGGTTTTACTTGGACACGGAGGAGCAGGAAAGTCTACACTTGCAGAGGCTTTTGGCTTTACTACGGGTGTAATTACCAGAATGGGAACCATTGCTGATGGAAACACGATCAGTGATTTTGATAAAGAGGAGCAGAAGAGACAGTTCTCAATCAGCACATCAGTGATCCCGATCGAGTTTAATGGAATTAAAATAAATGTATTGGATACTCCGGGTTATTTTGATTTTATCGGAGCAACGGAAGAAGGCTTAAGCGTTGCTGATGCTGCAGTCATCGTTGTCAATGCAAAGTCCGGTATCGAAGTTGGTACTCACAAAGCATGGGGATTCTGTGAGAAATATAAGATTCCGAGAATCATCTACGTATCCGGAATGGATGATGCCAATGCTGATTACATGGGCGTTGTAGAAGCTCTGAAAACTGAGTTTGGTAAAAAGATCGCTCCGTTCCATCTTCCGATCAAGAACGGTGCTGACCTTGTAGGATATGTTAACATTATCCGTCAGGCAGGAAGAAAATATAAAGCAGACGGCTCTTATGATGAGTGTGATGTTCCTGCTGAGCTTGTTGATTCCATGGCTGAGGCAAGAGACATGATCATGGAAGCTGTTGCTGAGACCAGTGAAGAGCTGATGGATAAATACTTCGGCGGTGAAGAGTTCACTTTAGAAGAGATCATGGGCGCATTAAAGAACAGCGTAATCGATGGCGACATCGTTCCGGTTCAGGTTGGTGCATCCACAAAGAACTTCGGACCGAAGATGGTTCTTGAAGCAATTGAGCGTTACTTCCCGTCACCGGATAAATCACCGGTAAACAAATACGGAAAAGATACCAAGACAGGCGATACGTTTATCTGCAAATGCGAAGCAGACCAGCCGCTTTCCGCATATGTATTTAAGACCATCATGGATCCGTTCATCGGTAAATATTCCCTGGTTAAGGTTTATTCCGGCGTTCTGACCGGAGATGATACAGTATTTAATGCTGCAACAGAAGAGTCTGAAAAGATCTCCAAACTGTATATCATGCGTGGAAAGAACTTCGAAGAGATCAAAGAACTGCAGCCTGGTGATATCGGAGCAATTGGTAAGCTGAACCTGGCTAAGACTGGCGATACCTTATCTAAGAAAGAAACCCCGATCATCCTCGATAAATTCGAGATGGCTAAACCGTACACCTATATGAAGTACAGTGCCGTAAACAAAGGCGAGGAAGATAAGATCCAGCAGGCTCTTCAGAAGTTATGCGCAGAGGATCAGACACTTCGCGTTGTTGCTGATGAAGAAAACAAACAGTCTCTGATCTATGGTATTGGTGATCAGCAGCTTGATGTTGTTGTATCCAAGATGAAAGATAAATACAAAGTCGATATCGCACTTGATAAGCCGGCATTCGCTTTCCGTGAGACCATTAAGAAGACCTCTGATGTTCAGGGTAAACATAAGAAACAGTCCGGTGGACATGGACAGTATGGTGATGTCAGAATGCGTTTTGCACCGCTGGGCGATACTACGGTTCCTTATGAGTTCACAGAAGAGGTTGTCGGCGGAAGCGTTCCGAAGAACTACTTCCCGGCAGTTGAAAAAGGTCTGCAGGAATCCGTACAGAGAGGACCTCTTGCAAACTATCCGGTAGTCGGCGTAAAAGCAACACTTTATGACGGATCCTACCACCCAGTTGACTCCAACGAAATGTCCTTCAAGATGGCAACGATCCTTGCTTTCAAGAAAGGCTTCATGGAGGCCGGCCCGGTTCTTCTTGAGCCGATCGCATCCCTTAAGGTCATCGTTCCGGATAAATTCACCGGTGATGTTATGGGTGATCTGAACAAGAGAAGAGGCCGTGTGCTCGGAATGAACCCGACAGATGACGGAAAGACCTGCATCGAGGCAGATATCCCGATGTCTGAGCTTTACGGATATAACACGGACCTTCGTTCCATGACCGGCGGATTTGGTGATTTCTCTTATGAGTTCTCCAGATATGAGCAGGCTCCGGCTGAAGTACAGGCAAGAGAAGTTGCTGCACGTCAGACAAAAGAAGACGAGTAATCGGCAGCTTTGTATCGCTTAAATGATTGTTAAACACGAGCTGTTACATTTTTTAATGTGACAGCTCGTTTCTTAACAGGGTAATTCCACAAAAGAAAGCAGTGAGAAATGAATAATTCAAAGAATCATTACGATATCATTATTATCGGCGGCGGAGCATCCGGACTTTGCACTGCGATCATGTCAAAGACGGAAACCAACCGCATTCTGATTATTGAGCATAATGACAGAGTCGGGAAAAAGATCCTTTCCACCGGGAACGGAAAATGCAATCTGACCAACTTAGGCTGCAAGGTGATCTCTGCATCCGAAAGCAGCTTTGCGTTTGCTGAGAATGCGGAAGGAATCGCGCCTTACTATTCTGCAAACAGGGATGGATTTGCAGAGACCGTCATTTCTGCTTTTGATGCCGATAAAGCAATCGCTTTCTTTGAAGAACTGGGAATGATCCCGTTGAATAAGAATGGATATATCTATCCGCGGAGTGAACAGGCTTCTTCGGTGCTGGATCTACTTCGTTTCAAATGTGAGGAGCTGGGAGTTGAGATCCTTTGCGGCTATCAGCCGGTAAAGATTAGACAGAGCAAAGACAAAGCGGCCTTCTTTATTGATGAGGAATACAGCTGCGACCGGCTTGTGATCGCAACTGGTGGGCAGAGTGCTTCAAAAACAGGCTCTGACGGTTCAGGCTATGAGATTGCAAAAGCATTCGGACATCAGATCATCCCTCCGCAGCCTGCGCTTTGCGCTTTGAAATGCTCCGATCCTTTCTTTAAGGAATTAGCCGGCGTCAGGACGGATGCAAAACTGGCTCTTTTTGAATGGAATTCCAAAGAACCACTTATGACGGTTTCCGGAAATCTCCAATTCAACAATTACGGGATCTCCGGCATCCCTGTCTTTCAGCTTTCCCTGATAGCGTCAAGACTCTTTGCCGAAGGGCATGAGCTTTTAGTGAAGATCGATCTGCTTCCGGAACTTTCCGAAGAGGAGCTGTCAGAAATCTTTGCAAAGAAGATCAGGTCCCAATTAAAAAACAACCCCGTTGCAGGAAACGAATTGTTCCTCGGCATCTTAAATAAAAAGCTTGCGAATGTGGTCGGAAAAGAGAGCAGAAAGGCGCACCCGGATGAGAAACCGGAAGACTATGCTTTTGTTTATACGCATATGATCAAGCGTTTTAAAGTCCATCCGACAGATACGGTTTCCTTTGAAGAGGCACAGACGACGTTAGGAGGTGTCTCAACAGCAGAAATCGATCCGGAAACCATGGAATCCAGACTGGTGAAAGGTCTTTACTTTACAGGAGAGATCATTGATGTAAGCGGGATCTGCGGCGGATACAATCTTCAGTGGGCATGGGCGAGTGCGCATGCGGCTTCAGAAAGCTTAAAAAAGAGCTAACTGTAAGAAAAGAACGGACAAAAGCTGCAGCCGAATACTGAGAGGCAGTTTCTTAACATCAGTTACCAAACAGAATATTATAGTAGTCAAGATCGATTACATTTGAGGAGAAGGTCATTTTGTTTCGTACAATGGCCTTCATGTTTTCTTTATAGGAATTCAGGTAAGCTTCCGGATCTTTGCTGCTTTGGCTTTCTTCCAGTAATGCTTCAGACGGTTCGAAACTGTTTGTCAGCGCTAAGTAACTTCCTTTGGCCGTTTTCCAGGAATAATCAGGCCAGATTACAAGCCCTTCCGTTTCTGACAGAACATCACGTCCTGCAAGAAGCCGGGAATCATAATCTGCGCCGTAAAGATTCAAAAGCGTCGGAAGGATATCCACGCTGTAAGAAGGTTCCGTCACTACGATCGGATCCAGTTCTTCGAGCAGCGGAGACCAGATGATCAGGCTGTTATGATCGCGTTCAATCAGATTCTTTGGTTCGTAGCCGTAAAGCTCAGGGAGATAATTCTGATCCGTTCCCCATGCATCGTTCTTTGTAAGGCCATAAGGGTAGTGGTCCGGCGCCATAACAATGACGGTATCTTCATAAAGACCGGCTTTTTTCAGTTCTTCCAGAAGATATTTCATGGCTTCCTCCAGATCGATCTCGGAGCAGATATAGGCTGACATAACATCCGAATAGCCTTTCTCTTTTATGCGGTCTTCGTATTTTTCCACCATGATGCTCAGATCATGGAAATACGGGAAGTGCCCGCTTAAAGTCATAAAATAGATGCTGAATGGTTCTTCATTGATAAACTGCGGAACTGCATACTGCATCATTTCCAGATCACTCTCCGGCCAGTTGCCGGAAAGACCTTCTTCCATTCCGTTTCCGTTCGCAATGAATCTTTCATAACCGAAATTTGGATTGATCAGATTCCGGTCATAGTAATCCACGGTTCCGTTATGATAAGCGCGGCTGAAATAGTTCTCACGCATCAGGACATTTCCGATGGTCAGATACAGATTTTTATCCAGCGTGTGTTCGTAAGAATACATCGCCTTCGTCGGGATGATGCCGAGCAGATTCGAAAACTCTCCGGTCGAGGTGCTTCCGTTCCAGTATGGCTGGTAATAATCTTTAAATACGATTCCTTCCTGCTGCATATGATAGAGCGTCGGCATCGTATCTTCCGTGATCATTTCCAGAGACATCGCTTCTGCGCTGATGAAAATCAGATTTTTTCCTTTGAAAAGACCGGTGTACTGGTTCGTATCGGAAGGTTCTAAAGATGCAATATAATCATGCACATTGCGCTCCGCTTTATTATCCGCTGAGGCGGCAAGTGCTGAATAATCGATACCCATATCATGTGTTGCCGCATCTTTAGATTGGCCAGATGATGAATTGTCGTTTATGGACCGGATCTTATCCGTATTATATGCTGCATCAAAGTCCCTGGAACCGGATGCGTATTCCGTATCGTCTTCTGCAATAAAGACGCTTTCATAGGGATTCGGAAACGTCAGATAGAGCAGATCCATTTTCAGTCCGGTCTCAAGATTAAAACAGCGTACCACGGTATTGAAATCATATTCTGCGGCCAGTTTGTCACGATTGTCCTGATTCCGGACAGAAAGACCGATGCCGATGGCCTCAAAGATCAGAAAAGCGATCAGCATGGAAACATATGCTTTCGGTTTGTTTTTCCGATACTTCAGTACATGAAAGATAGGACCTAAGAACAGAAAAATGATCGCAGGAGCTTCAAATAAAAGGATCTTGGGCACATTGTTTTTAATGAGATTGATCAATGAGGAACCAAACTCCTTCACAATTCCTTCCGCACCGCCGAAAACGGTTGCGATGTTGGTGAAGTTCTGGTAGGTATCCTGTACGAAATAGGCGATCATCACGATGATCGCGATCACTTCTATGATCAGAAACGCTAGCCAGGCATTCCATTTTTCGTTTTTGGAAAGGGAAACCAGAAGATTTAAGATCGTACCGGTTGCATGGCAAATGAAGATCATTGCCACAAAATTTCCGAGGTTGAAAACAAAACCTGCCAGTATAAGAACAAGGAGCTCATAAAAGAGCAGAGTCAGCGGCAGATACAGATAGGATATGAAATTGGACCTGGCGAAAATGCCTTCCTTTTTTTCCATGCGTACTATTATAAATGTTCCTCAGATAATTGCCAATGCTGAAAAAATAAAGTATAATGCTACCAATAGCTTAATGTTAAATGTAATTATAGGAGGTACATGATGAGATATTGTAGTAATTGTGGTACACAGAACGACAATGATGCTAAATTCTGCTCCGGATGTGGTGCCAAATTAGAATCTGCTCCGGCAGCTCCGGTAGAGGATATTGCTGAAGGCGTACAGGAAGCAGCTCCTGCACCGGCTCCGGTTCCGACAGATGATTTCGCACAGCAGGCTCCGCAGTTTGATCAGCAGCCGCAGTTTAGAGCAGCTGACCCGGCTCCGCAGTATCAGCAGCCACAGCAGCCTCAGTACGGACAGGCTCCGGCTCCGCAGTATCAGCAGGCTCCGCAGTACGGCAACCAGGGATACACTCCGTATCAGCAGACCGTTGCTCCGGCTGAACCGATTTCCGCAAGATGCAGAACGTTTGGTATCATCAGTTTCGTACTTGGTATTTGTTCTATCGTATTCTGCTGGCTTGGAGTCATTCCGGCAGTTGGTATTGGTTTAGGACTTTTAACGATCGCTTTTGGTGTCGTTGGTCTGATCTTCTCCGGTATTTCCCGCAGAGCAGGTCATTTTACGCTTGCAAAACTCGGAAAGATCTTCTCCATTATCGGACTTTGCCTGTCCGGTATTATGTGGATCGTCGGAATTATCATTACCGCAACCGAAGGATATTATCTCTATTATTAATCTGAAAGGGTGCTCGATTACTTGGCATCTTCGAATGAAATGAATGAAAGAAAAGGGATCGGCTTTCGCCGGTCCTTTTTTTGAGCCTTTGACGTTTCTATTTTTTTCTCCATTTGGTATAATTTATAAGCTTAAATTATTGGAAAGCAGTCGTTCTGCTTCCTGAAAGTGAAAAAACGAAAAAATCAGTACATGGTGGTTTTCCTATGAAAGAAAAATTATTATTGATCGACGGGCACAGCATCGTTAACCGGGCCTTCTACGGAGTCCCGGCCACGATGACAAACTCCGAAGGACTTCATACGAATGCGATCTTCGGATTTTTGAATATCTTTTTCAGTGCCTATACGAAAATAAAACCGGATTATGTGATCGTGGCATTTGATCTTCCGCAAAAGACTTTCCGCCATGAAATGTATGAGGCATATAAAGGCACACGAAAAGGGATGCCGGATGAACTTCATGAGCAGGTTCCGGTCTTAAAGGATGTCCTTCGCAGCATGAATATCAAGACGGCGGAGCTTGCAGGCTATGAGGCGGATGATGTGCTCGGAACCTATGCAAAGACCGCAGAGAAAGAAGGTCTAGATGTCGTCGTGCTTTCCGGAGACAGGGATCTTTTGCAGCTAGCCACAGACAATATCATGATCGCGATTCCTAAGACAAAAAGCGGTGGGACCGAGATCGAGAATTATTTTGCAAAAGATGTGAAAGAACGTTATCAGGTCACACCGCAGGAGTTTATCGACCTTAAGGCTTTGATGGGCGACAGTTCAGATAATATTCCGGGCATTCCGGGAATCGGCGAAAAGACCGCAACCAGCATTATTGTTCAATTCGGTTCTCTGGAAAATGCCTATGCGCACGTGGAAGAGATCACACCGAACCGTGCGAAAAACAATCTGAAGGAATTTATTGAGCAGGGTCGCATGAGCCGCGAACTGGCGGAGATCAATGTGAACAGCCCTGTGGAAATGGATTTTCATGAAGCAAGAATCGAGAATGAACTTGTCTTCTATAATGATGCGTCTTATGAATTATATAAAAAGCTGGATCTTAAGAAACTGATCGGCCGCTTTGACATGAAAGAGGTTCAGGGTTCTTCGGAAGTCGGTTATGAAGTATTTAACGCATCAGAGCTTCCTATAGTTCTGGATCAGCTTATGGGAAAAGAAAATGATGTGAAAGGTATCGGCCTTTACGCAGACGACAGCCTGAGTCTTGCTGCTTTGACCTTTGAAGAAGGCAATGAATTGAGGACAAAGGTCTTTGAGGGTGAAATCCCGGATCTGAGAGGCTTTTTGACTTCCGGCGTATCAATTTATGTCTTTGGCCTGAAAAACCTTCTGCACAGTCAGTATGAAAGATATGCAGAAGAGAATCCGTTCCTTCGCTGGCCGGAGGCACTGGACAGTAAGGATTTTGTATCAGTCTATGACATTGAGATCATGTCCTATCTGATCGATCCGTCTAAATCTGCGTATCCCTATGATGTGGTATTAAAGGATCAGACAGGAGAACTGATTCCTTCCAAAGAAGAACTGCTCGGAAAGCTTTCTGTTAAGGAAACGCTTTCTGATGACGATAAAAAGAGTGAAGCATATAAAATGGCAGCACTGTCATCCTACAGTGCCTTCCATTCCTTCCCGAAGATGAAGGAAAGTCTTGAGCAAATGAATATGTGGAAGCTCTTGACCGAGATGGAGATGCCGCTTGCGATCTCTCTGTTTAATATGGAGATTGCTGGGATCCGTGTAGAGAAAGATGTGCTGGATTCCTACTCCAAGGAGCTTTCTGCTTCTATTGCAGAACTCGAAAAAGAGATCTATGAGGAAGCAGGAGAGGAATTCAACATCAATTCACCGAAACAGCTCGGTGTGATCTTATTTGAAAAACTGAAACTGCCTCACGGCAAGAAAACAAAGACCGGGTATTCCACTTCGGCAGATGTCCTGGAAAAGCTTGCAGATGAGTTCCCGTTCGCAAACCGCATCCTGGAATACCGTCAGGCAGCAAAGCTGAAATCCACCTATGCGGACGGACTGGTGACTTTTATTTCAGAAGACGGCAGGATCCACGGCACCTTCAATCAGACAATCACGGCAACCGGAAGGATCAGTTCGACAGAGCCGAATCTCCAGAACATCCCTATCCGGAATGAGTTGGGCCAGGGGATCCGTAAAGCTTTTGTGGCAAGCGAGGGCTGTGTATTCTTAGATGCTGACTATTCCCAGATCGAGCTTCGTCTGCTGGCACATTTGTCAGGAGATGAGAATCTGATCGAAGCATATAAGAGCGATGCGGATATCCATAAGATCACAGCATCAAAAGTGTTCCATACACCGCTCGATGAAGTTACAAAAGAGCAGCGACGGAACGCGAAAGCCGTTAACTTCGGTATTGTCTACGGCATCAGTTCCTTCGGTTTAAGCCAGGACTTAAGTATTTCCAGAAAAGAAGCCGGTGAATATATCAAACAGTACTTTGCAACGTATCCAAAGGTCAAGGAATTCTTAGACCGCACGGTGAAGCAGGCCAAAATGGATGGTTATACAACGACCATGTTTGAGCGGCGCCGTCCGATACCGGAACTTGCATCGAGCAACTTTATGCAGCGAGCCTTTGGTGAGCGTGCGGCTATGAATGCACCGATCCAGGGATCTGCGGCCGATATCATGAAGATCGCGATGATCCATGTGGAAAAAGCGCTGCGTGAGGCAGAAGTAGACGCACGGATCGTCCTTCAGGTGCATGATGAGCTTTTAGTGGAATGTGCAAAAGAAGACGTGGAAAAAGTCCGCGGCATCCTGCATGATGAAATGGCAAAGGCAGCGGATGTAAAAGTTCCGCTGGAAGTGGAAGTCGACGAAGGCGGCAACTGGTTTGAGGCACACTGATCACGAAAAGAGGGAAGATAGATGGTCATTGGAGTAACAGGAGGAGTTGGAGCCGGAAAATCCACCGTCCTTATGATCCTGGAAAAGAACTATAATGCAAAGATCATCATGGCGGATGATGTCGCCAAAGAGCTCATGGAGCCGGGCGGTGCATCCTATGAAGCAGTCGTGGATGCGTTTGGTGAGGAGATCCTGGTAAAGCAGGAAGAAGACTCTGCAGGGGCAACAGAAGGAACAGCTGATTACGATTCAGAAAGAATACCGGATCAGGCTGAACTGAAACGTCCAATCGACCGGAAGAAGCTGGCGGAGATCATTTTTAATGATGACGAGAAGTTGGCGCTGGTCAATTCTCTGACTCATCCAAAGGTCAAAGAGGAGATCCTCTCCCGCATTGACAGCTTTTACGCTGAGGATGAAGAGGCACTGATTGTTGTGGAAGCAGCCCTATTGATCGAGGCAGGCTATGAAGATATTTTAGATTCTCTTTGGATCGTAACGGTTGATACAGAAGTCCGCATTGAGCGTCTGATGCGAGACCGCGGATATACCAGAGAGAAGTGTCTCAGCATTATGGATAACCAATTGTCGGATGAGGAATTTATGGCACATGCGGATGTGATCATCAATAATTCCCATACCCTGGAGAATACGGAAGAGCAGGTGGCAGAAGCCATTCAAAACTGCATGAGAGAGCTTTCGACAGACAAGTGAAACAAGTTTAACTCAGGTGAATGCTGCAATCTTAACGCATATAAGCAGGAAAAACACGAGTGAAAGAAATCATCATCAGAAAAGACAATGCCGGTGGAAGGCTGGATAAAATACTTGCAAAATATATAGACAAGGCGCCGAAAAGCTTTGTTTATAAAATGCTGCGAAAAAAGAACATCGTATTAAATGATAAGAAAGCGGCAGGAAACGAGATCGTTCAGGCAGGAGACAGTATCAAGCTGTACTTAGCGGATGATACCATCGCAAAGTTTCAAAGACATCCGGAAGGAGCTCCGGCTGCTAAGCAGGATTCGGATCGTCTTGCATCATTTAATGCAGAAGCCTTTCAACAGGACCACGTGATCTACGAAGATGCACAGATCATTGTACTGAATAAACCGGCAGGTCTGTTATCGCAAAAGTCGAAACCCGGAGATGTTTCGCTTAACGATCTGATGGTGGCATATTTACAAGCCGCTCAAAAAGAGCAGGCGGAAGAGATGATCCCCTTTACGCCGGGAATCTCAAACCGTCTGGACCGGAACACATCAGGACTTGTCATTGCCGGGAAAACACTGTATGCTTCGCGGGAACTCAACCGCGCAATCAGGGACCGGTGCCTAAAGAAAAAATACCTGTGCATCGTGAAAGGTATTGTTACAAAAGGGGAAATGCTGGACGGGTATCTGGTGAAGGATGAAAAAAACAACCAGGTTACGGTTTTATCAGACCCGGGGGAAGGAAAAGGAGAAAACCGGATCATTACGGTCTATGAACCGATCAGAAACCTGGGAGATGCCACCTTGCTTGAGGTGGATCTGATCACCGGAAAGAGCCACCAGATCCGAGCACATTTAGCTTCAATCGGACATCCGATCATCGGAGACAGCAAATACGGAGAAAAAGAGATCAATACAGAATACCGGGAAAAGTTCGGAACGAAGAGACAGCTTCTGCATGCATACAAGATCATTTTTCTGCAGATGGCAGGAGAACTTGCGTATCTAAACGGGCAGCATGTTGAGGCACCGCTTCCGGAGGATTTTTCCGTTATCTTAAATCAAGGTCTGTAAAATAGTTAGGAGTAAACAATATGGCAACATGGGACAGCAGAGGGCTGCGCGGATCACAGTTTGAAAGAGTGATCAACAGTACAAATGAAAAATACAGGGAACTGCGTCTGGCACTGGTCCAGAAGATCCCGACCCCGATCAAACCGATCGAGATCGATGACAATCGTCACATAACGCTTGCCTATTTTGAAAAGAAAAGTACGGTCGATTATATCGGCGTAGTGCAGTCATTTCCTGTCTGTTTTGATGCGAAAGAATGCAGCAGCGAAACCTTCCAGATGCTGAATGTTCATGAACACCAGTATAAATTCATGGAAGACTTTGAAAGCCAGGGCGGCATCGCGTTTCTGCTGATCCATTTTTCATCTGTAGACAAGTACTATTACATGAAGTTTTATGAACTGAAGAAATTCTACAAGAGGGCAGAAGCCGGAGAGAAGAAGAGCTTTCATATCTCAGAGCTGAACCCGGACTATTTCATGGAGCCGAAGTTCGGCGTGGAACTTCATTACCTGGAAGGACTGAATAAAGATATCCAGGAAAGAGACCTGTAAAGTTTGCATCGGCTAGGAGCCGGAGAACTAAAAGGATAAGGATAAATAACAAGGACAGTAACTATTTAATGAGTATTAACAACAACGAGAATAAATCAAATATCAATAGACAGTATGCGCTTCCGGAACGGATCCTGCTGAATGTGGAAAAACCGGCACGTTATACCGGCGGCGAGATCAATTCCGTGATGAAGGACAAGGAAAACGTGAATGTGCGTTTTGCCATGTGTTTTCCGGATCTGTATGAGATCGGCATGAGTCATTTAGGCATTCAGATCCTATATTCCATGCTGAATGAAAAAGAGGATGTCTGGTGTGAGAGGGTCTATTCCCCTTGGTCGGATCTGGAAAAGATCATGAAAGAAGAGAGCATCCCTTTATTTGCCCTGGAATCGCAGGATCCCATCAAAGACTTTGATTTTCTAGGCATCACACTGCAGTATGAGATGGCATATACGAATGTCCTTCAGATCTTAGACCTTTCGCAGATTCCCCTGCATGCGGAAGAGAGGGGCGAAGAGATGCCGATCGTGATCGGCGGAGGCCCCTGTGTCTATAACCCGGAGCCGCTCGCAGATTTCTTCGATCTCTTTTATATCGGCGAGGGAGAAACCGTATATTTCCAGCTTTTGGATGTTTATAAGGATAATAAAAAGAACGGCGGAAGCCGCAGGGATTTTCTGAAGGCAGCAGCAAAGGTGGAAGGCATTTATGTGCCATCGCTTTATGAAGTAAGTTACAACGAGGACGGTACGATCAAAGAGTTCCGTCCGGAAGAAGATGCGCCGGAGATGGTAAAAAAACAGGTCGTTACCGACTTAAGTGCTGCTCATTATCCGCTGAAACCTGTGATCCCTTACGTGCAGGCAACACAGGACCGCGCTGTCTTAGAGATCCAGAGAGGATGCATTCGAGGCTGCCGTTTCTGTCAGGCGGGAATGATCTACCGTCCGTTAAGGACCAGGTCTTTGGAAACATTGAAGTCTTATGCCAAGGAGATCATAAAGAACACCGGGTATGAAGAACTCTCCCTGACCTCGCTTTCCACAAGTGATTATCCGGAGTTTGCGGAATTGATGGATTTTCTGGTGGAGGAGTTTAAGAATAAAAAAGTCAATATCTCGTTGCCGTCTTTGCGCATCGACGAATTTGCCTTGGATGTCATGAGCAAGGTGCAGGATGTCAAGAAAAGTTCCCTGACCTTTGCGCCGGAAGCCGGCACACAGAGAATGCGTGATGTGATCAATAAGGGCATCACGATCGAAGATATCATGTACGGCTCTGAAATGGCGTTTAAGGGCGGTTGGAATAAGGTGAAGCTCTATTTTATGTTAGGACTTCCGACAGAGCGGGAAGATGACGTACAGGGCATCTCAGACCTCGCAGAGCAGATCGCAGAGCTCTATTATGACACAGTGCCAAAGGAACAGCGGAGCGGAAAAGTGCAGATCACAGTCAGCACCTCCTTCTTTATTCCGAAACCGTTTACTCCGTTCCAATGGGAGCCGATGTATCAGCCGAATGTCTATCTGGATAAGGCTGCATTCCTGAACGAGTCGATTAAAGCGCAGCTGAACAAAAAGAGCATTAAATATAACTGGCATGACGCCAAGACCTCTGTGATCGAAGGCCTTCTTGCAAGAGGCGACCGGAGAGTCGGAAAGATCATTGAAGCAGTTTATAAAAAAGGTGCGACCTTTGACGCATGGACGGATCACTTTGATTATGACAAATGGATCAGCGCGGTGGAAGAACAGGGCGAAGATGTTCCAGGCATGGACTTTTATGTTTACAGAAGAAGGGGAACGGATGAGATCCTTCCGTGGGACTTCATCGATGCCGGAGTCACAAAGAACTTCATGATTCGGGAGTTTGAAAACGCGAAGAATGAGAAAGTAACGCTGAACTGCAAAGAGAGCTGTTCCGGCTGTGGAGCAAGAGTGTTTGGCGGCGGCATCTGTCTCAGCCATTAACCTATATACTGAATCAGATCCAGAGATCTTCCCAATGACGGGAGGACCATAATAAAACAACAATTATTTGAGGGACATTTTGAGAATCAGAATCAAGTTTGCAAAAAGGGATAGTGTAAAATACTTAGGCCATCTGGACATCATGCGCTTCTTTCAGCGCTGCTTTAACCGTGCGGAAGTAAAGATGGAGTATTCCGCAGGCTATAATCCTCATCAGAAGATGAGTTTTGCCCAGCCGCTTGGAGTTGGGATCATAAGCCGCGGGGAATATCTGGATGCGGAGATCGCAGACGGTCAGGATCTGAATGAGATCTGCCAAAGACTGAACGGCGTCTGCGGTGACGGTTTTGAAGTCATTAACGTAAAAGCAGTGGAAGAAGGCGCAAAAAAGGCCATGGCAGCGCTGCAGTTTGCAAGTTATGAAGTCAATGTCAGACGTTTAGTGCCGGAAACAGACACTGCAAATAGCTCCAAATCTGCCTATGAACTGCTTTCTGAAACAGAAGAATTAGAACCCGGAAGTTTCAACAGCTTTGATAAGGAAATCAGCAGGGCGATCAATGATCTGTTTTTAGAGGAGCATATCTATGTCAGCAAAACGACGAAGAGCGGAACAAGGGAAGTGGACATCCGTCCGCAGATCATTCAACTGACTTATCAGGAAGGCTTTGTATATATGATGGTGACTGCAGGCAGCGATAATAACTTAAAACCGGACACCCTTCTTTCCAGCCTTTTCGCAAAAACGAATATTGAATATCAAAAAGAATTGATTACAATAACGAGAGAGGAACTGTACGCAGAAGGGTTCGTGCCGCTTGATCAGTTCCAGTGTGAGTGAAATGAAAAAACAAGGCAAACTGGTTATAACGCAAATAAAAGAATATGTGTTTTCTCTCCTGTATGATAACGGCAATAATCTCATGCAGGTAAGCTGTGATGGGGGAGAGAAGAATATCCTGAACAATGTCTATATTGGTCAGGTTCAGAATCTGATGCCGAATATCAGCGCGGCCTTTGTTGAATACACGAAAGGACAGATGGGCTATTATCCGATCGATGCGGATGATGCGCCGGTATTTGTGGATCTTGAGCGGAAACCGGGACCGTTAAAAGTCGGGGACCAGATCATTGTTCAGGTCACAAAAGAAGCAGTCGGCAATAAAGAGCCGGTCCTTTCTTCCAAAATCTCATTTGCAGGAAAATATGTGGTCTTTGACTTAAGCAAGAGAGGCATCTTCTTTTCCAATAAGATCAAATGGCCGGAGTTTAAAGAAGCGATCCAGACGCGCTATGAAGCGCTCGGATATAAAGACTTTGGATTCATTATCCGTACGAATGCGATGCATGCAGACATTGACAGTATTTTCGAGGAGATCGAGTTCTTTAAGAACCTGTGGATCGCTACGAGTGATCTTCGGATCTATCGGAAAGTATATTCAAAGCTATATCAGGCGCCGAGCTCTTATATTTCCAGCATACGTGACGGATACCATAACGAAGTAGGGAAGATCATTACGGATAACGAAAAGATCTATAATGAGATCAAGGATTATCTTGAAGTCTATCAGCCGGATGATATCAATAAACTCCAGCTGTACGACAATAATGTGACTCCATTAAAGGTCCTTTATAATATCGACCGTGATCTGCAAAGTGTCTTAAGCGAAAAGGTATGGCTGAAATCCGGAGGATATCTGATCATTCAGCCGACAGAGGCTCTGGTTGCGATCGATGTCAACTCCGGAAAATATGTTTCTAGGAAAGAGGCACAGAAAGAGTATCTGAAGATCAACTTAGAGGCAGCAAAAGAAATCGCGCATCAGATCCGTCTCCGGAATCTTTCCGGTATCATCATAGTTGATTTCATTAATATGCTGATCGAAGAAAACCAGAAGAAACTGATCAAAGAATTTGAAGCAGAATTAGCGGATGATCCGATCAAAACGACGCTCGTTGAAATGACAAAACTGAACCTTGTGGAGCTCACAAGAAAGAAAGCAAGACGTCCGCTGCATGAATTGGTCGATCGGCACTTGTTTGATTAAACAGTCCGAACCACTACATCTTGTGGTGTCAAAATTAATTTCTAAAATATTAAGAAATTTTTAAGTAAAAATTAAGAAAAAATAACGAAATTGTCGATATTTTGTTGAAATGAAAAAAATTATTTGCTAAAATTATGAACTGCTAGGACTTTGTAAAAATTCAGAGGTGTATATAATGGATAATATGATTCAGGAAATCAGATCGGGAAACAAAGACGCTGTTAAGTCAGTGTATCAGGAGTATGCAAAAGATGTTTACAATTTTGCAAAATCCATTACCGGTGATCATGACAGCGCTTTAGCAGCAACGAAGAAGACCTTTCTTACGTTGTTCAAAAATATTCAGAACGGAGATGAGCCAGCTAACCTTCGTACCGCAGCTTTAAAGATTGCGTATGACGAAGCTTATCAGATGGCTGCTCCGGCAAAAGAGGAAGAACCGGCACCTGCAGCTCAGGAAGAGCCTGCACAGGAGCCTTCTTATGCGGAGCCGATGTTCCAGCAGAGAACTGGAAGAGTGCCTCAAGCTCCGGTGATTGAGGATGAATACGAAGATGAGTATGACGAGCCGTACGAAGAGGAAGAAGATGACTTCGTAGCTCCGAACCGTCCGCAGGATGCAAACCGTGAGGAAGTATATGTACCTCAGGGCGGTTATGATACTCTGAAGATCGAGCCTGTTGATGTGGAAGAGGAGCAGGTTGAAATGCGCGGCCGCAGAAGAAGACCGGCTGCACAGTTCGAAGAGGAAGAAGCTCCGCGCCGCAGAAGAAAAGCAGCTCCGGTCTATGAAGAGGAAGTAGAGGAAGAAGTCGACGAGTATTACGATGACGATTATGATGATGAGTATGAAGAAGTGAAGCCTCGCAACAAAGGTCTCTTTATCTTCTGTATTGTTTTGAATGTCATCCTGATCCTGATCCTTCTCTGGTTCCTTGGCGGACTGCTTGTAAACCTTGGCGTTCTTCCGGATATCGACCTTGGATATTCCTGGTTCAACGCTCATATTTATCCGCTGTTTTAGCAGGGTGAATTAGAATACTGAGTACGTGAAAGGGCTGACTATGATCAGCCCTTTAATATTCCGAAAAGCAGCTTAGGACCAAATAATAAAAAACACTGAAAAATCGCGAAAAACAGACGAAAAACGTTTGACTTTTATGAGTCTGTCTGCTATATTTCAATGGTTGACCGCGCAATGAGGTTTAAAGTTTATGGAATCGTTTCATAACACCAAAGTTGGCGAGTATTTAATAGGAGGTGCGTGTATGTACGCAATTATCGAAACCGGCGGAAAACAGTACAAGGTTTCCGAAGGCGACAAAGTCAGAGTTGAGAAGCTCGACGCGGAAGTAGATTCCACTGTAGTTATTGACAAAGTGCTGATGATTGGCGGAGATGCTGTTAAGGTTGGAAACCCGACAGTTGAAGGCGCTAAGGTAGAAGCCAAAGTGGTTGCTCAGGACAAGGCTAAGAAAGTGGTCGTTTACAAGTATAAACCAAAGAGTGGTTATCACAAAAAGAACGGACACAGACAGTACTACACAGAGCTTGAGATCACAAGCATTGTTGGTTAAGAAGCACATAGGAATTCGATTTGTAAAGGAGTTGAGATAAATGGCACATAAGAAGGGTGTTGGATCAACACGAAACGGAAGAGATTCCGAGTCAAAACGATTAGGCGCAAAAAGAGCTGACGGACAGTTTGTTAAAGCCGGAAACATCTTATACAGACAGCGTGGAACCAAGATTCATCCGGGCGAGAATGTAGGCCGCGGAAAAGACGATACATTATTTACTCTGGCTGACGGAAAAGTTCACTTCCACAGACTTGGAAGAGACAAGAAACAGGTTTCTGTGCTTCCGGTAGAAGAATAATCGTAACGCAAAGCTCCAAATCTTCTGGTTTGGAGCTTTTTTGCGCGAAGTGAGCTCACCTTAAAATTATGTTAGTAGATTACGCGAAGATAACAATTAAATCCGGAAAAGGCGGCGACGGCCATGTAAGCTTCCGCCGTGAAAAATATGTTCCGGACGGCGGACCAAACGGCGGCGATGGTGGAAGAGGCGGCGACGTTATTTTTGTTGCAGACAGAAATATGAACACGCTGGTCGATTATCGCCATAAAAGAAAGTTTGCAGCGCAGCCGGGAGAAGAAGGCGGAAAGAACAATAAGCATGGAGCCAATGGCGAAAGCCTGGTCCTGAAAGTGCCGCAGGGCACCCTGATCCGCGAGTTCCAGACCGGCAAAGTGATCCACGATATGTCTGATTCGGAAGAACCATTCGTGATCCTAACTGGAGGACGCGGCGGCAAGGGAAACCAGCATTATGCGACCCCGACGATGCAGGCTCCGAAGTATGCGCAGCCTGGCGGTGAAGCCAAAGAACTAGAAGTCATTTTAGAGCTGAAGAGTATCGCTGATGTTGGACTTGTAGGATTTCCGAATGTCGGAAAATCCACGTTTCTTTCAAGAGTGACGAATGCCAGACCGAAGATCGCGAATTATCATTTCACGACATTGGACCCGAATCTTGGAGTTGTGGATCTTGGTGAAGAAGGCTTTGTGATTGCAGATATTCCGGGGCTGATCGAGGGTGCTTCGGAAGGCGCTGGTCTTGGGCATGAGTTCCTGAAGCATATTGAGAGATGCAAGGTCTTGCTGCATTTAGTTGACGCTGCAGGAACAGAAGGACGTGATCCGGTAGAAGATATCAAAACCATCAATAACGAGCTTTCAAAATATAATGATATCTTATCCAGAAAGCGCCAGGTAATCGCAGCCAATAAGATGGACCTGATCTTTGAAGAGGAAGAAAAAGAACGGGTGATCAAAGAACTTGAAGCGATTGATCCGGCAATCAAAGTGTTCCCAATCTCTGCCGCAACCGGCGAAGGAACGAAAGAACTGTTGTATCAACTGCTTGAAATGGTAAAAGCTGCAGGTGAAGGGGATTCTGTATTTGAGAGTGAGTTCGACGTGACTGATTACTACAGCAAGACGGTGGAACCGTTTACGGTTGAGAAAGTGGACGATACGACGTACAGCGTTGAAGGCCCGAGGATCGAGCGTATGCTTGGATATACGAACCTTGAGAGTGAGAAAGGCTTCCTGTTCTTCCAGAAGTTTATGAAGGAGCAGGGTATCTTAGATGAGATCAAGGCCTTAGGTATCCAGGAGGGCGATACCGTCCGCATCTACGGCCACGAGTTTGATTATTATGAGGATTAAGAGCTGATATCTGTCTTAAAAAGACCGGCATCAGTATGATAAAATGAATTGAGGAATAAATGACAAGTAAGGAAAGAGCATTTTTAAGAGCAGAGGCACATCCTTTGGACCCGATCGTGCATATCGGAAAAGAGGCACTGTCGGCGGAAGTTGTAGGGGCAATTGATGAAGCCCTTGCAGCACGTGAGCTGATCAAAGTCGGTGTTTTAAAGAACTGCTTCGATGATCCGAAAGAACTGGCAGAGATCGCTGCAGAACGCACCCACAGCCAGGTCGTTCAGGTCATGGGTAGAAAGATCACACTGTACAGACGCAAGAAAAAAGACAGTAAATATAATATTGTTTAAAACCAAATTCTCAACGATGTGCCTCACAAACGCATATCCGTTGAGAAAAACTGCAATTTACACTAGATTATTTAGTATTTATTTACGTTTTTCAGCCATTTCTCAACGACAGTTGCAATAATGCTTAAGCCGTTGAGAACAATATGTTGTTTTTCTCAACACATGTGCATTTGTTTGAGGTACCGTTGAGAATCACCTTTTCAGATTGTGTTTTTACCGTTGTTTAGACCTTTTTAAGGAACTGAATTACCTGCTTTCTCAACGGCTATAGTGTTTGCGGGTATGGCGTTGAGAACCAATGATCTGATATTAGTTAGAACACATTAAAAATAAGAAAATGCGCATATGAAAATAGGAATCATGGGCGGGACATTTGATCCGATCCACTACGGACATCTGATCCTCGCAGAAACTGCATATGACAGGTTTGGCATGGACAAGGTTCTGATCATGCCGGCAGGCGATCCGTACTTTAAAGTGGAACGCGGTGTGTCGGCGGATGAAGACCGAGAAGCCATGACGCGGCTTGCGATCGAAGGGAATCCGCATTTTGAGTTTTCAGATCTGGAGCTTAAAAGAGAAGGCGACACCTATACTGTCGACACGTTAAAGATACTGAAAGAGCAGTATACGTACGATGATCTGTACCTGATCGTCGGAAGTGATACCTTGTTCCAGATGGAGAAATGGTATAAGCCGCAGGAGATCTTTCAGATGGCGACGATCCTTTCGAGCAGACGGAATATCCCGAATG
Source organism: Lachnospiraceae bacterium (assembly GCA_017511045.1). Lineage (GTDB taxonomy): Bacteria > Bacillota > Clostridia > Lachnospirales > Lachnospiraceae > RGIG5612. The sequence goes on along the minus strand of JAFWLM010000080.1, from coordinate 7,167 downwards.
CAGAACTCGAAGAGCAGATGGATTATCTGCGAAGCAAGTTCGGCGCGAAGATCGTAAACCTCTACATGCCGAATATCGATATCTCATCGACCGACATTCGTGACAAGGTGAAACACGATATGTCTGTCAGGTATTTCACGCCTGATTGTGTGATCGAATATATCAAAGAGCATCAGCTGTATAAATAAAAGGAAGTAGACAGAATATGAAGATGGAATATTTTACATTCATTCAGGAAGTGCTTCAGGACGATCTGGATTACGACCGCTACTGGCACTCCATCAGCGTGGCATTTACCGCGGCATCACTTGCGATGAACTATCATTTTGACAGCCCGGACAGAGCGGAGATCGCTGGTCTTCTGCATGACTGTGCGAAATGCATTCCTGATGAAGATAAATATGCAATGTGCCATGAATACGGTATTTTTTTAGATCAGGTAGATTATGAAAACCCCGCATTGCTGCATGCAAAGCTTGGTGCGGAGATCGTGGCAGATAAGTTCGGTGTCTTAGACCGAGAGATACAGGATGCGATCCGTACCCATACGACAGGCGCTCCGGATATGACGATGCTTCAGAAGATCATCTATGTGGCAGACTATATCGAGCCGAACAGAGATGATATCATCATGCATCTGGACCAGATCCAGGAACTGGCATTTAGGGATATTGATGAGGCTGTTTATGTGATTTCCGGAAACACGCTGAAGTATCTGGAAAGCAAAGGACGTACGATCGATCCGGCAACGAAAGCAACGCATGAGTTTTATAAGAAACTTGTGGAAGAGAAGCACGCAGCGGATGAGGCTGAATTAGACGAAATCTAAGGCAGAAACAAATAGTCCCTGAGCGGGGCAAGTTTGAGGTAAGAAACAATACAGGAGGACGAATGAATTCTAAGGAAATAGCAAGAAAAGCATTCATGTTGTTAGATGAGAAAAAGGCACAGGATATCAAGGTGATCGATATCAGCAAGATCTCCGTGATCGCCGACTATTTTATCATTACCGGCGGTGCAAATGAGCGCCAGGTAAAGGCGTTGGCGGACAATGTCGAAGAAAAACTCGGTAAAGAGGGCATCATCCCGAAGAGTATTGAGGGATATCATAATGCCAACTGGATCCTGATGGATTATGGCGATGTGATCATCCATATCTTTAATCAGGAAGACAGACTGTTTTTCGATCTTGAAAGGATCTGGAAGGATGGTCAGGATGTTGGTATCGCTGATCTGCAGGATTAAGCCTTTATCGTTACAAAATCAGGCTGTTTTTGACAATTATAACCATTTAAATGATTGTAAATTAGCATATGAGAACTCCCTCGAAAGAGGGAGTTTTTTTTGTCCTCAGTTATGCAATTTTTGAATCAAAAATAGTTTACAAGGAACGCAATTTGGAATATAATTAAACAAATTAATTAAGTGGGTGGATTCTGACCAAATTTACCCATAAGCAACATGTTTTGTGATGTATGTTGTGACTGTAAAATGCATATTCTATTTAGTGGAGAAGTAGATAATTAGAATTGCTTATATTGTTTGTAAGATTTCATAAAGGGGACTTGAAATGAAGAAACTAATCAAACGAATTTCAGCTGTTTTGTTATCCATTCTGGTACTGCTCAGCAGCATGAGCGTTCCGACCATTTCTACCGTTATGGCGGATGAAGATACGTCGGAGGTTGCGACCGAATATGTGGATGAAAGTGCGGAGCCGGAAGCGCCCATTGAGGAAACGCTTCCAGTCGATCCTGGGTATGCAGATACGCAGGACTCTTTTGATATTCCGGCGGATACAGAAGAGTCTTATGAAGACACTACTGAAGCTCAGGCCGAGACTACAGAAGAGACAACAGAAGAAGAGACGACCGAGAATGGCAAACAAGAACTCAACACAGAGACGCTTTCATTCTCTGGAGCTGGAGGCGGCATTGAAGTTCGAGTATCTGCTGATCCGGGTACATTCCCGGTCGGAACGATCATGACAGTTGTCGGAGTCAGTTCCGCTGAAGTATATGATACGGTTAATAACGCTGTTAAAGGTGAAGTCGCCGAGGTGAGGACGGTTGACATTACTTTCTATGGCCCAGATGGGGTAGAGGTTCAGCCAGAGATTCCGGTACATATGATTTTGAGTGCTCCTGGGTTAGATGCCTCTGCAAAAAAAGAGGTCGTTCATATCGCAGATGATGGACAAACTGATGTTATCACTGGAGCTGCGATTTCTGGTAATAACGCTACCCTCGATGCAGATAGTTTTTCTAAGTATAATATTTTAACTCTCACCCAAGATTCAAAAGATGAGGCTTCAGAAAATACTGAAGATGAAAAGACTCGTGACAGTGATAATGAGAAAGCTGGGTCCGATGAGACTTGGAAGGTTGAATTTTATGATCGTGATGCAGATCTTTATCAAACTGTTAATGTCGTAAAGGGCAAAGCGATTGGCGATTTACTTCCGGAAACAATTGCTCGTGAAGATTATAATGCTTATTGGGCAATTGGTGAGATTGTTCAAGGTGAACAGGGAACGGAAATAAGAGTCACAGGAGATCATATTGATGCTGATTTCATTCCAAGCGCTGATACAACGATTGTGCCAGATTATGACAAAATAACATATACAGTAAAATTCTTCCAAGAAGACAAAACTACTGAAGTTGCTTCAAAAACGGTTGATGTTGATACCAGCTATTGTTTGAATGACATTCCTTCTGTTCCGGCAAAAACTGGAAATACAGGTAAGTGGGTATATGAAGGAGGCGAATTCACTAATCAGGTTAAAGTTTCTGCTGATACAACTGTTTGGGCTGAGTATACAAAGAATGTATTTACAGTTACCTATCAAGTTGAAGGAGATACTTACGAGACGGATACCTATTACAGTGGTGATTCCCTTACGCTTCCTGCAGACCCAACTGTAGAAGGAAAAGATTTTGTTGGATGGTTTCTTGGAGAAACGGAGTATGTAGGCGGTGAGAAAGTTTCGTCAGATATCACCCTTATTGCATCTTTTACAAACCAGTTTGCAGTAAGTTTTGTTGTACTGAATGACGAAGGGACTGCCCAAGAAACTCTTTCTCAGTATTTTCGCTCTGAAGGTGAAGTAATTGGCACTATGCCTCAGAATCCGTTTGTTTCCGGCAAGGTGTTTGAAAAATGGGTTATTCAGGGAACCGAGACTGAAGTAACAGCAGAGACTGAAGTAACAGGAAATCTAACAGTTGTTGCTGTATTTAGAACAGTTGACGTCTATAACATTACTGCAGAATACTATTATCTGAATGATGCAGGTAATGAAGTAGTATTTAATACAGATCTTATGCAGGTTGAAGCTCATGAGCTTCCGTATACTATTACTGCTCCAAGTACTACCCAGACTGATCCTGCTGAGGTTGCAGGAGCACCTATTTATTATCCGGAAAATCCTACGATTACGGTTACAGAAAACGATTTTGTCGATTATTCTAAAACTGTTAGATTTAAGTATGTTCCTTTTACCGCAGAATATGATTTTGTATACATGCTGAAAGACCTCGAGGGAGATGGATATACGGAAATCGAAAGGGTCAAGGATGTTCAGGGTGTATTAAATAGTTATGTTACGCCGACGGTTAAGACATATGACTATGCAGTTCTTGAATTGGCTGAAGGCGCAACTATTACACAGGCAAAAGGGCAGGAGCTGAAAGTTTATTACAATCGAAAGAACTACTCTTTAACCTATGAGACCAACGGTGGTACATATGTTGGTGGTACTACAGCTGCATACGGCACACAAGTTGCTTTATCCACAACCGTTCCAACTCGTGATGGTTATAACTTTGGCGGATGGTATCTCGATGAAGGATTAACACAGGCTGCTGGTTCAACAGTTGAGATTAAAGGAAATACCACTATTTATGCAAAGTGGAGTCCCAAAACTGTTAATTACACCATTGTATACATGTTTGAAAAGTATGATGATACAGGAACAACGTCCTCGTATGTATACGACAACTCGAGAACTGGTACAGCGCAAGTGGGCACAACAGTTCAAGCTTCCAACGCCCCTACTATTACTAGAAAGGGGTGGGAAAAGGATACTGCTAAGAATGCTACATCAAGTGTTGTAATTGCGGCGGATGGTTCATCAGTTCTGCGAGTGTATTATAAACTAGTTGAGTATACTTTGAATTTTAATAGAAACAACCATGGTAGCATTGTAAAACCTGATGGAACCACTACAACCAATACATATTCATTTAAGGCTAAACTGGGTCAGGATATCTCTGGATTATGGCCATCTGCTAGAAGGAATAACTATTCATTTATGGGGTGGCAGAAAAATGGTCAAGGAACAAGGTATGTTACTAAACAACTTATAATGAATACTGACCTTTTACCAACAAATGGGACATCGATTACGTATTATGCAAGTTGGGGGTCTGCGTATACTTTTACAGTTAATTACTATCTTCAGAATGCGGACGATGACAATTACACTAGATCTGAAGCATATAGTCAGACTTATAATGCAGATTCATATGGTATAACACCTAAAACAATTAGCGGATATACTTTTGATCATGGAAATAATGATGATTATGTAACAACATATAATCTTTATTATAAGCGTAATACATATCAAATCGACTATTATTATGGCAGCAATAAGCTTAACACAATTAATAATGTTAAGTTTGATGCCAATATCAACAAGTCGCCTTATGTTTGGACACCGACTGCTGCACAGTGCGGCGTAGACAATGACTTTACCTTTGAGGGCTGGTATTCTGACTCAGGATTAACTACGCCATATTCTTTCTCAACTATGCCGGCCAGCAACTTGGTTCTTTATGCGAAGTGGACAGCACCTAGTTATACAGTGAATTTCGTTGATGATGACGGAACTACAGTGTTGGCCGATAGTAAGACTGTTGAAAAATACCATAAAGTAGAGAAACCGAATAATCCAACTAAAGCCGGATATACATTTGATGGATGGTATACAACTGTTGATGGTAGTACTCTGTTTGATTGGAACACACAGATTACTGCAGATACAACCGTTTATGCTCATTGGACTAGGGACACTCTTAGCTACACGGTTCATTATGTGGATGATGAAGGTTCAACAATCGCAACGGATAAGGTTGTAAGTAATCCTAATTATACAATAGGACAGAATGTTACAGAGTATGCAATTGCGATTGCAGGCTATCGTCCTGATGAAAGCAGTAAAACATTAGTCCTTCAAGCAAAAGATAATGATATTACTTTTGTTTATCGAAAAAAGGCGGAAACAACCAAATATACTGTGAGATATATTATTGCGGATGGTGAGGCTGGAGCTGGTACAAAAGTAGCAGATGATAAAATCGTAGAAAACGTTCCTGGTGATACCGCTTCGGTCATCGAACTCGCGGCAGCTGTTGATTACGAAACACTTTATGAAACTGTTCCGGAACTAGACGGAATTGAGTTCTTCCCTGATGAAATAGAGAAGACCATAGTTCTGACTTCAGATGATAACAATAATGTTTTAACTTTCTATTACTCCAGCTTTAAGCATGCAAATGTTAAGGTCCATTTTGTTGATATGGCTGGCAATCCGATTACGGATGACGATGTACAGGTTTTAAAGGTTGGTAAAACATATACCTTAAGTCGTACTCCGATTGCCGGATGGGAATTAAATAAAGCTGTCGAAGGAAAAAACTATGGCGGAACCGAGGCAGGTTCTTCTTATAAAATAACCGAAGAAGTTACTCAATCCGGTCTTGAGTTTACGATCTTCTATCAGAAGAAAGCTACAATTACAGTAAACAGTTTAAGTAAGCAGTACGACGGAACTGCTCTGAAGCTCCCGAGTGAAATTGGCGGACAAGTAACAGTAGAAGGTCTTTTAGAGGGCGATTCTCTTTCCGCTGTTTCTTTAAGCTATGACGGAAATGACGTTGAAGCTGGCCGTCTGAACGCGGGTGTTGCAACCGTAAAACCTAGTGCAGCAGTTCTTAAAGGAACTCATGCTAATATTTCAAATTACTATAGCATTCGCTACATCTCAGGTACTCTGGAAGTAACAAAAATTAATGTTACAGTTCGTATTGAGCCTGATAGATGGACTAATGCGCCTTATACAGGAACACCTTATTTGACAGGATTTACCAATCCTTCCAAGACGGTTGAAGACTATATCATGATTAGTCATGATGGATATAAATCCAGCTATTTGAATTCCATTTGGGATGTGGTCAAAACTAAAGCGCAGGAAGGAGGAGCAGGTCTTGGCTATTATGGAATCAAAGAAACTAATGTTGGAGATTATACATATGATATTAGTCTAACATCTGCTGAACTTCCTAAGGACGATAACTACAGTGTTAGCCTATATGTTCGTCAGGGACGCTTACAGATCGTGCCGAAAAAAGTAACTATTACAGCAAAGAGCCAGGAGTTCACATATGATGGAACCTCCCACAGCAATGATAGCTATGACGTTGATGGTCTGGTAGGCGAAGATGCGATCAGTGCAGTCGTGGAAGGAAGCATCACGTTCCCAAGCGAGAGCCCGGTAACGAATGAAGTGAAGTCCTATACGTTCACAACGGGAACCGCTGACAACTATGAAGTCACAACCGTTAATGGCGAACTGACGATGACGAACGCATCCGTTGCAATTACGATCACAGCCGCAAGCCAGGAGTGGACGTATGATGGTAAAGCACACAGCAATAATGAAGTTACAGTAACAAGTGGATCACTCCTGACAGGAGATACGTTGGTAGCGACAGCAACGGGAAGCGTCACGAATGTTGCAGATACAACTACAGGTAACAACCCGGTCGCAGAAGGCTATAAGATCATGCACGGCACTGAAGATGTGACAGCGAACTATAAGATCACAGCTTCTGCAGGCACACTGACTATTAAACCGATAGCGATCACGATCACAGCCGCAAGCCAGGAGTGGACATATGATGGCAGTGCACACAGCAATAATGAAGTCACAGTAACAAGTGGATCACTTCTGACAGGAGACAGGCTGGTAGCGACAGCAACGGGAAGTGTGACAAATGTTGCAGATACAGCAGCGAATAACAACCCGGTCGCAGAAGGCTATAAGATCATGCACGGCACTGAAGATGTGACAGCGAACTACGCGATCACAACAGCAGCCGG
>JAFWLM010000079.1 GCA_017511045.1 Lachnospiraceae bacterium | reverse complement strand
TCAGGCTCAGCCAAATCACTCTCGGAGTCACCAAACAATTTTGCCAGGTCCTCCTCTTCGGTCTCATCGTCAAATTCATCCTCGACAGTGATATCATCTGTCTGATTCCTTAAAAAGGACAGGAAGTTGACAGCTTCATCCTCCTCATCACTATCAAAACTGTCGTCAGAATCTTCAGCATATGCCGGTATAGTGATTTTTCCACTCTCATCATTCGGGTCTTTTGCGGACATGATTTTACGAATATTCTCACCCGCTTTAGCGGCATCGACATTGTCGTTGTTTTCTTTAAGTGACTTGAGGAACTCATCCTGGCTTAAAAACTCGACGTGGCTCTGAGAGGGTCGACTCTCACCGGGCGCAAATGCCGCATACGCGGAAGCCGTCTCCTGCTCTTCCTTTCTCTTCTCAGAGATATACTTCCTTTTATAGCTTCCATAACTGAATAATGTCAAAATCAGAGCAAGCAGAAAGCCTGCGGCAGCGCCGCAGAAGGATGGAAGAAGCAGGCTCCGGCGAGACACTTCCTTTGCAATCTCAGGATACTGTACAACGCGCATTGCAGAGGCGGCATTATTGTCCTCCAGATATTGATAAGCAGCGTCAATTGACCTGGAGACCGCATCAAACGCGCTGTAGGGATCCGTTGAAGAGGATCGGATACTTATAGTCCCTTCACCAAGATCGGCATCTATTCTCAGACGGAGCGCAGACGGAACCGATTCGAACCCTTCAAGACCTTCAAGAATTGTATTAGGGCCGTTATCCTCCAGCGCTTCTCCGACTGCAGCGGCGCTGACCTTGGTATTCCCCCTCTCAGCAGCTACATATACTTTCGCTTCAGATTCATACAAATTCGGGAAAAACGTCATAATGGCCAGCAAAACCGCCAAAAAGAATATGACCGCGCTCAGAAAAATATTGATAAACTTTTTTCCGATCCACTTCCCCAGAGAGTCATACCCTTGTTCGTGTTTCGTACTGAACTCTGAATTTCCCATCGATTCTCTTACTGCCATACATACCTCATCAGAAAATCTTTACTGCTGCCAAAAGCAGCTATCCGTTTACTTTGCGCCTCCGCCGGAAAACAACAGACCGACAGTTTTCAGAATGATTTTAATGTCTTCATAAATAGTCCAGTTGTTAATGTACTGCATATCCAGGGCTATGACTTCCTCAAAGTCAGTGATGTCACTTCTACCGCTGACCTGCCATAAGCCCGTAAGGCCCGGCCGTATAGACATTCTCGCGCGGTGATGGGCTTCATACTGTTCCCACTCATCCGCTGTCGGAGGTCTGGTGCCGACAAGGCTCATTTCACCTTTGAGAACATTCCAGAACTGTGGGAACTCATCAATCGATGTTTTTCGTATGAACCAGCCGATACCGTGCTTCGTTCCGTCAGGACCGCTTCCAATGATTCTGGGATCCGCTTCTATTTTGAACATGAGTCCCTGCATCTCATTCTTTTCCATGAGATCTTTCTTTCTCGCCTCAGCGTCCTGGTACATGCTGCGGAATTTATATATTTTGAACTTTCTTCCGTTCATGCCTACCCGGCTCTGGGAAAAGAAAATCGGACCCGGATCCGAGAAGTAAATCATCGGTCCGACAATGACCGTCAGTATTCCGGTAAAAACAAGGCCTACAAGAGCTCCGAGGATATCAAGGACCCTCTTTGCGAACATCTGCTTTCCGGATGCCAGGCGTATGCTCTCCGTCAGGACCTGAATACCTCCGACCTTGTCTATCGTCCTCATGCAGTCCGTCTCCGATATACAGTCGAGATTTATGTGGATCGTTATGCCCATCATCTCTGATACGCGGATCACATCGCTGGGGACCGGCATGCCGCTCGGCAGATAGATCATGACTTCGTCTATCCACAGGGTCTGCATGTAATCTGCTACATTGGAGAGCGTCGCGACGACCACGATATCATTGATTCTCGTGCCCAGTGGAACATCCCCGCCTTCAAGAACAAGACCAATGATCTCAATCTCACCGAAGGAATTCTTCCGGATTTTATCTATGACCGCTTCCGCCGCATCGCGCGTGGTCACAAGAAGCATATGCCGTTTCTGATACGGCTGCCAATTCCTTATATAAATCAGAGCCTTCTTCCATATCACCCTCTCTATGAACATAGCCACAGTTCCGATGATAAAGAAATAGCCCATAATAGACCTGGAAAACCTGTTTCCGATCTTCCAGAAGAAAAAGTAGAAAAGAAGACCGATCATATCGATGATCAACATCTTTATTACGGCCAGGAACTCCTTTCCGTACCCTCTTTTCAAAATGTTTTTATGATTTTCAAATATCAGAGCGCCAAGCAGATCAGACAGAGCGATGACAAACGCCCCGGTCTTATACATTTCAAACAAATGTCGTCCGGTAAGTCCGTGTCTGATCCTGAAAGCAAGAAAAAAAGCAATGACGACAATAATGATATCTAAAATGAGGAAATCAGCATGCTTGAGCCAGCTCGGTGACTTCTTTTTATACAAAACAATCGCACCTTTCTTTG
>JAFWLM010000078.1 GCA_017511045.1 Lachnospiraceae bacterium | reverse complement strand
TTCCGGTATGTTCTGTTATTCTAATCATGGTATCGATCCTTTCTGTGCGGAAGATCTACCTGCAACAGATTATACTGGAACTACGTGCACAACTAACTTCCGATTTTTCGCCTTCTACTGAAGTTATTTTTGCAATTTACAAAATTTTGTGGATAAACCTACTTGACCGAACAAATGTTCGGTTTTATAATTTTGACTACACTCATGGGGATGGGGGATGATCATGAAGAACGACTTATTTTCCTTTTTTGAAGCAGATTATTATAACGGGAATGTTTATATAAATGGAAAGCGGTACGCTGCAGGCGTCTTTGCCATGCATCTTCTTCAGCAATTCTATGTGAATGATACAGCTGCACGGATCAGTATGTTGATCCATAACTGGGAAGTTCAGAGAGAACTGGATCTGGGATTTCTTCAAGTAAAGGAATTTGCTGCTGCAAAAGATGAACTGTTTGAAATCCTAAATAATGTTGGAAAACTCAGACCGTTTGATCTGTTTGATATTGATAAGGAAAAACAACGTATCAATGAATTATTCAGCATGGAAAATGCCGAACGGATACAATCCTTTTTTCAGATGCGTTCAAAGATTGAGCAGAAGGATCCGCTTGTCAACGGCATGGGAATCTGTGTTCCGGGATATGAAACGGCAGAATACGATTCCTGCCGGCAGCTGATTGCTACCGTTTCTGAAACCTTGAAGTTTTATGAAAGCATTGGTGATGGAATGCGGGATGCGTTTTATGGTCTTCGCCGATTTATTGATCGGCTGGAAGAGGCTGAGCGGTTTGATGAGGAACATCTTCTTCCAATCGCGAGGGAGGAACTGCCCGGAGAGATCGTATCCAAAGCGCAATATGTATCAATAACCTACCGAAAGAAAACGATTACGGTTCGGAGACTACGGTTTTCTGATTATTACAGCTTTATCCTGACAGATTTTTATGAAGGGCTTCATTATGGGCATTATCCGAGACAATGCCCGGTCTGTGGGAAATACTTTCTAATGCTGAATGCCCGCAGACAGTACTACTGTTCCGGGAAAGCGCCAAAGAAACTGACAGACGGAAAGGACTTAAGCTGTCGGAAGTATGCAGCTTCCTGTGGAGTGAAGGAACTTGCGGAAGGTAATCCGGTCGTAGCGGTTTATAAACGACGGATGGGATATATCCGAACTAATCAGATGAGGGGAGTTTTTGATGAAGACTTTGCACAGGTAGCAAAACGGTATGCCTTGGAACTGAAAGAGATGGCCATACTGGATGATGATTATGCAAGGAAACAGTACTTCCAGGATATGCAGCCGAAAGCGTTTAAAAGAGGTGTCATGCAGTTTATGAGGGCAGGAGGCTATTAATGGAGAGAGAAAACGAGGACGAGAAGAAATGGTTTCAGTTGGATCCTGCACCGAAAAAGAAAACGACAGAGGAATATATTCAATTGTATCTGAACAATGGAAAGGAAGAAGACCTTGCTGCATTCCTCCATTACTACGAACCACGTATGAACCACAAGGTGCAGGGATATGTCGAGCGTTTTTCCATGGAGGGACATTTTAAAGACTTGAAGTCTGTGTTTGTATATGGACTTTATCAGGCGATGCGCTACTACGATTCGCAGTATGGAAAAACATTTTTACAATACAAAGAATATATCGTTCTGGAAGAAATAATGGAATATGTGCGGACGATGCGAACAGGCTTTACGATTCCTTCCGCACATGAATTCCGAACCCTCCGTAATGTGATGAAACTGTTCAATCAATCGGACAGGAATTACGACAGGAAGAATCTGGAACGAATCGCAAATGAATTGGAACTGTCAGTGAAGACAGTCAAGGAATATATCTTGGCCGGCTTGGACAGTGAAAATGTAATCAGTATGGAGGAAGAACTCGATGAAGATTCAGGCCTTACGATTGAAGATTTGATGGCAGATCAGGAAGCCAGTGCAGAAGAAATGTGCTTCCGGCTATTGAGGTGGGAACGATTGAAGGGCTCATTTGAGCAGCTGACTCCAAGGCAGAAAAACGTAGTCGCATCACGATGCGGTATTTGTGAGTTTTGTTATGGAAACAAGGAAGAGATGAAGTTTAAAGAAATCGCAACAAATAACGGATTAGCTTCTGCAGAGGCAGCGGAGCAAATTTACAAGAAAGCAGTCCAAAAGTTCAGGAGGTTGTTTCTTAAATAAACCGAAAGAAAACAATTGGAAAAGAGCTTGACAATATGTTGCATAAGACATATTCTGTAAAGGAAGGAGAGACGATGTTCATTGATGTAGAGTTTTACGAACTAGCCGATGGAACGGAACCTGTTAGAAATTTTTTGGAGTCCCTTGAACCGAAACTCAAGGCAAAAATGTTTCGGGAAATTGATCTTTTGATGGCAAATGGACCGGACTTACGAATGCCACATTCCAGATCAGTAGAGGATGGCATATTTGAGCTCCGGGCGAAACAAGGAACAGATATCAGTAGGGTTTTATATTTTTTCTTCTTTGGGAAGAAGGCAATTCTTGCTAATGGATTTATAAAGAAGTCACAGAAAACACCCCAAAAAGAGCTTGCGTTGGCTAAAAAGTATCGGGATGACTACTGCGAATGTCAGAAGAAAGCAGGAGGGAAAGAGTAATGGGAAGTTATCAGAAATATCGTGATGAAGCATTAAAAAACGATCCGGAACTCCGGGAAGCGTATGAAGCTCTTGCACCGGAATATAATATTATTCAGGCAATGATCGATGCCCGAAAAAAACAGAATCTAACACAGAAGGAGCTGTCAGAAAGAACGGGAATTACGCAAGCGGATATCAGTAGAATTGAAAATGGAACCAGAAATCCCAGCATCAATATGGTTCAGCGTCTTGCAGAGGGGCTTGGCATGAGACTGGTTTTGCAATTTGTCCCCAAAACAGAGACAAAATAATTAGAATTCTGTTTTTTACAGATGAGAAAAACTCCATATTTTTGCTGATAGCTTCGCGAGTATAAAAACTGTTTTCACAGACAAGTTAATATTATGAGATATTGAGGATAAGAAAAACACATTCTTAAAAAATAAATTTTTTTGATCGGCGCTGTATACGGAGCAAGCTTCTCCCTGGCAGAAATTGCGACCTACAGAACAGCCGGAGCAAGCAAAGCAATCCCGGGCTTTGACGTAATGGACTATGGTCAGGAAGATTATGTTTTTGGCAGCAGCACAAAAGATGCCCGTCACTGGAACAAATATGTTCTGCGAGTTTTTGAAGAGCATGGAGATATACTGGAAGAACTTTTTAATGGCGGAAATTGATTGAAGCTTTATATTATTTCTTTTGATTTGCTTTTTTCTTCTTTCTGATCCGAAGAAGCCTATATTTACAAGAAAAATACAAAGGGGCTGTCGTGACAGCCCCTTCCTTCTTACTGCATGTCTGCAATTCTACATCGGTTTGTAATCATACTGATCGATCGGAATATCCTCCGTTCGGAATTCGAAATCGCCTTCAGGTCCTTTCTTAACAATGATCCATTTTAACCAGTTTTCATTATCTGTTTCCGGATAGTCCTCTCTGAGCTGGAAGCCTCTGGATTCTGTTCGCATCATAGAGGCGTTATAGAACAGCTTTCCACCGAGAACCATTGCTTTTGCTTCAATTGCCTTGACAAGATCATGCGTATTATCAACTTTCATTTGATCAAGTTTTGTTCCTGCATCTTCAATCAGAGCAAGTGCTTCTTTCATACGATCTTCAGACTTAACAAAAATGTAGTCGACAGGAGCCATTGCTTCCTGAACCTCATGGATGATGTCACGAGGATTAATACCATCTTCGCGCTTTAATGGAGCAAAGGTTTCTTCTTTAATTCTTTCAATTTCTTCCGGGTCAATATTCTTTGACAGGTTGAGTTTTGAGACTGTGTGGATCAGGTCAACAGCAGATTCACCACCTCGTGTTCCCATATAGAGTGCATTCAACAGACCTGTTCCGTGGATCTTTGCCGGCGGTGCGGGAACGGCCCCGGCTCTTGCACTTCCGGAACCAGCAGAATCACCGATCGCAAGAAGACAGGGAACCGTAGTCTCCATGGAATGGCCGACACGAATTGCGCCGAGTTCGGAAATAACGCCGGGAACAACATCAAAGACCTGGTTGTCGAATGGATATCCGCCAACCTGATGGTGACGCATATAACGTTTGAAAGCTTCCGGATGGAACTTGAAAAACTCTCCGCCACCGCCCTGTGCATTGAATGCATTCATATCGATTTTGATTGGCCAATGACCGAGCTTATATTCCTGGTACCATGCATTTGCAGCATATGGATCCATGGAAGAGTGGAAACCCGGACGCCATTTTTGTGAAATATTCTCTTCGCCTACATACATATGGTCGTGTCCAATATGGGCTCCGCCGTGCATACCGTAGAATACATGCCCCTCTTCGTCAATACGCCCGAAATCTCCCATGCCGGCAAATTCACAATTCCGGAATTCACAGCCAGCATCCCACGCAAGACTTTGAGAAACACCGGTGCCGCACCAGATTGGAGTGATATCAAAATTCTGGGTTCCACAGGCGATGATCGTGATATCTGCCAGGAAGATATGGAAAGAACCGTCTTTGATACCAAAGCCAACTGCACCGATTACGCGCTCTCCATCTTTTAATAATTTCACGATCTCAATGCGATCTTCAAAACGTACTCCATATTCGTGAGCCTTCTTTGCCATATGCTTGCACATATCCGGATCAATTCCGCCTGTAACCCAGGGGAATGGCCATTCGGCGACGTCGAACGATCCATCTTCTTTCTTTTCAACAGAAACGCCCCAGTCTTCAAGATGTGCAACCAGTCTTCTGCTGTTATAGGCCATATCCCGAAGAAGATGCTGATCATTCAACCAGAATCCGATTTCATTCAGATTGTACTTTGCAAAATCCTCCGGGTCTTGACCCTTTTCGACAAAACTGATCAGGCCTGCGGTTCTTGCAGCTTTTCCAGCCCATCCTTTGCTTGCGCATGCCATGTCAGTAATTAAAATATCGACATTGCGGTCTGCTTCTTTCGCAGTAAGCGCTGCTGTAAGTCCTGAACAGGCACCTCCGATAATAAGTATCTGTGATTCATGGACAATACCGATTTCTTTTAAATCTTTCATCAGAATTTCACCTCCCTCATAGTGGAAACATAACGCGGATAGTATTTGGCATCCCAGTCAGGAATGACTTCGATTGCATTTTTCGGGCAAGTTGTTTCGCAGATACAGCATACCTGACAATCAAGCGGATACTTTGCATAAGGTATCTGTTGTTCCTCGTCCCATTCAATTACATTTTTGAAACAAACATCCAGACAAGTCTTGCAATGCACACATTTCTCGCGATCAACCTTAAGTTCTTTTACCATTTTTCCTCCTCCTTTGTTTTTATTGGCAGATGAATATTTTGACCATCTGCTGTTTAAGACATCTTCATGCTATCATGCGAATACCTTCGGGAGAATTATCGATTAATCAATGGTAGCTTCAACTTTTTGTTATAGCTGTCAACTCTGAAATAATGATATACTGAGAAAAATAACCGAAATGCTTATGATGCTATGCTTGGATAAAAGGTTATAGATGTAATGTTTGCAGATAGTTACGTTGAGCATTAATTATAGGGTTATGAATTATAATAAGTTAAAATATTTTTATATTGCTGCAAAGAATCTGAATTATACGAAAGCTGCTTCCGAGCTTTATGTCAGTCAGTCTGCAATCAGTCGGCATATCAAGGAGCTGGAAGAAGATTTTGGAGTTCAGCTGTTTGTACGGACAAATCGAGATTTGATCCTTACTGATGCCGGAAAGGTGCTTTATGATAAAGCAAATGAAATTTTTTCCAAAGAATCAGATATCTATTCCGCTGTCCGGGCTGCAGCAAATCAGGAAAGTTCTGAACTTAGGATTGGGACAATGGGAATCCGGTTTGCCTATACCATCCCAATGATAGCGAATGAAATGATCAACGTTATTCCTAATTTGAAAGTCAGCATGCAAAGATTTAACTGGGATACGATTTGCCCGGCTCTTTACCGAAAAGAGATCCAGGTTGGTCTGCGTTTACGGCTTGGAGAAATGAAGGAGGAAAACCTTGCGCATCTGGTCCTGGATCAGGATACACCGTCTATGATAGTCCATAAAACGCACCGTCTTGCCGACAAAACTTCTGTGAAGATGAAAGAATTTGAGAAAGATAACTTTCTGATCCTTTCAAAGGCAGAATCTTCTATTCCTTTTTCACATTCGAAAGGAATCTTAAAAAAGAATCAGATGAAACCGAAGAGTATTATTGAATGTGCTTCTCCTGAAGAATTGATGATGATGGTGAATTCCGGCGCAGGAGTAGCACTGATGTCAAAATTTGCACTTCTGGATCAATTCCCGGATATTCGAACCATTGACGTGGATGAGCATGATCTTTTATGGCTTGAACTAATCTGGTTAAAAGATTCCGAAAGTCCGCTTCTTCATCATTTTGTTCAAAAAATGGAGGAATGCTATTCCAACATTACCAGACAACAGCAATAAAAACGAAATAAGATAAGTAATTAAAGGGTAAGCATGAATACAACTCAGATCAAATGTTTTCTGGCGGTCGCCGAAACTTTAAATTTCACAAAAGCAGCAAAACAGCTTTTCATTACTCAGCCGGGTTTAAGCAGACAGATTGTCTCGCTGGAAAGGGAACTGAACACCCTGCTTTTTATTCGTGACAAGCAAAGTGTTCGTCTTACACCGGCTGCGGCGGTTCTTGCAAAAGAGCTTCAGGATTTTGAGAGCAGACTTGAAGAAATCCTACATAAAGCACAAAAAATCGGACAAGGATATTCCGGCCGTTTGGTGATTGGAATGCTTGGTGGACAATATGTCAATGAGGAACTAACGGATAAGCTGATGCGTTTCATGCAGGAAAACCCGAATATTGATCTGGTGTTTAAACAAGGTTCCTTCCGTGATCTGAGAGAATGGGTCATTGATGGAAGTATTGATATCGCTTACACACTGAATTTTGATGTTCATGATATGAAAGGAATCGTTATAACTGAATTCTGTAAAGATAGCCCGGTTTTTGCAATTTCTCGGCATACCGGTACGGGGAGAAAGAAAAAGGTTTTGCTGAATGATCTTATGGAAGAAACCCTGATTATTATTTCACCGGATGACAGCCGGGCGGGATATGAATTGATTCAAGCCTTCTTAAAAAGAAGTGGCGTCTCTTTTTCTGATATCCGTTATGCTCCTAACCTGGCCACGATCATGATGTGGATCGAAGCCGGACAGGGAGTAGGTATCATAAACCATAACTCAAACATTACATCGAAAACATCCATTCGCCTGCTTGAAAACATTGTTATAGATACAAATCAGCAGGCCAGTTCTTGTTTTATCTGGAAAGCAGAAAACTACAATCCGGCCATTCCGCTTTTTGTGAATCCCAAATAGAATATACTCAGAAACGTAATAACATAATGTTATTGAAAAATGACGTTTCGTGATTGGACGTCGAACGATCCTCCTTGTAATATCAACTTGTAATTAAAAGCGAAGACAGAGAATCATCTATGTCTTAGAATCGAAAAAATCAAAGGAGGATAGGATCATGGGAGCAGCACCTCAAGTATTACCAAAAGAAAATGTCATGCTGGCTTATCAGCATAAAGTACCGTTTTATATGCCGTCCATGTTTACAGATATCAATCTGTTTCAGGCAAACCCAATGATGGAGCGTTTCTGCGGACACGGTGTTGGCAAAGATGGTTTTGGAGTGGAATGGAAATTTGAACCAAAGGCGAATGCACCAATGACAACACAGAATCACCAGATTGACTGCATTACTGATTGGCAGAAAATCAAATTTCCGGATCTGGAAACAATTGACTGGGAAAAACAAGTGCAAATCGATGGAACCACAAATATGATGGCACTCGTTGCAACCGGTTTGCTTCTGCCTTTTGAAGATGGACATAACAGTTTTGATGATACAAGTAAATTCAACATGTGCATGGTCATTAACGGACCGTTTGAGAGAATGCATTCACTGGAAGGCTTTGACAATGCACTTTGCGATCTGATCGAAGAGCCGGAAGCTTGTGCTGATTATTTCGCTGCAATTGCAGATTGGAAATGCAAATATTTCCATAAGATCGCAACTTATTATCCGGTTGACGGAATTAATGGACATGATGATTACGGCAGTGCGCACCAACTGTTTATGCCTCTTGATCTTTGGCGAAAACTGATCAAACCAAATCTTGCCAAGATGGTGGAACAAGTTCATAAAGATGGTCTGATCTATCAGCATCACAGCTGTGGATATATCGAGCCGTTGATCGAAGATTTTATTGAAATCGGTGTGGATGCGGTTGATACCTGGCAGGGCGGATCCAACAAGAATGTTGGTGAATTAAAGAAAAAATACGGCGACAAGATCACCTTCTGCGGAGGCTTTGATAATCAGTATGTTCTGGAGCAACCAAATGTTACGCCGGATGAGATTAAAGCAGAATATCGCAGAGCTGTAGATCTTCTGGCTCCGGGCGGAAGCTACGTGGTCTATCCGATCACGATCGGGTTTGACTTCATGGAGCCTTTCATGGAAGAACACCTTAGCTATGGAATGGGCTTCTATGCGAATCCGGCGAACCGATAAACAGAATTAATAAGATTGAAAACCACAGATCAGGCAGGAAATTTCTCCTGCCTGATTTTTTATACAAACGCTTCAAAATCGAATAAAAAGCATTTCAGGATATTGCCGGCCAAAATGGCACATTCTTTGGCAGACATTTTCGGGGAATCCGAAAGATAAAAACGATATAATTCCAAAAGGGAAGAAGCAAATAGAGAGGCAGTCAGCTTTCCCTGCTTTGCGGCTTTTTTCTTATCACGGAACAGCTCTTCATAGCTTCGCATAATATATTTATGCCATTTCTTTACAAATGCGGGGTCACCATTCTGGCCGAGGATCGCGCGGAATTCCCGTTTGTGTTCGTCAAGAAAATGAATTACATTAAGGGCAATTGGAGCCGGAGTTCCGTTAAGAAGGTGCGCAATATTAAGCTCTTCTTCCGGCTCAAATACGATTGAGATCAAACCCTCAAGAAGCTCTTTCTCAATCTCCTCAAGAACCGCATATTTATCATCAAAATACTGATAAAAGGTGGACTTTGCAACCATTGCCTGTTTACAAAGTTCATTGATATTAATCTTATCAATTCCATACGACTCATAACTCAAAAGAAAATTTGATTTGATATGTTTTACTGTTTCAATTTTACTGAATTCGCGGCGATTCATGGTTCTTGCCTCCTTTTCTTAAATATAACACACTCTTGGACAAAATCGTACAAAGAGTTCGATGAGCATACGCATAGTAGAAAAACGTTCTAAAACTCTTGGCTGCATTCTTTTATTCTTTCCTCAGTAAGATAGGACGATCGAAAGGTCGATACAGTGAAAAAGGAGGATTTTATTATGCCAGGACCAGGAATGATTATTAACGCAATCAAAGCACAGAACTTTAAAAAGAAAACAGGAATCACAGAAAAAGAAAACACACTTATGGCGTATGAACATAAGACACCGTATTGGATCCCATGTATTTATACAGACTGCTGGCTTCTTCAACCCAAAATGGAAGGTGAGAGATACTGCGGACATGATGTCGGAACAGATTGGTTCGGAGTGGAATGGACCTATGAGTCAAATATCGGAGCACCGATGCCGACACCTGGCAAAATTCTGTTCGATGATATTGCAGACTGGAAAGAGTATATTAAGTTTCCGGATCTTGACGCAATCGACTGGGAAAAGCAGGCAGAAGAGGATCTTCGAACAGATCTGGTTGCAAGTCTTTCTGCAGGCCATCGCGTATATACGAAGAATGGAAAATCGATCGTTGATCCAAATAAGGCGGGAGTGGCAATGGTATTGAACGGAATGTTTGAACGGATGCATTCTCTCATGGGATTTGAAAACGCCTTAATCGCGTTGGCATCGGATCCTGAAAGCTGTGCAGAATATTTTGAAGCAATGGCAAATCATAAGATTAAATTCTTCCAGAAGATCGGACAGTATTATCCGGTCAGTATTATTAACGCACATGATGATTATGGATCAAAAGATCGTATGCTGATGTCTCCTGATACCTGGAGAGCAATCATTAAGCCTCAGCTGAAACGCATGGTCGACGCATGCCATGAAATGGGCATTAAATATCAGCATCATTCCTGTGGATATATAGAACCGATCATTCCGGATCTGATCGAAATTGGCGTTGATGCCCTGGATCCGCTACAGGCAGGAAATACAAATATCCGTGAAATTAAAGATAAATACCAGAATCAGCTGACCTTTGTCGGCGGTGAGGATAATCAGGGAATCTTAGAACAGCCAGGATGTCCGAAGGCTGATCAGATTGCAGAATACGATAGGGCAGTAAACGTTCTTGCTCCAGGAGGAAGCTATGTTGCATTTCCACATGTTGCGAACTTCGGCTTGCTTCCAACACAGCTTCAGGAACATTTTAAATATGGTGTATCGTTCTATAAGAAAAATAACCAGGGTCCCTGGAAGAACGCTTAAAGTATAATAACAGGATTCAGAAAAGTAGAGAAAACTAAAGATTGTTGCCTGTAAAAAAAGCGGGAAGGAGGATTCTCCTTCTTGTAAGAACATCTTTCCTATGGAATGGGATTCTATGCAAATGCTGCAAACAGATAAAAGTGTAAGGAGGGAATGAAAATGGCATTAGTACCAATTGCAGAAGATGCAAAAACAAAAGCATATTACAAGTATTATGAGCAGGGAATCGCATCTCCAACAGATGAACAGATGGCGATGGTGGCTGGATGCGGCCATACAAAAGGGCTGGTTTCTGTTGAAGATAGACCAAAGTTTATCGAAGCAGGTGTTTTCCCAGAGGAATTTGGATATTATCCGCTGGAGGAAGGCGGACTTCTGTGTGCAGGAAATATTCCAATGCCGGATGTTAATGCAGACATGCTCTACTGGTGGTTCGCTTGGCATGGACTTGAAGCTTTCCGTTATGCGATCTGGGATCCGGAAGATCATTTTGATGTTCAGATCAATGATGTTGGAAGAGAACGCGCATTAGATCCGTCGATCCCGATGGAAGAGAAAACATGGGGTGCAACCCATACCGTTCAGGAATCAATTGGTGGACCACCGCAGGAGATCGTGATCGGTTTTACTGATCCGGGACAGATGGGGTATGACTGGGGAAAAATCGGAACGGAAAACTGCGAGTTCCTTGTTAGTGCGAATGCCCAGCTTGGAGAAATGAAGGTTCCGGTCATCATGGATGAAACGCTAAAAGAAGTTAACGGCGTAAAAACATTTATGGCAAGATTCTGGATCGGCTATAACTTTGTTGATGGAAAGGCAAAGTGCCTTGCACCGGTCACAAAGATTCTTCCGGAAGAAGAATGGACCATGATTGCAAAAGGACTTCTGGCTCATAATATTAAAGAGTTCACAAATCTGAATAAGATCCTTCCAAGCGTTTACGCAGAGGAAAAAGAGAACTGGTAAAGATTAAACCAATTGATAGAGGGGAGGGCAGTCTCATGTTCGAGGCTGTTCCTTTCTGGCAGATGACGTGGTTATGATTTTTTAACATGCGATTGACTACATTAAAGCGTCTAACAAAATTGGCCTCCTGCGTCTAACAGTTGTCTAACAGTTTTGATGCCTTTTTCCTTTTTACCCTGTTTTACTGCGTGTTAAAACGTCATTTTTTTGTTTATATTGTTCAAATGACAAACAGAAAAACTGTTCAAAGGTGACAATAAAACACACTATAAACCGGCACGAACGTATGTTCTGTCCGCTGAAAATCCGCGTGTCACTGGTTCGATTCCGGTCCTGGGCATTTGACGAAATGAGCAAAGCGGCAAGGCGAAAGTCTTGCCGCTTTTATTGTTAAGCGAGCAGAAAGCTCGCTTTTTCAGTATTAACTCGATCTTCCATTACATCTAAAGCACCTTTCCTCAGAACCATGTATGTCAGAAAAACAAAAGAACAAATGCAGTATGTTATTCTGCTTACAGTAAATAAAAGGAGGAAACAAAGATGAAAAGAATGATAGTTCCTTTATCAATCGTTATCAGCATTCTCGGGATTATTCTCTTTGTCGCTTCGATGGTTAAATCTTTTGAAAAACAGGAAATATATCCGGCTGAAAACACAGTCCGTATGAATCCTGACGATCGAAACGATCTGGAGAAAGCTCAAAAAGCACTTGATGAATTATATCAATATATTGATCAGGAAAAACAAAATTTTAAAGTCGATACAAGAACAGATGGATTTAATCTGATCAAAATATATAACAGTGATGAACTGGACGGCGTCTTCGGGAATCGGCGGGAGGATATTACCTATGATGATATTATTGATGATATTAATGCCAATACCGGTATTTCACTTCCGTATAAAAAACTGTATCTGACACTTGTAAACAATCTTAGAGGACAATACCCTTCTTTGGACTTGCGAATCTGGCATATGAACTTACAGACATTGAAAATTGTTGAACTGTCAGAAATGGACATGCAGTTAAAGGCGATGAGTGGTACCGCATCTGCTGTGTATCGACAGGACGAAAATGTTATTTATACAGTGAAGGAATATGAATACATTCCGGGAACGTGGGAGTATCAGGTTATCATGCATGAAATGGGACATCCGATAAGAAGCTTGAATACTCATCTTGGAGAGACCAGGGTTAAAGCACGTTTTCAGTCTTATTCCGGCCATGGAACAGTAATCGGAGAAGCACTCAATTCATTATTGACTTTAAGATCATATGATCCTTACGAAAAAGACATCGCTTATCAGTTTCAAAGCAATATGGTTGAATTAATGGTTACGGAAATGGATAACTATACCTACCAGGATTTTGTGGAACATAATTTAACGTACTTTGAACAAAAACTAAATGAATACAATGGCGATGAAGATGCGGTTGAAGTCATAGGACTGATAGAACTGCAATATCAGGATTACCATGATAAGGAATATGAAATAAAGGAATCTACGTTCCACAAGGTGTACGATTATATTGCAAAAATGTATTACGGAAATCATTTAAAGTCCGATATGACAGAAGAGGAACGATTAAAAGTCAGAGATGAGTTTATCGATAAACTCACATATGACGTTCCTGAAGAGTATCAAGTAAACATTCCCTATTTAAATGAATATTTCGACCAATATTGTACTGAGCTCGTTCCTGCATAATACGGAAGAAGTCCAAAGACTCTTCCCGAAGATGTCGGTCAGGGTTCATGCTATGCTGGACTTGTAAATGATCATCCCGCTTTATGATGAAGTGTATCACGGTCTGCAGCATTCGCATCCGGGATCTTCATCATGGTCATAAGTGTGATAAAGCTGATAACATCAAGGATGATCAGGATCAGATAGGCAAGTTTTGCATGGCCCGCTCCAATCAGTCCGGTCATCAGGATTCCACTGAACGCACCCGGAATCATTTGAAGTGCCATGGTGATCCGGTTGACGGACTGATATTTCTTTCTGCCATATAAATGTGAAACGACGCACGGATGTGTGACCGGAGCAGGTCCAATCGAGAATGCTAATCCCACCGCAAAAATGACAAGAAGCAAAACGTTTTTCTTAGATGGCATAAACATGAGTGTCACGGTCGGAATTAATATGCAGATGAGGAAAAGTGCTTCTGTTTTCAAAGCCCCGATCTTATCAATCAACACACCAAAAAGAAGAGCACAGGCGATTCCTCCAATGGCACCGAAGGATACGTAGACAGTTGCCTGAAGCCATAACTCTGTTCCGCCTTTTGAAATGAAGCTGATCGCCATGGATGACATTATCCCGGAGATAAGAACATTCGGTGCAATCTGAACGAGCGTCATTTTCCAGGCGATCGGATCACGAAGGACTTCGGATACTTTCAGAGAAGTAGTAGCGCCTTCTTCTGATATTGGCGCATGATCCGACGCATCCGGAAACAGTCCGGCATCTTCCGGGGAATCCTTTAAACAGAATCCTAAAATGACCGCCATTATTACGCAGAGCGCTGCAACCCCATAGTAAAATGGCCGATAATCGCCGCCCCAGCTCTTTGCGATTACGTTTGGCATGACGGATGTTCCGACAACAGTGAAGAGTGTTGCACCCATGCAGCTGATCGAGACCATGCGGCCCCGAAGCCGGATGAACCAGTTTGTGATCAGCATCATGCAGCCCATCTGAAAAACAGGAACACTGCAGCGGACCACCATCAGAGAAGCAAAAAAGAAGGGGTAATTACCGGCAGTGGCTCCGCCGAAGCAGTCCAGACCGTTTGCCAAAGCGATTCCAACGCAGCCGAGCCCTGCAAGAACAATGAACGGGATCATGATCTTACGTACTCCGACACGTATGAACAGTGTTCCGAAGACAAAAGTCAGAACAACAGCAATCAGATTTGCGATCGTCAGCGGGAGCATTGTCATATTTGCGCTCCATCCGCCGCCTTCCTCTGTGATGAAGGTCTGTACAATGTTCATGTGTTCCGTCTGAAGTCCGGCGTGCATAAACATACACAGTATGGATAATACTGCTAATATGACCGCATAAAATATAAAACGCTTTTTTTTCGGGGATTCTGTTTTCATGTTACAAATCCTTTTTATTATAATAAAACATGGGATCTCCTTCTGACATTAGATATTCCTATAAACTCAGTCGACCCTGTTTTGTAAAGCGGTACAAAAGAATAATAGTAATTCTTTACATTATTAGTTAGCAATAGCTAACTAATTAGTGTATAATTATTCCTGAAAATAAGATGAAATTATTTGGAGGAGTGAAAAATGAAAACGGATTATCAAAACTGGGTACCGAAAAAAATGGTGACAGGATTCTGGTGCGGAGCGGTTTCTGCACTGATCCTGTTTGTTTTATTTGGCGCAACAGACTTAATCCTGCATGGAACGGCAAGGCTGATCTGCGGAATCGTTTTAGGCATTGCAGCTCTGCTGCTCCTTTTCTTTGCAATCTGGACAACGGTCCTTCACAAGACCTTTGATTACAACGGAAAGAGGCAGCTGGCGAGAACGATCGTGGAAGGGACAGCCTCCTATGTTGTGATTCCGGAAGGCGGAACAGGTCTGGATGTAGGCTGCGGAAGCGGTGCACTGACAATTGCCTGTGCAAAAAGGAATCCAAAAGCAGAAATGGTTGGTTGTGATATCTGGAGCGGTGCGTATAAAGCTGTCTTCACGAAAAAGCTTTGTGAAGAAAACGCAAAAGCGGAAGGTGTGAGTAATGTCCGGTTTGAGGAGGGGAACGCTGTTAAACTTCCTTTCCCGGATGAGGCCTTTGATGCTGTAACAAGCAATTATGTCTATCACAATATTATGGGCAAGGATAAACAGGAACTCCTGCGGGAAACCTTAAGAGTATTGAAAAAGGGAGGAACCTTCGCAATTCATGATCTGATGAGCAAGGCGAGATATGGTGACATGAATGCGTTTGCTGACCAGTTGAAACAAGAAGGTTATGAGGACGTCAGGCTGATCGATACGACGGATGATGTGTTTATGAAGCGGAAGGAAGCGGTGTGGCTGGACCTGGGCGGATCCTTGCTTCTTGTCGGGAAAAAATAAAAAACTGTCCGAAAAAGGATGAGATGCACTTAGTTGATGCGGTATGAAGATAATAACAACGGGAGGATTGAAATCATCCTCCCGTTTTAAATGCTGAATACTGTTTGGATTAGCAAAGAGAAGCACCAAGTGCTTTGCAGGCATCCAGTTCTTCTGCGCCGGGCGTTTCATTTGCCATTACGCTTTCTGCGGAAAGAGAAATGCCGGAAGATGCACAACGGTCTTCCCAGTCTCTCATCCAGGTTCCATCACCCCATCCGTACGAGCCGAATAATGCCACTTTTTTTCCTGAAAGAGAACCCTCGACAGAGGTGAACATCGGATCGAACTCATCTTCTTCCAATACCTCGGAACCCATAGCCGGGCATCCGAAAGCAATTCCATCAAAGCCGGAAACCATGTCCGGGCCAAATTTATAGGCTTCAAAAATGGAAACATCCGCACCCTTTGCCCTGGCACCGTCGGCAACGGCCTCAGCCATGGCCTGCGTGTTTCCTGTTCCGCTCCAATAAACTACTGCTACTGTACTCATTGATATAACCTCCTGTAAATAATATTTGAGACTTTAAGTGTCAAATGTATAATAAATGTCTTTTAAATGCTGGTGACTGCTAGCTGCGATAAGGAAACGCCGAGACGGTGGTTCTTCCGGAAGGTCTGTGTGCATTTTTTGTATTTTGCGAAAAGCTGCCTTGCCCTGTTCGGATCACCGTATACTTTCCAATAACCGACAAACTTTACTCCGTCCTTCGGACTGTTGATAAATCCGCGCACATCACAAGGTGGATAACCGAGAAAAAGACCGATTTCATGAGGGAAATCCTTTTCTCCGGCAAGACGTTTGACAAGCTGAACAATGCAGCCCGAAACGCTTTCACAGGGGTATCCTCTGTCTTTTAGAATCGCCAGTACTTCAGGGTTTTCAAAGTCTCTGCGAAGATCTTCGGGTCTGTAAAGATAGATTAAAGTACGCTTTTTCTGCACACCGACTGGAATTGCCCGAAGCCCTTTGCTGCGAATTTTTTTATTTAATTCCCGGATTTCCTGTACGGCGGTCTTTTCATCAGGAAATTTCACAGAAAAGAGACTACCGGTCTTGATTCCCGCAAGGGTGGGGGCACATTGTTCAATGATTGTTTGATCAGACATGAACTTAATCCTTTCATAGCGGTTAGCCAACGCTAACTACGTAATCTGAAAAAATGGCTCAACCATATCGGAAGGCCCAAAGCTTATGAAACATTCTGCAGTTAGCGTGCACTAACCACAATTTATCACAAAGTATAGAAGATTGTCAATTAAAAATTGAAACGCATACAGTTGAAAAAAACAGTCAAATCCCGTATAATTAACCACGGCTAACCGCCTGGCGCTCGCAAGAGCTTTCTTTTTTACAGCCGAGGTTAGCAAATGCTAACAAACGGGTTTTTAAATTGCGTGACTGACGATGCTGTCTGCAATTAAACAACAGCGGAAAAGGAAAATACATTTACATATGGAACGGATACGAATTGAAAAAGGAACGGTTCAGGAAACACTGCTCATACCTTTATATGCAAGAAGACTGTGCAGCGTTCGGTTTGCATCGTTGTATCATGACCCGGCAGCTGCCGAAGTTTGTGACAGGCTGGATTACGATTTTTCTGAATTGGACAAAAAGTCGAATTCCACGGCATATGAATTCGGAGCGTTGGAAGGCGCTATGCGTCAGCTGGATATGATGTGGGAGATCAATGATTATCTGAAGGATCACCCGAAAGCTTCTATCGTGTGTCTTGGGTGTGGACTGGACCAGGATCCGAGGCGCTGCGGAGGTAAAGAAAACAAGATCTATAATCTGGATTTCCCTGACACGATCGAAGCCCGCGAGCAGCTGATCGGGGTTGATGAGAGGGAGACCAATATCCCCGGGGACATCAACTCTTTAGAGTGGATGGACAGGATCGATGCTTCAGGAGGCGCGATTTTTTATGCAGCGGGCGTAATTCATTATTTTAAAAAAGAAGATGTTAAAAAGCTGGTGCTGTCGATGGCAGGCAGATTTCCGGGAAGCAGGCTGGTTTTTGACTGCGTAAATGAGCGTGGTTTTAAAATGATGATGAAGCTGGTCCTTAAAACCTGGGATATGAACGAAGCGTCGGGCTATTTCAGAACAAATGATCCGGAGAAAGAATTGTCTCTCTGGTCAGAGCGAATCAAAGTGAGTGTGCGCGACTATATGCTGGGCTATTACGACATGAAGAATCCGGAAGTAAAAGGGATTCACCGGTTTATGGCTAAAATCGCAGATAAATGGATGGGAATGAAAATCGTCAATATTCAGTTTGAAGGGACTTCCCTATAAGGAAACCCGATTGCCTGTGAAGGCATTTTTTTGGGGCTTTCGGTTAGCGATGGTCAACTGAAGTTGGCGTAGTATGTTTTCAGAAATAATAGATTTAGGAGGACTTGAAACATGTTAGGAGTATTTAAGAGCGGAAAGTTTTGGATCGGAGTTGGATGTTTTGCCGGCGGACTCTTTGCGACCAGTAAGGTTGCAAGAAAAATTGCTGTTAAAGGAATGGCAGCCGGAATGAAAGCCAAGGACAATGTTGTTGTAGGCTGGAACAACATCAAAGAAGAAGCCGGGGATATTTACGAAGAGGCAAAAGAAGAGGCTGCTTCTAAGGCAGATAATGGAGCAGAAGAACTTGCTCCGGTAAAACTGAGCCGGCCGAAAGCTGTTAAAGGAAAGACAACAAAAAAGTCAAAGAAGTAACAGGAAAAAAACAATGAAATACAAAATTGTTTATGACAAACCAGGCAAGCTTCGTGTCCGGTTTGGTCAGTATGTTTTTACGAAGAAACAAGGCTATGGACTGGAAGAAACTCTTGCGAAGATCGCCGGAGTTGTGTCGGTAGAGGCAAACAGTGCAAATGGGGGAATCCTGATACGCTATAAAGGCGGGATCCGGAGCAGTCTTCTGGATGCGTTAGGCAGTTTAAAAAGAAAAGAACTTCCGGAAAAAGAACCTACAGAACCTGTCAGGATGAAGGAAGCTAATAGGGAATTCCTGTTCCGGATCGCAAAGATGGCTATCTGGCATTACGGAAAAAGAATCTTTTTACCGATGGATATCCGAAGAATTCTTTCTTACGGAAAAGCAGTGAAGTTCTTTTATAAAGGGCTGGATGCATTACTCAGTGGAAAACTGAATGTGGATGTTCTTGATGCAAGCTCCATCGCCTGTGCCTTTTTACAGGGGAGTTCGCAGACCGCATCTTCTATTATGTTTATGCTTGGAATTACAGATGCGTTGGAAGAGCACACCCGGAAGCAAACGGTCAGCGCCCTGGAAAACAGCCTTTCTCTTCAGGTAGAAAATGTCTGGCTGGTAACAGACAGCGGGGATGTAAAAATCCCTGTCCGGGATATACAGATAGGAGATCATCTGCGCGTGCAGTCCGGCTCCATGGTTCCTGTGGATGGAACCGTTATTTCCGGAGAGGCTATGGTCAACGAATCATCACTTACCGGCGAATCCGCAGCGGTTCGTCGTACAAAGGGCCATACCGTCTATGCGGGGACTGCATTGGAAGAGGGCTCTGTTGTGATATCGGTCATGAAGACAGCCGGCGAAAGCAGAGTGCATGATATAGCAAAGATGATCGATGAGTCTGAAGCGCTGAAGGCAGGTGTTCAGTCAAAAGCGGAAGCACTGGCTGACTCTATTGTGCCATTTAGCTTTCTTGCATTTGCCACCACCTTTCTTTTTACCGGAAACTTTACAAAGGCAGCTGCCGCATTGATGGTCGACTATTCCTGTGCTTTGAAATTGTCGATTCCGATTTCTGTCGTTTCTGCCATGAAGGAAGCAGCTGATCACAGGATCCTGATAAAAGGAGGAAAATATCTGGAAGCCTTTGAAGCGGCAGATACGATTATTTTTGATAAGACAGGAACCTTAACATCGGCCAGCCCGCAAGTCGCGAAAGTGATCCCTCTGAATGGATATGAGCGAAGTGAAGTGCTGAAAGATGCAGCGTGTCTTGAAGAACATTTCCCGCACAGTGTTGCCCGTGCAATCGTGAATCAGGCACTAAAGGAGGAACTGGTTCATAAAGAAGAGCATGCAACGGTGGAGTATGTTGTCGCCCATGGAATCAGTACTTCGCTCAGAGGAAAGAATGCGAAGATCGGAAGCAGCCATTATATTTTTGAGGATGAAAAGATACCTTATACAGATGAGATCCGAAGAGTTGAGAATAGTGAAATGGAAGGTCTGTCTGTGATTTATATGGCTGTGGACGGCAGTGTTGTCGGTATGATCGGAATTGAGGATCCGGTCAGGAACGATGCGAAAGCAGTTCTGAAAGAGCTTCGCAGACAGGGGTTCGAACATATTATTATGATGACCGGCGACGGGGAAGGTGCAGCGAAAAGGGCAGCAGACGCACTGGGAATCACGGAATACTACTCGCAGGTGCTTCCGGAAGATAAGGCAGAGATGGTAAATAAACTGAAAAAGGCCGGTCACAAAGTCGTTATGGTGGGTGACGGGATCAATGATTCGCCTGCGCTTGCATCAGCAGATGTCTCTATTGCCATGCGTGATTCATCGGATCTAGCAAGACAGGTAGCGGATATCACCCTTCTTTCTGAAGACTTAACAGATCTGGTCGTATTAAGAACACTCAGCAGAAAGCTGATGGTCCGGACACAGAATAATTATCGTTTTATCATTGGCTTTAATACCGGACTGATGGCAGCCGGAATTTTCGGATTGATGACTTCACAGACAACATCGATTCTGCATAATCTTTCTACCATGCTGTTAAGCGGTATCAGCACAAGACCGTTTTTGAACGATAGTGGGTTAAGCGAGAAAAGTATCGTACAAGGGAACGCAGTACCCTTACCTGACTGAGGAGGAATAGAAGATGGTGTTCTGGGGACTGTTGCTTCCACTACTTGGGACATCGGTAGGCGCCGCTTGCGTGTTCCTGCTGAAAAAAGATCTGGGGACTGGTGTTCAGCAGGCGCTGGCAGGATTTGCAGCAGGCGTGATGGTGGCGGCTTCCATCTGGAGTCTGATCATTCCGGCGATTGAACAGTCATCCGCAAAGGGAAGGCTGTCTTTTCTTCCTGCATTTGCGGGCTTCTGGCTGGGAATCCTGTTCCTTCTTTTGCTTGATCACATTATCCCCCATCTTCACAGGAATCTGGATAAAAGTGAACAGAAGGAAGGTCCCAAAGCAAAACTGAACCGGATCACAATGATGGTTCTTGCAGTAACGATTCATAACATTCCGGAAGGGATGGCAGTTGGGGTTGTCTATGCAGGTCTGCTTTCCGGCTCGGCTAACATAACAACCGGCGGCGCTTTGGCTCTTGCACTCGGAATTGCGATACAGAATTTTCCAGAAGGCGCGATCATCTCCATGCCGCTTTTTACGGAAGGAAGAAGTAAAACAAAATCATTTTTACTGGGCGTTTTGTCCGGTGTGGTAGAGCCGGTATTTGGTGGGCTGACTGTATTAATAGCCAGCCTTGTCGTACCGGCGATGCCGTATCTTTTATCTTTTGCAGCAGGTGCGATGTTGTATGTGGTCGTAGAGGAATTAATTCCGGAAATGTCTTCGGGAAAGCATTCTAATATTGGCGTGATATCCTTTGCTGTAGGATTCAGTGTGATGATGGCGCTGGATGTTGCGCTTGGATAAGTCCGGATAGATATTAACAGCCATGTCTTACAGCGGAAAAGCAACAGCATCCTTATAGAGCTTTAGCAGGATCTCTAAAAACAAGGACAGGCTTTTCCTGTTGTCGTCTTTATGTGTACAGAGAACACAGGAAAAAGATTCTTTGCAGTCGAAAGGGATCCATGCAAACTGACCGCTGTGATCGTTCAAAAATCCCGGGGCGAGACAGACTCCTCGTCCGGCGGCAACATTCGTCAGTGTAGTATCGTGATCGGCACTGTTGAAATATTCGATCTTTCCGGTCGAAACAAGCCTGTGCTGAACTGCTTTCAATGCGGCTGGAGAACCTCCTCCGATCATCAGAGTTCTTCCGTACAGATCGGACTCAGTGATCAAATTCTTTTTTGCAAGAGGATCGTTCCTTTGCGCAATCAGATAAATCTTACTATCAAATAAATCATGAACCCGGATTCCCGGTATCTGCCGGGTCTGCTCCCTCAGAGCAAAACAAATATCGACTTCTTTTCGTAAAAAAGCTTCCAGTCCGTTTTCATATTGGAAGAATGGCTCAATCTGTACCTCCGGATCTTTTTCTTCAAACAGTCGCATCGCTTCCGGTAGAAAGTAAATTGCCTGTCGTACCATCAGAGTGACTGTGATCCGGTCTTTATATTTTGCGCTGAAATTCTGGCCCTGTTCGATGGCACGCTTCAGATCTTCCCGTATGTTTGCGAGGAAAGAAACAAACTGGGCACCCGCAGGTGTCAGCGCAGCGCCTTTTCCGCTTCGCTCAAAGATATCAAAACCCACCTCCTCTTCCAGCAGCCTGATCTGGTAGGAAAATGTCGGTTGGCTGACAAAGCAGTTTTCCGCTGCACGGCTGAAGTTCAATGTATGTGCCAATTCAATACAGTAATCGATCTGTTTAGTAGTCATATTTCTCCTTATATTATCCGAATTCGCTATTTAAATTTTAAATGGATTATAAAGCAATCCGATTGGACTTTGCAATATGCCGGTGAGAAAATATGAGCAGATAAAGAAAACAAAATGCACAAAAACGGAGGACATACAAATGGCAAAAACATTGATTGCATTTTTCTCAAGAGCAGATGAAAACTATTTCGGCGGAGCTATGAGATATGTAAAAGTAGGAAACACGGAGATCGTGGTCAACCTGATGAAAGAGATTATCGATGCAGATACATTTAAAATTGAAATGAAGGATCCGTATTCACCGGTCTACATGACCTGCATCGATGAGGCAAAGAAAGATCTTCAGAATAACGCAAGACCGGAACTGACCAACTACATGGACAGCATTGACGAATATGACACCGTTGTTCTTGCTTATCCGAACTACTGGGGAACATTCCCGATGGCAGTAGCAACATTCCTGGAAAGATATGATTTTTCCGGAAAAATAATCCTTCCGCTCTGCACCAATGAAGGAAGCGGTATGGGAGGAAGCGAGCGCGATATTAAAAAATATGCAGCTGGCGCAGAGGTGAAGAGAGGACTTTCCATCACCGGAAGCAATGCTGCAAATTCCAAAGGGGCTGTTCAGAAATGGCTCGCAGCAAACGGGCTGTAAAAGCAAAGGGATGAAAACACGATGAATGAAGAAACACAGATCAAGGAGATCTACAAAAAATACTGGGAATATATGATCGATAAAGATGCCGATGGGCTGAGGACATTGATGGCAGAAGATTATTATCTCAGACATATGACGGGTGTGGAACAATCCAAAGAAGTGTTTATCAATGGACTTCTTGCAGGAACTTTCAACTATTATTCTGCAGAGCATGACAGCATAGAAGTTACAGTTCACGAAGATACAGCAGAGATGGTTGGAAAAAGCAGGGTGCTGGCAGCTGTCTACGGCGGCGGAAAACACAGATGGCGCCTTCAGGGAGATTTCACTCTCAGAAAAGAAAACGACAGCTGGAAGCTGACAAGCAGCGAAGCATCCACTTACTAGTATGGAATCAGATAAGGGACAAAGAAAGGACTGAAAAAAGAAATGGCAATGCAGAATTCCGGCTTTGCTTATAGGATCGCAAAACGTGTAAATCAGCTGCAGGCGCAGAAGGCGGCAGCAACTACCTGGAAAGAACGAAGAGCAAGGATCAATACGATCAGCCCGGGTGTTATCGTAACACCGCTTGCATATGATGAGTTTGCTGCAGCAGGTGAAGGTTATCAGCAGATGATCGACGCATCGGCTGCAGAAAGAGTCGGAACCTCTGACGAAATCGCAGAAGCAGCAGCATTCCTGTTAGGCGAACATGCCGGCTTCATTACCGGAACAGATCTGCTGATTGACGGTGGTGTCATTGCAGCACTCCGCACAGGCACATATTCATTATCAGAATAAAGGGGAGGAAAAATGATTAAGAAACTGACAGCTTTAATACTGATGGCCATGATGCTTTTATCTCTTTCTGCCTGCGGTTCTTCTGCTGACCAAAAAGAAAATGGTTCAGCTGAAGATATAACGACAGCAGCGCAGCAGGAAAGTGCAGAAGCGGAAACCGAGGAGACACAGGCAGCTTCTGACACGGGGGAAAGTGGTATTCTAGTTGTTTATTTCTCCCGTACCGGAGAGCAATTTACAGTAGGAGTGATCGAGGAAGGAAATACGGCGATCGTTGCAAAGATGATTGCTGAGAAAACTGGAGCGGACCTGTTTGAAGTATTACCTGCAGATGATTACTATCCAATGACTTATGAGGAACTTACTGAAGTAGCCCTGCATGAACAGGATGAGAATGCAAGACCGGAATATGCAGGCGATGTCCCGGATCTTTCAAAGTACAATACAATCTTTATCGGGGCTCCGGTGTGGTGGGGCGACTGGCCGATGATCATGTACACGTTCTTTGAAAAGAATGCAGATGCGCTTGCGGGAAAAACACTGATTCCGTTCTCCACACACGAGGGCTCCGGCTTAGCGGGCTTTGACAGGAAACTCGCATCAGCATGCCCGGATAGTTCCGTGAAGGATGGATATGCGGTCAGAGGAAGCGATGCCCAGAATAATCGCGAAAGCACAAGCAGTTCAGTGAACGATTGGCTGTCTATGCTTGGATACTAAAACCAATCTGAGAATAACAGAAATGTCGCCTTATGGCGCCTTTTTGTTATAATAAAATCTCCGATAGTACTTTGAACTGTCCACTTTGCAAACAGAAATACCGTGAAATGCAATGAAACAGTTTTTTGAAAGATGGAAAAATGATTATGATTTTAAGACGATCGTCAGTACAGGCTTTGCGCTGGTGGTGACGTTCGCTTTCGCATTGTATAACGGATATCTCGGTATTCGTTATTCTTCGATGTGGTATGGGACGATCTGTGTTTACTATTTGCTGCTGTTGATCATACGGAACACGATCTTCTTTTCCAGAAGAAAATTTTCCACACGGGATAACTGGGAAGAGATCAGTAAAAAGATCTATCTGGCAGAGGCAGTCGTGCTGTTTGTGCTGAATCTGAGCCTTATCATTCCGATCGCCCTTATGGTCCTGCAGCAAAAGCCGGTGAATATGACCGCGGTCCCCGCTATTTTGACGGCCACATTTACGACCTATAAAGTCATTCTGGCCTCTATCAATCTGAAACGAAAAAAAAGGTCTTCCGACAGTTTCGTTCGCTTTCTGAGAACACTCAACTTTATCGATGCGCTGGTATCGGTCCTTACATTGCAGAATACCCTGATCATGGTTTTTGCAGATGATAAAGGAGGGGGACTCTTTACTCTTACCGCAGTTACGAGCGGTATCATCTGGTTGGCGATTGTGATCATTACGATCTCAGTGCTGGTGATCGGCATTCGTGCCATGAAGCTGCCAGCGTCAGAAGAAAAGAAACAATAAATCTTGAATCATGTTTATCGCGCAGACGGGCAGAGCCCGTCTGTTTTTGTTTATTATTAACCGGGATTGACCTGGGACAGAATATCGCTCTGGGTCTTTCCGAACATGTACTCGATACGCTGCGTCACAACCTGCGCAAGCCTGTCTGGATCGCCCTCTGTTGCATTTACAACAAATGCATAGTTCTCCGGATCTCCCCAGTGCTTATCTCTTGCTTTGTAGTAGCGCGTCCTGATTCGTTCCATTTTACGAAGCCGCTTTCTTGAAGTTGCTTCTCCGATATGATTCAGCTCTGCGTGGATCTTTGCGCGGCTTTCAAATTCTGCATCAATAAAAACCTTGACTGTGGTTTCCTCATCCAGTGCATAAGAAGCAAAACGGTTGATCAGGATACAAGGTCCGCGGCTTGCAAGAGATCTGCAGGCATCGATCTGCGCCTGGACAAACGCTCCTGTCGGTGGAAGCGCAAGATTTCGGTCATCTCTTGCCATAAAGTCAAAAGCTGCAACAACAAACTTTTCATCATAACGAACGATCTGTTCTTCCGGGATCTGACTGATTCTGGATGCCTCCGTCAGGATCTCCGAGTCATAGCAGGGGATATCCAGATGTTTTGCAAGCAGCTGCGCGATTTCCGGAGCTCTCGAACAAAGTGCACTGTCGATTGCAACTGCATAGTTATTGGGGTCGATCTCCTGCGGATGGAAAAAGAGGATCCTTTTCCGTTTCGTTCCGATGATCCAGCCAATTCCGCAGCAGATGATCGAGACGGCGATTCCGGCAAACAGCGGATCCAGTCCTCCCGGAAGAGTCCAGACAGTTCCGAAAAGAAGGACTGTAAGCGGGCTTGCAATTACGGAAATCAGTGTGCATGTATGATTGATCTTTCCCTTTGCCCACAGGGCGAGCGTCATTGGAACGAAAACGACCGCACCGCGAAGACCCATGGACATGAAGCCAAAGCTTAAGATCGTATCACCGAACGGACCGGAAGAGAGCAGTACTCCAAGAGCCATGATCACGATTATTATGACTTTGGAAAGACTCTGATTGATCCGGTCATCTTTCATCTTATCGGTATAACGCGCGAGGATGTCACGCCTTACGATCGTAGAGATTCCCATTGCAAGACCGGCACCTGTCCCGACAACTGCGATAAACAGCGTTCCGAGGATCACTCCCGCCAGAATCGGCGGCATATACATTTTTGTGAACATGACCAAAGCGTTCTTGGCAACAATGTCTGGGAAATTAGCCCGCATATACAGACCGACGAGAATACCTGCGATACCGATCGGAGGGATCAGAAAGGCACTGACCAGAGCACCTGTGCATGATCCACGGTCTGTTTTACCTGTCATCACTGCCTGCGCGTAGGTCTGAGTCGTCAATACACCGAGAACGAGTGAAACGCCGGCTCCGATATCTTTTCCTGCTCCACGGGCGATCAGACTGTAGAAATGAATTCCGTCAGGATTATCAATTCCGGCAACCATTTCTTTTACTCCGCCGAGTCCGCCTGCAAGATGCAGGACCATAATTCCGCAGCCGATCATGGATACATAAATAAGCACGAGTTTTAAGATACCGACCATACCTGCGCCCTGTGTACCGCCTAATATGACATAAAGCGTCATAAATGCGGCAGTGATGAGCAGAGCAGGGATCAGTCCGAGACTCGGAACAATGACATCAATGACTGCCGTGCCTGCGATCAGTTGGGCAATGACATTGATGAAAGTTCCAAGGGAACTCATGATAGATGCAGCCATTCCGGTTTTTGGTCCGTATTCCTGTGTGATGATACCGATCAGCGTCAGGCAGCCGGAGTGTCTCCAAGCTTTGGAATACATAAGCGCAACGATCAGGCAGCCGATTCCGCCGCCTAAAGTAAACCACCATGCTGACATGCCGTAGTTAAACGCCAGCTGTGCGGTACCTACCGTTGAGGATCCGCCGACAAGCGTTCCCATGATGATACCGGCAACGATGGGGGAACTGTTGACTTTGCCGTAGCTTTGCGGTCTGGTTCCGGACCAGATCGCAAGACCGGCGATGCCCACTATACTGATTGCAAGACCAATGATCTGAAAGACTGATAAACTCATAAGTTTTCCCTTTGCATACTGTGCTGTTTTATCATATTTTCAGAAAGGTATCAAACAGCCATTTTTTCGGACTGTTTTCTGAGTTCAACACCCATCAGGGTTTCAAGTAAATGGACAATGATCTCTGCAGTATCGCCATATCCCATATCAGAAGCGTTGACTGTCAGATCATAGTTATCCGCATCACCCCAGCTTTTATTGTTTCCTTTATAATAGTTGCGATATACCCGGTCCAGTTTTTTCAGAGCGCGAAGAGCAGATTTCTCATCCAGATTTTTCTGTCCGCCATATACCTTTGCTCTGTCTTTGATATCAGCGTGAATAAAGATGCTGATATGGTTCTCGTTACCTTCCATAGCTGATGTAGCATGGCGGTCTACCAGAATACAAGGACCTTTTTCTGCCAGAGTGCGGGAGGCAAAGACCTGTGCTGTGATGAAATCTCTTGCCGGCGGGATGCGGAGTGCGCTTTCGTCTTCTGCAAGAAAGTCATAAGCAGCAATTACAGGACGGCCGTCATAGCGCGTCATTAATTCGCGGGAAATTCCGCTGATCTCAGAAGCTTTGTCCAGGATCTCTTTGCCGTAGCATGGGATTCCGAGGATACCGGACATTCTTTTTCCGATCCAGTCTCCATTGCAGCCCGGTTCACTGTCGATCGTAATGATCATTTCTTTTTTGTTGATTTTCATAATGAAGTCTCCTCTCGTATTTCGATACTCCGAAAAACACAAAAAACCGATATAACGCAAGAGACAGATATCTTTTGCGTTATACCGGCTTTCCTATCGGTTCTGCTGTTCTTTTGAAACAGCCCCGGTGAAAACGGTGTGTTATGTGGAGTATTAGTTAACTCTTTTTAAAGCAATGCATTTTGTTCGGTCACGTAGTCTCTGTACTTGTTGAATATTCCACGGATCGCGGTCTCCAACGCTTTTTTAGCATTGCCGTGATAATAAGTATCGAACGATTCAATCAGATCTTCGGGACCGTCATTGAGGTTATATCCGACCATGAGGTTCGAGATGAAGCGTTTTGCCAGCTCTGTCACCATGGATGCTTCGGCTTCCACAATGGTCCCTGTTCTGTTATCAAATAATACAGCGACAACTAAAATGTCAAAAACTGCTTCTGCCGTTGTTGAGGCCGGCAGTTTTGCATAACCGGACAGTAGGATCGTGTTCCGCTGATGTGCATCCTTCATGTCTTTCCTCCTGCAAAAACCGGGATTACCCGCGGATTTCTGAATGCTTTAGGCACTCCCTCCGACGGGGCCGTTTTTTGGCTCGACAGTAACCTTACCCCCATTTGGAATAAATGTCAATATTTAATAAGAGGACAAATATACTGAAATTTTCGCGTTCTTTCCCATTCTAATGAGCAAAGTTGCTAAAGCTGAAATGCAACAGAAAAAAATAGTAAAAACAGAAAAGAATGGTACAATAGAAAAAATAAGTCGAGTGAGGTTATATCGATGAAAAATTTAATTGTTTACTATTCGTTTGAAGGAAACACTGCATTTGTGGCCGAAGAACTCAAAGAGCTGCTTGAAGCCAAGGGCGAACCTGCGGATCTTTATGAAATCAAA
This sequence comes from Lachnospiraceae bacterium, assembly GCA_017511045.1. Lineage (GTDB taxonomy): Bacteria > Bacillota > Clostridia > Lachnospirales > Lachnospiraceae > RGIG5612. Next base: position 5,985 of record JAFWLM010000078.1, on the reverse strand, counting down.
GCGAAAAAGAATCCTCCGGAGAAGGGTTTTCTCAAGTTCGCAACCGGCGGATTTTATGCGTTAACGCAAAAGGACCCGGGAATCGATCCGGTCGAGATCGATATTAACTCATATGATAAGGTTTTTATTGGAATGCCGATCTGGGCAAGCAATCCTCCCGGAGCGATCAAAGCTTTTATCAAGCAGGCTGCACCTGTCGGGAAAGACTGTGTCCTGATCGCCTGCTCCGGCGGTGGAAACTCCGGAAAGACTTTTGAGAAAGTGCGCGGATATCTGCAGGGAAACACCGTTGTCAAAACACTGGATATTGCTGCGGCAAAAGCGCACCCGGAAACCGTAAAAGAAAAACTGGAAAGCGTGATCTGATATGAATGAGAACATTACGAAAAGAAATGAAAAACTTGCACAGAAAGTGATCAAAGGACTGGAATCCCGGAATATGTGCGGGTATTATGCGGCTACGAAAGAAGAGGCCAAAGAACTTGCCTTAAAGCTTATCCCGGAAGGCGGATCCGTCACGATGGGCGGTGCGATGAGCGCGCATGAGATCGGACTTGTGGATGCAGTCAAAAAAGGCAATTACCGATTTATTGACCGCAACGATTATGAAGATCCAAGAGAAGCATATCTACAGGCTTACGATGTGGATGCGTTTTTATCCAGCACGAACGCGATCACGGAAGACGGGATCCTTGTTAATATCGATGGGACTGCAAACCGTGTTTCCGCCATTGCATATGGACCGAAAAAAGTGATCATGATCGTCAGCATGAACAAAGTATGTGACGATGTGGACGGAGCTATGAAACGGGCAAGGAATGTTGCAGCGCCGATCAATGCCCAGCGTTTTGTAAAGACCACGCCGTGTGCAAAGACCGGATCCTGCATGAACTGCAAATCACCGGAAACGATTTGCTGCCAGTTTCTTATCACCCGCTATTCCAGATTTCCGGAGCGTATTCATGTCATTCTGGTGAATGATGTACTTGGTTTTTAAATCACCTGCGTCCGTGCTTTAGTGTAAAAGAATTCTGAAAGGAAAAGAGTCGGCTTAATGAAAATTACATGGCTGGGGCATGCGTGCTTTAAAATTGAATCAAACGGAAGCTCGGTTGTCATTGATCCTTATGATCATAATAAATTGCCGGGATATCCTAAACTTGAGGCGGAAGCTGACAGAGTACTGGTGACGCATGAACATGACGATCATAACTTCCGACAGGCTGTAACGCTGACAGGAAAGAAATGCGAGCTTCAGGTCAGCGAGCTGGCATGTTTTCACGATGATCAGCAGGGGGCTATGCTTGGTCCGAACACGATCTTTATTATTGAAGACGGACAGTTCCGGCTTGCTCATTTTGGAGATCTTGGGCATCCGCTGAATGAAGAACAGCTTAAAGCAATCGGGAAACTGGATGCCGCCATTGTGAATGTCGGCGGTTTTGTTTCCAGTGAAGCAGCATTTGCGACAGAACTGATGAAAGCTGTCAGACCGACATGGATCATTCCGTGCCATTTTAAAGGAGACACATTTGGTGTGCCTTCTGCCGGAACACTAGATGAATTTCTTGCGCTGCAAGGGCAGAATGCTTATCCGGTAGATGGCTGCTGCATAGAACTGAAAAAAGAAGTCGGGACACATACGGTTGTTTTCCGGGATTTCTGCGGTGACTGAATGTTTGATAAAAGAGATATCGCTTCATGGACTTTCTTAGAACATCAAGAGGAAAACTGATACTGGAATTTCTGATGTGCGCAGTTGGCGCGATCATTGCGGCTTTTGCGATTGAAGAATTCCTCGCACCGAATACGATCTTAGACGGCGGAGTCGTCGGTATTTCCATGATGATCAATGCATTGAGCGGGTTTTCTCTTTCTATTTTGACGATCCTGATCAACATTCCTTTCGTCATCATTGGAGGCAGGCGTCTTGGATGGATGTTTATTATAAAGACTGCTTTTTCAATGGCTGTCTTTGCAATATTCCTCGCTGTTTTCGAACACTTGAAAGCATTCACAGACGAAACCCTTCTGGCGGTCTGTTTTGGAGGTGTCATCCTCGGTGCCGGTGTCGGTCTTGTGATCCGGGGCGGAGGCTGCCTGGATGGAACAGAGTCCGTAGCTATTCTATTAAATAAGAAGTTTAATACTCCTGTCGGAACAGTTGTCCTGATCTTTAACGTTATTATTTATATTGTAGCTGGATTTCTGTTCGGATGGGACCGTGCGATGTACAGCCTGCCGACATACTTCATTACATCCAGGGTTTTGAATTTTGTGGAAGGTGGACTGGAGCAGGCGAAGGCGGCCATGATCATAACAGAAGATGCAAAGCAGGTCGCAGAGCAGATCTATAAACGACTGGGACGGACAGTCACGATCATGGAAGGCGAAGGATTGGTCAGTGGAAAGAAGACGGTCCTTTACTGTGTGATCACCAGACTGGAAGTCAATACTTTGAAAAACATTGTGAATTCACTCGATTCATCCTCCTTTGTTGCTGTAAGTGATGTATCGGAGATCATCGGTACCCATATCAAGAAGGTGGATAAGGCAACGCTTAGAAGGCGCAGGCCTAAGATGACATATGAGATTCCTCCGGAAGGTCCGGAAAAGCAAAACAGATTACGATAATCTTTTTTTGAATACATTATCAGAGCACAGGAGAATAGAAATGTTAGAAGCAGGAATCAAAGGACAGGTTGATTTTATCGCAGATGAGGCAGGGAGTGCTAAGCTTATGGGCAGCGGCGCCCTGGATGTTCTTGCGACACCGATGATGATCGCCATGCTGGAAAAAGCAGCGTGGGAAAGTGTGCAGCCATATCTTGAAGAAGGCTGCGGTACAGTGGGAACATTAATGAATGTGACACATGATGCGGCTACACCACTTGGCATGAAGGTGACTTGCGTCAGCGAACTGCTGGAAGTCGAAGGGAAGAAACTTATATTCAAAGTTGAAGCCTTCGATGAGAAAGGACATATCGGCGGCGGTATGCATGAGCGGTTTATTGTCAACAATGAAAAATTCCAGTCCAAAACGAATGGGAAAAGAACGCCGTAAATCAGTAAACAATTAAAAAAGCACAAAATCCTTTAGCATGCTAAGGGATTTTGTGTGGGGTCCAATTTAATCACTAATTCATATAATATTTTGGATAAATCTTATTGTTTGTGATGGAAAAACGGGCCTGAAGTGGGCTGAAAATCATGCAAACACAAAATCCTCCAGCATGCTAAAGGATTTTGTGCTTTTTTCTATCACAAACTGTCTGAATCGAGAAGAATAGTGAACGGGCCGTCGTTTATAAGCTCTACATCCATCTCCGCACCGAAGATGCCGGTCTGGACTTCGAAGCCTTTCTTACGGCATTCGTCAATAATATACTCATACAATTGCTCAGCATGTACCGGGCTGCCTGCGTTGATAAAACTCGGACGATTTCCTTTCCTGCAGTCTGCATAAAGGGTGAACTGAGAGACCAGAAGGAGCGAGCCGCCAACACTTTCTAAAGAAAGGTTTGTTTTTCCTTCCGCATCCTCGAAGATCCGAAGACCTGTCATTTTTTTGACCAGTTTATCTGCGATCTCTTTCGTATCTTCCTGGCAGACACCGATCAGAACCATAAAGCCCTTTTCGATTTTTCCTGTTACTTCGCCGTCAACTGTTACGGATGCATGTTTTACACGTTGAATTACAAATCTCATAGCAACCTCGCTTTTTTTAAATGCCGTTTTCTTGTTGCAGACTCGTCAAAGCCTATACCTAACAAGAAATCACTCCTGCTTTCTTGTTAACAATAGGGTTTGCAATGCCCAAAACAAGAAAACACAAAAAATGTAGAAAAAAATGACCTTTTTCGAGGATTGTTTTAAAGAAAAACTCCATTTTCTTGTTAGCAATAGGTCTGCCGAAGTTGTAAACAAGAAAAATCGAAAAAGGTCATTTAACAGTTCAATGTTTACAGCATGTGTGCGCGGATATAGTCCTCGTCCATCGGAACCAGATACTTCGGCGCTACATCAAAGACGGTCATGCATCCGGTCTTTCCTTCTGCATGCATTTTGTAGATCGCACGTGCGTATGCCATCAGAACACTGGTCGTAAATTCCGGGTTGGAATCCAGCTTCAGGCTGTATTCGATCACATGCTGGTTCTGATTCTCGATACCTGTGGTTCCTGTACGGAAGACAAAGCCGCCGTGCGGGATTCCGCTGTGGTCACGGTCTAATTCTTCCTGAGAGATGAAATGTACGGTCGTATCATACTCATCAAAGTAGTTCGGCATGGTAACAATATCATGCTCAACCTGAGCAGCGTCAGCGCCTTCTTTTAATACAACGAAACATTCGCGGGTATGTTTCTGGCGGGTCGTCAGTTCCGGGTTTTCGCCTGCACGGACAGATGCCAATGCGGAGTCAACCGGAATCGTGTACTGCTTAGCATCTGCGACGCCTTCTACGCGGCGGATCGCATCAGAGTGTCCCTGGCTTACGCCTTTGCCCCAGAAGGTGTAGTCATTTCCGTTTGGAAGGATCGCATTGGAATAGATCCTTGCAAGAGAGAACATTCCCGGATCCCAGCCGCAGGAGATGAGGGATAAGGTTCCGGCTTCTTTTGCAGCTGCATCGACATTTGCGAAATGCTCAGGAATGCGGGCGTGTGTATCAAATGTATCGAGGCAGTTAAACCACTTGGAGTATGCAGGAGTCTGCTCCGGAAGGTCCGTTGCGCTTCCGCCGGCGATCACGAGAACATCGATCTTATCTTTCCAGTTTTCAAGCTCACTGATATTTAAGACCGGGCAAATCCCCCGGGTCTTTACCTGTGCCGGATCGCGACGCGTAAAGATCGCAACCAGTTCCATATCATCGTTTTCTTTGATGTTGCATTCGACGCCGCGGCCGATATTACCATATCCTGCAATACCAATTCTGATCATAAACTACCTCTTTTCTTTATAACTTTAATACGCTAAATCAACAAAATACCCTACGATTATATAACGGCAAGGCTGTGTTTACAATAAAAAATTCTTCTGATAAGATGAAGCAGATGAAAGTACAAAAACCTGAAATCCTTGCACCGGCAGGAACATATGAAGCGATGGAGGCAGCAGTAAAAGCAGGCTGTGACGCCGTGTATGCGGGCGGCAGTCTTTTTTCTGCACGCGCATATGCGGGGAACTTTGAAGAGGCCGCTTTCCTGAAGGCAATCGATTACTGCCACCTCTATGGTGTAAAAGTCTATATGACGCTGAATACGCTTCTGAAAGAGACCGAGATCTTTGGTGATGCCGGGCAGAACGGCGCGTCTAACGGAGCGGACAGCAGAGCAAGCCGGATCGTCAGCTATCTGATGCCATACTATAAAGCGGGACTCGACGCCGTTCTGGTCCAGGACATGGGCGTGCTAAAAATCTTAAGAGATAATTTTCCGGACCTTCCTGTCCATGCAAGTACACAGATGAGCATCTCGTCTTCCTATGGAGCGCAGCTTGCAAAAGACTTAGGACTTGAGAGGATCGTTCCGGCCAGAGAGCTTTCGCTTGAAGAAATAAAATCAATCAAAAACAAAGTTGATATTGAAATAGAGACTTTCGTGCATGGCGCGATGTGTTTTGCATACTCAGGAAAATGTCTCTTCAGCAGTTTTGCGGGCGGCAGGAGCGGAAACCGCGGAAGATGCGCACAGCCGTGTAGGAAATGCTATGAACTCTATGCGGAGGCGCATACCGCAAATGATCCGGCCGGAGTTTCTAAGGAACGAACAGGAGAAAAGGATGTACTGGCAGAGGAATACCTGATGAGCCTGAAAGACCTTTGTGTAATCGAAAAGCTTCCGTACCTGATCGATGCTGGTATTGACTCCTTTAAGATCGAAGGGCGCATGAAAAATCCGTCTTATGTCGCGGCAGCAGTATCGGCGTATCGCTCTGCAAGGGATCTGTATCTTAAGATCAAAGCGGAAGAGCAGGCCGCAGG
>JAFWLM010000006.1 GCA_017511045.1 Lachnospiraceae bacterium | reverse complement strand
GCCGTGGGATGAGAACTATACCATCAGTTTCGCAGGCGATGAATTAGAACCGATTGAATGCAGTTCCAAAGAGGCGGTGGTCCTCGAAAATCCGGAAAAGAGACCTGGATATACCTTTGTCGGATGGTATGAGAATCCCTACTTCACCGGCAATAAAATCACCGGTTATCCGGTAGGTACAGTATTTGACAGAACTCTTTATGCTCAGTGGAAGGACAACAGCAATAAGAATGTCTTTACCATCAAGTACAATCTTGCCGGCGCTAAGGGCACGATGGAAACCACTACAGCGGGAATTGCCAGTACGGATCATGCGTATCTGAAGGATGCGCCTTACCGGACAGGATACGAATTCAAGTGCTGGAAGGACAGTAAGGGCAATACATACAAAGCAGGCGAGCAGATCGGTAATCCGGCGAAGGTACTCGGTGCGTCCAAGGGAAAGACCATTACCCTGACTGCGGTATGGGAGGCAAAACCTTATACGATTCACCTCCATTCCAATGCGGACAATGGCTTCTTCGTGAACAAAGATGTCTATCAGTACGACAGTAAAGCTCTGTATGATGATGAAGAAGAATACGATGATGAGATCTGGGGTGTCGAAGTGGGATGCACGCAGATCGACAGAACTCACATTATCGGCAAGTCTGTAATCATCGATGCAGTACCGGTTCGCCCGGGCTACAAGTTCATGGGCTGGGCAGAGACACCGAATGCGAGCTCTGCGAAGTACAAGGCAGGAAAGAAGTACAACAGTTTCAGCAAAGACGGTGAAGACATTCATCTCTATGCTGTCTGGAAGAAATAACATTCGTTAAAAAATCAGATTTTTATGGCAGTGCCCGGATTCGGGCACTGTCGTTTTGATAAGATGATATGTATGGAATTATTAAGACAATATCTGGCAGAAATCAGAAATAAACCTTATCTTGCGGTGATCGACGGCTATCTTGCTTTACTCGGATGCGGTCTGGCATGGTATCTTCGGGAAGGATATTACGGAATCACCTATGAGAAATTCGTCTTCTGGAGAACTTCCTCGATCATTTGCGCAGTGCTTCTGATTCTTGCCGTCGCAGCGTATCTCATAAGAGAGAAAAAAGATCTCCGGCAGACGTTTCAGCATGAACTTCAGGCCATGAAGACGGCGGACTGGTTCATGCTTGCATATGCGCTGATCAATACCGTATCTTTTGTATTTTCCATCAGTCAGGACGAAGCGCTCTGGGGCACGGCCGGCTGGTATGTCGGCTGGCTGAGCCAGATTCTGATGGTTTTCTGGTACTTTGCAGTACGGAAACTCTACCGCTGGAAATGCGGCAGCTATGGAGTGCTTGCGACAGGAGCGGTCATCGTCATGATCATCGGTATTCTGCAGAGACTGGGAATCCTGACGATCTCCGACGGAGGGGGAGATGGATTTTTCCTTACTACGATCGGCAATATCAACTGGTATGCGGGATATCTGTCCGTGATGTATCCGCTGATCATCGGCCTGTTTCTTACGGGGGAAAAAAGAGAGAAACGCAGTGTGGTGCTGTACTGCCTGCTGGTTGTGATTGCAAGTCTCGCCTGTATCACCAACGGATCCAATTCCGTTTATCTCATAATGCCTGCCGTGCTGATCTCTGCTGGTCTTCTTTCTCTGTTTTCCCAGGAGCGGTTCTATCGCTATACGCTAATCCTTGCGATGACGGGGATCGCATTTGAACTGGTTTCCCTCTATGTTTCCCTGGATCCCTCGGAATCTTTCTTTCTCGGCAACAGCGACAACATCGGCATGGCATTGATGAGGGGACACCGGGGACTGGTTCTCACACTTGTCAGCACCGGTCTGTATCTAGCCCTGCAGAGATTATGGTCCGCAAAAGCGGACAAAATAAAGAAGGCAGAGATCACCGTTATGAGAATTGCCGTCTGTGCGGGCTTTGGCCTGCTTGCGGTATTGCTGGTGCTGCAGATCTTCGATCGTACGGGTCTCGATTACGCGTGGGGAAACAGACGGGGAGGTCTCTGGCATGCTGCGGCAGTGATATACGGAAAACTTCCGCTGCTGAGAAAACTGTTCGGCGTCGGTCCGGATTGCTTTGCGATGTACGTTTCCTCTGATTCTGCCAGTCTCATACTGCTTGGGACGGTTTACGATATCCGCCGGGTCGCAAACGCGCACAGTGAATTGCTTACGATGATGATCAACATCGGACTGTCGGGAACACTTGTCTTCTTTCTCGCTTCGTTTTTCACGGTCAGCTCTGCCGCATCATCTTTGTCTTCAAAGGAGAGTGACATCCGGCGGGCGGCGGTGATTGTGATTCTTTCGGCAGCCGGTGCTTTCAGCAACTTTACCGTATCCTTCCAGCACCTTCTGGTCATGCCGTACCTGTTTGTCCTTCTGGGAGCGGGCGGAAGGAAAAGATAGAAACGCTTTGTCATAACTGCGGTCAGCGCCCTGTTCAATGACATGCATGCAAGGTGCACATACGGGAGATACAGAAGTGATAAACAATCGCCGTCACGGATCCGGGACGGCGTTTATGACATCGGGTTTTTCATCATTCAGCGGCTGCTTTGACAGGGATCCGGGAACTATCAGAAGCGTCTGTCTGCAGTATGATGGTGGAGAGGACTGCCTGATCAGGACGGAGGAAAGAATATGAGTGAAAAGAGAATAACGAAGGACGATGTGGTTGGCAATACGCTGTGGATTGCGTTTACGGAACTGGCGATCATTCATTTCGGAATGACGATCATGCAGATAATATTTGCGGTCATTGAGATGCTGTTTCCGCAGGAGGATCCGGTCCTGGCGGATTTTCAGCAGAATTTCTGGTGGTTCGCTCTCTTCCTGATTCCCAGTGCCATGATTCTTGGCTATATGAAATTCACCAGGCCAGAGAGTCTGAAGGTATTCGGACTGCGTCAGAAAAGCAAATGTCTGAAGACCTTCGGAATCGGACTTCTGATCGGCTTTCTGATGAATGCATTCATCTCACTTCTTGTCGGACTGACAGGTTCGGTTCAATACAGCTTCCGCGGATTTTCCCCGCTGCTTCTGCCTGTGATCCCGGCTGTCATCATCCAGTGCAACTGCGAAGAGATGTTTTTGAGGGGATATGTGCCGGCCTTTATGGAACCGGAAAGCAAATGGTATGATGCGGCGTTTGTCGGCGGTATTCTCTTCATCTTTCACCACACATCAAACCTGATGACATATGGGTATCAGAACGGGTTCTGCCTGAATGTATTTCTGATCGGCGTCCTGGAGTATCTGCTGATCAGGCGGACCGGTAATTACTGGGCAGCGGCGGGATTTCACAGCGCGTGGAATTATACCCAGCAGTATCTGTTCGGTCTGCCCAACAGCGGTACAAGTTCAATGATTGCACTGTTTGCCGGGGAGAATGCGAAGAATACATTTTTCTACAATACGGTTTACGGGAATGAAGGAAGTATGATAACGACGGTTTTGCTTGTCCTGTTTATTGCTCTGCTGTTTTATCAGGGCAAGGGAATCCGCAATGCAGAACCGACGGAGTAAACCGTGTTGGCATACGGGCACTTCCGGCCTGTGAACACGCGAACTTTTAAGAGGCATCAGAATAGTCTTCCTGTGCATGCATGCAGGAAGATTTTCTGTAAACAGGACAAGCCTCATCACAGTTCCGTTCCGGCACCGTTTTCCGGTGACTTTCCCTGCACTATACATATAAGATAATGATGAATTCCATGATGCATAAAAGGAAAATAATTATGACTGGCAGAGGAACCGTTGAAAAACCAGATATCCACAGCGAACTCAGCGAAGAACAGAAAGAATTCATCCGGAAATCCGTCCGTGAAAGGGTTCCGGAACAGGAAGTGCGTGAAAAAATCGGTCATATCGATGAAGGTGAATTGGAAGCGTTTCTGAAAAATGATCCCGGAATCCGGGAGGCTGCGGTATTCCGGCAGAAGATTTCTTCGGAAGAACTGGCTGCCGTTTCCGGCGGTGATGAAGAATGCGCCAGCGGCAAGGTGGATTACCACTGCAAGTCCGAACATCACCGATACATCTATGAAGATGACTTTCTCAACTGCGCCAATACCGTAAAGGAACAAAGCTGGTGCGGAAAAGCGGATGCATGTTTCGAAAGCACCGTCGTCTACAGGGGACTGCAGAATTGTTTTAAAGCATGGGAGTGAAGAACCGCTGATCAGCGAAGACCTTCCTGGGTTATGTTTTTAGCGGGTCTCTTCTCAAACTGACAGCCAGACCTGGATCTGGCTTTTATGATTGCCGGGCGGTGATGTGCAGCTCGGCCGGAAGGAGTCATGATCGCTGAAAGGGGCTGAGGAATTTTCCGCAAACGGCCGCAAAAGGACATCCTGCGAAAAAAACAGGTCTATTCTGAAAAAGAAATGATAATCCTCGAGGTTGTGATTCTTTTTCTTCTGTTACAATAAAACTAATCAATATCTTTGAAAAACTGATAAGAAAGGGTTTTTATCATTATGGTAGGGAAAAAGCGCGCACCAAAAAAAGCAGAGAAGCCGGCGGAGGAAGTTAAGGAGGCTGTAAAGGAAGAAGTAAAGAAGGCAGCTAAGAAAGCCGAAGCCAAAAAGGAAATTAAAAAGGAAGTAAAGAAGGAAGTAAAAAAAGAGGCGAAGAAAGAAGCCAAAAAGGAAGCGAAAAAAGAAGCTGCGGCTGAAGTGAAAAAAGCAGCCGCAGAAAAAATCGAAGAGATTAAGGAAGAAGTCAAAGAAGAAATCAAAGAAGAGGTTAAAACAGACACTGTGGAAGAAAACAAAGAAGAAGTCAGGGAAGCCGCTCCGCTTCCCGAACCGCGCAGAAGCGTAGCGTTCATCGGTTCCGAATGTTATCCGTTTGTGAAAACAGGCGGACTCGGAGATGTCATGTACGCTCTGCCCAAGGCATTGATTCCGGAGAACTGCGATGTCAGAGTCATCCTGCCGAGATATCGCTGCATTCCCCAGAAGTATCAGGAAATGATGGAATACAAGGGATGCTTTGATATG
>JAFWLM010000077.1 GCA_017511045.1 Lachnospiraceae bacterium | reverse complement strand
TCTTTATACAGCAGAGAGCCTTGCAGCTGTTGATGTAGCGGTTGCGGCAGTTGTTGAAGGAAAATCAGTTGATGAGCAGGAAGCTGTAGATGCAATGGCGAAAGCAATTGAAGATGCGATTGCAGCATTAAAGTTAAAACCAGCAGATTATTCAGCTGTAGATAATGCACTGGGAAAAGCAGAAAAACTTGATAAATCAATCTATACACCAGAGAGTTTAGCAAAAGTCGAAGAGGCTGTTGCAACTGTTGAGAGGGGCAAGATGATTGACGAGCAGGAAGCTGTAGATGCAATGGCAAAGGCAATCGAAGATGCACTTTCTGCCCTTGATTACAAATCCTTTACAATCACCTGGAAGAACGAGGACGGAACAGTCCTTGCAACAGATGAAGTGAAGTATGGACAGACCCCATCCTATTCTGGAACCACTCCGGAAAAAGCGGCAACAGAAGAAGTGTTCTATACCTTCAAAGATTGGACTCCGGCTGTAAGTTCTGTAAAAGGAGATGCAACTTATACAGCAACTTTCACAGAAACGAAGATTGAGTACAAATTTGAATCTGAAAGTGCAGAGAAAATGAATTGGGAAGTTGGCAGCAACAAACCATTCGATTTCACAGTTCACAGAACCTATCAAGATGGTAAAACAATTGACCACTTCGTAAGTATTGAAGTAGATGGAAAGGTGCTTGATCCTGCAAACTATACTGCAGTATCTGGAAGCCTGAAGGCTTCCTTGAAAGCAGATTATATGGCGACACTTTCAGAAGGCAAACATACTCTGAAGGTTAACTTCGATGATGGCTCTGTTGAGACAACTTTTACAGTTGCAAAGAAAGCCACAGACAATAAATCTGCTTCCGACAATAATGCTGCCAAAACTGGTGACAATAATAATATGATGCTTTGGATCATCATTATGGCTCTTGCACTTGCAGCAGGAACAGCTTCTGTAATCCTTGTAAGAAGAAAAACAAATAACAGATAAGCAAGGACATAATAAATAAACACGCTTTTTCAGACAGGGACGTGCCATTTTGGCATGCCCCTGTCTCGGGCATTAAAAAAGAGAAAGAATTAAGACTATTTTTATTGGAGGAACACAATGAAACGGTTAATTAAAGTGCTATCCATGACGCTTGCGGTAAGTATGATCGTTTCCCTGTTTCCGATTATAGGATTTGCTGCAGACGAGGAGCAAACTGTAACAGCGGAAATCGGAACGGGCGAAATAATCACTCCCGAAGATAATATTTTGCCTCAACAGGAAGACGTTACTGCGGAGAAAAATGAGATGGTTGAACCAGTTGAAGAGCCGAAAGGCGAATCAGTTGATTCAGATCAGGGTATAGATAATACGGAGTATAACAGAGTTGGACTAGCGTCTGGCGTTCAAGAAACTACTTTGTTGTCTTCAGACAATCAGTCAGAAGACAATGAACTTGCAGACTACACGGCTGTTGATGCGGCCATTGCAAAGATCCCTGCTGATTTAAGTATCTACACGGATGAGAGCGTTGCCACTTTAAAGGAAGCTCAGGCGGCAGTTGTAAGAGATAAAGTTGCAAGCGAACAGACGGCAGTTGATGCAATGGCGAAAGCGATCGAAGATGCAATTGCTGCGCTTGTTGAGAAGCCGGTTGAAGACGGAAAAATACAGTTAAGCATAACGAATAATACGGGTATGTTTAAAGCGGAATCTGCTTATCTGGAAACAGTAGATAAGCAAACAACATTGGTTGTTGCTCTTTCTGGCTCTGGATACCATGAACTTTTTAAAGGAACCTATGAGCAGGCGGCTGCAAACGGAGCAAACGAAGGTAATTGGATTCATGGAGCAGTAAACACTGAGGGGAAATGGGAGTTCTCTATTCCTGTGAGCTCTGGAGAATCATATATTCCTATCGTTGCAATCTCAAATAGCTACGTGGAAAAGTATCGGAAGGGAGAAAATGTTGTAGAAAGAGCATTCTATCCAAGACAATTTGTTTTGGATATCGATGCCCAAACCCTTGTTACAGATGATTACAACAGCAACCAGCTTTTGTCTATCACGAACAATGTAGATATGTTCAAACCCGAAACTGCAGTTTTGGAAACTGTTGGTGGACCGAACTCCAATAACTATAAATCAAATCTTCTGCTGACAATGGGAAGCGACTCTTTTGATAAAGTCTGCTACGGAACAAAAGAAGAAGCACCAACTTCAGAAGCAGTTTATGATATCAATGGAAGAACATTTACCATTCCGGTTAGATGGGTTGAAATCTTTGGCCAGCCGGAAACAATGCAGACAATCATTGGTTCCACAGTGACTTTTTCTTTCCATTCGGTTAGAAAGAATGAGTGGTATGAGAGAAAACTGACAATCAATGAAGAAAACGGAACCTTAGTTATCGATGAAGTCAAAGAAGATGATTCTTCTGATGATGGTACTAAACCGTCAACACCAACTCCGACACCGGGAGGAAACAGTGGAGATAAAAAGGATTATGAAGATACAACAGGTGGTTCTACTGGAGCAGTAGATAATTCTACCAGCTTAGCTGACGGTGTTTATACTCCTGACAAGTTCTCCTTCTCCGGTGGAACCGGTAAAATTGCTATCACCTGTACTAAAGTTGAAGTCAAAGGCGGAAAAGCCTATGCAACGATCGTATTCAGAAACACCAAATCAGGATCAACTGAAATGGGATATGTAAAAGCGAGCGGAGGCAAGTATTATTGTACGCAAAGCGGAGGCACTTCCATTGTTACCATTCCGGTTGAGCTGAATAAAAATAACACGATCCTGGCTATGACAACAAAGATGAATGCAGCCCATGAAATAGCATATACAATATTTGTTTATATTGCTGGTGCTGATGCACAGAAGGGAAGTGCATTAACTTCTAACACAGAATTGGATAAAGAAGCCCCTGTCATCGCAGGTCTTGAATTTCAGGATGAAGAAGAAATTGAATATGCTGAATATTTTAAGGTGTTCAATTATTCGGACGGTATTCGTCTTTTAGAAGTTGATATGCGTCTTCGTAAAGAAGACCAGAAAGATGACGATAATGACGAGCAGACCAGCACCGATACTGAGGATATCATAGAAGAGGAAGCTCAGGAAGAGCCCGAAGAAGACACCGTGAAAACGGTTATAGACGAAGAAACCGGTATGGAGATCACGCTTGTTGCAAGCAAAGCTGAAGCACAGGCGGAACTGTACAAGGGCAATGTAATCAAATATCTGCTCGTACCGGAGGATGTCGAAATCCCTGCAGGCCTTGATAAAGAGACCATTGTTATCACCTTGCCGGTTGAGAATGTTTATTCTGGCGATAAGGAGATAACGGACACAATGAAAGATCTGAAAGTCGATAATCTTATTAAAAGCCAGCCTGAAGAAGATAAGGATAATACAGAGATTCAGGCGGCAGGTGATTACAAAGATCTGGATTTTAAAGCACTTGTAAAGAGTAAGTGTGATGTAGTGCTTCTGCCGGAAGACAGCGTACAAGATAAAAAGGAAAGAGAGAACTTTAACAGCGTTGCAGAGGATCTCGCGAATCTTGATATTGCAGTAATTGTTGACCGTGCTGCGTATGAAAAGACAGACAATGCAAAAGCTGAATGGCTGAAGGTTTACGGAATTCTTTTTGGCTGTGAGCAGGAAGCGAAAGATGCATTTAATATGATAAAAAAATAAATGCAGCCATCAAACAAATACAATATAATAAACAAATAACTAATCCAAAGTTAAAGGGGAAACATGAAGAAAAAAAACGCAAAAATATTAGTATTATGCATGGCAGTGTTACTTGCGATGTGTCTGGTTCTTACAGCTTGTGGTAGTTCAGAGAAACAGCCGGCTGGAAGCGGAGCTCAAAATGAAGAAAGCACTGCTGCTTCGGATAATTCTGGTGAAGGATCAAAGAGTTCTTCCGGCACACTCAAACCGGCTCCTGAAATCGCCGGCTTAACTTTAGAGTCCACCATGGAAAAAGAATATGCCACAGAGTTTGATGTATTCTATTATTCCGATGGCTTTAAGGTATTAAGTGTCAGTGATGGGAGACAGTACCTTTTAGTTCCGGAAGGAAAAGAGGCTCCGGCGGAAACCGGAGATTTGTTTATCCTTCAGGCGCCTTTGGATCACACCTATCTGGCAGCAACTTCTGCAATGGCGCTGATCCTGGCAATCGATGCGGGAAACTATGTCACCCTGACGGGAACGAATGCATCCGGCTGGTTTATTCCGGAAGCGGCAGAAATGGTGAACAATGGTCAGATGGTCTATGCCGGAAAATACAGCGAGCCGGATTATGAACTTTTAATTGATAGCGGGTGCAATCTTGCGATCGAATCAACCATGATTCTGCATACTCCTAAGGTTCAGGAGATGATCGAGAAGATGGATATTCCGGTCTTCATAGACAGGGCAAGCTATGAATCTCATCCGCTCGGAAGAACAGAGTGGGTCAAGCTTTATGGTGCAATGTATGACAAAGAAGAAGCTGCAGAGACGATGTTTGCTGAGAAATCCCAGATCGTAAAAGATATGGAGAATTTCAAAAACACAGAAAAGACAGTCGCAGTTTTCAATGTCAAAACAGATGGAACTGTTCAGATCAGAAGCCCGAAAGATTATATTGCAACGATGGTTGAACTCGGCGGAGCACGTTATGCATTCCGGGATATAGCTACAAATTCCGACACAAGTTCCACGCTTAACATTTCAATGGAAGAATTCTATGCGACTGCAGTTGATGCTGATTACCTGGTTTATAATGGCACGATTGCAGAGCCGATTAAATCTATGGATGAGCTATATGCTTTGAGCGAACTCTTCAAGGATTTTAAAGCCGTCAAAGAAGGAAATGTTTGGTGCACGGGTAACAACATGTATCAGGCAACCGATATTGTTGGAGAGTTCATTCTGGATATCAATCACATGGTCACAGACGGTGATGAAAGTAGCATGACATTTATTACAAAAGTACAGTAATTAGTAACAGAATTCAACTGTGGATTCTGATATAATTGGCATAACTAAATTGACTGATTCGGCTAATCATATCCTCAAAAATATGATTAGCCGAAAGTGCGTATTTTAACGGGAGTTTTTATGAGCAAGAACAAAGGAGAACAGCCGGCAGTCGGCACTTTCCGGAACGAGAACTTCAAACGGCGGACGCGTTATACAGCCGTTTTTATCGTCCTGCTTGCTGCGCTGTTCGTGGTAATCATTCTTAACATCAACACAGGTAACGTGCACATTTCTGTTGGGCAGATTTTAAAGATCATCTTCAGTGGCGGAAACGGTGTCGGAACGGAATATAACATCATTTGGAAAATCCGTCTTCCTCGTATCCTCATGGCTGCCATTTTAGGCGGAGGACTTTCGCTTTCCGGTTTCCTGCTGCAGACCTTCTTTAACAACCCGATTGCAGGTCCGTTCGTACTTGGTATTTCTTCTGGCGCGAAGATGGTCGTTGCGCTTACGATGATCTATTTCCTGCAGCACTTTGCAGCAGTTTCCTCTTACGTATTGATTGGTGCCGCGTTCATCGGATCGATGATCGCAACCCTCTTTATTATCCTGATTTCAAGGCGGGTGCATCATATGGGAACGCTGCTTGTCGGCGGTATTATGATCGGCTATATCTGTTCTGCGGTGACAGATTTCATCGTCACTTTCGCAGAAGATTCTGATATCGTTAACCTTCGTGGATGGTCCCTTGGAAGTTTTTCCGGCATGAGTTGGGACAATGTTCAGGTGGCAGTGATCATTACCGGCATATGTTTAGTGCTGACTTTCTTAATGTCAAAACCGATCAGTGCATATCAGCTTGGCGAGGCTTATGCACAGAGCATGGGCGTTAATATCAAAACCTTCCGTGTTCTGTTGATTCTGGTATCGAGCGTTTTCTCTGCATGCGTAACCGCATTTGCAGGTCCGATCTCTTTTGTCGGTATCGCGGTTCCGTTCCTGATCAAACGTTTATTAAACACATCAAAACCGATCGTCGTTATACCTGCGACCTTCCTTGGAGGCGCGGTATTCTGTACGGTCTGCGACCTGATCGCTAGAATGGCATTCGCACCGTTAGAGCTGAATATCAGTACGGTCACATCCATCTTTGGTGCGCCGGTCGTAATCTTTATGATGTTGCAGAAGAAGAGGGGGAATTAAACATGGCTGATTACTATTTTCACATGAATAATATGACAGTCGGCTATAACAAAAAGCCCCTGATCAAAGATATTGAAATCGGAATCAATAAAGGTGAGATCATCACTCTTATCGGACCGAACGGCTCCGGCAAGTCTACCATTCTCAAGAGTATTTCAAGAAACTTAGAGCTTCTTGCAGGCTGCGTCACCTTGGAAAACAACGAGATCCGCGACATGACCTTCCGCGATCTTTCCAAGAAGATGGCGGTCATGCTGACTGAGCGGATCAAGACGGAGTATATGACCTGCTACGAAATCGTTGCAACCGGACGTTATCCGTACACGGGACGTCTCGGCATTTTGTCGAAAGAAGATGAAGATATCGTAGAAGAGTCCTTGAAGAGAGTGCATGCGGTGGAGCTTGGTTCCAAGAACTTTGATGCCATCAGTGATGGACAGCGCCAGAGAATTCTTTTAGCAAGAGCACTCTGCCAGCAGCCGGAGATCATCCTGCTTGATGAGCCAACCTCCTTCCTGGATATCAAACATAAGTTGGAGCTGCTTGCGATCCTCCGCAGCATGGCAAAAGAGAAAAACATCACAGTCATCATGTCCTTGCATGAGATCGATCTTGCACAGAAGATTTCAGATAAAGTTATCTGCGTTAAGGGTGACCACATCTCACTCTTTGGAGAGCCGGAAAATATTTTCACTTACGATAACATCAGAGATCTGTATTCCATCGATAATGGAAGCTACGATCCGCTGTACGGAAGCATCGAACTTCCGCGGCCGAAGGGAGAACCGGATACGTTTGTTATCTCATCATGCGGCAAAGGAATCCCGGTCTTCAGAAAACTGCAAAAAGAAAATGCAGCGTTCATCGCAGGCATTTTATATACCAATGATCTGGACTACGAACTTGCAAAACAGTTGGCATCTGAGATCATCGAAGAAAAGCCGTTTTGCGCAATCAGTGAAGAGAGCGTTCAAAAGGCAAAGGCAGCGATCGATAAGTGTAGCCGAGTGATCAATGCAGGCGTTGAAATCGGGGAATACAATCAAGGTATTCAGGAGATTTTAGACTATGCAAAGCAGGCCGGAAAGCTTTATAATAATTAGTTAGACAGCCTGTAAAATTACTGAACATTTAAACAACAAAATAAACTTTCGGTAAAAGAAAAAAATGGACCAATACATTTATAAAAACCAAAAGAAGATGGCGCTGGGAATTACCACTGGCAGCTGCGCAGCTTTAACGGCTCGCGCAGCCACTTTGCATCTTATGGGCTATGGTCCTGTCAGTGAAAGTTCGCTGATGACACCGAAGGGAATCCGAGTGACTTTCCCTGTCGAGCTGGTTGAAGACAGCAAAGAAAAGGCAGAGTACCGCATCAAGAAAGACTCCGGAGACGATCCGGATGTCACGCATGGTACCTATATTCATACTTCGGTCAGAAGAGCATCCGAAAATGAAATTCCGGAATTTGCTTTTCACAGCGAGCTGTATCCAAATCTTTATTTAGACGGCGGCGAAGGCGTCGGCAGAGTTACAAAACCCGGGCTTACGCAGCCGGTCGGCTATGCGGCGATCAATGAAGTTCCGCGAAGCATGATCTTCCAGGCAGTCGCTGATGTTTTAGATTCTGCGGACGAGCATGGCTGCTTCCTGATCACGGTCCATATTCCGGAAGGAAGGACACTTGCAAAGAAGACCTTTAATCCGCGTCTTGGAATCGAAAACGGAATTTCTGTTTTAGGAACCAGTGGCATCATTGAGCCGATGAGCGATAAAGCGATCGTGGACACGACGGAGACTCTGATCCGCCAAAGAAAAGGCTTAGGGCATGAGACGCTGCTTGTAACGCCGGGCAACTATGGACAGGGTTATGTTACGGATTATCTCGGCATGGATCTTTCCGCTTCCATCAAGTGCAGCAACTTTATGGGAGAAACGATCGACCTTGCCGTATCCTATGAATTTAAACAGTTTCTGCTTGTCGGAAATATCGGAAAGATCGCAAAACTTTCGGCAGGCATTATGAATACGCATTCCCACACTGCGGACTGCAGATGGGAGATCATTGCAGCAAACGCGGCAATGTGCGGCGCATCGAAAGAACTGCTTGTAACTCTGGAGGGCTGTATCACGACCGAGGAGATGCTGAAATATTTGGATCAGGAAGATCTGATCAAACCGGTCATGACAAGAATCATGGAGCGTGTGGAAAAATATGTCAGCATGCGGGCAGGAGAGAGCATGAAGACAGGCGTCTATATGTTCTCAGAAAAATACGGGCTTTTGGGACAGACCTCTTTGGCAGAGGAAATCCTTGAAGCGGTAAAAGCAGAAGAGAAAGAAAAGAATTAGATATATTTGGAGGAAAACAACATGGTACATTTTGTGGGCGCTGGCCCTGGAGCTGAAGATCTGATCACCGTCAGAGGACAGAGACTTCTTCAGGAAGCGGATATTATTATTTATGCAGGGAGTCTGGTCAATCCGGGACTTTTAAAGAATGCAAAAGAAGGCTGCAAGATTTACGACAGCGCGTACATGACGCTTGATGAAGTTTTGAATGTAATCTTCGAAGCTGAAGAAAAAGGTCTTATGACCGTGCGTCTTCATACAGGAGATCCGTCCATCTATGGCGCGATCAAAGAGCAGATGGATGGTCTTGATACCAAGAATATTGAATATGATGTCTGCCCGGGCGTAAGCTCCATGTCGGGTGTTGCATCTGCCCTGAAAGTGGAATACACACTTCCGGATGTTTCCCAGACGATCATCATCACCCGTGCAGAAGGAAGAACGGAAGTTCCGGAAAAAGAGAGCCTCAAGTCCATGGCTTGCCATAAGGCAACCATGCTGCTGTTCCTTTCTTCGTCCCTTGCAGACAAAGTAAAGGTTGATCTGATCGAAGGTGGATATGAGCCGACGACTCCGGTTGCTGTTGTGTATAAAGCAACCTGGCCGGATCAGAGGATCCTGCATACAACGCTTGAGAATCTGCCGGAAGATATGAAGAAAGAAAGCATCACAAAGACGGCAATGATCGTTGTTGGTCATGTATTGAACAGCGACTATAAACTTTCGAAATTATATGATCCGACGTTCTCTACAGAGTTCAGAGAGGCAACGGAAAAATAAAACTAATATGGAAGTATTGATCATCTCCTGCAGTAAAAACGGATATGAACTCGGGGAAAGGGTCAAAGAAGAATGGCTTCTTCATGACCCTTCGATTCATGCCCGTCATATTGTAAAAACGAAGATGCTTCCGGAGCTTTCTTTGGAAGGTAAGATGGAAGACTATGTAAGGGAGCATTTTACAGAGTACGAGGTTTTGCTTTTTATCTGCGCAACAGGAATTGCGGTCCGCGCGATTGCGCCTGTGCTAAAACATAAATCCGTTGACCCTGCTGTGCTGGTTATGGACGATCAGGCAAGACATTGTATCTCGCTTCTTTCAGGCCATGCAGGTGGTGCAAATGCCTATACCCATATGCTTGCAGCGATGACCGGGGCGGATCCTGTGATCACAACCGCATCGGACCTGGAAGGCAAATTTGCTGTTGATGTTTTTGCAAGAGAGAATGGCCTTATTGTTGCAAACTGGAAGACCGCGAAATTTATTTCCGTTGAGATTCTTTCCGGGAAAAAGGTTGGAATTCTTTCGGATTATCCGATCGGGGGAGAACTGCCGGAGGGCATTGTCCCATATACCGGACAGGAAGATATGATGTATATCCATGTAACGGATCAGAAAAAAGAAAAGGGAAATGACCGCTGCCTAAAACTTCTTGTGCCAGACCTTACACTTGGTATCGGCTGCCGAAAAGAGACTCCTCAGGATATGATCGAGACTGCAGTATCAGAGTTTATGAGCGAACATGAATTTGATCTTCGCTCTGTAGCAGTTCTTTCCAGCATTGATCTTAAGGCAAATGAAGAGGGACTTTTAGCCTTTGCTCAAAAACATAAGATTCCTTTCCACACATATTCTGCGGAACAGCTTTCTGCCCTTGAAGGCGAGTTCTCTGAATCGGAGTTCGTAGAAAGTGTGACCGGAGTTTCAGGTGTCTGTGAGAGAGCAGCTGTAGCGGAAGGCGGAGAACTCCTGATCAAAAAAACAAAATATCCGCAGGTAACGCTTGCGCTGAGCAGAAAACTTTTTTCTATCAGCTTTTAAGAAGACGCTGCGGATCTGTATAAGTATGACATTATTACACGGAGGTAACACAAAGTGAAAAAATTATATGTAATCGGAATGGGACCGGGAGCTTATGAAAAGATGACGATGGAAGCCATTGAAGCGATCAAGCAGTGTGACTGCATCGTTGGTTATACGGTTTATAATGATCTTTTAAAACCGCATTTCCCGGATAAAGAATATCTGCAGACGGGCATGACTCGTGAGGCTGAGCGTTGCCGCATGGCGTTAGAAGAAGCACAGAAAGAGCGTAAAGTCGCAATGGTCTGCAGTGGCGATTCCGGTCTTTACGGAATGGCAGGCATCATTTATGAAATTGCAGAGGCTGAATTTCCGGATGTTGAGATCATCGTGCTTCCGGGCGTATCTGCAGCTTTCTCAGGTGCATCTGTATTAGGCGCTCCGATCACACACGATCTTGCAATCATCAGCTTAAGTGATCTTTTAACTCCGTGGGAGAAGATCGAAAAGAGAATTCACGCAGCTGCAGAAGCGGACTTCGTGATCGCGCTTTATAATCCGTCCAGCAAAAAGAGAAGCGATTACCTGCAGAAGGTCTGCGATATGATGCTGGAGCATAAATCTCCGGATACGGTTTGCGGCTTTGTACGCAACATCGGAAGAGAAGGGGAAAGTGCTACCGTTCTTACGCTGAAGGAACTTCGCGACACACAGGTGGATATGTTCACAACAGTCTTCATTGGCAATTCCCAGACGAAGAATTTAAGCGGACACATGGTAACTCCGAGAGGATATCATATTTAATAAAATGAAAATTGTACTTTGGGGCGGCACAATTGAAGGCCGCAAATTAGCTGAATATTTAAGCGGAACAGATGCAGATGTTACGGTCTGTGTTGCGACCGGCTATGGAAAAGATCTTCTTCCGGAAGCGTCTAACATTCATGCGCATGCAGGAAGGCTTGATGCCGAGGAGATGGCAGCTCTATTAGAAGAGGTAAAGCCGGATCTTGGAATCGATGCGACACATCCTTATGCAACAAATGTATCGGAAAATATCCGAAAGGCTTGTGCGGAGAAACAGGTTCCTTATATCCGCGTAAAACGAAACGAGGCAGAGCTTTCTGAAGATGGCGAGAACATAGTGATCGTTTCCGATACGGAAGAAGCAGTTCGTTTCCTGGAGGATACGGAAGGCGTGATCTTTCTTACAACAGGAAGCAAGGAACTTAAGACTTTTACGCAGCTTTCAAATTTTGAAGAACGTCTTATTGCGCGTGTTTTATCCAGCGCGGAAGTCGTTCAGATGTGTAAAGACCTGGGCTTTCCCGGAAGACACATCATCGCGGCACAGGGACCGTTTGGTGAAGAGATCAACTATGCGATGCTGAAAGAGTATGGCGCATCCTGGATGGTGACAAAGAATACAGGAGATGCCGGCGGTTTTCAGGCGAAGTGGGATGCGGCGATCCGTGCGGGAGTTAAGATCGTTGTGATCGGACGCCCCGCAGAAGAAGCCGAAGAATGTGTTTCCTTAGAGGAAATGATCCGGAAGCTGGAAGACGAGTATCATCTTGTAAATGATGAAGCAAAGCAGAAGGCAGATTCGACAGATGCTGGTGACAAGCGAATTGTCTCTCTCGTCGGCATCGGGCCGGGCAGCAAAGAACTGATGACAGGTGAAGCGGTGAAGACGATCGAAGAGAGTGATCTTCTGATCGGCGCGCAGCGCATGCTGGAATCCTATCCGATCAATAAACCGTTTTACAAAGCCTATCTCAAAGATGAGATCGCGGCGTATATTGACGAACATCCGGAGTACCGGAAAATTGCGATCCTGCTTTCCGGAGATATCGGATATTTTTCCGGCGCAAAAGGACTTTCGGATGTTTTAGGTAACAAAGAAAATATCGAACTGAAATATATTCCGGGCATCGCTTCCCCGATCTACTTTATGGACCGGCTTGGGATCTCCTGGGATGACTGCAGCTTTACCAGCGTGCATGGTCAGCAGGTGAATCTGATCGAGATGATCCGCACGCAGAAAAAAGTCTGCACATTGTTAGGAAGCAAAACAGATGTCTCAGACATCTGCGAAAAGCTTCAGAAGATGGGACTGGCAAATGTGAAAGTGACTGTCGGCTCCAGATTCTCTTATCCTGATGAGACGATCATCAGCGGAACGCCGGAGGACTTTATCGGAAAAGAGATCACCTCTCTTTCCGTAGCTCTCTTTGAGAACAGTGATCCGGTCGTTAAGGTCGGCGGATTCGGTGTGCCGGATGAGGAGTTCATCCGCGGAAAAGTTCCGATGACAAAAGAGGAAGTCCGCGCAGTTTCCATCTCGAAACTCAGACTGCATAAAGACTCTGTGGTCTATGATGTCGGAGCGGGTACAGGCTCTGTAACGATCGAGATGGCAGGCTACTGCACAGATGGTAAAGTCTATGCCATTGAGACGAATGAAGAGGCTGTGGATCTGATCCGTCAGAACGCAGAGAAGTTTGGCGTTGATAATGTGGAAATCGTTCCGGGCATGGCTCCGGAATGCATGACAGATCTCCCGGCACCGACCCATGTATTCCTCGGAGGAACGAAAGGCAACTTAAAAGAGATCGTGGAACTGGTGAGAGCGAAGAATCCGGATGCAAGATTTGTGATGAATGTCATTACACCGGAATCCTTGTCGCAGGCTCTTGAGTTCGGAGGCGAGATCGTGCAGATGCAGATCTCCCGCGGAAGAAAAGCCGGCAAGTATCATCTGATGAACGCGGAAAATCCGATTTATGTAATTACATTCTGAGAGACAGCATCAGAGAAAAACACTTAAGAAATCATTTGAAATAGAAAAACTATGGCACAAAACAGGGTATTACTCTGCGCGCCGAAAAGCGGCAGCGGAAAAACAATGATCACATGCGGCATCATCACGCTCCTTAAGAAAAAGGGGCTGAATGTTGCTGCGTTTAAATGCGGTCCGGATTATATCGACCCGATGTTCCACAGGCAGGTGCTGGGCGTTCCGTCCGGAAACCTGGACACCTATTTTACGGAGCCGGAAACGCTGCGTTACCTTCTGAAGCAGAAAGCGGAAAAGGCAGATATCACCGTGATCGAAGGCGTGATGGGATACTATGACGGACTTGGCGGAGTAGAGCCTGAAGCAAGCGCATATGATGTTTCCCGCGTCACCAAGACCCCGACGATCCTTGTGATCGATGGAAAAGGTTCCAGCCTTTCCCTGACAGCGATCGTCAAAGGATTTAAGGAGTTTAAGGAAGACAGCAATATTCAGGGCGTTATCTTAAACCGCACGAACGGGATGATCTATGAGCGGCTGAAAGATGTGATCCTTCAGGAGACCGGCGTAAAGCCGCTTGGCTATGTACCGGAGATCAAAGATCTCGAGGTTCCATCAAGACATTTAGGACTCGTTGCTCCGGAAGAGATCAAGTCGTTCCAGACCTGGAGCGAGACCTTAGCTGACGCGATGGGAGATACACTGGATATCGACGGTATCATTGCACTTTCGAAAGAGGCACCTTTGGTAGAAGGCAAGTCGCCGGAGCTTCCAAAGCTTTCTTATTCTGCCGGTCAGGAAAAAGTGAAAGTCGGAGTTGCCTTTGATGCGGCATTCTCCTTCTACTATACAGAGAATTTTGAATTGATGGAGCAGATGGGCGCAGAGATCGTCCGTTTCTCCCCAATTGAAGATCAGGAGATTCCGAAGGGGGTTTCCGCATTGATGTTTGGCGGCGGATACCCGGAGATCTACGCAAAAGAATTATCGGATAATACAAGTATGCTTCAAAGCATCCGTGCAGCGATTCAGGCAGGAATGCCGTGCATTGCGGAATGCGGCGGCTTCATGTATTTAAATCAGAGTTTAGAAGACGCAGAGGGAGTGAAGCATTCTCTTGTCGGCGCATTGTCCGGAGATGCATATCCGGTGAATAAGCTCAGCCGTTTCGGCTATATCGAAGCGACAGCGGAAAAAGACGGTCTGCTCGCGAAGAAAGGTGAAAAGATCCGTGGACATGAGTTTCACTATTGGGACTGCACGGAAAACGGAGAAGCCTTCACGGCAGCGAAGCCTGTCGGAAAAAGAAGCTGGCAGTGTATTTTCCAGACGGAAACACTAGAGGCAGGTTTCCCGCATTTCTATTTTTACAATCATCCGGAAATGCTGTTTCGTTATTTAGAAGCAGCAAAAACATACGGGATTGGGCAGAACACAGCTCCTCAAACCGATACAAACAATACTGACACGCAGGGAGAGACGTTATGATCTTTGCCGGTATTGTCCAACTATTCGGACTGCGAGTCATCATCCTGATCGCGGCAGCACTCCTTGACGTTCTGATTGGAGATCCGTTCGGGATGATCCATCCGGTCGTCGGAATCGGAAAGCTGATCAGCCTCACGGAAAAGATCCTTCGGAAAGCGATCCCGATGGGAGAGGCGAAGGAAGCGGATAAAGAAGCAAAGTTCAGAGCCGGCGTGATCCTTGTCATTGTCGTATGCCTGATAACTACAGGCTTAAGCTTCCTGATCATCTGGGCATGCGGATTTGCAGGCTGGTGGCTTCAGGCGATCCTGGCATTCATCATGTGCTGGCAGATGCTTGCAGGAAAGTCCCTTTCTCAGGCGGCAAACGGCGTATATAAGACGCTTAAGACCGGAACCTTAGATGATGCCCGCTATGCGGTCTCCATGATCGTAGGACGCGATACAAAAGCTCTGGATGAGACCGGAATCATTAAAGCGACGGTAGAGACGGTTGCGGAAAATACTTCGGACGGCATTATCGCGCCGATGATGTTTTTCCTGATCTTAGGGATCCCGGGGATGTATTTTTACAAGGCAGTCAATACCATGGATTCCATGGTTGGATATAAAAATGACAAGTACCGTTATTTCGGTACGGCAGCAGCAAAGCTGGACGATGTTTTAAATTTTGTTCCCGCGAGAGTCTCCGGGATCTGCATGATCCTGGCGGCATACCTTACAGGGCTTGACGGAAAAGGCGCAAGCAGGATCTTTCACCGGGACAGAAAAAAACATGCTAGCCCGAATTCCGCACAGACGGAATCTGTCTGCGCCGGCGCGCTGGGTGTTCAGCTTGCGGGCAATGCCACTTATTTTGGACAGGTTTATGAGAAGCCTTATATCGGAGACGCTACCCGCCCGATCGAGGCTGAAGATATAAAAAGATCAGTTAAGCTGATGTACATGTCATCAGCGATCCTGATCGCAGGAGGTATTATTTGCGAAGCAATCATGGCGGCGATATTTATCGCAACCGGGTCGACTTTGACTTTTCGGTAAATGTAAATCCATACGGCATGCCGGAGTCCTGTGAGAGAGCGATCATTAGCTCTCTTAAAAATGCATCCTGCTATCCGGATTGTGAGATGACAGAACTGCGTGCGAAAATCGCGCAGAAGGAACTTGGGGATAAAGCGACAGCGGAAAACGTGATCTGCGGAAACGGCGCATCGGAACTGATCTATGCGCTTTGCCAGGCACAACTGCCTCTTCAGGCAATGGTCACTGCACCGACGTTCAAAGAGTATGAGGCTGCGGTTCGGATCAATGGTGGGATCGTGCTTTACGAAGCTTTAGAAGAGTTAAATGCATTTGCTCTGACGGAATCGATCGTGGATCATATTACGGAAGAAGTGGAGCTGCTGTTTCTCTGCAATCCGAATAATCCGACAGGGCAGGTCATGTCACGGGAGCTGCTGATCAAAATTGCGGAGCGCTGTGAGCAGACCGACACCTTCCTTTGTCTTGATGAATGCTTTCTTCCGTTCATGGACGATGAGGAAGACTACACGATGAAGGGCTATCTGTCAGAGTTTCCGCATCTGATGATTCTGAAAGCTTTTACGAAGATCTACGGAATGGCAGGGATCCGTTTTGGCTATCTGCTTTCTGAGAATAAAGAACTGCTCGAGACGATCCGCGGAGTCATGCAGCCATGGAATGTTTCGATCCCTGCGCAGGCAGCAGCGATGGCGGCGCTCGATGAAGACGAGTATGTACGGAAGACCAAGAAGCTGGTCCGCGAAGAACGTGAGTATCTGCTTTCCGAAATGAAAAAGCTGGGAGTTGAGATCATCGGCGAGCCGAAGGCAAATTACATCTTTTTTAAAGCTGCGGACGACCTTGCTGCGCGCTTCCTTGAAAAAGGAGTCCTGATTCGTTCCTGCAACAACTATACGGGACTTGGGGAAGGATACTTCCGGATCGGGATCCGGACACCGGAAGCAAACAGAGCGTTCATTGATATTTTAAAGGAGCTCATTTCCTAAAGCTTTTAACAGGCTGCATGAAAAGGTCGTATCTGTTATTAGCTGGAAGTGCGCACTGGATGTGCTCAGTTTTTTACTGGAAGAATTCACATACTGCACAAGAGTGTATGTTTGAATAATAGACACAGAGGATAAACTATGGAAAAGAAAATGGCGAAGCCTTTAATGATCGTGGGGACCATGTCAAACGCCGGAAAGAGTATGGTGTGTGCCGGACTCTGCCGTGTGTTTAAACAGGACGGCTATAAAGTTGCGCCGTTTAAATCACAGAACATGGCGCTCAACTCTTTTATCACGAAAGAGAATCTTGAGATGGGGCGCGCACAGGTCGTACAGGCGGAAGCATGCGGGATCGAGCCCAGCGTACTGATGAATCCGATCCTGCTGAAGCCGACCACCGACATGGGTTCGCAGGTCATCGTCCGTGGAGAAGTCGAATGCAACATGACGGCCACGGAGTACTATCAGAAAAAAGAGAAATACCGTCAGGTGATCCTGGACGCATACAATGAACTCGCCGAGCAGTACGACATCATCGTGATCGAAGGTGCCGGAAGCCCTGCAGAGATCAACTTAAAAGATAATGATTTTGTAAATATGGGAATGGCCGAGATGGTCGATGCGCCGTGCCTTCTGGTCGGAGATATTGACCGTGGCGGCGTCTTTGCCCAGCTTTACGGAACGGTCGCCCTTTTGGAGCCGAATGAGCAGGAGCGCATCAGAGGCCTGCTGATCAATAAGTTCCGCGGGGATGTGGAGATCTTGAAACCGGGACTTACAATGCTCGAAGACCTCTGCAAAAAAGATGTGCTTGGCGTCATCCCTTATATGAAAGTCAATATCGAAGATGAGGATTCTCTCGCGGAAGTGCTCTCGGTCAAAGATGCAAAAGCAGATATCGACATTGCAGTGATCCGTCTTCCGAAAATTTCAAACTTCACAGACTTCCAGGCACTGGATCTGGAAGCGCAGGCCTCGGTCCGTTATGTCGGACGTGCGGATGAACTTGGAAATCCGGACCTGATCATTCTTCCTGGAACCAAGAGCACGATGGACGACCTCAAATGGATGAGAGAAAACGGACTGGAAGCTGCGATCAAGCATCAGGCAGCAAACGGAACGCTCGTATTCGGTGTATGCGGCGGCTATCAGATGATGGGCCAGAGTGTGACGGATGAATCCGGTGTGGAAGGCTTTGGCACGATCCGCGGCATGGAACTGCTTCCGATCAAAACTGTTTTTGCGGAAGAGAAGACCCGGACCAGAAAGAACGGCGTGATCCAAAATGTCAGCGGAGCTTATGAGAAACTGAGCGGACGTAAGATCAGCGGATATGAGATCCACATGGGAGAGTCGGAGCAGCTTGAAGAAGGACATCTCTTCACCAGCCTCGAAGGATCTCCGGATGGATGCTTCAGCGGAAATGCAGCAGGTTCCTACCTGCACGGAATCTTTGACGAGGAAGATTTCCGCGACGCCCTTCTTCAGATCATCTGCGAGCGGAAAGGCATTGAATATACAAAGGGCCACAGCAAGACCTATCAGGAGTATAAGGAAGAACAGTACGACCTTTTAGCTGACGGCATCCGCGCCAGTGTGGATATGGCGAAGATCTATCAGATACTTGGTTTATAATTATTGAGCCCGCGCCTTCACGTGTGGAGAATTCTCACACATCCGGCACGGATAATAGAAGTAAAAAACTATCATCAGAAAGTGAGTATAGATAATGGAGAATTTAAAGATCGGGAAAATTGAACACATCCTTCCGAAAGATATTGAAAAAAGAAGCTTTGAGATCATCACGCAGGAGCTTGGTGATGTAACGCTGGATCCGGAGCAGGAGCCAATCATCAAACGCTGCATCCACACCTCTGCGGATTTTGATTATTATGAGAACCTTTGCTTTTCCGATAATGCAGTGTCCATTTTTAAGGACGCGATCCGGAACGGCGCATGCATCGTAACAGATACGCAGATGGCTAAGTCCGGAATCAGCAAACCGACGCTTGCAAAATACGGCGGAGAAGTGTTCTGCTTTATGAGCGATGAAGATGTAGCCGCAGAAGCAAAAGCAAACGGTTACACCAGAGCAGTGGCGTCCATGAACAAGGCTGCCAAACTGGACAGACCGGTGATCCTTGCCATCGGCAACGCTCCGACTGCACTCATCCGCATCAAAGAACTGATTGACGAAGAAGGATTCAAACCTTGCGGAATCATCGGTGTTCCGGTCGGATTCGTGAACGTCGTGGAATCCAAGGAGCTGATCATGACTGCAGGCGTTCCGTACATCGTTGCCCGCGGAAGAAAAGGCGGAAGCAATATCGCCGCAGCGATCTGCAACGCACTTCTTTACAACATGGACTGAACCGTCAAATCGTAGTTTTATGTGATAACCATCTGTATTGAATGTCTTTATAACATGGACTAAACAGTCAAGGCATTGTTTTAACATGAACTGAACAGCCAAATCTAAGTTTTATCTGATTCGGAACATAAAAAAGCACAAAATCCTCAGGCATGCTAAGGGATTTTGTGCTTTAGCTGTTTTCAACGCTTTTTTGACGCAAAAAGCCGTCATAATTGCCCTTTTAAAACAGTTTTTGAGCCCTTTTTGTGACTGAAAATGAGAAAACACAAAATCCTCAGGCATGCTAAAGGATTTTGTGCTTTTTTTGCTCTCCAAGTCATTTTTTCCCGATAACAATAGGGGTAGAGGTTCACTTTTGCTCCCGATGTCAATAGGCGAATAAGTTCACTTTTACCCCAATATCATTAACCGTCGATTTCTGCTTTTCGGTTTCTGCCGTCTTCTAAGAGTGAGACAAGCGTTTCCTCGTCTTCCTCGGCAATTGCTTTTCTGTATTGAGAAATATTGTTTATCAGCGTATCGATCTCGTTCAGCAGATATTCTTTATTGTCGATAAAGAGTTCCGCCCACATCGGAGGATTCAGCCAGGCAACACGCGTCATGTCTTTGTAGCTTCCCGCAGAAAAACCTTTATGGGAGCCTGCTGTCGGGCTTTTGATATATGCGCTGGAAACAACGTGTGCCAGCTGGGATGTAAAAGCGATCATCTCATCATGCGCATCGGCAGTCGTGACAGAGATCTGTTTAAAGCCAATCGGCTCGAGCATGCTTTTGATCCGTGTTAACAGTTCAATGTCATCAAAGGTCGGAGGTACGATGACCATTGGCGCACCGAAGAAAAGATCCTTCCGTGAATGCTTGAAACCGGAGTACTGTGTTCCTGCCATCGGATGACCGCCGACATATGTGAAGCCAAAACGCTTGGCAGCATCCATACCGGCATCCACAATAACACGCTTGGTGCCGCAGCAGTCGATCACGATCGGATGCGGTCCGATAAACGGACCTTCGTTGTTCAAAAAGTCGATCGTTGCCTGCGGATATGCGCAAAGAAGGATAAGGTCACAGGAACCCATGTTTTCTCTGGTTAGTTCCTCGTCCACATCGCCGCTGATTTTTGCAAACTGGAGCATGGAACGATCCGTATCACATGCCAGCACTTTATGTCCTAAATAATGATAAGCTTTTGCGAAGGAACCTCCGATATGGCCGATTCCCATGACGCCGACTGTCAGTTTCTGCGCAGGTGCTTCCTGCTCAGTATTAACTGAAGTGTCTTCCGCTTTTTTCTTATTTATTGTTTCAATTAAGTTGTTGATATTCGTCATTGTTTAAGCCCCTCGCCTTATTCTGAAACTACTTCAAGGATCGCACGGATCTTCTCTGCAAGTTTTGCGTATTCTTCCGGCTTCAGAGACTGCGCGCCGTCGCAGAGGGCGTGTCTCGGGTCGTTATGAACTTCAATGATCAGGCCGTCTGCCTTGCAAGCAGTTGCTGCCATTGCCATGGAAGGCACCAGTCTTGCGATACCGGTTGCATGGCTCGGATCTACGATCACCGGAAGATGGGAAAGCTCATGCAGCATTGGAACTGCAGTAAGGTCTAAGGTATTTCTGGTGTAGTCACTGAAAGTACGGATGCCGCGCTCACATAAGATGACCTGCTCGTTTCCGCCTGCCATAATATATTCTGCACTCATTAAAAGCTCTTTCAGGGAATTCGCCAGGCCTCTCTTTAACAGGATGGGTTTGTTTGTCGCGCCGACTTCTTTTAATAAATCAAAGTTCTGCATGTTGCGAGCACCGATCTGAAGAACATCGACATCCTCAAACAGAGGCAGGTCAGAAGCACTCATGATCTCTGAGACGATTGGAAGGCCGGTCTCTTCACGTGCGATGCGAAGGAATTCAAGACCGTCTGCTTTTAATCCCTGAAAATCATATGGAGAAGTACGCGGTTTAAAAGCACCGCCGCGAAGCATATTGGCACCGGCTTCTTTGACAGCCTTGGCGATCGTAACGATCTGCTCTTCAGACTCAACAGAACAAGGTCCTGCGATCATACAGAAGTTTCCGCCGCCGATCTTTACATCACCAACTTCAACAATGGTGTCATCCGGATGAAATTTCCGGTTGCAGCATTTAAAGGATTCTGTGATCTGTTTTACGGAATCAACGATATCTAATGACCCGATCAGATCCATATCCACGGTCGCCGTATCTCCGATCAATCCCAGGATCGTCTGGAATTTTCCGACGGATACATGAACACCGAGTCCTAATTCTTTAAACCAGGAGATCAGTTCATCTCTTTTTTCTTCTGTTACCTGCGGTTTCAGTACTACGATCATTTTTAGTTTTCCTCCGATATTCTTTCAGTCGATTCAATTCGAGCCCGTCTATTATAGCACAAAGAAAGCGGCACAGGGTCTCTGTGCCGCATAAAGCTCATGTGTGTTCATGGTTTCACTGCATCACAAAGTTCCCCGCTTGTCTTCCGGAGCCAGATAGTAATATCCGTAATAAGTGATTGCTGTGAATAAAATCATTTCGAATTCCTTTTCTTTACGTTATTGCAAAGGATTGTAACGCTTTAAAGCGTTAATGTCAAGAAAAAGGTTGTCAGGTCCATGTTTTCGGTGCTAATATGATTCTTTAATAGATTTAAGTTATATAATAGATTCCGGAGGTTTTAAGTTGGGAAATCTAGATCAGTACAGAGAAGAGATCAACAGGATCGATAATGAACTTGCAAAGCTTTTTGAAGAGCGGATGCATGTCAGCAAGGCAATCGGCGAGTATAAAAAAGAACATGGCCTGCCGGTCAAAGATACGGCGCGGGAAAACGCTGTGATCGGCATGAGCAAAAAGCGCATTGAGGACGAAGAGATCGAGCCGTATTATGTAGACTTTCAAAAGAGTGTTATGAATATTTCCTGCGCACTCCAGTCGAAACTCTTAGATGGCATGAAGGTTGGATACAGCGGGGTTCCGGGAGCTTATGCATATATTGCAGCGAAACGACTGTTCCCGGAAGCAGAGCTTATTTCTTATACTAATTTTGAACCTGCATTCCGTGCAGCGGAAAAAGGAGAGATCGATTTTGCGGTTCTTCCTATGGAGAATAATTATGCCGGAGAAGTCGGTGCTGTTATGGACCTGATGTTTTCCGGAAACCTCTATGTGAATCGTGTTATGAATCTGGATATCGAGCATTACCTGATGGGTGTTTCCGGAGCAAGTGCGAAAACTGTGAAAACGGTCGTTAGTCATCCGCAGGCTTTAGCGCAGTGCGATGAATATATCAAAAAGCATAAATACAAAACGCTTGAGTATTCCAATACGGCACGCGCTGCAGAATACGTGAAGGAACTGAATGACAAGTCCGTTGCAGCGATTGCTTCGGAAGAGACTGCAGAACTGTTCGGACTTAAAGTGATCGACCGAAGAGTTCATACGACAAGAAATAATTCCTCACGTTTCGGCGTGTTCTCGAGAGTGCAGAATCTGCCGACTCCGGAGATGCGGGACGACAGCTGCAGCTTTATCTTAATGTTTACGGTTCCGAATGAAGCGGGAGCCCTTGCAATGACACTGGATATCATAGGTTCCCATGGCTTCAATATGAGAAACTTAAAGAGCCGTCCGTTGAAAGGTCTGCTCTGGAACTATTACTTCTATGTAGAGGCAGAAGGTAATATTGCTTCTGAAGAAGGACAGGATATGCTGCGTGAGATCAGCGCTGTCTGCGGACAGCTGAAGCTGGCGGGCAGTTATTCAAACGAGCTGTCATAAAGGCGTTCCGGAAACAAATGTTTGAAACTGAAAGTGGAAGAAAGATTGATCATTCATTTAGACTTAGAAAAAGACAGTTATGATATTGTGATTGAGCGCGGAGCATTGGCGAATGCGAAGGACTATCTGGATCTGGACCGTAAGGTCCTGGTCGTTACTGATGACGGCGTTCCGAAGGAGTATGCGGAGACGATCACTTCGCAGTGCAAAGAGCCGGTCCCTGTAACGATCCCGCAAGGTGAAGGCAGCAAGAATTTTGAAAACTACAAGATGCTGCTTTCCAAAATGCTGGAAGCTTCTTTTACAAGGAAAGACTGTGTTGTAGCTGTTGGCGGCGGAGTGATCGGAGACCTTTCCGGCTTTGCGGCAGCCTGCTATATGCGCGGGATCGATTTTTATAATGTTCCGACGACGCTGCTTTCCCAGGTCGACTCTTCCATCGGTGGAAAAACGGCCATCGACTTAGACGGGGTGAAAAACATCGTTGGAGCTTTTTACCAGCCGAAGAAAGTCCTGATTGATCCGGACACGTTGAATACTCTGGATCAAAGACAGCTTTCTGCAGGACTGGCAGAAGCGGTCAAGATGTCTTTAACAAGTGACGCGGAATTATTTGAGCGGATCAAAAACAGCAATGATCTTTCAGCTGATCTGGGAGAGATCATCAAAGGATCACTGCTCATTAAAAAGAGCGTTGTGGAGCAGGATCCGAAAGAGCAGGGACTTCGGAAGATCTTAAATTTCGGACATACGATCGGTCATGGGATCGAGGCATTCTATGATGGAAAGTACCTGCACGGCGAATGTGTGGCAATGGGAATGCTTCCTATGTGCAGTGAAGATGTGCGGAAGGAACTGCAGCCTGTACTTGAAAAATATCATCTTCCTGTAAGCTGTGATGCGGGCAGGGAAGAGCTGCTTCCGTTTATCCTGCATGATAAGAAAATGAATCAGAGTACAATCTCCGTGATTTTTGTCCCTTCGATCGGACAGTATGAGATTCGTGAGATCACATCGGAAGAATTGGAACAATATATTCCTCAGTAGGATAACGCAGACAGAGGATAAAAGATGAAAAATACATTTGGAAATAATTTAACGATCACCTTATTTGGAGAAAGCCACGGACCGGCTGTCGGCGCAGTCTTGGACGGACTGGCTCCGGGCATGGACGTGGATGAGGAGATCATCCGGAAACATCTTGCAAGAAGAAGACCGTCTTCCGGAGTTGATACTGCAAGACAGGAGCCGGATCATTTCCAGCTCGTAAGCGGTGTATTCAACGGAAAGACCACGGGAACTCCTCTTACGATCCTGATCCCGAATGAGGATACGAAGAGCAGAGACTACTCCTATGGTCCGGCGAGACCTTCCCATGCAGATTATGCAGCATACTGTAAGTATCATGGATTTGAAGACTACAGAGGCGGCGGACATTTTTCCGGACGCATCACCGCTGCATTAGTAGCAGCAGGGGGAATCCTGATCCCTGCACTTGAAAAGAAGGGGATTCTGGTCGGCACCCGTATCGCAAGCTGCGCGGGCATAAACGACATCAGTCTTCGTACGGTGTTTATGGAGCCGGGAGAAGAAGAGATCCATCTGGAGTTTCTTACAGACTGCATCCGTAAGGTACGACAGAAAGAGTTTCCTGCATTGGACGACACGCTTGGCGCTGCGATGATTCGGAAGATCCTGGAAGCAAAAGAAGCAGGAGACAGTGTCGGAGGCGTTACAGAGACTTTGGCTGTCGGGCTTCCTTCAGGACTTGGAGACCCCTGGTTTGACAGCGTGGAAAGTGAGCTGTCCCATATGATGTTCAGTATCGGCGGAATAAAGGGTGTGGAGTTCGGCCTGGGATTTCAAATGGCAGGACTCATGGGAAGTGAAGCCAATGACGCATTCAGAGTTTCTGAAAACGGCAGCGTTTATACTTTGTCAAACAATAACGGAGGCATCAACGGAGGCATTACAAACGGGATGCCGCTTTGCTTCCGCTGCGCAGTAAAGCCGACAGCGTCTATTTCAAAAGAGCAAAAGACGATCGACTTTTTAAAGAAGGAAAATATCGACCATCAGATCCAGGGACGCCATGATCCGGCCATTATCCGCAGGATCTGTCCGGTGATCGATGCGGCAGCAGCGATCGTGATAGCAGATCTCCTTACCGGAAGATTTGGCACAGATTATCTTGCCTGAAAAGCCGGAGAGGAGAACGGATACAAAAAGTTTTATCTGGAGCAAGTTATATGGAATACGGATTGATCGGAAGAGTGCTGGGACACAGCTATTCCAAAGAGATCCATGAACAGATTGCAGATTATCAATATGAGCTGAAGGAACTGGAGCCGTCTGAACTGGATGGCTTTCTTTCAAAGCGTGATTTTAAAGCAATCAATGTTACGATCCCGTACAAGCAGGATGTGATTCCGTTTCTGGACTTTGTTGATGAAAGGGCAGAGAAGATCGGTGCAGTGAATACGATCGTGAATCGGGATGGAAAACTGTATGGATACAATACCGATTTTGATGGAATGCTCGCGCTGATCCGGAAGATCGGGATTGAGGCAAAAGGCAAAAAAGCTTTGATCTTAGGGACTGGAGGAACTGCAAAAACCGCACATGCGGTTCTGGAATTCCTTGGTGCAGCTGAGATCCTGCATGTTTCCAGAAAACTGTCTGATGTAAAAATTAACTGGATGGAGGAAAAAGGCCTTACGGTACCTGTGACTTATCAGGAGGCAGTGTCTCTTCATTCTGATTCAGAGATCATCATCAACACGACGCCGTCCGGTATGTATCCGGAGGTCACGCAGAAACCGATTGATCTTTCACGCTTTCCTGAGATGGAAGGTGTCTTAGATGTCATCTACAATCCTCTGCGTACCAACCTGATCCTGGATGCAGAGGAACTGGATATCCCCGCAGAAGGCGGTCTTTATATGCTGGCTGCTCAGGCAGTATACGCCTGTGGGCATTTTCTGAACCGGGAGATCAGCACGGAAGAGATCGATAAGGCTTATCAAAGTGTCCTCGATCAGAAACGAAACATTGTCCTTTGCGGCATGCCCTCCTGTGGCAAGACCACGATCGGAAATCTTCTGCAGGAGCGTCTTCAAATGCCGTTGATCGATACCGATGCGAAGATCGTAGAACGGATCGGAATGGAGATCGCTGAATGTGCAGCTCTTTGCGGAGAGACGGCTTTTCGCGATGTGGAAAGCAGCATCGTACAGGAGGCAGCTTCAGAAGGAGGTTCGATCATTGCCACCGGAGGCGGTGTGGTCCTGCGGGAAGAAAACGTCAGAGCGCTGAAGAGAAACGGAGTCCTGG
Organism: Lachnospiraceae bacterium; assembly: GCA_017511045.1. Lineage (GTDB taxonomy): Bacteria > Bacillota > Clostridia > Lachnospirales > Lachnospiraceae > RGIG5612. The sequence goes on along the minus strand of JAFWLM010000077.1, from coordinate 25,601 downwards.
TCTTTATTGACCGTCCGCTTGATCTTTTACAGGCGACTGCTGACCGCCCGTTTTCCGCGGACCCGGAAGCATTGAAAAAACGGTATGAAGAGCGGTATGACATTTATTGCTATACGGCAGATTACCGCGTGGATGGAAGCGGAAGCGCGGAAGAGGTCGCCGGTCAGATCCTTCGGATGCTGAATATCGAAACGAACTAATTGACAGCTGCTGTCAGTTGAATGAGAATACATTATTACTGAAATGAGAATCACGATCAAACCCGGAAAACTGAATGGACGCGTTACGGCTCCGCCTTCGAAAAGCTATGCTCATCGCATGCTGATCAGTGCGGCGTTTACAGACGGCCAAAGCGAGATCTCAGGCATTTCTTCCAGCGAAGATATGCTGGCGACTTTAGACTGCCTTACAGCTCTTGGTGCGGAATGTGAAAAGACAGATTCCCGGGTGAAGATCAAAGGAATAAAAGCCGGTCATCCGGACGGAAGAGAGATCCGGACAGCGGCTCATCTTCCCAAGTTTCCCTGCAGGGAGAGCGGAAGCACTTTAAGGTTTATGATCCCTGTGGCTCTTGCTGTGTGTGGAGGCGGCTGTTTTACCGGCGCGCCGAGACTGATCGAGAGAGGAATCGGGATCTATGAGGATCTTTTCTCAGACCGTGGAATTTCTGTGGATAAAACGAATAACTCAATTTCCGTCCGTGGAAAACTTTCCGCAGGAGAGTATAAAATTCGGGGAGATGTCAGCAGCCAGTTCATCACCGGTATGCTGTTTGCACTTTCACTCTTAAACGAGGAGAGCCGGATCGAGGTCCTTCCCCCGGTGGAAAGCCGGGCCTATATCGATATTACGATCGATGTCCTGAAGATCTTCGGGGTTCAGGTAACAGAAGAAAAAGAAAACCTGTTTACGATCCGTGGCGGACAGAACTATCAGGCCGGAAGTTACCGGGTCGAAGGGGACTGGTCTAATGCAGCGTTTCTTTATGCCTTTAATGCTGTCGGAAATGAACTGGAGATCGATGGCTTAAATGAGCATAGCATCCAGGGAGACAGAGTCTGTGTTTCCTGTTTCGACCAGCTGACAGGAAAAAGCGCGGCAACTGCGGAGGAACTTTCAATCGATCTTTCCAATACGCCGGATCTTGGCCCTGTTCTGTTCGCGGCAGCGGCTGCGCTGCGCGGAGGATATTTTACAGGAACCAGAAGGCTTCGGATCAAGGAAAGCGACCGCGCACAGGCGATGGCGGAAGAATTGCAGAAATTCGGTGTGCAATGCATGGTCGGAGAGAATGAGGTCGTGGTTCTGCAGTCGCTTCTGCGAAAACCTGAAGTTCCTTTAAACGGACATAATGATCACCGGATCGTCATGGCCCTCAGCGTTTTGGCATCTGTTACCGGAGGGATGATCGAAGGGGCGGAAGCGGTCAGAAAAAGCTGGCCGGAGTTTTTTGAAGTAATGAAGGCAGCAGGGCTTGACGCAGAAGAGCAGAGTTAAGCAATAGAGAGAAGTATTATGAATATCGAATTAAAAAGAAAATTGCCGGCAGCGAAAAAAGTACAGGAAATGTATCCACTCCGGGCGGAAGATAAAAAGCAAAAGGCAGAGAATGACAAAGCAATCAAAAACATCTTCACCGGAGAGGACGACAGACTGATCCTGATCATCGGCCCGTGCAGTGCAGACCGTGATGATGCGGTGCTGGAATACATTTCCAGACTGCAGAAAGTACAGGAACAGGTGAAAGAGAAGATCCTGATCGTTCCGCGTGTTTACACCAATAAGCCGAGGACGACAGGTGAGGGCTATAAAGGAATGCTCCATCAGCCGGATCCGAATGCGAGACCGAACCTTTTAAAAGGTGTGATTGCGATCCGCAAACTCCATATCCGCGTGCTCCAGGAGACCGGTTTTTCCTGCGCAGATGAGATGCTGTATCCGGAGAATTACCGTTTCCTGTCTGATGTGTTAGGCTATGTTGCGGTAGGAGCCAGGTCTGTGGAAAACCAGCAGCACAGGCTGGTTGCGAGCGGAATCAGCGTTCCGGTGGGAATGAAAAACCCGACCAGCGGAGACCTTTCCGTTATGATGAATTCCATCAAAGCAGCTCAGGCATCACATTCTTTTATCTTTACCGACAGGGAAGTGGAGAGCAAAGGAAATCCTCTGACACACGCGATCCTGCGTGGTGCGGTCAACCGTTACGGAAAGAATATTCCGAACTACCATTATGAGGATCTTCATGCGGTCAGCGATCTTTATAAAAAAGAGAACTATCAGAATCCGGGAATCGTGATCGACTGCAACCATTCCAATTCCGGGAAGAAATATGAGGAACAGATCCGCATCGCAAAAGAAGTTCTGCACAGCGCAAGACATTCCAAGGCGATTTACGGCCTGATCAAAGGTCTGATGATCGAGTCCTATATTGAGGACGGAAACCAGAAACCGGATGGCGGAGTCTATGGAAAATCCATTACCGATCCATGTCTTGGCTGGCCGAAAACGGAACGTCTGATCAAAGATCTGGCAGATGTCAGATGATAATTACAGGGCGAAATAGTTGTCGGTGAGAAGCAATCAGTTATTCTGATTTTGCATAAGAGTCTTCGGGAAAGCGCTAATTTAACGCATTAAACCGACAGAAACAATATATTTAAAATACAAATTAAACATTTTGTGTTGACAATGAAAATTATCCGAGTATAATTGGCAACAATTAAACCGTTGATGGAGAGTAAGTAAGTTTTTCCTCTTTACCGATAGAGAGCCGCGGATGGTGGAAGCGTGGTGGAAATGAAAAACCGAATGGACTCCAGAGGGCGAGCTGAAACAGGATGGAAGTCCTGGAGTATGTGAGACGGAGTGGGAGCTTCGTAAACAAATCCGGTATGTGATGGCATACGCAGAGTGGATGCAGCAATGCATCAAGTTGGGTGGCACCGCAGGTGAAAAGTATATTCTCCTGTCCCAGCAGTAGTAATTTACTGTGGGACAGGATTTTTTTGTTTTAAAAGTCCCGGACAGCAAAATAAGAAAGCGAAGCAGCCAGGACTTTTAACAGAAATTTCCTGATCCCCAAAAAAGAAAGGATGTGCAATATGAGTAAAGAAATCCCTTACAAAATCTACCTGGAAGAGAGTGAGATCCCAACAAGTTGGTATAACATTCGTTCTGACATGAAGAACAAACCAGCACCGCTGCTGAATCCGGGAACCGGACAGCCGCTTTCGCTGGAAGAACTATCACCGATCTTCTGCGAGGAACTGTGCAAACAGGAACTGGACAACGACACGGCATATTTCCCAATCCCGGAAGAGATCATCAAGTTCTACAAGATGTATCGTCCGGCTCCGCTGGTAAGAGCATACTTCCTGGAGGAAGCGCTGGGAACACCGGCAAAGATCTATTACAAGTTTGAAGGCAACAATACTTCCGGCAGCCACAAGCTGAATTCCGCGATCGCTCAGGCATATTACGCAAAGATGCAGGGCCTGAAAGGTGTAACAACAGAGACCGGAGCAGGCCAGTGGGGAACCGCGCTTTCCATGGCATGTGCATATTTTGATCTGGACTGCAAAGTTTACATGGTTAAGATCAGCTATGAGCAGAAGCCGTTCCGCCGCGAAGTCATGAGAGTCTACGGCGCTGATGTTACAGCATCACCTTCCGACACAACGGAAGTCGGCCGCAAGATCTTAGAGCAGTTCCCTGGAACAACAGGTTCTTTGGGATGCGCGATCTCAGAGGCTGTTGAAGTTGCTGTTAAGAATGAAGGATACAGATATGTTCTCGGAAGCGTATTGAATCAGGTCCTTCTTCATCAGAGCATCATCGGTCTTGAGACCAAGGCGGCTTTAGATAAATACGGAATCAAAGCAGACACCATCATCGGATGTGCCGGCGGCGGATCCAACCTCGGCGGACTCATTGCTCCGTTCATGGGAGAAAAGCTTCGCGGAGTAGCAGACTACGATATCATTGCTGTTGAGCCGGCATCCTGCCCAAGTTTTACAAGAGGAAAGTTTGCATATGACTTCTGTGACACCGGTATGATCTGCCCGCTCGCAAAGATGTATACTTTGGGAAGCGGATTCATTCCTTCCGCAAACCATGCAGGCGGACTTCGTTTCCACGGCATGAGTACGATCCTCTCCCAGCTGTATCATGACGGCTATATGAGAGCTGTTTCCGCAAAACAGAGTGATGTCTTCGCAGCAGCTGAAATGTTTGCAAGATGCGAAGGAACACTTCCGGCACCGGAAAGCTCACATGCGATTAAGGCAGCGATCGACGAGGCACTGAAGTGCAAAGAAACAGGCGAAGAAAAGACGATCGTCTTCGGTCTGACCGGAACTGGATACTTCGACCTGAAAGGATATCAGCAGTACAACGACGGCGAGATGACAGACTACATCCCGACGGACGAAGAACTCGAAAAAGGTTTCGCAGGACTTCCGCAGGTCGCAGAATAACAGGCGTTTTATGGTGCTTGACAAATAGAGTAAACATAGTAAAATAAAGTCGCTGGAATGAAATAAAGCTAATGTGAATCACAAAAAAACCACGAGCTGCTACCTCGTGGTTTTTTGATTATGTGCTGATTGCTACTTTGAATCTCGATCCAGCCACTTGCAGATACAATATGAGATTATACCTGCTGCGAATGAGATTAAGAATGAAATAAAGCTGTCTATGTAAATCACCCCCTCTCCGTTGCCAGATTGGGAGTAGCAACAGCATTATCGTATCATGCGAATTCTGTATACCCTATTACAGAATTGTTAAATAAAAAGCCGGTAATCCAGACGGATTACCGGCTTTTTTCAGTGGTTTATTTCATTTTTTTCTATCACTCAGAATCAATCGTCGAAATGTTCGGGATCAGTTCTTCTAAGATATCAAGCATGATCCGGACGGTATCGAGTGAGGTGAAGATCGTAACACCGTTCTGTACGGCACACTGCCGCATCGCCACACCGTTGATATAGTGCACTCCGGAAAGGATCGCACGTGTATTGATGATGTAGCTGACTCTTCCGGAACGGATCACATCCAGGATCTCCTCGCTTCCCTCGGAAAGGTTCGGATGCTTGACGCAGCGGATGCCGTGCTCTTTGATATAATCTGCGGTCATCGTGGTTGCCTCGATGTTGAATCCGAGATCGTAGAAGCGGCGTACCAGAGGCAGGGTCTCTTCTTTATCTTCATCTGCAACGGTAACAAGAACACTTCCGCAGTCTTTGACTGTGACACCGGCCGCTAAGAGCGACTTATAAAGCGCGCGGTTGATCTGTTTATCGTAGCCGATCGCCTCTCCTGTGGATTTCATTTCCGGTGAAAGATAAGCATCCATGCCGTCTAACTTCCGGAAGGAGAAAGCAGGTGCTTTGACATACCATCTCTTGCTTTCTGCAGGACGCAGGTCCGTGACGCCTTGATCTTTCAGGCTTTCTCCGAGCATCACGCGGGTCGCGATCGTAACCAGATTGCAGTTGGTGGACTTGGAAAGGAACGGCACGCTTCTGGAAGCACGCGGATTGACCTCGATGACATAAACGTGTTCCTCGTTATCTACGATAAACTGAATGTTGAACAATCCGATAATGCCGATACCGAGTCCTAAGCGGGTCGAATAGTCCGCGATCGTATCTTTGACTTTCTCGGAGATGGAGAACGGCGGATAGACGCTGATGCTGTCGCCGGAGTGTACTCCAGTACGCTCGACCAGTTCCATGATGCCCGGAAGGAAAACTTCCTTTCCATCGCAGATCGCATCGATCTCCACTTCTTTTCCGACAAGATACTTATCGATCAGGACCGGTTTATCTTCATCGACTTCCACGGCGCTCTTTAAGTACTTGCGGAGCATGGTCTCGTTTGCAACGATCTCCATCGCACGTCCGCCGAGAACAAAACTCGGACGAACCAGGACCGGATATCCGATCCTCTCGGCAGCTTCCACACCTGCCTCGATATTGGTGACTGCTTCTCCCTGCGGATTCGGGATCCCTAAGGAAATGATCAGCTCATTAAACAGGTCGCGGTCTTCCGCTTTGTCAATGGCAACCTTATCGGTACCAATGATCTTGACACCGCGCTTTGTAAGAGGCGCCGCCAGGTTGACTGCAGTCTGTCCTCCGAGCGTTGCGATGACGCCGATCGGATTTTCCAAATGGATGATATTCATCACATCCTCGCAGGTCAGCGGCTCAAAATACAGCTTGTCTGCGGTTGTATAGTCCGTAGAAACCGTCTCCGGGTTATTATTGATAACGATCGCTTCATAGCCGGCTTCGCGGATCGTACGGAGCGCATGAACGGTGGAGTAGTCGAACTCCACACCCTGGCCGATACGGATCGGGCCGGAACCTAAAACGATGATCTTTTTATTGTCCGAAACGATGGACTCGTTCTCTTCTGCGTAAGTGGAGTAGAAGTATGGAACATAGCTGTCAAACTCGCTTGCGCAGGTGTCGATCATCTTATAGACCGGGAACAGCTGTTTTTCACAGCGCAGCTGATAGACCTCATCCTCGGTCATCTTCCAGAGCTCTGCAACGTAGGAATCAGAAAAGCCCAGGCGCTTCGCTTCTTTCAGATGTTCCAGTGAGCCGACGTTTTCTTCCATCTCACGCTCGAAGTCCACGATATGTTTGATCTTATCCAGGAAGAACATATCGATGCCGGTGATGTCGCAGATTCGGGAGTGGTCGACGCCCATCCACATCAGCTGGCTGATCGCGTAGAGGCGGTCGTCCGTGCCTTCTTTGATGTAGTCTAAAAGTTCATCCACGCTCATATGCTCAGAGTCGAACTTCGGCATATGCAGATGGTTCTTGCTTTCTTCCAGAGAGCGGATCGCCTTTAAGAGGCTTTCTTCAAAAGAACGGCCGATGCTCATGACTTCGCCGGTTGCCTTCATCTGTGTGGACAGCTTGTTCTGCGCCGCCGGGAATTTATCAAACGGGAAGCGCGGCATCTTTGTAACCACGTAGTCCAGACTCGGCTCAAAGGATGCCGGAGTGTTTGCCAGCGGGATCTCGTCTAAGTGCATGCCGACCGCGATCTTTGCGGAAACGCGCGCAATCGGATAGCCGCTTGCTTTGGATGCCAGCGCAGAGGATCTTGAGACCCTCGGGTTGACTTCGATGACATAGTAACGAAGGGAGTTCGGGTCTAAAGCAAACTGGCAGTTGCAGCCGCCCTTTACGTCCAGCGCACGGATGATCTTCAGCGCGCTGTCACGCAGCATATGATATTCCTTATTCGTTAAAGTCTGGCTCGGTGCGACAACAATGGAATCTCCGGTATGGATCCCGACAGGATCCAGGTTTTCCATGTTGCAGACGGTCAGCGCGGTGTCGTTTGCATCGCGCATGACTTCGTATTCGATCTCTTTATAGCCTTTGATGCTTTTCTCGACCAGTACCTGATGGACAGGGGAAAGCTCAAGGGCTTTTTTCATTACAACTTTCAGTTCTTCGGGATCATCTGCAAAGCCGCTTCCTGTGCCGCCTAAAGTAAAGGCAGGGCGGAGGATGACCGGATAGCCGATCTCTTCTGCGGCCTTGAGGCCTTCTTCGATGCTGTAGGTGATGATCGAAGGAATGACAGGTTCACCGATCTGCTCGCAGAGTTCTTTGAAGAGCTCTCTGTCTTCTGCGGTCTCAATGGAATCGGCGCTGGTTCCTAAGATCTCAATGCCGCATTCCTCTAAAACGCCGTCTTTTGCAAGCTCGACAGCAAGGTTTAAGCCGGTCTGTCCGCCGATTCCCGGAACGATCGCGTCCGGACGCTCTAAACGGCAGATGCGGGAAACATACTCAAGAGTCAGCGGCTCCATGTACACTTTATCTGCGATGATCGTATCCGTCATGATCGTTGCCGGATTGGAGTTGGCGAGGATGACTTCATAGCCTTCTTCTTTTAAGGCGAGGCATGCCTGCGTTCCTGCATAGTCAAATTCAGCAGCCTGACCGATGACGATCGGACCGGAACCAATGACCAGGATCTTGTGGATGTCTGTTCTCTTAGGCATTTACCTTCACCTCCTCCATGATCTTGATAAACTTGTCGAAAAGATATTTGCTGTCCTGCGGGCCCGGAGCGCTCTCCGGATGGTACTGAACGCTGAAGACGTGGTCTTCTTCGCATTCCAGACCCTCAACGGTCTGATCTAACAGGTTGATATGTGTGATCTTAAGACCGGTACCTTCCACCGATTTCGCATCCACTGCATAGCTGTGGTTCTGCGAAGTGACTTCCACCTTTCCGGTCTCAATATTTTTCACCGGATGGTTTCCGCCGCGGTGTCCGAATTTTAATTTATAAGTTTTTGCTCCATAGGAAAGAGCGATCATCTGATGGCCTAAGCAGATGCCGAAGATTGGATACTTTCCTTTTAATGCTTTGACCGTTTCGATGACTTCTACAACGTCTTCCGGATCTCCGGGCCCGTTGGAAAGGAAGATCCCGTCCGGCTTCATGAATTCAATCTCTTCTGCCGTCGTATTGTATGGAACGACCGTAACGTTGCATCCGCAGGCGTTCAGGCAGCGGATGATGTTCAGCTTGATGCCGCAGTCAATCGCCACAACATTATATTTATGATCCGCCGTCCGGCTGTACCAGCGTTTTTTGCAGCTGACACGGGAGACCTGATCGTGCGGAACAGGAGTATTCTTTATGATCTCAAGCGCTTTCTCTTTTGGGGTATCGATCGAGGTGATCACAACTCTTCTTGAGCCTAAGTCACGGATACTCCGCGTGATCTTTCTTGTATCAACACCGGAGATTCCGGGGATCCCGTATTCTTCTAAAAGTTCTGATAAGGTCTTTGTATAGCGGAAGTTGGAAGGCATGTCGTTGTAGTCATAAACGATCAGGCCTCCTAAGGTCGGGATCTTGGTCTCATAATCATCGTCCGTGATCCCGTAGTTTCCGATCAGCGGATAAGTCATGACGACCATCTGATCCGTATAAGAAGGGTCAGAGACGATTTCCTGATAGCCAACCATTGAGGTGTTGAAGACGATCTCACAGACGCGCTCGACATTGCTGCCAAAGCCGTATCCTAAGTATTCACTTCCGTCTTCTAAAACGATTTTCCGGTCTTTCTGCTTCATGCTGTTGCTCCATTAGTTTTTTTCTGTATAACGGGAGATAATGCTTTCCGCTATTTCCTTTTTTGACCTGCAATGATCCATTGCCTGTTTTTCAATATAGCGGTGAGCACTATCCTCATTCATTTTTTCTTCACTGATCAGAAGAAGCTTTGCGCGGTTCACAATGCGGATCTCCGCCATTTTTTCTTCCAGGGAAAGCGTTTTCTTCTGAACTTTTCTGCTGCGGGATTTCACAACTGCAAGCCACTTGAGTGCCAGCTCAAAGGTCTGTCTGGTCACAGGCTTCGCAATTGTAAAGACTCCGGCGGGAGATACTTTTTCATAGATCTCTTCATACAGTTCTGTTGCCACCAGAAACAGTACAAGGCTTAAGGTATCTCTTCCTGTGTCCATTGCAAACTCGATTCCGGCATCATCCGGAAGCGGTGAACTTATTATAACATAATCATAGTCGCGTTCAGCAAGCATTCGCTCTGCGGCACTGATGTTTTTAACTTTGTGGACAGGAAAATAAGCAGAACCGGGCAAAAGGCTGGTAAGAGAGGAGGTTAATTTTTCTGAAGAGGAGACTAAAAGGACGCTTGAGACATCCTGCTCAAAGTTCATCTTCATTACCTCCTTTCTTCTGAATATTCAGGGAAACCTGCTATTTACAATAAATATCTAAAATCGATGCAGGGATATGTGCTTTGATAAATTCACTGGATTTTGCGGCCTCACAAGCTTCGCCATAACTTAACGGCAGGGTCTTGAACTGCTCCAGGGTCTGCATGTCTGCCTTGAATAAATTGAAATCGGCAGCTTCCGGAAGCGGAAGTTTGTTTATGATCCCGTCCAAAGCCGCGTAAATCATAAGCGTATATGCCAGATAAGGATTTGCAGACGGATCCGGTGAACGCAGTTCGCATCTCGTGTACTGGCCGGTGGCTGCAGGGATCCTGATCAGCTGTGAGCGGTTTTCATGAGACCAGGAAATATATTTCGGAGCCTTATTGCTTCCGAAACGGTCATAGGAATTTTTTGTCGGATTCAGGAACGGCGTCATATCGTGCACATGTTTCAGAATACCGGCGATCATATAATTGAAATCCTCCGGGGATTCATTATTGTTCACGGAAATATTGATGTGATAGCCGTTGCCGGGGCCGTCTTTTAACGGTTTCGCGGAAAAGTCCGCATACAGGCCATACCTTCTTGCAATCGTCTTTACGACATTCTGGAAGGTCTGCGCATTGTCGGCGGCATTCAATGTTTCGGAAAAACGGAAGTCGATCTCGTTCTGTCCCGGACCTTCTTCGTGATGAGAACTTTCCGGGAAAATGTTCATCTGCTCAAGCGTCAGGCAGATCTCACGACGCACATTTTCTCCTTTATCTTCCGGCGCAATGTCCATATATGCGGCCGTGTCATAAGGTTTATCCGTACGTTCTCCGTTTTCATCTAAAAGGAACAGATAGAATTCCAGTTCTGCGCCAAAGGAAAACTGATAGCCGGCTGCTTTTGCTTCCGCGATTGCATTCTTAAGCAGAGTCCGGGTATCCTGTGCAAACGGCGTACCATCCGGCCAGGTGACTGTCGTGTACATTAAAACGACACGTCCGTGCTCCGGCCTCCACGGAAGCAGCATCAATGTCTCCGGATCCGGATGCAGAAGAAGATCGGAATGAGTTTCATCACCGAATCCCTTGATTGCAGATCCGTCAATCGCGATACCGGTATCAAATGCTCTCGGAAGCTCCTCCGGCATGATCGAAATATTCTTTTGCTTTCCGAACACGTCACAGAAAGCGAGGCGGATAAATTTCACATCCTCTTCCTGCACATACTGAATGACTTCTTGGCTGGAAAATTTCATGGCATTTCCTTCCTTTATCTCCGTCTATTCGACGGTAACGCTTTTTGCAAGGTTTCTCGGTTTATCAACATCCAGACCTTTGGCGACGCTGACGTAATAGCTCATCAGCTGCAGCGGGATGATCGCAAGGCTGGCGGTAAAATGCTCGTCTGTTTTCGGTACATAAGTAACAAAATCTGCGCGGTCTTCGATGTCGTAGTTTCCATAAGTGGTCAGTCCCATCAGGTAAGCGCCTCTTGCTTTGCACTCGACCATGTTGCTGACTGTCTTTTCATAAAGCTTATTCTGGGTCAGTACTCCGATCAGTAAAGTTCCGTTCTCAACGAGAGAGATCGTTCCGTGCTTTAATTCGCCGGCTGCATAAGCTTCGGAATGGATATAGGAGATCTCCTTCATTTTGAGGCTTCCTTCCATGCTGATCGCATAGTCGATGCCGCGGCCGATAAAGAAAATGTCCTTTAAAGAGGACTGCTTTGCAGCAAACCACTGGATGCGTTCTTTATCGTCCAGGATCTTTTCGATCTTTGCAGGAAGTGTTTTTAATTCTTCGACAAGCTCTGAATATTTTGCTTCATCGATCTCACCGCGAACATATGCAAAGTGGATCGCGATGCAGTAGACAGAGACAAGCTGGGCGCTGTAAGCCTTGGTCGTCGCAACGGAGATCTCAGGACCTGCGTAGGTGTATAAAACATTATCAGCCTCACGGGCAATGGAGCTTCCGACCACGTTGACGATGCCAAGGGTTTTTCTTTCTTTGCTCTTTGCCTCGCGGATCGCCGCAAGCGTGTCCGCGGTTTCTCCTGACTGGCTGATCGCAATCACCAGAGAGTTCTTGCTGAGCAGAGGATCGCGGTAACGGAATTCAGATGCAAGTTCCACTCTCACCGGGATCTTCGCCAGATCCTCGATCACATACTGTCCGACTACTCCTGCGTGGTAAGCAGAACCACAGGCTGTAATGTAGATATTGTCCAGATTTTTGATTTCTTCGTCTGTAAGATTGATCTCGGAAAAATCGATCTTTCCATCTTTGATATAAGCATTCAGAGTGTTGTTGATCGCTTCCGGCTGTTCGTGGATCTCTTTCATCATGTAATGCTCGAAGCCGCCTTTTTCTGCAGCTTCCGCATTCCAGGTGATCTCAGTCGGTTCGATCTCGATCTCGTCACCATCCAGGTTGAAGAAGGTGACCTCGCCGTTAGCAAGACGTCCGATCTCGAGGTTTCCGATGTAGTAAACGGTTCTTGTATATTTCAGAATTGCCGGAACATCTGATGCCAGATAACAGCCGTTTCCTTCTTTTCCGATGATCATCGGGCTGTCTTTTCTTGCAACATAGATCTCTCCCGGATAATCCTTGAACATTAAAGCAAGCGCGTAAGATCCACGGACACGGACCATCATACGGTTGATTGCGTCGATCGGATTTCCGAAATATTTTTTATAGTAATAATCGATCAGCTTGATCGCAGCTTCGGTATCCGTCTCGGAGTGGAACTGATATCCGTTCTTGATCAGCTTATCTTTGATTTCCTGATAGTTTTCAATGATCCCGTTATGAACACCGACAACATTTCCGTCATCAGAGCAGTGCGGATGGGCATTGCCTTCCGAAGGCTCGCCATGCGTTGCCCAACGGGTATGACCGATTCCGCAGGTTCCTTTGACCGCGCGTCCGTCATCCGTTTTTTCGGCAAGAACATGAAGTCTTCCTTTTGCTTTGACAACAGAGATCTCTCCGTCTTCATTCCGAACAGCAAGACCGGCGGAATCATATCCGCGGTATTCCAGTTTTGAAAGTCCTTCTAAAAGAATCGGAGCAGCTGCGTCTGTTCCTGTATATCCAACAATTCCACACATAGATGTCTAGTCTCCTTCAAAAAAATAATACTTAATTATATCATGCACCGAAGTGTATTTATAGAAAAATATAAGTAAGGCGTTTTAGGATAAAGCCGCCTTTACAAGTCCCATGAATAATGGATGCGGTTTGTTTGGACGGGACTTAAATTCCGGATGGAACTGCACGCCGACGAAAAACGGCTTTTCCGTCAGTTCCACTGTTTCGATCAGACTTCCGTCCGGGGAGATTCCGCTTAACGTCAGGCCGGCAGAGGAGAGAACTTCCCGGTAATCATTATTGAATTCATAACGGTGTCTGTGCCGCTCGGAAATTTCAAGTGACCCGTAGCAGCGTTCCATTGTTGTACCCGGAGTGATCACGCAGGGATAAGCGCCGAGCCTTAAGGTGCCGCCTTTATCGATCAGGTCGCTTTGTCCCGGAATAAAGTCGATGACCTTATGTTCACAGAGTTCGTCAAATTCTCCGGAATGCGCATCCTTGATTCCCGCAACATTTCTTGCAAACTCGATGACCGCGATCTGCATGCCGAGGCACAGTCCTAAATATGGGACATCATGTTCGCGCGCATAACGGGCTGCGAGGATCATTCCGTCGATGCCTCTTTCGCCGAAACCGCCCGGGACCAGGATCCCGTCCATATCTTTTAACGTGGCTTCACAGTTTTCCTCAGTGATATTCTCCGAGTCGATCCACTGGATCTTTACGTTTGTTCCGTAGTAATAGCCTGCATGATGGAGCGCTTCTGCAACAGAAAGATATGCGTCGTGAAGCTGGACATATTTTCCGACAAGACCGATCGTGATCTCTTTCTGCGTATTATGAATGCGCTCGACCATTTCCTCCCATTCACTCAGATCCGGTTCTTCAACCGGCAATCCCAGTTCTCTGCATACGACCTCAGAAAAGTTTGCTTTCTCCAGCATCAGTGGAGCTTCGTAGATACTCGGAAGTGTCAGGTTTTCAATAACGCAGTCTTCTTTTACATTGCAGAAAAGGGAGATCTTTTTGAAAATGCTTTCTTCGAGCGGGCTGTCGCAGCGCAGCACGATGATATTCGGATTGACCCCCATTCCCTGAAGTTCTTTTACCGAATGCTGGGTCGGTTTTGATTTATGTTCATCCGAACCGCTTAAGAACGGAACCAGAGTCACGTGGATAAACAAGCTGTTTTCTTTTCCGACCTCCAGCGAGATCTGGCGGATCGCCTCAATAAACGGCTGGCTTTCGATATCACCGATGGTACCGCCGATCTCTGTGATCACGACATCCGCGTTTGTTTTCTTGCCGACCCGGTAGATAAATTCCTTGATCTCATTTGTGATATGCGGGATGACCTGAACCGTAGAGCCTAAATATTCTCCGCGGCGTTCCTTGTTTAAAACGTTCCAGTAGACTTTTCCGGTCGTCAGGTTCGAATACTTATTCAGATCCTCATCGATGAATCTTTCGTAATGACCCAGATCCAGATCCGTTTCCGCACCGTCTTCTGTCACATAGACTTCGCCGTGCTGATAGGGGCTCATGGTTCCGGGATCCACATTGATATACGGATCAAGCTTTTGCGCCGCAACCTTTAAGCCTCTGTTTTTTAACAGCCGGCCGAGTGATGCGGCTGTGATTCCTTTACCGAGTCCTGATACGACACCTCCGGTAACAAAGATATATTTCGTCATGGTTCCGCCTCCTTTTTTATTAATGGTGTGAGACTTGGATTGCTCCGCTTCGCTCACGCAATCCGCAAGTTCCATTCGCACTCCCAGCTATCGCTTTCGTGCTCCTGGAACTCGCACCTGCGCTATGACTATGCAGCTGTGCGAGTAAACTCGCCAAGCTGCACAGTCGCACCGCAGGCTACTCACACCAAAAAAGGGGTCTTGAACACGAGTGTTCAAAGACCCCTTTGCCTTAACAAAGAGTTATTTTACCCCCGGATTTTTTATCCGTCAACAGCTTCGTTCTTTTGTATTCAGCTTCGATAAATATAAGCATCCCGTTCTGCTCCTACTGATACATAAGTAATATGGCAGCCGACTGCCTGCTCAATATATTCCACGTATTTCCGCGCGTTCTCCGGAAGATCTTCCCATTTGCGGACACCTGAGATATCACAGTTCCATCCATCCAGATATTCGATCTTCGGCTGTGCTTTTCCAAGCAGCGCAGGGAATGGGAAGAGATCCGTTTCTTCGCCGTCAATGATATATTTGGTGCATACCGGAATTTTTTCCATGTAGCTCAAGATATCCATTTTCGTCAGCGCAAGATCCGTTGCGCCCTGAACATCCACCCCGTATCTTGTTGCAACGATATCTAACGGACCGACGCGGCGCGCTCTTCCTGTCTTTGCTCCGAATTCATGACCTGCTTCGCGCAGCTTGTCTGCTTCTTCGCCAAACCATTCGCAGACGAAAGGTCCTTCGCCGACGCAGGTGGAATAGGCTTTTACTACGCCGATGACTTGATCAAGTTTTGCAGAGGAGAGTCCGCTTCCGACCGGTGCAAACGCTGCGATCGCATTGGAGGAAGTCGTATAAGGATAGATGCCGTAGTCCAGGTCTCTTAAAGCGCCGAGCTGTGCCTCAAATAAAATATTCTTTCCTTCTTTGACGGCACCTTCCAAAAACTCTTTTGTGCTGCAGACGAATGGTTTTAATTTATCCGCATATTCGTCGACCCAGTCGAGCAGTTCTTTCTCTGTGTACTGTTTTGCTCCGTAGACTTTGTCCAGGATCAGGTTCTTCCATTCCGTGATGCCGGCTAAATGTTCTCTGACGTACTCCGGATAAAACAGTTCGCCGACCATAATGGTTTTCTTTTGATATTTATCAGAATAGAAAGGAGCAATGCCCTGCTTGGTGGATCCGTATTTTTTATCGGCGAGACGTGCCTCTTCCAGGCTGTCCAAGTCTCTGTGCCACGGGAGCAGAACGGAAGCACGGTCACTGATCTTTAAGTTCTCCGGCGTGATCTCGATCCCGCGGGATCGGACTTCTTCAATTTCTTTCCAAAGATTTTCAGGGTCTAAGGCAACACCGTTTCCGATGACACTCACGACTCCTTTCCGAAAGATACCGGAAGGAAGAAGATGCAGAGCAAATTTTCCGTATTCATTTACGATCGTATGTCCGGCGTTTCCGCCGCCCTGATAACGGACGACGATATCGTATTCTTCCGTCAGCAGATCGACCATGCGGCCTTTTCCTTCATCTCCCCAGTTGATTCCAACGATTGCGCAGCAAGACATGTTTTTTCCTCCTGTAATTCAAGTGTAAAAGGCAACAGTTCCATTTTTCCTTGGACCCCATTGCCTTCACGAGATGTATTATCAGACCATTTCTTGATTTTGTCAATGTAAAGTGATAAAGTAATCGCGTTAGAGGCAAAGGCGTCTTTGAACACTCGTGTTCAAGGACGCCTCTTTTATTTACAGGAGGCGGTCGTAATGAAATTCACAAAGATGCATGGACTTGGTAATGACTATCTTTATGTCTTTGGAGAAGTCCCGGAAGATATCCGGGAACTCTCTGTAAAACTATCTGACCGGCATTTCGGAGCAGGTTCCGACGGCATGATCTACATCAGTCCATCGGAAACGGCGGACTTTAAGATGCGCATCTTTAATGCAGACGGAAGCGAAGCGATGATGTGCGGAAACGGGATCCGCTGTGTCGGAAAGTATGTTTATGAAAAAGGCTATACAAATAAAACAGAGCTGGAGATCGAAACACTCTCCGGGATCAAGCAGCTGAAATTAAAGGTGGAGTATAACAAAGTCAAAGAAGTGACAGTGGACATGGGTGTTACAGTCGCTTCTAACGACCTGGTGCTTACTGCGCTGTCCGGAGAATATAAGCATGACAATTTCATCTTTGAAGATGTGATCTGCACACCGGTCTCTGTTGGAAATCCACATGCGGTCTTTTTTGTTCAGGATGCGGAGGCAGTTCCATTATCTGAGATCGGCCCGGCAGTCGAGCACTATGAAGCCTTTCCGGGCGGAGTGAATGCAGAGTTTGTACAGCAGATAAAAGCAAATGAGCTGCGTATGCGCGTCTGGGAGCGGGGAAGCGGAATCACAATGGCCTGCGGGACCGGAGCCTGCGCCAGCGCTGCGGCAGCTGTCCGGAAAGGCTTCTGTGAATACAATACGCCGATTGCCGTGCATCTGGATGGCGGCGTTTTATCGATCTGCGTCGAAAAAGACGGAAGTATTGAAATGACGGGTCCGGCGGAATTTGTCTATGACGCAGAGTACCCGGTAAGAACAAAGGAGCCGGAACAGTAATTTATAAAAGCGGAACTGAGACAGAAACGAAAGATTTGAAAGAGAGGAACTATGTTAAAACCAAATACCCATTATGCAGAATTGAAAGATTCTTATCTGTTCTATAATATCGCGCAGAAAACAAAAGCGTATGTTGATGCACATCCCCGAACCCATTTATATCGCATGGGGATCGGAGATGTTTCCCTGCCTTTGTGCGGAGCAGTGATCCGGGAACTTTACGGCGCGGTGGATGATCAGGCAAAACAGGAGAGCTTTCATGGTTATATGCCGGAGTGTGGTGATCCGGAACTTAGGAGGACGATTGCGGAGTATTACGGAAGAAGAGGCATATCCCTGGATCCGGAGGAAGTCTTTGTATCCAGCGGTGCCAGTGATGAGCTGGG
This sequence comes from Lachnospiraceae bacterium, assembly GCA_017511045.1. GTDB lineage: Bacteria > Bacillota > Clostridia > Lachnospirales > Lachnospiraceae > RGIG5612. Next base: position 8,080 of record JAFWLM010000077.1, on the reverse strand, counting down.
AGACATTCTGGATCTCTTTGACGTTTCTAATTCTTCCCTTGTCATTGAGCCGGCATATCCGGCTTATGTGGATGCCAATGTCATGACAGGAAGAAAAGTCGTTCACCTTCCGTCGGGAAAAGAAAATGGTTTCCTTCCGGTTCCGGATGAGGGCATGGAAGCAGATCTTCTTTATATCTGTTCTCCAAACAATCCGACGGGAGCCGTTTTTTCAAAAGAGCAGCTGAAGGAATGGGTGGACTTTGCAAACCGCAGAGGGGCGGTGATCCTGTTTGATGCAGCGTATGAGGCGTTTATCGAAGATCCGGAACTTCCTCACAGCATCTTTGAGATTGAAGGAGCAAGGACCTGTGCGATCGAGATCTGTTCTCTTTCAAAGACCGCCGGATTTACCGGGACACGCATGGGCTATACCGTGATTCCGAAAGAACTGGAAAGAGCCGGAATGAAGCTGAATGACATGTGGGTACGGAACCGGACGACGCGGACGAATGGTGTCTCCTATATCCTGCAGAAAGCAGGGGCAGCTGTTTTTACGGAAGAAGGTCAGAAGCAGATCCATGCAAACATTCAGATCTACAAGAACAATGCAAAAGTCCTGATGGAAGCCCTGGATGCCTGCGGGATCTGGTACTGCGGCGGAAAGAATGCACCATACATCTGGATGAAATGCCCTGAGGGGTTCGGAAGCTGGGAATTCTTTGATCATCTTTTAAATGAGGTCCAGATCGTGGGAACTCCGGGAGAGGGATTTGGAGCCTGCGGGGAAGGCTACTTCCGTTTTTCCACGTTCGGCGATCCGGAGGATACAAAAACTGCAGCGGAAAGAATGAAACAACTGCTGATGAAATAAGAAAAAGAATATTAAAAAAGGAGCAGCCAGCAAAGGGGTTTTGTGTACGCTGCTCCCTTTTTTTATAGACACGGCACATGCAGAAAAGCCGTTGTCTTCTTTCTTACTCTACATCCTGCAGAGCGTCATAGCCTTCTTCGCCTGTACGGACTTTTACGACATTTTCAACGTCATAAACAAAGATTTTTCCGTCACCGATGTGGCCTGTATAAAGGACCTGTTTTGCAGTTTCAATAACGCTGCGCACAGGGACTTTGCTGACAACGATATCGACCTGTACTTTCGGAAGGAGATTGCTTTCTACCTGAACACCACGATAGTATTCCGGAGTTCCTTTCTGGAGTCCGAAACCTAAGACATGGGAGACGGTCATGCCGGTGATGCCGATATTCATCATTGCCTCTTTCAGAGATTCCAGACGGGATTCTTTGCAGATGATCTCAACCTTGGTGAATTTCGGAACCCCTTCTTCGAAGGTCGGAACCTTTTTGACCGGGATCGCTTCTGCCACAGGAATGTCACCGGAAACAAGGACCGGGACCGGTGCGCCTTCTTCGACATATTCCGGAGTCATGGAAAATCCCGCATAAGCGGATGGAAGACCATGTTCTGTGTTGTCAAGCCCAAGCGTCTCTTCCTCCCTCGTAACGCGAAGTCCAAAGATCTTCTTGATCACCAGGAAAGCCACAGTAATGAAAACGGCTGTCCAGCAGGCAACAGAGGCAAAACCCAGAAGCTGCAGCCCCAGAAGTTTAAAGCCTCCGCCATAGAAGAGTCCGCAGATGACAGTTCCGGAAGAATCGGCGATGGAATAGCCCGGGGCGGAAGTCGTTGCAAACAGTCCGACCGCGATCGTTCCCCAGATACCGTTGAGACAGTGCACAGCAACTGCACCGACCGGATCGTCGATATGCAGCTTGTGATCTAAGAGCCAGACACCGAATACGACCAGAAGTCCTGAGATCAATCCGATGATGGCTGCGCCTAAGGCATCTGTCACGTCACAGCCTGCGGTGATTGCAACAAGGCCCGCAAGCGAGGCGTTGAGACACATGGAAACATCGGGCTTCCCGTATTTCAGCCAGGTAAAGATCATGCATGCGACAGTCGCAACTGCAGGAGAGACCGTGGTCGTCAGGAAGATGGAACCTAACTGATCGATCGATGTAGCGGCAGCACCGTTGAAGCCATACCAGCCAAGCCAGAGAATAAAGACACCCAGCGCACCAAGTGCGATATTGTGACCGGGAAATGCGTTAACTTTAATGATCTTTCCACCGGGGTCTTTTTTGAATTTACCAATACGGGGTCCTAAGATCTTTGCGCCGATCAGAGCAGAGACACCGCCGACCATATGGATCGCACAGGAACCTGCAAAGTCATGGAATCCAAGATTTGAGAGCCAGCCACCTCCCCAGATCCAGTGCGCTTCGATCGGATAGATCAGAGCGGAGATCACTGCGGAATAAACACAGTAGGAGAGGAACTTGGTCCTTTCTGCCATAGCTCCGGATACGATCGTTGCGGTCGTTGCGCAGAAGACCAGGTTAAAGACAAAACTTGAAAAATCAAAGTTTGCATAAGCGGTGAACAGATCAAATCCCGGCTTTCCGATAAAACCCACCAGGTCTTCTCCCATCAAAAGGCCAAAGCCGATCAGGATAAAGACAACGGTTCCGATACAGAAATCCATCAGGTTTTTCATGATGATATTTCCTGTGTTCTTAGCTCTTGTGAAACCGGCCTCCACCATGGCAAAGCCGGCCTGCATCCAGAATACCAGAGCGGCACCGATCAAAAACCAGACGCCGAAAACTTCGCTTCCCACAAGATCTGAAACGAGTGTCGTAATTTCTGCAGACATAGTAATTTCGCCTCCTTAACAAATGCTGTCCCATTATTTGGGCATAAAGAAAGGCGCCTTTGGAATTTTCCAAAGACGCCCTTGCCTCTATGATGCGGAATCTTACAGCAAGTTTTTTTGACTGTCAAGAAATTCCTCGTAATTTTTTTCGGCGAAAGATTCTTTTTGTGGAAAAGAACGAAAAGAGAAAAAATGCGAAAAAGTTTGTTGTGAAAAATGATGAGCGAATTCGTCTTGACACAAAATGAGAGATGGGTTTAGAATTTCTACAAATGAGCAAAGGCGTTCATTTCGTTACAGGAAAACTGTGGCGGGATGAATGCCTTTGCTTTTTTTATTTTCAAAACGGCAAAGGGGAATCTAAGATGAAAAAAGAAGGACAGGTCCGAATTCCATCCGGCTGCGCGATCGCAGCTGTGATCTCCACAGAAGGAAAGAAGATTTCCGGAGGACTGGTCGCAGAAGCAATGCGTCCGATGCATGACCGCTCAAATGGCCTGGGCGGCGGCTTTGCAGGTTATGGAATCTATCCGGACTACAAAGAATTCTATGCGCTTCATATGTTCTTTGATGAAAGAGCGACCAGAAAAGACTGTGAAGCATTCTTGAAAGAACGGTTTGAGGTCGTTCATGCTGAGGTCATTCCGACCAGAAAGATTCCTGCGATCACGGACGAGCCGATCATTTGGAGGTACTTTGTTGCACCGTTACAGTCCAAGGTAGCTGCCATGCAGGTTGAGGAAGAGGAATATGTTGTTCGTGCTGTGACCAGGATCAACACGGAAATGAACGGCGCCTATGTTTTTTCCAGTGGAAAGAATATGGGAACATTTAAGGCCGTCGGCTTTCCGGAAGATGTCGGAATTTTTTACCGCTTAGAAGAATATGAAGGATACTCCTGGACCGCGCATGGAAGATATCCGACCAACACACCGGGCTGGTGGGGCGGAGCACATCCTTTTACTCTGCTTGATTTTTCCATTGTTCATAACGGTGAGATCTCTTCTTATGATGCGAACCGCCGATATATCGAAATGTTTGGCTATAAATGCAATCTTCAGACAGATACAGAAGTTATCACTTATATCCTTGATTATCTGATCCGTGTGCAGCATCTGACACTGGAAGAAGCTGCCAGTGTGATCGCGGCACCGTTCTGGAGCACGATCGACCGGAAAACGGATCTGAATGATAAAGAGAAGCATATCTATCTCAGGACGCTTTATCCGAGCCTTTTGATCACAGGACCGTTTTCAATCGTTATGGGATTCAACGGCGGACTGATGGCATTAAACGACCGGCTGAAGCTCAGAAGCATGGTCGTTGGCGAGAAGGATGACAAGGTCTTTATTGCCAGCGAGGAAGCTGCGATCCGCACGATGGAACCGGATGCTGAAAACATCTGGGCTCCGAGCGGAGGAGAGCCGGTAGTGGTCAGACTGAAAGAAGGTGTCCAGATATGAGTATCGATTTTTTATATCCTGAATTTGAAGTAGTACGAAATATGGACCGCTGCATTACCTGCCGGGTCTGCGAGAGGCAGTGCGCGAATGAGGTTCATGCCTATAACGAGCGTCTGGACAAAATGGTCAGTGATGAAAGCAAGTGTGTGAACTGTCAGCGCTGCGTTTCCCTCTGTCCGACAAGAGCGCTCAAGATCGTAAAGAGCGATTGTAAGCTTCGGGAAAATGCAAACTGGCAGAATGACGGGATCAGAGAGATCTATAAACAGGCAAACAGTGGCGGCGTGCTGCTATCTTCCATGGGAAATCCGAAAGAGCTTCCTGTTTACTGGGACCGGATGCTGATCAATGCATCGCAGGTTACGAACCCTTCCATCGACCCGTTAAGAGAGCCGATGGAGACCCGTGTATTCCTCGGAAAGAAAAATGTAAAACCGGAAAGAGATGAGAGTGGAAATCTGATCTGCAAGGTTCCGCCGCAGTTGGAGCTGGATCTTCCGGTCATGTTTTCTGCGATGAGTTACGGCTCGATCAGCTATAACGCACATGCTTCGCTTGCAAGAGCCGCTACAGAGATGGGCACATACTATAACACCGGTGAGGGCGGTCTGCATGAGGACTTTTATCAGTACGGTCCGAACACGATCGTTCAGGTGGCGTCCGGAAGATTCGGTGTCCATGAAGAGTATCTGGCAGCAGGAGCTGCGATCGAGATTAAGATCGGACAGGGCGCAAAGCCTGGCATCGGAGGTCATCTGCCTGGCTCCAAGATCGTCGGAGATGTATCGAGAACACGAATGATCCCGGAAGGAAGCGATGCGATCTCACCGGCTCCGCACCATGATATCTATTCAATTGAAGACTTAAGACAGCTGGTCTATTCCCTGAAAGAGGCAACCGAATATAAGAAACCGGTCATCGTAAAAGTTGCGGCCGTCCACAATATCGCAGCCATTGCAAGCGGTATCGCAAGGAGCGGAGCTGACATCATTGCCATTGATGGAATCCGCGGAGGTACAGGAGCGGCACCGACCAGGATCCGTGACAATGTCGGAATCCCGATCGAGCTTGCGCTTGCGGCCGTTGACCAGAGACTTCGTGATGAACGGATCAGGAACAATGTTTCCTTAGTTGTCGGAGGAAGCATCCGTTCTGCAGCAGATATTGTAAAGGCGATCGCGCTTGGGGCAGATGCCTGCTATATCGCAACCGGAGCATTGCTTGCACTGGGATGTCATCTTTGCAGGACCTGCCAGACAGGAAAGTGCAACTGGGGCATTGCGACGCAGAGGCCGGAACTGGTGAAACGTCTGAACCCGGATATCGGAAGCCGGCGCCTGATCAATCTCCTTACTGCATGGAAGCATGAGATCAAGGAGATGATGGGCGGAATGGGTATCAACTCCATTGAAGCGCTGCGGGGAAACAGACTGATGTTAAGAGGCGTCGGTCTTACGGAAAAAGAGCTTGAGATCTTAGGAATCTCACATGCGGGAGAATAGATATGAAACGGGTTTATGTAAATGAAGAATGGTGCCTCGGGTGCCACTTATGTGAATATAACTGTGCGTTTGCCAATTCAGGGATGGATGATATGGCAGAGGCATTGAAGGGAAAGAAGATCTTTCCGCGGATCCACGTGGAAGAAAACGACCGCATCACCTTTGCGGTCTCCTGCAGACACTGTGAGGATCCGATCTGCGTGAAAAGCTGCATTGCAGGAGCGATCTCGAAAAGGGATGGAGTCGTCTGCGTGGATCAGGATAAATGTGTCGGCTGTCTGACCTGCGTTCTGGTATGTCCATACGGAGCGCTCGCCCCGAACGAAAACGGCATCATGCAAAAGTGTGAGCTTTGCCTGACAAATTCTTTCGGGGAGCCGGCCTGTGTCAGCGGCTGTCCGAATAATGCGATCGTATATGAAAGCAGGGATGAGGTACAGACAGAGGTGGATCCTGACGGCCGCACACTTTATGTCGGTGACTGAGAAAACTTCCGGAGGTGAGAGAAAATGAAACGTTATGTGATCATAGGAAACGGAGTTGCGGCGGCTGCGTGTATCGAAGGAATCCGAAGCGTCGATCCGCAGGGTACTTTGACCGTGCTCTCGGAGGAGCCTTATGAAGTCTATTGCCGTCCGTTGATCTCCTACTATCTGGAAGGAAAAACAGATGCCGAAAAGATGAAGTACAGAGGAGCGGACTTTTATCAGGAAAACGGAGCGAAGGTGCTCTATGAAGAAAAAGCAGCTTCGATCGATACCGAGCGGAAAAGAATTGTGACGGAGAAAGGAAATGAGATCGCCTATACAGATATCTGTATTGCAGCCGGATCTTCTCCTTTTGTTCCGCCGTTCGAAGGACTTGAAACGGTTCCGGAAAAGTACTCCTTTATGACACTGGATGACGCGTACGCATTGGAAAAAGCTGTGTCAGAAGAATCCCGCGTCCTGATCATCGGAGCCGGCCTGATTGGGCTGAAATGTGCCGAAGGACTGAAAGAACGGGTGAAAGAGATCACGGTCTGTGATCTGGCAGAAAGAGTTCTGTCCAGTATTTTGGACACTGAGTGTGCCGCTTTGATGCAGGAACATCTGGAAAATAACGGGATCAGTTTCCTGCTCGGAGACAGCGCAAAATCCTTTTCCGGAAACAAAGCAATAATGAACAGCGGTAAAGAAGTGGAATTTGATGTTCTCGTTCTTGCTGTCGGAGTCCGCGCGAATACGCAGATTGCAAAAGAGGCAGGATGTGAAGTAAATAGAGGAATCCTGATCAATGACAGGATGCAGACTTCGATGGAACATATTTATGCTGCAGGCGACTGTGCTGAGGGCACCGATATCACATCCGGAGAGCATAAAGTTCTCGCGATCCTTCCGAACGCTTACATGCAGGGATACTGCGCCGGCGTCAATATGGCCGGAGGCCAGGCAGTTTTTGATAAAGGGATCCCAATGAATTCGATCGGCTTTTTCGGTTTTCATGCCATGACTGCGGGCAGCTATTACACCGAAGCAGACGGCGGCAGGATGTATGAGGAAAAAACGGAAAACTCGATAAAGCGTCTGTTTACCAAAGACGGTTTTCTGACCGGATTCATCCTGATTGGAAGAGAGGAACGTGCCGGGATCTACACTTCAATGATCCGTGAAAAGATCCCGCTTGCCGAAGTGGATTTTGATCTGTTGAAGAGAGCCGCAACGAACGCAGCATTTACAGAAGAAAAACGCAAGGGCGCTTTTTCTGCCGTACATTAAAGCATTTCAAAGAGAAAGCCAGGATTGAAATGAGAGAAAAGAAAATGACAATTATTGATGCGAAAGAATTGGATTTTAAAGATGTAAATGAAAGAATCCGGAGATCGGGTGATGACTGCACGGTTACCGGCTGCTGCGGACAGCGATTCATTGCAGCCGGGATGAGCGGGAAAAACATCGTGATCGACGGCGTTCCCGGAAATGCACTTGGCGCTTATTTGAATGGAGCGAAGATCACTGTGAACGGGAATGTCCAGGATGCAGTCGGAGATACTATGAATGAGGGCGAGATCGTCGTTTATGGAAATATCGGAGATACAGCAGGATATGCTATGCGCGGCGGAGCCATCTTCGTGAAAGGAAATGCCGGATACCGTACCGGGATCCATATGAAAGCCTATAAGGAAAAGATGCCGGTCATGGTGATCGGAGGAACCGCCGGAAGTTTCTTGGGAGAATATCAGGCCGGCGGAAAGATCATCGTTTTGGGACTGAATGCCGGACAGAAAAAGATCGTTGGGTATTTTCCCTGCACAGGAATGCATGGCGGAAAGATCTTTTTAAGGTCTGATTGTAAGGACGTGATCTTCCCGGATCAGGTGGAGGCCAGACGGGCAACGCCGGAAGACCTGACGGAGATC
>JAFWLM010000076.1 GCA_017511045.1 Lachnospiraceae bacterium | reverse complement strand
TCTTTGATCCCCCAAGAGGGAGAAGTACTGCTTGGGAACAATGTTTTTTCGGGTTTATCCTTTGAAGCATATATCTGCAAGTCTTGCAAAAAGATAGTGCTGGATTATGATGGTGCAGACTATCATGAGGGGTAAATCCCGGTTTTGCGCTCACATAACATAGCGGTCATGCGTCCACGGCATGACCGCTTTTCAATATCGCCCTATTCGTCATCGTCTGCCTCGTCCTGCGCTTCCGTATAGGCGGTGTCCCTTGCGGACGTCTGTACGCTCCGCTGCGCTGTCAATCCGTCCAGTATGCGGCGGCTGTGTTCGGCGGCTATGGTCTTTTCAAGGAAGATTTGAAACTGCTCGTCTGTCAGCGATATGCTTTCGGGCAGCATACTTTCAAACAGCCCCATGCGCTTGCATAGGCGTTTCGTCCTGTCCTTTCGTTCCTGCTGCTTCTGCTCTTGGATCAGCTTCTTTCTTTGGTTTTCAAGCTGTGTCATCTGCAACTCGATGGCTGCGATTTTCTCTGCTTTGGTTTTCGCCATGTGTGTTTTCTCCTTTCGATTTTTGGATGGGATGGGATAGGAAGGGAATGGAAAAGATGGCTTGTTTTACTCTGTTTTCTCGGAGCGGATCGCCTTTAGCAGCTTATCTTGAAATGTGTCCTTGCTGCTGTGATTGAAAAATATCTCGGCAATAAAGGTCTTTGCTCCAAACTTTCTTGTGAGAACTCCGTCCGGCTTTCGGGCTGCGGTCTGTTCCTCGGTTTTAATTTCATCTGTCTGCGCTTCGGTTTTTTCTGTCATTCAAGTCCTCCTTCGCTTAACACAAAAAGAGATTTCCCGTTGATAGGAAACCTCTTTTCGTGGTGTTGGTTATTCGGTTTTAGGTTGCGGCTTGCAGCTTTTTCTTTGCCCTGTATTCCCTTGCTTTCATTCGCTCATATTCTCGGCACCTTTCAAGGTTTTTCGCTCGGTATTCCTTGTAATAAGCTCGATGGTAGGCGCGGGATTTCTCTCTTTTGGCTTCTTCGATTTCAGCCCTCATGCGTTCGCATTCCTGCTCCGTAAGCTCTATCTGTTCGGTCAGCTCGTTTTCAAACCTGCCGATATGGTTGAAATACAATTCAATGCGGTGGACAGCGTATTTTGACCTTTTTACATCGCGCTCATGGACAAGGATTTTGCTGATAAACTCGTTTAGGATAGCGGGGGTAAGCTCGGTAAAGGCGGCATATCGTTCGGTCAGCTTCATAAACCTTTGCGCTCGTCCGTCCGCGTTCTCAAATTCGGAAAGCTGCTCCTTGATTTCTGCAAGCTCCGTTTTCAGCGTGTAGTATTCTTCTGAATACTTCTGCGACATCTGCTCATAGCGGTCTTGTTCAATCCTGCCGAGGGCAATATCCTCATAGAGCCTGTTCAAAACCGTGTCGATCTGTTCAAGCCTTGCTGTGATCTGCGGTATACGCTTTTGCTGCTTCTTCACCTTGTCCGTCTGCTGTATGGCAAGGCTCTTTTTGACTAAGGCTTCAAAGTCTGCCTTGTTGCTGATAGAGTAGTCCGCGATCTTACGCAGCACGTCCGCGACGGTCTGCAAAAGCAAATCCGCGTCGATGTTGTGTGGGGAATGACACTTTGGATTTTTGCCTTTGCCTTTGCGGTATTCGCTGCAAAACGCAATGTGTTTTTTGCCGCCGCGCCTGTAGTCTATGCGTATGTGCATTTTTGCCCCGCAATCCTTACAGAAAAGCAAGCCGGACAATGGATGGATTTCACCGTCCCCATTGGGTCGTCTGACAGGCGCGTTTTCCAATATGCGCTGTACATTTTCAAAGGCATTGCGGTCG
>JAFWLM010000075.1 GCA_017511045.1 Lachnospiraceae bacterium | reverse complement strand
TTTGCTATTTTGTCCTAGATGGAATGCTCCAGACCACGGAAAAAGGTAAGTATAAAATGATTGCTTTTTCCGATGAACATATGCACAGGTTATACGAGAAATTTGTCCTTGAATACTATAGAAGGCATCATTCCTACCTTAATGATATCAAATCTGCTCAAGTTAAATGGAATTTAGATGACGATACAGATGAATATATGATCCGATTTTTACCTGCTATGCAGACGGATATTTTCTTAAGAAAAGAGGATCAAATACTTATAATCGATACAAAGTATTATGGACAAACTCTGCAGAAACAGTATGATAAAGCATCTTTGCATTCAGGCAATCTTTATCAAATATTCACGTATGTTAAAAACCAGGATGTGGCACATACAGGAAAGGTCTCCGGTCTGTTGCTGTATGCAAAAACGAATGAATCTTTAACACCTGACTGCAGCTTTGTGATGGATGGAAATAGGATAGGAGTCAAATCATTGGATCTAAACAAAGACTTTTCACTGATTTCAGCTCAATTGGATAGTATTGTTGAAAACTGGTTAAGTGATAAAAAGGTATTAAGCATCAAGCAAAAAATTATATAAGACGAGAGAGTTTTTTCATTATGGGTATTTCAAAAACAGCTTTCATGCGTGGCATGCAGTGTTCGAAGATGCTCTGGCTGGATAAACATAAACCCGAGTTAAAGGTGATTCCACCTGAAGTCCAAAACAGGCTGGATGAAGGAAATGACTTTGGAGACCGGGCAATGGCGATGTTCGGGGATTATGAAGAGATGTCTGTTTACCTTCCGGGGACGACCATTCCAGATACAAAAGCAATGGTGGTGAAGACGCGAGAACATCTGAATCTAGGCACACCAGTCATTTGCGAAGCTGCTTTTAGTTACTATAACAATTACTGTGCGCTAGATATCCTGCGAAAAACAGACCAAGGATACGATATCTATGAAGTGAAGAACTCCCCTGCAGTCGCAGATCAATTTGTCAAGGATGTTGGTTTCCAGTATTACATTGTCAGCCGATGCAAGGTAAACATAGAAAGAGTATATATCGTGACACATGGAGAGGATGAGAAAAATCCATTTGTTATCAACGACGTGACAGAGCAGGCAACAGGTTATTCAGAATGGGTGAACGATAATATTTGGGATTTGAACCGAATGGCAAAAGAACCAGAAGAGATACAGGTAGAAGTTGGAAAACAATGCTGTGAGCCATATGAGTGCTGGTATTACGGTTATTGTCATCAATTGGAAAACAAATGAAGAATCAATACGTTGCAGATATCGGAGATTATGGGAAGTATTCACTTCTAAAGGCATTTATAAATACCGGGGTCAGTGTCGGCATAAACTGGTACCTGACCGAGGACGATGGGACCAACGACGGAAAGTTCACTGGATATCTTGATAAAGATCCAAAGCATTCGTTAAGAAAATATGATCCGGAGACGTTTGAAATCCTGAAGCAGATCAGGGATTCAGACCGGACCATCTGTGGGGTCGAAAGATCCGGCCTGCTCAAGGGAGCCAGTTTTTATGATAAAAGGATGGTCTTTAAAGGGAATGCGAAAGAACGCCGGGAACAGAGGACAGAATGGCACTATGCCGCAAAGGAAAAGTTAGCTGGGACATCCCTGGTCTTTCTGGATCCGGATAACGGACTGCTCCGTGAGGAGAGGCATAACAGAGCAAATGAAAAATATGTTTCTTCGGACGAGATAAGATCTTATTACGATGACCATAATGTGGTCTTTTACTGCCACAAAGGTAGACGGACGTCCGAAGAGTGGGAACGGTACAAATCAATCATGCCAAAACTGCTGGCAAGCGCGAAGCCGATTGTCCTTACTTACCATAAAGGCACACAGCGTTCTTATATCTTCCTGGTCCACCCGAAGGACTATGAAAAATACCGAGCGATTCTTGACACTTTTCTTAAAAACTGGGAGGGAATCTTCACCGAGGAGCCAATCAAAGACCCTGATATTAATAAGTACCGTGAATTTGCTTCAAAGTGGGTGGACAAATTCAGACAATCTGAAGAATTCAGCTGGATATTTGAGTGCTGGGAGTTTGTGGAAGACGCAGAAAAGGCGGGGTGCGTAATGGACGCTTTCCGTTCATATTCCGAGGTTTTTTCAACCTCAAGAGCGGTTAAAGGGATTAAGCAGCTCCAATACCTGCTGGAAGAAGACAAGATAACAGCACCTCTATTAGGGGCCATGATATTCTCCCACTGGCGGTATTACAACCACTGGGCAGACAGCAACCCTGAACCGTGGGTAAGGGACTGGTTCATCGTGGCGCTGGAAACTCTGGTCAATATTGGACGGAAACATGAGTGACGTACTGATATACATTTTTATATTTTTCTGTATAGTAGCCTCTGTCGTTGCTCTGGTCATTGTCCTTGTGAAGGGCAGATCAGGAAAAGGGAAGGCTGTAAAAAAGCAGGAAACTTTAAACAGAAAACCAGTAGTCACCTACCGTCAGCCGGAAGAAACAGAATATGAAATAACACCGTGGAAAGCAGCGGGGAATGAAGGTGAATGGATCGCGGAGGGCAGAATTTTCAGCATCATCCGGGAGAATGACCATTACTGCCTGAACCTCCGAATCACTTATGAAGGCGGCAGGGCGGAACTCGACAGCTTGATTTTCAACCACAATGGCGTTTTTGTCATCGAAGTAAAAAACTGGAGCGGGATCATTTTCGGAGACGAAAACGACCATACATTTACAAGGGTCAAAAATGTCCGGGGAGAGTATATCGAAGAGGATCTGGATAACCCGCTCGAGCAGGCAGAAAAGGCGGCAGGCCTTTTAGGGAAACTTCTGCGGTCAAAAGGGATCGATGTCCATGTGGAAGCCTATGTTTATTTCGTACGGGAAAACTTTCAGGGGGACAGTGACCGCATCCTTGCCAACGTGCAGGAGATCGACCAGGTGATCCATACCAGCAGCGGGCGGTATTATGATCCCGAAACAATAGAGGCCATTGCCAGCTGGGCGTCCGGTATCGTCCAGAAACCTGCAGCAAATTGGATAAGTGATTATTAGAAGGAGACAACAGGCATTACGATGCAGAAAGAACAGAACAAATCAGGAAACTGGCCAGGGGATGGATTGAAATGACATAGACGCCAGAACGGGAGCTTTTTGGCAAAGAGGTTGTCACTACAGCAGCCTCTTTTTTTATTGATGTGCTAATCTGTCGAACAGATTCGACAATATTGCCTGTGTACTAAAAAAATACTTGAGGGTGAACATATGTTCGTATATACTTCGAATACGCCAAGTCGACAGGGCATATGACGAATGAAAAACAACCCGGACAAAAAGAGTAAACGGAGGAATAGAAGATGAAATTATATGATGCAGAATGTCCCGTATGCGGGAATCTAAATAAACATTTATACCTGGAAGAAACAGAAGGATGGATGGAATGCGGGTATTGCGGGAGCATCACTAGGGTCACCGATCCTTCAAAGAAGATACAAGAAGACCCTATATTTGCCGAGAGCAAAGGGAGCCGCAGGACAGGTGTTGGAACATGGGTTTAAAAAAAGGATACCTGACAGCAGAGATTCCGGTGTTCATCGGCAGGTACATTATCAAGAACCACATCCCACCGACGGTCGAAGAAGTGTCCGGACACTTCCATATTTCGAAGGACACCGCACACCGGTACCTTATCATGCTGGACGAGACGGGAGTCGTCCCTTACCGTCACCGGATCGGGATACCATATTGGATGTTCAAGAAGAAAACGGAGGTGGAATAACATGAAGTTTTTTGCACCAGGCACAGAAGCATTTATTGTTGCCAACGGCCGGCGGGTGAGACCGGTTAAGGTTCTTTCCGAAAACTGTGGTTTATACACGTTGCTGTTTACCGACAACCAAGGCGTTGTCCGCTTGAAGAAAGGTCGCCTATTTGCCACAAAAGAGGAAGCTGAAAGCACCATAAAGAAGAAAGAGGAGCTGAAGGGCTTCAGAAACCCGCATAGTTATGGATATTATTAGAGGAACGTTTTTCAGAGGACAGGAAAAGCGCAGATCATCGAGGAGGATGTATGCAAAGAAATGGAAAATGGTCGGGAGGTATTTGAACGATATTGTCCTAACTGTGGAATTATAAACACTGGAATGAAAGGAGAAGACGGAAGGATAAGGATGGAATGTCCAAGATGTGGGCTGGTCAGTGTGATTACCCTGAAGAACAGGCGACACAGTACCACTGAAGAGTATCTTTCCAGATATGCTGCCAGACTGAATGGAATGATGGACAGTATCTGAACCGATTGAAAACTGAATAAGCGGCGGAGCGATGGAACAGGGCCGAGCTGAAACAGGGCTAGGGTAAGACCCGAATCTCGTCTCTCCGTGCCGCGCAGACATATGAAATATGATTCTGCGAAGGCTTGATGGTTAAGCCAGAGATATCACATGCATGTCATGTGACGTAGTAAACATGAGAGGCCATCGGCTGAGGATAGTGAAAGAGAATAACACTCTGATCACTGCCTTTGCCGGTGGTCTTTTTTATTTGGTGATCAGACCTTATTGGTCATCACATACAGCACATTAAAAACTGAATCCGGTATCCCAGCACGTGATGGGAGACAGGGGATTGCATATACTTTTCGTTTTTTGGGAAGCCTGCAGATGCGGGTTGTGAAATTAGTGAAATCAAGACGGAAAGTGACGTGCAGATCTCTTATCTCCATGCGTGCTTTTTGATGCCTGGAATAGGACTCCCTTGTCGTGCCGGAAAGCAAATGACAAGGAGGTCAAAAAATGAAATGGGAATATGAAAAGGCATGTATCGAAGCAGGGATGGAGGAAGAAAAGATCAGAGAACTCAGAAAAGAGTTTGATGATGACAGAAGAAAACTGAATAGGGAAAAGCAGCGCATGAAAAGAAACGGAGTTTGTTGTGTAAGCCTAAACAGGTTATTGGAAAACAGAGATTTAGATATTCCAGACAGTATTTCTGTGGAAGAGATTGCGATTAAAAACCTATATCTCAAACAACTGAGGGAATGTTTACAGGAAATGGACAGCGCTGATAGGGATCTTGTAATTGCCTATTTTGATAAAAACACGAATTTCAGCCAATACGCGAGGGATCTGGGGGCAAAACGGGCGGATTTAATATACCGGGTAAACTGCATCGTCCGTCAACTGAGGAAAAAAATGCAGATTTAATTCTACAACTGGACGATTTTTGTCCCCATAGAGATATAGAGGGAAAAATATTATTAGGAGGGAAAATGACAGACCGGAAAACAGGCCAACTGAATAATGTGATGGACAGCGTCCATCCGGAAGACCTGCTGGAATTTCTGTTTGAGAATGATATAATCAGCCTTAGCGGTGTGCAAGAGCAGATTGCAGAAATGAACCTTGAAAAATTTATCAGAGAAACTCATTCTCACAAAATATGGAAAGGCAAGGATGGACGCTGGAGGACCTATATACCGGATGATGGCGCATCAAAAAAGCGCCGCATGGTCGTGAAGTCCTCAAAGAAAAAACTTTTGGATTTCCTTGTGGAATTCCAGAAGGAACAGGAATTCCAGGAGGCTCTTGCGTTCCGTATCGAAGTGCCGGAGTTCAGCAGCTTCAATACAGTGCGTGAGATCTATCCCATTTGGCTGGAGCATAAGAGGCTGATGGTGGCAGAGACTACCATTCCGCGGATCGAAGCGGACTGGATGAAATATTATGAGCACAATCCGCTGGTGGACATGCCGATCGGCAGCCTGAACAAGATCCTGCTGGAAAGCTGGGTCATGCACCTGATCAGGGACAATGAGATGACGAAGAAGACCTTCTATAATGTATCCCTGATCATGAGGCAGATATTCCAGTACGCCTATGATGCGGAGATCATCGAAAAGAATCCGTTCGACCGGGTCAAGAAAGACCTGGGCAAGTTTTTCCGGAAGGTCCGGAAGCCGGCGGATGAGACACAGGTATATCTGGATGAGGAGATCGCTGCACTGGAGAAACTGATCTGGGCAGACTTCGCTGTGGAAGGACGGAAGGTGTACCGCTTGGCCCCGCTGGCGGTCCTGTTCCAGCTCTATACCGGCATGCGGGTCTCGGAAGTCTGTGCCGTAAAATATGAGGACGTCCTTCCGGACGGGAAACTCTACATCCAGAGGATGCTGGTTAGGGATACCGGCCAGATAAGGGAACGGACGAAAGGCTACGCAGGGGAGAGGATCATCTATCTTCCTGAAAAGGCAAAGCAGATCATCCAGGCCACGCGGGATTTCAGGAAAGAGCATGGAATCACCTGTGAGGAATTCATCTTTTCCACGACAGAGGTCCCGTTCCCGGAATCAGTGATCAACGATTATCTGGAGCGTTACTGTTCCCGTCTGGATATCCCTTACCGGAGCAGCCACAAGCTGCGCAAGACGGCCGTGTCCAGCATGGTCAATGCCGGGATCAGCCTGAATGCCGTCCGGGAGTTTGCCGGGCATGTGGATGAGACCACGACACTCAGGTACTATACATTTGACCGTGAGAATGAGGCAATCAGGAACGAACAGATCGAAAAAGCCCTGTCTTTTGGGTCAGACAGGCCAGTTTTTGAAAAAGTGTAATCACTTTTTGGCAAAAGTGTAATCACTTTTGGCCCAAAATGTTCTTATTTTACCCAGAATCCGAGGGGATTCTGAAGATCAGTCAAAGCATATCGATCATGGAAATCCCTTGATTTTGCAATAAAAAATGAAGGTCCGGCCTTTCGGCCGGAACCCTTCAAATCACCCGTGCACCCTCAGGGGCTCGAACCCTGGACACCCTGATTAAGAGTAAATCAAGAATCCTTTAAAATCAATTGTTTCACGTGAAACCGAGGTATAAATGAGGCAAGGATCTAAAGCTTTAGCCCGGCGTATAACTTGGAAACATCCTCTTTTTCCTCATCAATATGTGCATATGTGGACAAAAAAACTTCCTCACTATGGCCAAGAAGTGAACTTGCCTTTTTCACACTGATGGTTCCCTTTTGCGTAAGGTAGTACAAATCGGTAGCTCGTCTGTGCCTGAATTGGTACATCGTTATTTTAGGACCGCCTGCCTCTATGATCCTGTTCGCTATACGCACCGACATCTTCCTGTACGCACTCTTTGTAAAGAGGTTACCGTCTTCCTTAGGAAACATATAATCGCCCTTCATATCCTTGAAATAGGCTTTCAGGTGAGGAATTATCTGCTTCGGCACGGGGATATCCCTGGACACGCCCGTCTTGGTTTCCTTGAGCAGGCTCGATCCATCATCCAGGAGCTCCAGGGATTTCGTTATATGGAGAATTTTTCTCCGAATGTCGAAGTCTTCCGATTTCAGAGCGAGTGCTTCTCCCGGACGGAGTCCGAACACCATCAGGATCTCGACAAACATCCGGTCTTTCGGATTCAGTTTCGCTTTCCGCACCGCTTCAAGATCAGCATCCGTCATGAGGTAGATCTCTTTTTTCTTTGCTTTTGGGATCTCTACTCCGGCAGCAGGGTTTTTTAAAATGATTCCGTCGTTGATCGCTGCTTTGAACACCTGATATAAAGTCAGATGTACTTGGCGAGCGGTGGACGGTTTATCCCACACCTCATTGATGATAGCCTGGCACATCGTTTTTGTGATCCTGCATACGGCTACGCCGTCCAGGGCAGAGCATTTCGTCAAAGCATAGTCATACATGTCCTGCGTCTTCTGGGATCTGTTCTGTTTATAAGTCTCTTTCCACTTCTCCGAATAGACGCCGAAAGTAATCTCCGACGGGTTAGATGCCCGCCGGAGTGATTCTTTATACTGTTCGATCTTAGCATTCAGCTCCACCTTGGTATCAGCGGAAAACCTTTTCCTGATCCGTTTTCCGTCCGGACCGTATCCGAACTGAACCTGCGTGCTGTATTTGTACTTCTTTCTTGACATATAAGTATAACCTGCTTTACTTAAACGTACGGATACACTTCTAAGTATAGAATTTGCTCAAATATTTTACTTAGAACTTCTGTTTTAAAATTACTTTACCTTACTATGAATCACCTTGTTTTACTCTATTCATGCAATTATGGTATAATCCAACAAAAGGAAAAACTCATATGTTAGTTGGTTGGATTATTGCATCTGTCTGTGCTTTTGGATTGTGTTTTATATGTCAAGGCAGATGTAATGAAAAACTGAATAGAGCAACAGTCATATATTGCGTTGCTTATATTATTTATTCGGTTATCACCTGTGCCGTAATACATAAATGGCAATTTGGCTTTGCCACAGGGGCTTCTATCGGCATAGGAATAACTGCCGGATTAACTTTTGATAGCATTAAGCATAAATATTCGTGGCTCGGAGATATGATAAAAGGTGTTTTAGTGACGGCAGTCTGCGCCTGCGTGCTTACGTTTGTGCTTGTCTTGCCAATAACTGATGCTTACACGCCACGGAATAGCACGCCAGTTAAGAGCGAAACTGTTAAAAAGACGCGAAGCAGTTCCGGGAGCGGGAAGAGCACCGGCACAAATAAACATCCGGTTGACGAAAATTGCGTGTATTGGGTTCCGTCAGGCGGAGTTTGGCACTCTTGGTCTGGCTGCTCATCAATAAGGGATTCCAAAACTGTTTATTCTGGCACCATCTCTGAGGCCGAGGAAGCCGGAAAAGAGCGTGGGTGCAAACTTTGCACCGATTATTAAAATTTGCCTCTCAATTCGACTACTTTCCCAAGTATCCTAACTGGAACGGTATACTGTTCCTCCTCACTGAACACCATGGGTTCATATGCAGGGTTATATGCCTGCAACGTGATACCGTTCTGGTGTTTAATCAACTTCTTTACTGTCGCATCGCTCCCATTCACCTGGGCCACAACAACATCTCCTGACTCGGCGTCATCTTGTAAATGCGCGATGATCACGTCTCCGTCTGCAATACGCGGGAGCATGGAATCTCCCTTTACTCTGAGGGCCATGTATTCACCTGCCCAATGGTCGGGGATTTCTTCCCAGTCTGTAATATCTTCTATCTGTTCCATAGGAATACCTGCTGCAACGCGACCATAAACCGGAATTCGCCTGGAACCTGCCTCGCCTTTTTCTTCCCATCCCATGATGACGGCAGGGGAAAGATGCAGCGTCTTTGCGAGGGCTGCAATTTTATCACGGCGCATATTCGCAATGTCACCGGATTCCCACCTGGAGATTGTACCTTCGCTCACGCCTACAGCCTCGGCGACTTGTTTCATTGTAAGTCCGAGTTCAATTCTCCTGCTATAAATGATGTCTTTGATTTCCATTTTATTCTCCTGTTTCTTTTATAACGTGGGAACTGAACTATATCACTGCACTTGCATAATTGCAATAGAAAGAATGAAAAAATCAAAAAAACTTGCGAAAACGTATTGACTTGCGCAAATGCAAGTGGTATTATACTTGCGTAAACGCAAGACAAAAAAGGAGATAAACCAATGTTTAATCAAAACAAATTGCGCGCGCAGATGGTCTTAAAAGGAATGTCAGCCAAAGATCTGTCAAAAGCACTTAGTATTAATGAATCAACGTTTTATAGGAAGCTCCAGAATGATGGCTGCTTCACAAGACAAGAGATAAACACGATGATCCAGGTGCTTGAAATTGAAGATCCGGCTGATATTTTTTTTGCGCCGGAACTTGCGTAAACGCAAGTAATAGTTAAAGACGTGGCGGCCTGGTATTGGCAGCAAATGATTTGTAAAAAGGCGGTTTTCACACTTGATGCCAGGCCTGCCTCGTAGAAGGAGGACGAAATGAAAGAGAGGATAAAAACAATTGGCATGTGCGCACTGGCATTCTGCGTGATCTTTGCAGGACCGTTCATCGCGGGGCTGATCGAGAGGTGGGTGCTATGAAGAAAGAGGTCTACAGCATCGCTGAGCTTGTGGAAATGGGTTATCCGAAGAATATGCTGAAGAACCTGATCCATTCGGACAACTTCAGCAGTCTTGGCTTCCGGCTCGCCGCGTCCAGGAACAGCAAGACCTTCTTCTATAAGGACAAGCTGGACAGATTTCTGGAGCATCAGATGGATGAACAGCAGGGGGTGATCGCGTGTTAACAATGGCCACTTATCCAACGAGAGACGAATGGCTCAAAGCCAGAAAAACGATCGGCGGGTCCGATGCAGCCTGCATCCTCGGAAAGAATCCGTGGAAGACGAACATCGAACTGTACCTTGAAAAGACCGAACAATGCACGCCGGACGATATTTCAGACAAGGATGTCGTGAAGTACGGAACAGAAGCGGAAAAACCTTTGCGCAGACTGTTCAAGCTGGATTACCCAGTCATGAAGGTCCACTACAAGGAATGGAACATGTGGTTCAACGACAAATACCCATGGGCTCACGCATCCCTTGACGGGTGGCTAGTGGACAAAGACGGTAGACGCGGAATCCTGGAGATCAAGACAACGAACGTCATGAGCAGCCGCCAGAAGGAACAGTGGAACGAGAGGATACCGGATAACTACTTTTGTCAGATTCTGCACTACATGGCTGTAACGGAATCGGATTTCGCGATTCTGAAAGCACAGCTCAAATGGGAAATCGACGGAGAGATTTACTGTCAGACGAGGCATTACCGGATCGAACGCGCAGACGTAGAGGCAGACATCGAATATCTAATGGCAGCCGAAAAGAGATTTGTATTAGAAAACATCAGAAAACGTAAGAAACCGGATCTTATTTTACCGGAGATATAAAGAAAGAGAGGACATAAAAATGGCGATGGAGTTACACATTGAAGAGTATCAGGTTACGCCGGAAATCAAATTCAATTTTGAGGAGATCAAAGCAGGCGTAGCAGAAAAGGTGAGCTACTACAAGGATTTGGTCTACACAGACGAGCAGATCAAAGAGGCAAAAGCTGATAGGGCGAACCTTCGGAAATTTGTCGATGCGCTGGACAACAGGCGCAAGGAAGTCAAAGCCGAGATTTTAAAACCGTACCTTGTGTTTGAAGGAAAGCTGGACGAGATCAAATCCCTTGTTCAGGAACCGATCCAGCAGATCGACACACAGGTCAAGGAATACGAGGCAATCCAGAAGAGAGCAAAAGAAGAATCTATCAGACAGACGTTCATCAATAAGGGCTATGCCTGGATGGCAGACATCATTTGGAATCCGAAATGGCTGAACGCGACATGCAGCATGAAGGCCATCACGGAAGAGATCGATGCGCGGATCTTCACTTACGAGACAGATATTAAGATCCTGGACGAGCTTGACGAGTATCAGTTCGAGGCAATCGAACACTACAAGAAGACGTTGGATCTTGGAAGCACGATGGTGCTGGTTAATCAGCTCAAGGATCAGGCAAAACGGAGAGCAGAGTACCAGGCGCAAAAGCGCGAGGAAAAACAGATGGAGATCGACATTGATGACGAGAGTACAGTCTATCATCCTCCGGTCAAAGAGTGGATCTCATTCTCCGCAAAACTTTCTACGGAAGACGCGAAGGCACTGAAGGAGTTTTTTAATTCCAGGAATATAGAGTTTAAGAAGATTTAAGGAGGTAACAGAAATGGATATGAACAAAGCAGCACACGATTTTTTTATGGAACTTGGCGAGGCAATGTTTGGGGATGATTTTCGCAAACAATACGAGGAATACATTGACAGGAAAAAAGAGCTTTGTCTGGATGAGGTGTCGAATGCTGTAGCCAGAGCTCTTTCGGATCATGGCGTACCGCTTGGTACAGGATCCCGGATTCACAGACAGGTTCTAACAGAACTTTTTCCACCTGAAGAGAAAGAAGAAAAAATGGTCGGAAACGACGGAGAAAAAACACTCGCGAATACCGTCGATGATATGCTCAGCAGAGATTACAAGGAACGATTCGTCGCCGAGTACAACCAGTTAAGCATTCGGATCAGAAAACTAGAGAAAATCCTGGATGGAGACATGACGTTCCGGCTTTCCTGCCCGCCAGATATCTTGAGGGAACAGCTTGATGCAATGAAGGCGTATAAATCCGCGCTGGAAAAACGGTTTCAGTTTGAAGGAATTAAGGAGGAAAAGTAATGGCAGTCAATAACAGTTTACAGCCTGCAAACCAGGCGCAGAAGAAAATGTCACTCACGACATACCTTACCCATGACGCCGTTAAGGATCAGATCAACAAGGTCGTCGGCGGAAAGGACGGAGACCGCTTTGTCAGCTCTCTGATCAGCGCGGTCCAGACAAATAAGGCTCTTTCCGAATGCACAAATCAGAGCCTTATGAACGCGGCACTTCTCGGATACGCATTAAAGCTGTCCCCGTCGCCGCAGCTCGGATACTTTTACATGGTGCCGTACCAGAACAAGGATATGCCGCTTCCGGAGGCGCAGTTCCAGTTAGGGTACAAGGGATACATCCAGTTAGCATCACGCTCCGGACAGTACAGAAAACTGACCGTCCTCCCGATCAAGGAGGGTGAGCTCGTCAGCTTCGATCCACTGAATGAAGAGATCGAAGTAAATCTTATCCAGGATGAGGTTGAGCGTGAGAACGCAAAGACGGTCGGATACTATGCCATGTTTGAATACCTGAACGGGTTCCGCAAGGCGCTGTACTGGAGCAAGGAAAAGATGCTGGCTCACGCAGATCATTACTCAAAAGCGTTCAGCCTGAACGCAACCACAGGGAAACACCCGAAGGTATCGCTTGCTGACTATGAAGCCGGAAAGTACGATCCGAAGGATGCCTGGAAGTACAGCAGCTTCTGGTACAAAGACTTCGACGGAATGGCATGCAAGACCATGCTGCGGCAACTGATCAGCAAGTGGGGGATCATGTCGATCGAGATGCAGGAAGGATACGAGGCAGACATGGCTGTCATTCACGAGGGCGGACAGAAAGAGTACGTCGATGTGGTGCCGGACAACGTCGAGGATGTGCCTGAATCAGCTCCTCAGGCGGCCGCAGAAGAGCCAGACCTGAGTCAGGCGATGAATGAGCCGTCCGGAGCGCAAAGCGTCGCAGACGCCCTGTTTACATGACGCACAGCCAATTTTGGCTCAAAGGAATAGATATCACAAATCCATAAGTCCCGGCGGTGAGATCCCGCCGGGCTGAAAGGAGAAAAGCATGTACCGAATGTATCGGAAAACAAAATACCATAACAGGAAAACAAAGTCGGACGGTCGGACATTTGACTCTCAGAAAGAGGCCAGGAGATATAAGCAGCTCCGCCAGATGGAGCTCGCCGGGGAGATCTCAGATCTGAGCACACAGGTGAAATTTGTACTGATCCCGACGCAGAGAGATCCGATTACGGGCAAGATTCTGGAGCGTGAATGCAGCTACATTGCAGACTTTGTATACACCGTACCACAAGAAGCACAAGAGACCACAAAAAGCACAACTGTGGTCGAGGACGTAAAAGGCTACCGGACGGACGTGTACAGGATCAAAAAAAGCTGATGCTCCAAAGGTTTGGAATTGTGATTAAAGAGGTCTAAAAGCACAAGAGACCACAAAAAGCACAACTGTGGTCGAAGGAGAAACGATGGCAACAAGTAAAACAAAAAACAGCATGATCGTGCCTCACGAATGGCTCAAGGCACTCGATAAGATGTCGGATGAGGACGCCGGAAAACTCATGAAAGCCTTGTTATTACTGGATTCTGAAGGTATCACAACAGAATTTGATCAGGGCTCGATCCTCGACATCATATACGCGCAATACTCCACTTATGTGATGCGAAATAAGGAGGCATACATGGAAGAATGCAGGCGGAGAAGCGAGGCTGCCAAACGTCGTGAAGCACAAAAAGCACAATTGTGCACAAAAAGCACAACTGTGCACGATAAGGAGAAGGAGAAGGATAAGGATAATAATATATATACTTGTAGTTCTGACACTAAAGTATCTACAGAGGAGCCTGCTCCTGAAATCTCCGAGGAAGATATTCAACGGATCACGGACACATGGAACCACCAGGGAGACATCGTCGTAAAGA
>JAFWLM010000074.1 GCA_017511045.1 Lachnospiraceae bacterium | reverse complement strand
TCAGGCACGGTCTTTCCCTGCTGAGAAACAAAGAACGGAAAGAAAAAGCACTTGCCTTTCGATATGAGAACGGAAGAGCGCTTTCCCTCGGCGTCAGTCTGCTTCTGGAACAGGCATTGCGGGAGGCTGGGATCACGGAGTATGAACTTTCTCTGGAGCCTCAGGGAAAACCGGCGCTTGTGCATCAGGACCTGCACTTCTCCCTCTCTCACAGCGGGACCATTGCGGTCTGTGCCCTTTCCTGTTCCCCAATCGGAGCGGATGTGGAACTCATCAAACCGCTGCGCACCCAGGGCGTTCTGCGCTTCCTTCATCCCGATGAAGCTGCTGAGATCCAGCAGTCGGAAGATCCGGCTTTGGCATTCATCCGGATCTGGACCCGCAAGGAGAGTTACGGAAAACGAAACGGAACCGGCATTGCCTATGATATGAAAGGGATCTCCTTTCTCGATCCCCGTCCGGAAGATCCGTACCGCTTTCATGAACTGTGCACAGACGGGTATATGATCACCGTCTGTACGGGGCCTCAGGAAACCGTGCGGTTTCTGAACACAGAAATAACAACATGAAAAGATCCCGGCAATGGCTGATCATACAGCATTTGCCGGGATCTCTTTTCTGTTTCAGAGCACCTCTTTCAGATGTTCGAGAATCGTGCGGTCGGCCGAAAGCCAGTTCACTTCTTCGAATTCCTCTTTCGCAAGCCAGCGTGCGGCTTCGTGTTCAGGAAGAACCGGACTGCCGGAAGCGATATGAGCAAGACAGCAGTCCATCGAAAGAAAGAACAAAAGAAACCCTAACCTGATTCCGCGGAATCAGTTGTGATAATTCATAACTCGTATGAAATCATTGTTGTGAAATACTTCAGTGTCGTGTTATTCCCGAAATCTTCAGGCAGCGGCTTTAAAGAACTTAAATATTCATATGATACCGGCATACTGCTATCCCTCCGTCTTTCTCAAAATGAGTCTGTTTTGCTTCATTTCCTTCATTTTGACACGGATTTTGTCTCCTTTTTCCTGATTGTGAAAAAGTCTTAAGGACAAACAGTACAATCGCTTTTCGCTTTCGAAAGATACAGAAATGCTGAAATTCGATAAAGTCGCAGAAATCAGGCGACTCTTCTGGGGGTATTGCCGATTAAGCCCATATTGAGAACATGTACAGATACGCCTCGATCAAGTAAGTCTTTTACAGTCTCGAATCCGGATGCAGCAGTTCTTGCGATTCGGCCCAATTTTGTCACGTTCAGTTTGTAAGACCTTGAAGGATTAACTGATTGAAAGAGTATATATAAGCGTATATACTTACTGTAATAAGGAGGTAAATAGTATGGAAACTGCAAAACTGTTTACTAATGGAGGATCGCAGGCTGTTAGACTGCCAAAGAACTGCCGCTTTGATGATGATGAAGTATTTGTCAACAGAGTCGGTAATGCAGTCATCCTGCTTCCCAAAAATGATTCCTGGAGCACTGCAATGATAGGACTTTCTATGTTTACGGATGATTTCATGGAAAACTATGAACAACTTCCTGTACAGGAAAGAGAGTCGCTATGAGATACATGCTTGATACAAACATCATCGTCTATGCTAAGAACGCCAGACCGGAGATCGTATTAAAAAGATTTCAGCAATACAATCCTGGAGATCTTTGTATTTCGGCAATTACAATGGCTGAATTGGAATACGGAGTTTTTAACAGTTCCAAACCCAAGCAGAACAGATTGGCCTTATTGATGTTTCTTTCCAATATTGAGGTCATTCCTTTTGATATGGACGCCGCAAAAGTATATGGACAGATTCGTCATGATCTAAAAGAAAAAGGGGAGTTGATTGGAGCAAACGATCTGCTGATTGCGGCTCATGCAAAATCGCTTGCCTTTACACTGATTACCAATAATACGAGAGAATTTGGGAGAGTGGAAGGGCTCAAGTTGAATAACTGGATGTAACGAAAAGCAGCATAGCACCGATATTCTTATTACAACATGAAAAGATCCCGGCAGGCGCTGATCATACAGCATTTGCCGGGATCTCTTTTCTGTTCAGAGCACCTCTTTCAGATGTTCCAGAATTGTGCGGTCGGCCGGAAGCCAGTTCACTTCTTCGAGTTCCTCTTTCGCAAGCCAGCGTGCGGCTTCGTGTTCGAGAAGAACCGGACTGCCCGACGCAATATGGGCAAGATAGCAGTCCATCGACAGATGGAATTGGGGATAATCAAATTCGATCGTATCAAAGTAAGATTCAATTTCGATCCGGACATTGAGTTCCTCCCGGATCTCCCGCCGCAATGCGTCCTCTGGCGTTTCGTTTACTTCCACCTTACCGCCGGGAAATTCCCAGCCGCCCCGGAATTCTCCGTATCCCCTCTCGGTCGCAAATACGCGGTGGTCTCTGCGGATGATCGCAGCCACTACTTTTAAGTCCTGCCCAAGAGCGTTATGGCAACCACGCAGTCCGCGACGAAGGTCTATGAT
>JAFWLM010000073.1 GCA_017511045.1 Lachnospiraceae bacterium | reverse complement strand
TTCCGGTATGTTCTGTTATTCTAATCATGGTATCGATCCTTTCTGTGCGGAAGATCTACCTGCAACAGATTATACTGGAACTACGTGCACAACTAACTTCCGATTTTTCGCCTTCTACTGAAGTTATTTTTGCAATTTACACTCTCTTGTGATATACTTCGGAAAACGAACACTTGTTCGCTTTTCATGTGACGGGAGGCACAGAAAAATGGAAGGACAGCGGCAGCGGACCTATGTAAAAGTGATCTCCGTATTTGATAATACCGGATTTATGCAGCCGAAAAAAATCATATGGAACAATGGCAGGGTCTCTGAGATCGAGAAGGTGCAGGATTTCCGTCCGGCATCCTGCATCGAGCACGGACTCCCGGGAGACTGCTATACGATCATGATCGGCGGCGAAAAACGTCTCCTCTTCTTCGAACGCTCAGACAAGCGTTTTTCAAGCACCTTCGGCCGGTGGTTTTTTGAGGATTATGAAGTATAATCAAATCAATGGAACGTACAATCATTGCAATTGATCTGAAATCCTATTATGCATCCGTGGAGGCAAGCGACCGGAAACATGATCCGCTGACAACCAACCTTGTCGTAGCGGATGATTCGCGTACGGAAAAAACGATCTGCCTGGCGGTCTCCCCTTCACTGAAAGCCTATGGGATCTCTGGAAGGGCCCGCCTGTTCGAAGTGATCCAGAAAGTAAAGGAGATCAACCGCGAACGCTTTCAGAAGGCAATGGCACTTGGTGTTCTCCCAAAGGACAAGAACGGCCGCTATCATTTTGCCTCTTCCTCCTTTGATGCAGAAGCACTTGCTGCAGATCCTTCGCTGGAGCTTTCCTATATCATTGCTCCGCCCCGCATGAAGCTCTATGAACAGATCAGCACAAAGATCTTTTCGATTTATATGAAATTCGTTTCTTCGGAAGATATCCATGTCTACTCGATCGATGAATGTTTTATCGATGTGACGGCTTATCTGAACACCTACCGTATGACCGCGCACGAACTGGCGATCACGATGATCCGCGAGGTGCTATACACGACCGGGATCACCGCAACCGCAGGGATCGGTACTAATCTGTATCTTGCGAAGATCGCCATGGATATCGTGGCAAAGCATGTTCCGGCAGATAAAGACGGTGTTCGGATCGCCGAACTGAACGAACAAAGCTATCGGGAAAAACTCTGGTGCCATACACCGCTGAAAGATTTCTGGCGGGTCGGCCCCGGAATCGCAAGACGGGTGGCCGCCCTTGGCTGCTATACCATGGGCGACATCGCAAGGATGAGCCTTACCAACGAAGATGCGCTGTATAACGCTTTGGGGATCAACGCGGAACTGCTGATCGATCATGCCTGGGGATGGGAGCCGACCGAGATCAAAACGATCAAATCCTACCGTCCGCAGACAAACTCCCTTTCCTCCGGTCAGGTACTGATGGAGCCTTATCCCTTTGAAAAGGCCCGCCTGATCGTAAAAGAAATGACGGAGCTTCTGGTTCTTGACCTTGTAAGAAAAGGTCTTGTTACCAAAAAAATGGTGCTTACGATCAACTATGACCGGACATCGATTCAGTACGAACATCAGGGAAGAACTCTAAAAGACTCTACCTTCCGTGTTACGGCAACAGGAAAACGGTATAAAGGGACAGTGTCGGTCGACTATTACGGCCGCCCGGCTCCGAAATATGCACACGGGACCGGGAACTTAGACCGCTGGACCAACTCGACCCGCAGGATCCGGGAAGCCATGACAGAGCTGTACGACCGCATTGTTGATCCGGACCTCACGGTTCGAAGAGTAACGATCGCTGCAGAAAATCTGATCCCCGAAAACAGCATTCCGGCCGAAGAACCGGAACAGCTCAGTTTTTTTGTAGACTATGAGGAGAAAGAGAAAAAACGTACGGAAGAAGACGCTGCAGATGAAAAAGAGCGTAAGCTCCAAAAGGCAACCCTTGCGCTTCAGCAGAAATTCGGAAAGAATGCCGTTCTGAAAGGCATGAACCTGAACGAAGGCGGAACGACCATGCTGAGAAATAATCAGATCGGCGGCCACCGAGCCGGAGAAGAAAAGCCAAACGCAAGCAGGAAAAAGAAGCCGGCAGATAATCCGGAACAGGAGAAAAAAAGATGAATGACGCGCGCATCATATATGGAGATATTATCGATCTGCCCCATCATCAGTCTCAAGTGCATCCGCACATGAGCCTCTACGACCGCGCCGCGCAGTTTGCGCCTTTTGCAGCTCTGACCGGCTATGACGATATGATTTCAGAAGAAGCCCGGGAAACCGGCCTTAAGCTGGCACAGAATCTGAAGCGGCTGAACGCAAAGATCAGCGTGATCTCTGATATGCTGGAGGCCGGGGAACACCCTGCCCTCTCCTTTACGGTCTTTGTTCCGGATGAGAAAAAGTCCGGTGGAAGCTACACCGAAATAAAAGGAAGCGTGAAACGGATCGATCCCATTTCCGATTCCCTGATCCTGTTCTCTGAAAACGAAAAATCTGACGGTCTGTCACTAAAACTGGAAGATATCCACGATATCTATGGTGAGACAGTTGACTATCTGGACGATCAGATCCTGTAAGTGTGTGTAACAGCGATCACCATTTTTATATAAAACGCCGCCCCTTCTCAACAACGAAAAGGAGCGGCTTTTTTACGGAGTATTTTTCAGTACTTACAGACTGAAGGTTTTAAGTTGACATTCCGTCAGATTGACGGGAACTGTTTTTCTTTATACTTTTTATATTTTTCTTTTACAAGTTCCTGCTGACCGAAGAATTCAATTCTGGTCTGAATGATCTCATCAAGATGAAGTGCACGGCACTCATTGATATTTCTGTCGCGGTCATGTCCATGTTCCGGATCAATAACGAATTTGTATTTTCCGTCATCGCCTTTTACAAGATCACCGCCGCAGCCGCAGACTGCACACTCAAACGGAAATTCGATTCCGTCCCAATGTGGATCTCCCGGATATACCAGGGAAGAATGACATACCGGACAAACACCGAAATCCGGATCTCCGAGCCAGTGTCTTTCCTCTACCGGAGTATCGATTGCTGCTGCAACATGCTGTCCGATCTCTCTCGCCTTTGCGATCTGCTCATCTCTTAACAGAACGTTGCCCGGACGGCCGTTTCTGATTGCCATCATCTGGTCTACGACCTGGATGCTCTGCGTGAACATACTTGCGCCAAGGACTTCCAGTGCCAGTGACTGCCAGTCATGGCAGGAACCGCCGACTGCGATCAGACCGCCGACAAGGTTCGGATTCTTTTTCAGATCACCGATCTCCAGACGGAAGGAAACCTCATATGCCAATGCACGGTGTGCATAAAGCAGATATAAAGCACTCGGTCCAAGATCATAGGTCGGACATCCGATAATGATACCATCGCTGGTCTGGATCGTATTGATGATCTTGTCCATATCATCTTTGTCTTTATAAATGCAGCCTTTGTATTCTTTCTGCTGTCCGGTTGCGATTGCGCCCATCTGCATTGTACATCCTTCACAGCCGCTGCATGGAATGATGTTATAGTCAAACAGGTTGATCAGGATACAATCCAGTCCTGCTTCTTCGCACGCCATAAGAGCTTCTTTTACCAGGATCTCACTGTTTCCGTTATGGCGTCCTGCAACCAGACCGACAACTCTTTTCTTTTCCATAAAATCCAATACCTTTCCTTTCTGTCATTTCAGCCGCCGCCCACAGATCAGTAAATCTGACCTGTGGGTTTCGGCATATGATACTTTTACGTATTGTTCAGCAATAATTATTCCAGATCATCACTGTACTCTGCTGCATTCTCGCCGGCCATACGTCCGGAGTTCAGGCAGAATGCCATTGTGTTACCTGCGAAGGTGAACGGATAGCAGTCGCCATAGATTGCGCAGCAGTCAGTTCCTGCGGAATACAGTCCAGGAATCACCTGGTCATCATCAGTCTCCACTTCAAGCATATGGTTGACTTTGATTCCGCCAAGGGTTCCGTATGCGCCTGCATAGAACTCTAATGCGTAGAACGGGCCCTTCTCCATCGGATACAGATATGCACGGTTCTTCTCGAACAGATCATCCCATCCTGCATCGCACATATCATTGTACTCTTCGACGGTCTCCATAAACTTATCTACCGGAAGGCCGATCTTCTCTGCAAGCTCTTCCAGGGTATCTGCTTTGTAGAAGTACTTATATCCTGCTGCTTCTGCATCAGCTACAGCCTGATCCCAGTTATCGAACATGTCATATCCATGTACATGGTCTAACAGGTCCGGTCCGCGTTTTGCGTATTTCTTGATCATCTTGGTATCCATGATGGAGATACCAACGTTCTTCGGCTGCTGCAGGATTGCATTGCCTGTGAAGGTGGAGTTTGGAGCAAGGTCTTCGTTCATGAAACGCTCGCCTCTCATGTTGACCCAGAGTCCCGGCTGACGGAATGCGCCGTCGAATGTCCAGACTGTCATGTTGTCCGGGCACTGATACATCAGTTCCATCATCATGTGGGATTTTCCTGCGCCTG
Organism: Lachnospiraceae bacterium; assembly: GCA_017511045.1. Classification (GTDB taxonomy): domain Bacteria; phylum Bacillota; class Clostridia; order Lachnospirales; family Lachnospiraceae; genus RGIG5612. The sequence continues at coordinate 9,563 of JAFWLM010000073.1, read as the reverse complement.
CTTCCCATGCCATGCGGATACCGTCGCCCTTCATTCCCGGGATACGGAAGGAGAAGAGGTCTTTGCCCCACTCAAAGCCGAAACGCTCTTTGATGAGTTCCGGGTTATCTCCGAAACCGCCGGTGCAGATAATAACTGCATCTGCACGGATCTCAAATGTCTCCGAACCTTTCTTTGCGATCACGCCGACTGCCTTGCCATCTTCCATGATGACTTTCTCGCCGGTGGTCTCGAACATGATATTGACGCCAAGTTCATTTGCATGCTCGGTCATCTTTTTGATCATTGCGCCTGCGCAGCGAGGACCCGGTACTCCGCCGCCTTCCGGACGAACGCAGTGTGCGGTCGGATATGCGGTTGCATATGCACGCTCATTCTCGCCTACAGCATAAGCTGTGATCAGGTGATCAAACTCAACTCCCATGCCCTCAAGCCATTCGATCGTGGAAGCAGATTTCTCGTAATGTTTCTTAACGAGTCTGGCATCGCCGTTCCAATGGATGAAGTTCATGTGTTTTCTCCATGCCTCTGCCGGAGTCATCAGGAAGTTTGCTTCCTTCTGCTGACGCGTTCCGATTCCAAGCGGAGACATACCCATGTTTGCTGCGCCGCCGGTAACATTGCTCTTCTCCAGTGCAATAACAGATTTCCCTGCCTCTGCAGCTGCCAGGGAAGCTGCCAGTCCGGAAAGACCACACGCTACGACAACAACATCAGTTTTCATGTTTTCCATAGAATAATCCTCCTCGATACAAAATTTAGAAATAAAGATTGTTAAATCTCATTCTTTTACGAATATATCTTATCAAATAACCGTGCATAATTATAGTTGCTTTTTACGTTTCTTTATAACGAATATAAGAAAAGGGAGCCTGACTATGCAGACTCCCTTCTGAAATCATTTACCTTTTCGCTAAATATTACTTTTCTTCTCCGCTGTATCTCTTGCTCATGACATCGCGTCCGTTAAAGTTGGAGCTGACGCCGAAGCGTTCCTGATTGTATTTTGCAATTTCCTCGCATGTAATATGATAAACTTCCGGATAGGTGCTCATCGGACCGCCCTGGGAAATACACGGGATCAGGCCGTTGGGTTCCGCATACTGATCGCAGAGTTTTTTCACTTCGATCGCGCAGCGTTCCCTGCTCCAATCCGGATTGTCGACCCATGCAGAGTCGATACCGGACATGATTCCGATCTGTCCTTTATATTTCTCGACAAGCTCAGGAATATTATTGGTGCTCATAGCTCCCTGCCAGATGTCGATTCCCATCTCGATCATATCCGGAACCAGCGTTGCTCCATAGGAATCAGAATGGTGTACGATAAGCTCCACACCATGCTCATGATAATATCCATATACCTGCTTATATGCATCAAGAAAGAAGTCCTCAAACATGGCCGGGGAAATGAACGTCGACTGCTGGCTTCCCCAGTCATCATGATGGAAGATCGCATCTGGGTGCAGGTGGGAACAGATATCTTCTGCCACTTCCAGCTCCCAGTCTGTCAGGAACTTGATCAGATCATGCATCTCATCCGGATATTCATACAGATAGATCATCGCATTCTGGATCTCACAGAAATGATGGCACTGCTCGAAAATTCCCGGTGCAATGAACGGTGCGATAAACTGATTTTCTCTGTCAGCCATCGAAGCCATGCCCATCGTTGCTCCCCACATCTCATCCGGGAATCCCGATGCCGGTGCACGTTTTACATAATCCTGCCAGTGTTCGATATCCTTGATCAGGATCTTATCCGGCGTATGGACCGGAAAAGCGCCGGGAGTTCCCTCAGGCCACGCATTGGTCACACCCCATGCATTCACAACCTCCGGTCCGCCGTATTCCGGGCGAGGATTGACCATCTGCTGAGGAGTGATGACTGTAGCCAGGTACTCAAACTGGTTAACAAAACGATCAGGCTTGCCGTCTTTCTTCAGTGTTTCTCTTACGTTTTCTTTTACGTTTAACATCGAAATGATCCCTCCCAATACATTTTTATCTATAAATAATTATGCGCTTCGCTCATTTGGAAGACAATCATTATTTCAGATATCCGCTTTCAAATTTTAAATGAGCTGATTCTAAAAAGGCACCGCCCGTTAAGGCGATGCCCGAATGATGTTTCAAACGATGTCAAAGCTGCCCTCTATTCAGAGGCGTCTGCCACAAGTGATTTCGTCTTCCACTTTCCGGTCCGGTAGCGGATGAATCCAATAATAAAACCTATGCCCCAGCCGATAATATTGGACCACCATATCATGTGATAATCTCCGGTGATAGCGACCATGATATAGGAGAACGCCACACGGGAAATAAAATTACAGAGAACGGAGATCATAGACCAGGTGGCATCTCCGGCGCCCCTTAACACTCCTGTTGAAGCATTCATCGCGCCCATGATGAAGTAGCAGCTTCCGACGATCCGCAAATACTCACTTCCGATCTTTATCGCATTCGCGCTGACTGATGCATCCAGGAAGAGACTGACAAACGCGCTTCCGAGGAAGAACAAAAGGATTCCGACTGCTGCACATATCACTGCATTCATCAGGAGAGATACATGATACCCTTTCGGCACACGCTCCACCTGTTGGGCTCCGATGTTCTGGGCGGTGAAAGTGGATGTCGCATTTCCGATCTGAACGATCGGAACGATGGCGATCCCGTCGATCCTGACAGCTGCTGTGTAGGCCGCCATAACGTCTGTTCCAAAACTGTTGATCAGCGACTGCACTGCCACGAATCCTATGGAAACGACAGAAGAGGTGATCATAGAAGGAACTGCGACTTTTGCGATCGTCTTCAGAAGGATCCCACTGAACAGCTGCGGTTTTTCTTCCGTCGGAAAATTCTTCCGGATATAGACAAGAAGGGTAATAAAGGAAACTGCTGCTGCCAGATACTGGGAGATCGTCGTTGCGAATGCAGCACCTGCAACGCCCCAGTGGAACTTCAGAATGAAAAGCAGATCCAGGCCGATATTCAGCACAGAAGAAATGAGCAGGAATAACAAAGGCATTCTGCTTTTTCCGAGTGCATTAAAGCCGGAGTTGGAAATATTGTAAAAGAACAGTCCCGGAAAGCCTGCCGCATAAATATAGTAATATGATTTTGCATCCGAAACGATTTCCTGCGGAATACCCGTCAGATGAATAATGGCATTACAGGTGGAAAGACCGATAACCAGAAACAGGATGCTGAGGCCGACAAACGTCATAAAAGAAGTGTTGAACGCCGTCTTCATCCTTGTGAAATCCCTGGAGCCGAACAACTGGGAGATCACGACGGAACAGCCGATCGCCAGTCCGTTTGCGATTGCGACATAGACCAAAACAACAGTCGCCGTACTTCCGACTGCTGCGAGTGCATTCTGTCCTAAAGTCCTTCCGACAATGATAGAATCGGCGAGAGAATAAAATTGTTGAAACAGGTTTCCCAGGATCATCGGAATCGCAAACGCGATCAGTGATCTTGCAGGGCTTCCTGTGATCATGTTCTGGTTCATTGTTTAATCCTTGAACTTTTAGTAAATAATTAACAAATAACTGTTTTAAATTATAGCAGAAATTAACAAATAATTGTTAATAGGAACAATCAAAGACTTCCGTATCTTTAAAGCACATCCGCTGGCGGCAATTGTCATAATCAAAGCTGTGACGGGCTCCGCCTGCACAAAAATCCTTATAGCTGCAGTCGCTGCACTCCTCACTCATCTCATCCAGACCTTTCCGGAAAAACTCGAAGCGGTTCTCCCAGACATCTTTCAAATTATCTTTCAGGATATTGCCTTGGATCATCTCCGGTCTGCGTTCGATATCCAGACATCCACAGATATCTCCGTTGCAGAGAATGCTTGCCGTGTAAATACCGGCATTGCAGATAAAATAATGGTCACGCACTTCCCTTTCAAACTGATAGCCGAGGAAATGGCTGCAGCCATAGGTGACCGGCATGTCTTCCATGCGTTTTTCCCGGATAAAATCAAAGAGCCTGCGGTAGTCTTCCGCGGTCATTAAAAGCTCCGGATACTGGAGCGCTCTTCCCATTGGCTCGATCCCGATAACTCTCCAGGAATCAATATCCATATCCTTGAAGATCTCATACAGTTCGTCCAGCTCATTCATATTGGAATGATTCAGAACGGTCGTTACCTGGATCGCTTTAAATCCGCCTTCCTCGATCAGGGCCTCAATTCCCTTCATTGCCCGCTCATATCCGCCCGGTGTCCTTCGGAAGGCGTCATGAGATTCTTTCAACCCGTCGATGCTGACAGAGATTGTTTTCATTCCGCACTCTTTTAACAGGCGGGCTTTTTCCTGATCGATCAGCGTTGCATTACTAGTCATCCCCCAGTTGTAACCAAGTTCGTTGGCATAACCCATGATGTCAAAAAAGTCTTTCCTGAGCAGCGGTTCTCCGCCCGTAATGCAGAGCTGGAACTGCTTTAGATCGAAATCTTTTTTCACATCATCCAGGATCTGTTTATACTGATCCAGCGTCATCTCATTGCTTTCCACCTCTCCGCAGGAAGATCCGCAGTGAAGGCAGCGCTCGTTGCATCTTAACGTCAGTTCCAGAAAAAGGAACTTCAGGACCGGATGTTTATAAAGCTGCCTGCGGTGGTTAGCAAGCAGCTTTAAATGATCTTTTTTCAATTGAACAATATCAAGGTCTTTAACGTCCATTTAATTCTGATTCTCAAAATACTCCGGCGGCCCATAGACATCCTCCGGGATATTACTCTCCGGTTCAAACCATTCCGGAGGTCCGTAAACTGCTTCCGGGATATCCGTTTCCGGATTATAGTTCTCATCCGTAGTAGTCTCGCTCTGAATATTGGTTTCAGATTCGGTCTCAAAATACTCCGGCGGCCCATAGACGGCCGGGTGAGCACCGCAGCCTGCAGTCGCAGCTGCTGTCACGGCAAGTGCCGTTCCTGCGATAAGTTTTTTTCCAAGTTTTTTCATATATCAACACTCCTCAATATATGCAAACTCTTTTCTATCTGATTTCTTTATATCACAGATTCCCTTTTCAGGCTATCTATTTGATACCGGCACTGCTGTCTTTCTGGATGACATCGTGCGCGCCGCCTTCTACGATACTCGTCGCAGAAACAAGGGTCAGCTTCGCCTTCTTCTGAAGCTCCGGGATCGTCAGCGCTCCGCAGTTACACATTGTGGATTTTACCTTGCTGAGTGAAAGCGCAACATTGTCCTTCAGGGAGCCTGCATACGGAACATAGGAATCCACACCTTCCTCAAAGGAAAGCTTCTTGTCTCCGCCGAGGTCATATCTCTGCCAGTTTCTTGCTCTTGCAGAACCCTCGCCCCAGTACTCTTTGTAGTAGGTTCCGTTGATGTTCACTTTATTGGACGGGCTCTCATCAAATCTTGCAAAATAACGGCCAAGCATAATGAAGTCCGCACCCATTGCAAGTGCAAGAGTGATGTGATGGTCGAATACGATACCACCGTCAGAGCATACCGGAACATAGATGCCGGTCTCTTCAAAGTATTGATTTCTTGCTTCACAGACATCGATCAGGGAGGTAGCCTGTCCGCGTCCGATACCTTTTGTCTCACGGGTGATGCAGATCGATCCGCCGCCGATACCGACTTTAACAAAGTCTGCTCCGCATTCTGCAAGGAAACGGAAGCCTTCCGCATCCACAACATTTCCTGCACCGACTTTGACTGTATCGCCGTATTTATCGCGGATCCATTCTAAAGTTTTCTTCTGCCACTCGGAATAGCCTTCGGAGGAGTCAATGCAGAGAACATCAGCACCTGCCTCGATCAGCGCCGGAACTCTTTCTTCGTAATCTCTGGTGTTGATACCTGCACCGACAACATAACGTTTGTCTTTATCCAAAAGTTCATCCGGGTTTGATTTGTGGGATTCATAATCCTTGCGGAAAACGAAAGAGTTCAGCTGTCCGTTGTCATTGACGATCGGCAGCGCATTCAGTTTATGATCCCAGATAATATCATTTGCTTCGCTTAATGTCGTACCCTCTTTCGCATAGATCAGTTTTTCGAAAGGAGTCATGAAAGTGGAGACCTTTGTATCCGGAGCCATACGGCTGACACGGTAATCTCTGCTTGTTACGATACCAACCAGTTTTCCTTCTGCTGTTCCATCATCTGTAACAGCAACGGTGGAATGTCCTGTCTGCTCTTTCAATGCGATCACATCTGCCAGAGTATTTTCAGGGCTGACATTGGAATCACTGACAACGAAGCCCGCCTTGTGGTCTTTCGCTCTCTTGACCATAGCAGCTTCCTCTTCGATCGTCTGTGATCCGTAAATAAAGGAAACACCGCCCGCTGTTGCAAGCGCGACAGCCATCGTGTCATTTGAAACGGCCTGCATGATAGCAGAAACTAAAGGGATGTTCAGGCTGATCGCCGGTTCCTCGCCTTTTTTATACTTTACCAATGGAGTTTTCAGGCTGACATTTGCCGGAAAGCACTCGCTGGATGAGTATCCCGGCACAAGCAAGTATTCATTAAAAGTATGGGAAGTCTCTTTGATGTAGGTTGCCATGTTTTTCCTCCTGTGTATTGATCCTCAATTATTATATATCAGTTTTTTATCATTAGATACAAAAGACCGGCTCACAAAATGCTCAGGGCATCAGGAAGCCGGTTGTTCTTTAAATCCCGTATTCAGTTGCGATATAAACGCCTCTTCTCATACGTCTCCTGTCTTGTTTGGATTTAAAATATTAAAACATATCCTTGCATAAGTGTCAATCTGTATCCCTTTCAGTTTACCACATTGATCGGGGTTCCTGCTTTCCATGCATTGATATTGTCCGCAACCTTTTGGATCAGACGCGTCCGGGCTTCAATCGACGCCCAGCCGATATGCGGTGTGATCATACAGTTCTTCGCTGTAAAAAGCGGCTCATCTGCTGCCATCGGCTCATAGACGAGAACATCGATCCCGGCTCCGGAGATCCATTCCTCATCCAGCGCCTTTTTAAGAGCTTTCGAGTCCACACAGCCGCCGCGTGCGGTATTGATCAAAAATGCGTTCTTTTTCATCAGCTTCAGCGTATCTTCACAGACGATGTCTGCAGTCTCCTCCGTCAGCGGACAGTTCACAGAAAGATAGTCCGCCTCACGGAACAGGGTCTCTCTGTCAATCTGCTGATACGGGCAGTCATCATAGATCCTTCTGGAATGGATCAGGATCTTCATTCCAAAAGCATCTCCGATCTTTGCCACTTTTTTTCCAAGGTTTCCAAAACCGATAATGCCAAGTGTCTTTCCGGCAAGCTCTTCGATCGGAAGCGGGAAGTAAGCAAAGGACGGTGAATTGATCCAGTCGCCCTTATGAACAGATTCATTATAAGATGCAATATTGGTTGCATGTGAAAGGATGAACGCAAAAACGAGCTGCGCAACGGAGTCCGTGCTGTATCCCGGAACGTTCACGACATCGATACCTCTTTCTCTTGCCGCTTTACAATCGATGTTGTTGTAGCCGGTGGCAAAGAGTCCGATATATTTCAGATTCGGAAGCTGATCCATGATCTCCTCTGTGATCTGGGCTTTATTGACGACAGCGACTTCCGCCGTGCCGATTGCATTTGCGAGTTCTTCCTGCGGCATCAGGTCATGAAACGTGACGTTTCCGCAGGCTTCGATCGGAGAAAAATCCAGATCTCCGTAGGTCAGCGTGTTGGTATCTAAAATTGCAATTTTCAAATCCTGATTCATTTTTCTGCTTATCCTTTTTTATTCTTCTCTGTTATTGTTGTTTCCGGGCAGCCTGCCCGCATTTCGAAGCCTGAAATTTACTCTCCGATCAGGCGGAACGACGGGATACTCACGCCGTGGTGGCTTTCGGAAATGACAAATTCCTGTCCCATGCGGCTGAAGAAACCATTGAATTTTCCGTTAAAGGAATAGGTTCCTGTCATGGAAAACCATGGCTTGATCCCGTAATCGTCTGCCATTGCCTCCTTAGCATAATAGGCAATCGAAGAAGTCAGTCCTGCCGGCTGAACAGAGTCATAGGTGCCATTTGCAAGATCATCTTCTGCTGCGATCGGCAGACAGATCTCCGATTTCGCCGGAACATAAAACTCCATAACGATATAGTCTTTATCGATCAGGCTGTCGACCTTCTCTTCCCATTCCTCCTGCGTAAGGTCTCCGCCGGCGTAAATGCCATGAGAGTCATAATCATCTTCCGGCTTTAAGATCCACTTGTCTTTATCTGCTTTGATCGCTGCGATATCCAGCCCCTTGGTATCCGTCCGCAGACGATAGGTCGGAAGCACATGTTCCTGAACAAACGCCCACTCCTCATCCGTCAGGATCGCTTTTGTCTGCTCATCTAAAAGAGCGACATTGATCATCTTTGCGTGCGGGACCGTTGTACGGAAATGTCCGATCAGGACGATCTTCTCTGCCGCGACCGCATCGATCAATGCTTTGCAATCCTCATATCGCTTCGCGATGTCGCTGGTCGTAACTCTCCGGTAGACAGCATGAAATACCATTCCGTCAGAAGGATCGATCAGATGCTCGCCGTCAAATTCCAGATCACGAAGGTCCACAAAGCGGGCTTTTACCCCTGCTTTCTCAAAGGATGCCAGATATCTGGTCACATCGCTCCAGGTCACTGCTTCTTTGAAGTCTGTGATCAGAACATTCGGCAGAGCCGGAAGATATTTTCCCTCTTCCGCATCCGTCTGGTCTGCACTCTTTTGCACATGGATATCGGATGTATAAGTATCTAAAAGGGCGCTGACCCAGGTATCAAAATATTCAAACGGTAAGACTTCATGGTTTTCCGTAAATTTCTGAAAGCTCTCAGAAAGCATCACGGCTTCACAGCCGATCTGTGTACGGCTCATGGCTGCTGCCCCGTCCGCATTGAATTCACAGAATTTAAAACTGAAATCATCTTCACTTAAGAAGAAGTCAAAGCGGCTGATCGGAAGCTGCTCTTCATATCCGCAGGGAAGGAGGATCAGTTTTTCGACGGCATCCGAAAAAGCAAACAGTTTCCGGTACTCCGGATCTTCCACATAATGACGGATGGCCTTGCTTAATACACTGTGGGTCATCTCCACTGTTTTTTCCATAAAGGAAAGTTCTTCCGAATTATAGAATGTCGGCACAAAAGAAAACGGCGCCGGATAACCATAGGTATCACAATCCGAATCCCTGACATAATCCGCCGCTTTTCTCCGTCCTTCTTCATCGCCTTTTAAACCACGGATGATCTCTAAATATTCTTCTCTTTCTTTTTTCATCAGATTCCTCTCTGTTCTTTTTTTATTTGCATTATTATACTCATTCGCATTTTTTCATGCAATACTTCAAGCGGAAGCACCGGGCCCGCCGCACACACAAAAAGAGCCCGCATGCACATAAAAAGAGCCCGGCATGTGATATGTACCCCCTTTCCTGGACAATCAGGGAAGGGGGTTTTACTATGCGCTATTCATATGAGTTTAAAAGAAAATGTGTTGAGCTGTATCGTGAAGGGAAATGGCCTGAAACACCAAGTGGAATAAAAACTGAGAACTT
>JAFWLM010000072.1 GCA_017511045.1 Lachnospiraceae bacterium | reverse complement strand
TCTCATCAAGAAGCACATAACACAGGCCCTCTTTCCGGGTTTCTTCCACATAGTCAAGAAGTTTCTTCCAGGTAGAAAACCGGCTTTCTGTCTCTTTGTCCTCGAAATTCAGAAAAATAATATTATCGCTTTTCTTTGCCAGTTCATTCCTGATCTGGGATAGTACGATTGATTTTCCACAGCGCCGGATCCCGGTAATGATCTTGATCAGATCACTGTCATAAAACGGCCTGATCTGCTTTAAATAAGCTTCTCTGAGGATCATTTTTTCAATTCCCTTATAGTAAAAGAATACTCCGGGATTTTCCGGAATTCAACAAAATCTCGGAGTGTATTCCGAGATTTTCTGATTTTGGAAAAATCTCGGAATGACACAGTTCTCATAGAGGTCCCGGTGTCTGATCAACGAAAGATTCTTCCGAAGTTTTTGACATTGGCTCTCCTTCTTGAAAATACAGTTCTCATCCAGCAGGAGATTTATCGTTGACTTCAGACAAAAGGAAGGGGTCTTCTCGGCGGAGATCAGATAAACATTTGATATTGTCTTAAAACTCGCTCCGAATTCAGTGTTTTTGCAATCAAAACACGCCTGGAATTCAGCATTATAGGCTTACAGATGGAATGTCTTTATATGGAGATAGGATTAAAGCATGTACCTGAATCGCAAAACAGACAAATGGCTGAATGACTGGAAAACAAAAGAAGATAAATCCCCTGCACTTTTCGTTGGCATACGCCATGCGGCAGGACGAGAAGCATAGAGCATTTTGTAAACAAATTATAAAAAAAGCTGTAAAGGTAATGGATTCGGATTATGCCGTTTTTCCTGATTGACAGGAGTAAATGACAGTTCGGTGGTATAGTCTATACAAACGGCTTCTTTCAGCCGGATGGCATTATTTGGATGAGGTGAACGATGAAAATTATGTTTTATTTTCTGCGGCCGTTTGATGAACTGCCGTTCTGTGAAGAATTCTCAAAGGAATTCGGCATCGAATATGATCATGTATTTGCTTATCCGACTGCGGAAAATGTGATTCTCGCAAAGGGGTGTGATGCGGTAAGCACCACTCCCTGCGATATGGGTGCAGAAATGCTGGAGCGCTTCGCTGAACTGGGTGTGAAGTATCTTTGCTGCAGGTCCATCGGCTATGACCATATTGATCTGAAGAAGGCAAAGGAACTCGGCATGAAGGTATCCAATGCAAGTTATCCGCCGCAGGGTGTAGCCAACTATGCCGTGATGCTTATCATGATGTGCCTGCGCAAAATCATGCCGATCATGAAACGGGCCGAGATTCAGGACTTCTCGCTCGAAGGCAAGATGGGGCATGACATCTCCCGCTGCACGATCGGTGTGATCGGCACCGGCCGGATCGGCACCACCGTAATCCGCAGCCTGTCCGGTTTCGGATGCCGTATTCTCGCCCATGACATTTTTGAGAATGAAGAAGCGAAGCAGTATGCCGAATATGTATCCATGGACCGTCTGCTGGCCGAAAGTGATGTCATAACACTGCATACCAACATCACTCAGAAAAACAGTCATATTCTTAATGAGGAGGCCTTCGCAAAATGCAAAAACGGTGTGATTATCGTCAACACCGCCCGGGGCGGACTGATCGATACCGGTGCTCTGATCCATGCGCTTTCTTCCGGCAAAGCCGGCGGAGCCGCCCTGGATGTTCTGGAAAATGAAAACGGGCTGTATTACTACAACCGTCAGGGCGATATCATCGCCAATGATGAGATGGCGATTCTGCGCAGTTTCCCGAATGTCATTCTCAGCCCGCACACTGCCTTTTATACCGATGACGCAATCCGCTTTATGGTCCGCAGTGCATTTGAAAGTGCATATGCGTTTTCTCAAGGGGCAGAAACTCCCCACGAAATTAAACTGCCCTGATTCCGATTTCGGCGGAAGGAATTGCCTTTGAAGGATTGTTTTCGTTTGAAATTAGATGGTCAGATCATCCTTCATGAAGGATATCCGGTTTTTCGATGAATGGGCAGTTGATATGATACGGCGGCATGGATGAGACAGCTCCCCTGTGCAGCAATTTACTCCTTCAATCATAGTTTCGGATTATCACAGGAATACCAGCAGAATAAAGTCTGATCTCTCATAGTTTCATGAATGATATCTGCAGCTGTACTTCCTGTCAGGAAGGAAAATAATATTCATCAGAATAATAACCGGATCCAGGCAGTGCTCAGAATACGGAGACTGGCGGAGATTCCTCTGTGATCCGGTTTTTTCATTCCTCTGGGAAGGTTTCATTTTCCGCAAGAAAACTCATAGAGGAATCTGTTCCTGTTCCAGTTTGACATTGTGTTCCAGCATGTATTCAATCACTTCTGAACAGGCGGAATTCTGTTTCAGGGATTCCAGGCGTCTTCTGTCGTTTTCGGAAAGCGGCAGGCAATGTGAAGCACAGGCCTTCAGTTCCTTTACAGACATGAGATACGGTTCAAACGGAATCCCGGTCTTCTCTTTCAGGTGTTCGAGGATATAGAAGCCTCCGGCATCGATATCTCCGAAGTGGAGGTATTCCTTTTCCGGGTATCGGGAATAGATTTTTCTGAGGAATTCTCTTCGTACGGTATTGTGATACCCGCCAAGATAGATCATCAGCGTATTCTTCCTCTGACACTGATAGAAAGAGGTCAGGTTTTCAATGGTGAGTACAGCATCATCGGAAAGATTCAGATCACATACCTCTGAGATATCCGCAGAGGATACGGTCAGTCCTTCCCTGAAGTCTTCCAGTTCTAATATTGAACTGCCGATCCTGAGGCTGCCATGCCCCTTCACGATGACATGGGCGGGATTGCGGAGGATATGAAACTGGGCAAGCAGATCCTCTTCCTGTTCTTCCTCTTCCGCTGTGAAGTATTCTTTGAGAATCCGGATGATATAAGAGCGGATCTTTTCAAAGGATTTGGAGTTTCCAAGTACCTCTGCGGAGAATACCCGCTCTAAACGATCTTCCTTCAGTTCCATCATTGCCGAAAGGCTCTGGAGAACCATCTTCTGTGCATTCTCCTCTTCCGGAAGAATTCCCCGGATGGATTTTCCTTCTGAGATCCGTCTGCGGATCTCTGTCAGTAAGGGATCAATCCCCTTTCCTTCATAGGCATCCATCAGGCTGAGCACTTCCGTTTCATAGCTGCGCACGGATTTCAGATTCAGAAAGGAATAGATTTCTTCCGCCTTGTCAGGGTTGAGGTCGATATACTGAATGACTCCGTCATTTCGTCTGACAGTGATCCATCCCTTACTCTCATAGAACTCCGCTTCTTCCTCCAGGAGTCTTGCCTCTTTGAAGTTTTCATAATGGTAGTAATCCTTCATCTTCTGTTCCATATCAAAACGGATATGAAGATTACGGGTGCTGCCCTTGCGGGAAAGAACGGAGCGTTCATATTTCTTCAGCAGACTGATCAGTATATTCTCAGCTTTCACTTTCATGGCGGATCATCTCCTCAGACAGAATCCGGTTGTTCTGTTTCACCAGAAGGATCGTCGTTTCGGTATAGGGCATGATGTTTCTGACTCTTCCCTCCGGCACCGCGATCATCAACTGGATATTCAAAGAGCGATAAAACCTCATCAGAGCTTCAATCCGGTTTTCATCCATGTTGTTGAAGGCTTCATCAAACAATACCAGGCATCCGTTGGAGATGCCTTTGCGGGCAACTGCCAACTGATCAAAGGAGGCTGCGATGATGACATAGAACGGGGTCTGTGTTTCACCGCCGCTCTTCTCCAGGTTGACCTTTGAAAACAGGGTGGTATCCCCGTTGGCATGGGTAATGCGGATGTCATATTTCATGTATTTCCGGTAGTCCGTATAATCCCTGAGAAGCTTCTCATTCTTTTCACTGCTGTCTGCGGCAACCAGTCTTGCGAACAGCTCATCCATGACCATGCGGTTCTGTTCGGAGAGTTCTTCCATGAACAGGGAGTTGCTGTGATAATCCTGATTCGAACAGAGAATCCGGTAGTACAGGGCAAAAGTCGGGTCATTGCTTCCCTCAAATACAAAGGCATAGCGGTCTCCCTGGAAGTACTTGTCTTCGAGAGCCTTGTTCAGTAAGCGCAGATTGGTCTTGGCATGTTCGATCTTTGCCCGAAGGGTGGAAATAAACTCCTCCTGAAAGGATCGCTCGCATTTTCTTCTGGCTTCGATCGTCTTATTGACTGAATCTTCGATATCCACGGTGCGAAGGCGGTCATACTGACTGGTATACTGGTCCTTTGCCTCCATGGTCTCTTCAAACCCATAGCCGGTTCTGAGATTGTACTCATGCATGGTATCCCGCACTTCATGGGAAAGACTTCGGATATTCTCTTCGATCTCCCTCTGCCGGTTGGCGTTCTGATACTCCATACGGCTGTATTCCCCGCGGGCATTTTTCTTCAGTTTTTCATAGGTGCTTTCAATCTGTTCCATGCGGTCCAATAGCTGATCGCGCTGAAGATCCCGGGCAGTCTCTGCTTCTTTCAGGGCATGGTCGGTGTCATAGTACTGTATTTCCATGTTATTAAGATCCGTCTTAATCTGGGCGATCTTTTCCTGTACTCTCTCCTGTTCCGCACTGGTCTCCAGCTGTTCCTGGTTCAGAACCTTCATCTGTTCCTGAAGGGTGATCCAGGAAGGGTCTTTCAGCAGTTCTTTGAGCTGCGAAGATACCGACTGGTATTCTTCTTTGACGGACTGATATGCCTGCTGGTTTGCCGCAAAGGAATAGGCATAGTTGAGGTTGAGCTGGACCAGCAGGTCTTTCTGCTTATTCACCTCTTTTTCCCGGCGCAGTATATTCTGCAGTTTTCCTCTGGCGGTTTCATAGTTTTCTCCATTAGGGCACGCGGCCCTCTCAAAGTGGGATGAAACCCACTTTTCTTCTTCTCCACATGTTATTCTGATCTTGAAGGCAGGACTGTTTAGAGCACGAGGAGAGTTATAGGCAGTCTCGTTTGACAGCCCGAAT
>JAFWLM010000071.1 GCA_017511045.1 Lachnospiraceae bacterium | reverse complement strand
TTTGACCAGGTAAAAATCAAACTGTCGGCTGTCGAGGAAGTAGTAAAAAACAAGGATATTGTATTGGTCGATGATTCTATTGTACGGGGAACGACATGTGAACGCATCGTTTCGCTGCTCAAAGAAGCCGGGGCTAATAGAATACATATGCGGGTATCGGCTCCGCAGTTCCTCTATCCCTGTTTTTATGGGACGGATATCGATTCTCAGGAGAACCTGATCTCCTGCCATCATTCTGTTCAGGAGATTTCCGAAATGATCGGGGTGGATTCCCTCGGTTTTCTTCCACTGAAATCTCTTCAGGAACTGTCCGGAAACATGGAGTATTGCAGTGCCTGCTTTGACGGACGATATCCGACAAAAGTGCCGTCAGATACAAGAAAAAACCGGTTTGAACAGCGGTTGTCCGAGAAAAAGAAATGAAGCCGGTCATGGGTAAAATGTTTTTGCGGAACAACGAAAGGAATAGCAAACAATCATGAAAAACAATCTGATTAAAACTGCGGCAGCAGTTCCAATGCTGAAAGTCGGAGATATCTCGTATAATGCAAGACAGATAACAGAATTGATCGATCAGCATGCGAACTGCGGTTTGATCGTCTTTCCAGAATTATCTTTGACAGGATATACCTGTGCGGATCTGTTCCAAAGCGACCTGCTCCTCAGGGAAGCCGAAACTGCGCTTGTAAAGATCGCGGAAACAACTCATGGGAAGGGAATAACTGCTCTCGTCGGTATTCCGATCCCGTACAATAACTGCATATATAACTGCGGCGCCGTACTCTCACAGGGGCAAGTGAAGGCAATAATCCCCAAATCATATATCCCGAATTATTCCGAATTCTATGAATGCCGCTGGTTTGAACCGGGAAAAGGGATTTTCAGAAAAAGCGTACGCATCGGGGACCTGGATGTTCCGTTCGGCACGGACATTATTGCGGAAGATCCCGATACGGGAGCGATTCTCGGGGTCGAGCTGTGTGAGGACTTATGGGTTCCGGATAAGCCGAGCACGCATGCCGCACTGGCCGGAGCAAACGTGATAGCCAATCTGTCTGCCTCCGATGAACTGATCGGTAAACAGGAATACAGGCGGGAACTTGTAAAACAGCAGAGCGGTTCCTGTTACTGCGCTTATATATATGCTTCGGCCGGAACCCATGAGAGCAGCACGGATCTCGTGTTCTCCGGTCATACCGTCATCGCACAGAATGGCAGCGTCATTAGGGAAACCATTTTCCCCCAATATCCACATGTGGAAGAAGCCCTGATCAACCTTGGCTTCATCATGCATGACAGAAGGCACCAGAATACATTCGGGAACTTATGTGTATCGGATTACCGCAGGGTACCCGTGAGTATGCAGACAGCCGGGGTTAATGAAGCCGGGATGGATGAGATGGCGCAGATCTTGAAAGAACACGATTATTCGGTACCAAGGAACCCGTTTGTGCCTTCTAATGACAGTACAAGGGATATGCGATGCCGCAGGATCCTGCAGATCCAGGCGAACGGTCTTGCCACGAGGGTTCGCGCTACCGGTATATATAATCTTGTGATCGGGGTATCGGGTGGACTTGATTCGACACTTGCCCTTCTGGTCTGCGCAGAGGCAAAGAAACAGCTGCCGGATATCCGGATCATTGCTTATACCATGCCCAGCCAGGGAAACACGTCAGGCCTTACATACAACAATGCAAACAGGCTTATGGAATTATTGGCCGATGAGGCACATGAAATCCCGATCAGGGAAGGGGTTGAGCTTCATCTTTACCAGCTGGGACATGAACTCACTTATCAGGGCGAAGGCGATATTGCCTATGAGAACGCCCAGGCACGGATGCGGACATATCTTCTGATGGATGCCGCAAACATGAAAAATGCACTGGTAGTAGGAACAGGAGATCTGTCGGAACTGGCCCTTGGATGGTGTACTTATAACGGTGACCATATGTCTATGTATGCCGTGAATGCATCCGTCCCGAAGACACTGGTACGTTTTGTCTGCAGTGCATATGCCGCGATGTGCAGTAGTGAGGAACTCAGGAAAACTCTGGAGTCAATCTGCGATACGCCTGTCACACCGGAACTTACGCCGAACCATGACGGAGAGATTGCGCAGATGACCGAAGAAAAGATCGGCAAGTATGATCTGAATGATTTCTTTTTGTTCTATACTTTAAGGTATGGTTTTGAACCTTCCAGGACGGCTGCATATGCTCTGAAGGCATATCCCGAACTGACTTCGGAAGAAGTGTGTAAGGCAGCCGCTAATTTCTTCAAACGGTTTTTCTCGCAGCAGTTTAAGAGAAGCTGTATGCCGGATGGTCCTAAGGTGGGTTCGGTTTCTCTGTCACCAAGAGGAGACTGGCGCATGCCGAGCGATGCGACGGCATCTCTTTGGATGGAGGATTTGTTAAAGTGATAGTCCTGTATTGCGATAAAAAGAATTAAAAATATATCAGACAGTGAGGAGTCCAAACCGGGCTCCTTTTTGAAACAAATGGGGGTGCAGGAAAGATAATGGAGCATTTGAATAAACGAAAACCAAACCTTCTGTTTTTCTGGTTTCTGTTGCCATTCGTACTATATGGTGGATATGCAGTTGGAAGGCTAGAAGGTGATCAAATCTCTATAGAAAATATTAGGGAGATGCTGTTGTATTCCCTGACACATCCGTGGCCGATGAGATTTACGTTGCTCACAGTGAAAGCTCTCCTGATCCTGCTGCTCATCTGGGGATTTGCAGTTATATGGTATGTTGGCAATTACCGCAGCCTGATTCCCGGTCTTGAGTATGGTTCTGCCAGGTTTGCGGATCTAAAACAGGTCAATGAGAAACTGAAGGACGCCGATGATTCGAAGAACAAAATTCTGTCTGAAAACATCCGGATGAGCATTAATACCCGGAAGACCGGACTGAATAATAACGTGACCGTAATCGGTGGTTCCGGAGCCGGTAAGAGTTTTCATTATGTCATGCCGAATGCAATGCAAAATGGGCTCTTGTGCGACCGGGATGCGCTGAACTGCGGATAGAGTGAGCTGAAACCCCGGAATAATCAGCTGGGAAAACGTAAAGTATCCCATTTAAAGTTCCTTGCCGTTTATAGATCATGGGGCGGTACCACTTCTTTGGTAAAACAAGATTCGATAAACCCCGGGGGTTGGGGGCTGGCCCCCGTATAGCCTCAATTCAATCACTGGACTTCTTGTCCGTCAGGGTGGCCTTAAAGCTCCAACACGGTGGCCTTATTTCTCCGTGCAGATGGTCTTATCGTTCCGATTTTTGTATATAGCAGCTCCTATAATGATACCGGCATGCCATCGGCATGACTATCATTTTAGGAGGTCGATAATATATATATTACAAAAGTAACAAAAACTTCTAGAAAAAGAATAATAAAAGTGATGGAATAACCCACCACTTTTTTAGATTTTAATTGTTAATATTTGGTGCACTACTTTAGTGCACCTGCCCTGTCTTGTGCTGCTTCCTCCTTGATTTTATAGTGTTTTTGGGGCAGTTTCCCTGGTCTTCAAATCTGGTTGTCGCCTCAGACATATTTAGCATGCAAATTAGAGGTTACGATCATGATGATAATAAACACGATTGTGGATCCGATTGTGCTGACCAGCTGTATTATTTTTATTATGTTGTTGCGAACTCCAAACAGAAACAGAACACTTGTTATAATACTGACTGCGGCAAAAACAATTTGCAGATATATCAGGAATG
>JAFWLM010000070.1 GCA_017511045.1 Lachnospiraceae bacterium | reverse complement strand
GGAATAAAAGGGAGGCATGTCATGAGTCACTGGGTTTTAGAAGAAAAAAACGGCTCTCTGGCAAAGATCACTTTTGCAGATGACCCATTCCGCATGAACTGGGTAAATGAGCCTCATCTCTGGGGAGAGATGGCTGCACCCAATGGCATCTCCTGCACCTCTGCTCGAACTATCCTTCAGGATGATACGCTTGAGGAAACCTATATCTTTACGAACGAATCGCAGGAAACCATTTTCTGTGATGCGGGTAGCGTGTCCATTTCGCTTCCGCTGAATGATAATTATTTGGCTGCGGATATCTGCCTGCCCCAGCGCTGCCATGCTCATGTCTGGTGCGGCGGAGAAGTCTCCTGGGTGCTTGCGATTCGAATGGGCGGCCAAGCTCCACATTTGGGAATGATTCTCACACAGGGATCTTTGGAAAGCTACAGCATCCAGCGCAGTTTAACGGAAAGTCACTGTGTCAGCAATACGCGAGGGGTTATTTTGCTTCATCCAAAAGAGTTTTCTCTGGCTCCTGAAGAAAAAAAGATCCTTCGGTGGAGGCTGTTTCGCCATGAGGGAATAGAAGACTGGAAGCGCATTCTGAAAGCATACTTTGGTTCGCTTTACATCACTTCCGAGCAATGGGTCGCTTTTCATTACGATAAAGTAAAATGGAACGGAGGATTCGTGGACACTAGCCGAACGGGAGAGATTTGTCAAACGTTCCAGTCAAACGGAAAATCAACCACTGCTTGCTGGCGAATCATGCCGCCTGCAACTGAGTTGCTGCGCCGCCGGGCCCAGTTTATTGTAGAAAAGCAACAGTGTATGGATACTTCCTCCCATTTATGCGGGGCATATCTGATTTACGATAATGAAACAAACAAGCTGTGCTACAGTCATGACATTCCTGATCATAACAGCGCAAGAGAACGTTTGGGGATGGGTGCTTTAGTCGCTTTGGCCTGTCGGTATTTCCACGATGCTGCATTGGAGAAGAGTCTCTGGAATTACGCAGATTTTATTCTCAGGGAAATCTATGAAGAAAAAATCCATACTGTCTATGACGATGCTGGCTATATGGAAGAAAGACACCGCCTGTATAACGAAGCATGGGTCGCTGTGTTCTTTATGGAACTATTCCGAGTTACTCATGAACCTGTATGGATAAAACGGGCCGCTGATGTAATGGAAAACTATTATGATCGTGGTGGTGACAGATTCTATGCCATTGGCATTCCCATGACTAGTATTGTTGCGCTGCTAAAAGAAGCCGGCATGACTGACCGTGCAGAAGACATGCGGCACCTGTTTATCCATCATGCAGAGAAAATCGCAGACATTGGAATTCATTATCCTACAAGCGAAGTGGATTATGAGCAGAGTATCGTCGCACCTGCAGTGAACATGCTGCTAATGGGTTATCAGCTCAGTGGAAAGCAGGCATTACTTTCTGCAGCAAGGGAACAGATGAAACTTTTGATACTATTCCAGGGAATGCAGCCTGATTATCATTTCAACGAGGTGGCGATCAGACACTGGGATGGATACTGGTTTGGAAAACGGCATATGCTGGGAGATACTTTTCCGCATTATTGGAGCAGCCTCAGCGGCTTGGCATTCGAACGTTATGGGCATATTACCGGTGAAAAGGAATGGCTGGTCAGGGCAGAAAAAAATCTTAGAGGAAGCCTTCCTCTCTTCTTTGAGGATGGAAGTGCAAGCTGTGCCATGGTTTATCCCAGAAGTGTAAACGGGGTCACCGCTCATTTCTACGACCCGTGGGCCAATGATCAAGATTGGGGCCTATACTATTATTTTCAAAGAGAATAAGCAGTGAATTACCCCAACTTGCGGGGGTATTTTTTGCGGAAATCGCTTTTCTCTTCCGAGTTTTCTTGCCAACAGGTGTCCCGATAAGCTGGAAGTTGTCAGTTCAAATGGGTCTTGTAACAGAGATAATTTCCGATGCATTCAAGTCCACATT
>JAFWLM010000069.1 GCA_017511045.1 Lachnospiraceae bacterium | reverse complement strand
GTGTGCTTCGTACCGGCTTTCCACAGATGCGTATGAAAGAGTTCCGCCAGAGCGCAGGGTCTGATACATCTGCCGGATCTCCGTAGCGAACGCATCACGGATATTGCACCAGAGAACTGAGTTCTGGCCATTGAAGATATTCGCTCCACCAGTCAGGTGGTCCGTATCTTCCAGTGAGAATCCGAAGACCAGAGAGCCTTCGTTGTTTCAATTCTGTTACTTTCATGACCACACAATGCGTTTCTGCATGATGCGGCGGGGATGGTTCTTCTTTAAGGAGTCTGGTTACTCCTGACCCTCCCTCTCACGTTTCATTCGCCTTATAGCGGATGTGGGATTATTGCGTGAGTTCAGACTGTTGCATCACTGCTTTCACAGTGCCATTTCGCTCAGTCGTTGTTGGTGATGTGCATGCTTTATTCAACAATAAAACCACTGCTTTTTACCACAGTGGTTCGTTCTTCCTTTAAGTGTTCTCACGATATTTGCATGATGCAATCCAGTCTGACGTTCAGCCTCACCTATAGAATCATAGGTTTCTACACGTCCGCTTCTATCGATAGAACACACTTTCTTTGATAGATATTGATTATTGATATGAGATTCCGATACTCTTTGAATTCTCGTTCCGTAATTCACATTATACGTTCGATCACACCATTCAAGATTGGAGGCTTCGTTATTACCCTTAATCTCATCAATGTGATTCACTTCAGGGTAATTCATCGGATTAGGAACAAATGCTGCCGCAACGAGACGATGTACAGGATACCATTTGGAGTTTCCGTTTCCATCATATAACCGTACAGTATGATATCCGGAGTTTTGCCTTACACTCCGCAGTATCTTCCCATCGTGAGTATTCACAACAAAGCTTCTTAACCTGCCCTGATTACTAATCTCATATCGTCCTTCGTAGCCTTCTACTGGCTTCCAGACTTCTTCTATAGTTTCATCCCCCTTCCGTTGTTTTTTGCACATCTTCCAAGGCGTTGTCCGTCCCACCGGAGTTTCGCCGTATATCAGAAATGGTTTTTTATACTTGGCATTCACACTCAGTGCCAAGTGCAGTATCCATATCGTATGGTTCCGCAACTGCTTTTCGATCGATATGCTCGACCTTAGTCGGATCTGTATCAGAACCGGAGAAGCCTATGAACAGGTTCTTTGCCCGGCTGTCCACCATCAGGAACAGCTCCGTGAACAGGTAATAGAAGATGAAAGAATTCACTTCTGCGTAATTACCAAATTCCGCTTTGAACTTTGCCAGGCGGTATGCAGCAGTATCCGCAATATATTCAGTACCGTCATACGTTACGGATTCAGCCAGCGGGTCTCCTGTCGCACCCTCCCGGTCAGTGGAGTAAATAAAAGACTGCAATTCCTGCAGCTTCGTGTAATCCGTCCATTCATCACTCGGAAACCTAGCTTCATAGTCATACCGCCAGGCTTCCTTGCTTTCTCCAGTATCCGGATCTTCCACCATCGTTTCATCGAAGTAGTCCGTTTTGAACAACATGAGGTTGCTCGTATTATTCTGGAACTCCCATGATTCCATATTTCCGGAATATCCATACGGCTCCGGTGCACGCTTGGGAAGATTGAAGTTGTACTTTCCGAGAAAGGAAGTCGTTCCGCTTTCCGTGTCATACCAGAAGACCACGATCGGAAATCCGAAGATGCCCTGCC
>JAFWLM010000068.1 GCA_017511045.1 Lachnospiraceae bacterium | reverse complement strand
CAGGAGTCGGACCTGAATATACCGGGTCAAAGCCGGCCACACTGCCGTTGTGTTAGCGGCCCATGGACAGAGAAAGAATTGAACTTCCAACGCGCAGGGCTTCAACCTGCCGCTCTACCATTTGAGCTATCTGTCCTTATAAAAGTCCGTAATGCGTAACGCTCGCATCCGTGCAGATTTGCAGTCTGCACTGGCCACTTGACCGTACGGACATTGACAGCCCACCCAAGATTCGAACCTGGAATCGGTGCTTCAGAGGCACCTGTGTTTACCGTTACACCAATGGGCTATAAGCAGCTCCTGCCGGGATCGAACCGGCGACTCCGCCTTGAAAGGGCGACGGCTTGTCCCACTTGCCCAAGGAGCCGTGCTCCACCCGGGATTCGAACCCGGACCCTACCGGTTAAAAGCCGGTTACGCTCCCGTTGCGTCAGTGAAGCATTATTTATAGATAGCGGTTATCGGATTCGAACCGGTATCCTCCGGCTGAGGACCGGAGATCCTACCATTAGACGAAACCGCCATGTTTATTCATTTATAACCAGAAGATCGTTCACCGTGACACCCAGCAGGATGGACAGCGCCAGGAGCCTGTCCGTGCTGGGCAGCACGTCCCCTCTCATATACCGGTACACCAAGGAACTGGTGGCGCCTAGATAGTCAGCAATCTCCGTTACGGAATAGCCGCTGCTGCGGATCATATGGTCCAGGTTTCTCCCTGTCGCATCGGTATCTATCACCGGATAGTCCATTTCTTTTTCCTCCTTACATACAAAAATCCCACCTGCCTCTTCCAGCAGATGGGATCCCGGTTTTGTATGGACTGAAGGATCAGCTCATGATCGGCTCACTGAAAAAGGCATCAAAAAGCAACGTTCCTGCTCTTCACAAAAACGCTGGAATTGCTCTTTTTCCTTTTTACAGTTCACTCGGTTGACCATTTTTACTGTTACCTCTTTTCTTTCTGCGGGCCTATTGTAATATGCCCTTCTGTTTGGTTTCAATGTCATCATATGACACTACGGAAGCGGTAGGATTCGAACCCACGGACGGTTTCCCGTCTCCGGTTTTCAGGACCGGTGCACTCAGCCGGACTATGCGACGCTTCCGGATACGGAGAAGGCAGGATTTGAACCTGCGGAGGGTTTTATCCCTCATTGGTTTTCGAAACCAACACCATAAGCCTCTCGGACACTTCTCCAAAAAACGGAGATGAGGTGATTCGAACACCTGCGCCTGTTGCCAGACCTGCCGGTTTAGCAAACCGGTCCCTTAAGCCAATCTTGGGTACATCTCCATTCATACCCGTGGCAGGACTCGAACCTGTAAGATCCTGTTCCTAAGACAGGTGCCTATACCAATTCGGCTACACGGGCTTAGTACTCCTGCAGGGATTCGAACCCGGACTGATGCGGGCTTAAACCGCATGCCTCTGCCAGTTGGGCTACAGGAGCTTGAAAATGGGCGGAGATGGATTTGAACCATCGAAGGCATTGCCAGCGGATTTACAGTCCGCCCCCTTTGGCCGCTTGGGTATCCGCCCTTATGCGGGACCGGCTTCCCGGTCCCTTCAAATCGTTTTCTTTACCACGATCAGGATGTCATCGATCGGCACATCGAACAGGCCGGATAACATGACTAAGTTATCCACGGTCGGCAGGGATGTCCCGTTCTGCCACTTGTAGATCGCCTGCGGCGTACCGAAGCCGAAGACGTCCTGCACATCCTTTACGGATAAGCCGGCAGATTTCCTTAATCTGGTGATGTTCTTTCCGGTTGCGGCCACGTCAATGACCGTAATGGTGTTCATTGGTTTCCTCCTTCCCGGCCTTCCGGCCGGGATATAATCCTAGTCGGAGGCCTTGAAATTATAGATCGGTTTCAGGATCTCGATGATGTCCACGGAATCGCGGATCACATCGATGATGTCCTCTAAGGATTTGTACGCCATCGGCGCTTCATCCAGTGTCTGCTCGTTTACGGAAGTCGTGTAGATCCCTTCCATTTCCTTCCGGTATTCGGCAAGGCTTAATGTGTCCTTCGCTTTGGTACGTGACATGATACGTCCTGCACCGTGCGGTGCTGAGAAGTTCCACTCCGGATTTCCTTTACCGACAGCCAGGACCGAGCCGTCCCTCATGTTGATCGGGATCAGGACCTTCTCGCCTTTATGCGCGGCGATGGCTCCCTTGCGGAGGATCATCTCTCCGGTATCGATGTAGTTGTGGATCGTGTGGAAGCATTCGCCTGCCACAAGCCCAGTCTGTTCAAAGATGATCTCCGCCATCTTCTCCCGGTTGCGTCTGGCGAATGCCTGGCAGATCTCCACGTCGTGGAGGTAATCCTCTAGGAACTGTCCGTACAGGAAGCACAGGTCTTCCGGCATATCCGGCTCGCGGGCAACGCGTTCTCTCTTCAGCCGCTCCAGCGCTGCCTGGATCTCGTTCCGTCTCCCCTGCTCCTTGTAGGTGCGGATGATCTCCTCGCGTTTCTCGAAGTAGTCATTCCCGATCGTGTGCAGGTCGATGGCAAGCTTCTGGTAGATCTCCGCCACCTGCTTTCCAAGGTTACGGCTTCCGGAATGGATCACGAGATACTGCGTTCCGTCAGCGGCAACGTCCACCTCGATGAAATGGTTCCCGCCGCCGAGTGTTCCGAGGGATCTCTCCAGCCATTTGGTCTTCTGGAGCGAGCGGTAGCACTTCAGTGCCTGCAGGTCGAACCGCTCACTTCTGCCCTCCCATACGTTCCTTCCGGACGGAATGAAATGGGCAGCCTCATCCAGCTTTCTAAAATCAATCTTCTGCTTTCCTATATCAGCGGTGTACATTCCGCACCCGATATCCACACCGACCACGTTTGGGACTGCCTTGCCATTTATGGTCATGGTGGTACCGATGGTGCAGCCTTTTCCGGAATGCACGTCCGGCATGATCCTGATCTTTGAGCCCTCTGTCATCGGGAAGTCGCACATGCGCGCAATCTGTGCGATCGCTTCATCCTCCACGACTGTCGCGTAACAGATGGCCGTATTCATTTTTCCTTTTATCTCAAACATTTCTATTCCTCTTCTTTCTCCAGGCCAGCCTGGATTTGAACCCGGATCTGCAGTTTTGGAGACTGCCGTGCTTGCCCTTACACCACTGGCCTATGCAATAAAAAACCGCTTTTCGGTTTCCCGGAAAAGCGGTCTGTGCATACAGCGATCGGCAGTTGTTTACCTGCTAGATCTTCCTCTTCCCGGGACATGTGGAAACAAAGCTCTGTCCTTCGAGCCACAATTTGCGACTATATGAAAATGTTAACCGTTGTCTGGTTATGTTCATGGCGAACCTGTTTCCTTTCCCGGCCGGAGCCGTAATTTCTTTTAATCCGTGCGGTAATATATCACGTTTTATCCGGGATGTAAATTATATTTGTGGTATAAAAACTGTTTTTCATTTAAGGTGATGAATATATTCGACAGATTAAGCCTGTTTTTCCGCAATCAGTTTTGTTTCTGTCAGCATCTTCGGTTCTTTTTTTTCGTTTGGGATAAAATACTGGGACAAGATCCAGTTTTCAGCAATCTCAATTCCGAATTCTGTGGCTTCAAAGATTCCCGTTTTGAACTCAAACATATTCGTTTTTGCATTCCACGGAAGACGGAAGAAACAGACAGCCACGAGTTCGTCAACTTCGCCAACAGAGATCATCTGGACCCTGTAGTGGAACGTCGTGCAGGATAAACAGCCCCTTAGTGGATCCGTTCCCAGTGAACCTGTAAATATTTTTCCGTATTTAAACCAGTTCATGGATGGAAGCTTCACGTAAGGATTCATTTCTTATTGTTCCTTTCATTCATTCTTCCCCTAAGCGCATTTTCCACTTCTTCCAGGATTTTTTTACCCCTTTCTGTTTTTTCTTCCATGCTGTAAAACCAGTACAGGGATTTTTTTAAGGATTCCGTATCTTCTATTTTGCGGGCATAATAAAAAGCCAGATACTCTTTGGCCTCATCATTTCCCAGCACAGCCGAAAGAGAGAGCACGCGGTTGATCTCCTGTTCAGGGAATCTCCGGTCATAGGATCCCTCCATCATGTTCTGTGCGTGATAAAGAAGCCGCTTCCCGTTTAAGCCTTTTAACATCTGCTCAAACCAGAAATACTCCTGTGCGCGGTCCTGCGTTTTCATACCATCTAGATTGTTATGGCAGATCTGGGCCATCACATCCATAGCCGGGACATAACCGTTGACCGCAGTTTCCAAAAACAATTCTATTGCTTTACCCCTGTTTTCCTGAATTCCGTCTTCTAATAATAGTTTTATCGCTTTTTCATATTTTTTTGCATTCTCCGACTGCTCCATTCGCTGTGTAGGCAAATTACTCATATCCGCACTCCCTTTCCTTTTCCGTTTCTATGCCTTCTTTGTTTTTATCATACATTTTCAGATGTCCCCTTTTTGGTGCATTAAAAAAGACCTGCCGCATCTGGCAGGTCTTCTGAGATCTACCTTATTTAGTTATCAAAAAACGGATCTTCACGCTTTCTTGCGATAATTGCTGGATCATACCAGTATTTGCTGCGCAAATCCGCGCTCTCGCAGAGAAAATCCGCTTCCTGAAGCTGCTTTAAGGTGTCACTGATCGCTTTGCGCTCCATCTCAATGCCATATTCTTTCCACAGATACTCTATGACATCGGTTGCGCCTAAACGTCGGTCTTCAGCAGAATGCTTTATCATGATCTCCATGATGTAGACCGGGACGATATGCTTGGCGCTTTTTTTGGTCCGGATTCTGTAAATATCGTCCAGTTCTTCGTCGGTATATTCCTCTTCCCTCTTCGGGAGAACGATAAACCCCAGTCTGTGAGGCGGCACATCTCTGAAATCAGTTTCACGGAACATCTTGCCAAAGGAAGCAAAGATCTTGATTGCTCTTGAAACGAGATCGGCGCTCTCTCCGGCTAACGGGAACATTTCTTTCAGAAACCCTTCCGCTATCTGGAACAAGTCGGCGATCCATTCCGGATCGATCACTTCACTGTTATTACAGAGTTTTTTAATATCCATAAGACCTTTTGCATAAACCCTGGCCATGACAGGAACATCCAAGCCACATCCTTTTTTTATGCTGGCAAGATCTTTTAATGAAGAAAACGGATTGGTTCCATCCGGAGAGGCGTAATCCCAGCAGATCAGGTTTGTTGCAAGTTCACAGGCAGTTAAGATCAGATCAACCAAGGTAGAGGCAACCGCGCCAATAAATGACGCAAGGTCTACGCTGCCTAGATTTCTCATATGGTCTCTGAGGATGCCAAGGTCATCCAGGCTTTTGTTCAGCATATTCTCCGAATACAATCCATCCTGTTTTTTGTTTAACTGTTTTCTTATTTGCTCGTACATATTTGGTACCTCCGGCTTTGTTGTCATTATACAATATACTTATTACGTTTGTAATAATAAACAAGGCACTGTACCGTTTTTGGTACATTTACTCTTTAATACTGCATATAGATAATATCCACATCTTTCTTTATTTTGCAGATATCCGAATACAGCAGTGTCTCTTTCTCCATCAGTGCTTCAGTTGTTTTTTCCAGGAACGCACGGTTTTTGAGAAGTATGTCTTTTGTTTTCATAATACATCTCTCAAGTTCTGCCTGTACCACAGCTTCACTACGGGAATTCATGACTTCAGAAATATCGTCAAACCTTACAGCAACATCGGCTAAGCCGAAACCGCGTGACGCGGAAACAGATAAATCATGTCTGATATATCTGATAGCGCGGTTGATATCGCTTTCACAGCCATCCGCACATTCTTCCGCATAATTAAGCTCAACCGCGGCCTTTCCGGCAAGACAGACTAAAACATGGTCTGAATCTCTGGAAAGCTCTTTGCACCTGTGGATAAAACCTCCTGTTTTATCCCTTCCGGTCGTGCGGAGAGAGGCAAGGCCTACGCTTCCGGATGCAAGCACCTCACTTACTACAAGATGTCCCGCTTCGTGCAATGCTGTTTTTTTCAACTTTTCTGCTGATGTCTTTGTGTAATTATCCGGGCAATCATACTGCATTCCCAAAACGGCCTGTACAAGGTCCACCATTTCCACGGCCTCTTTTCTTGCATATGCGGCTTTGATCGCTGCCTCGTTCAGGATCGTTTCCAGTTCTGCACAGGAACTGTAGCTGATCATTTTAGTCAGGTCTTCCATGTTGACTGAACCTGACACTTTCTTATTTGTCAGGTAATGTGTAATGATGGCAGCAGCATCTTTTCCTGTTGGGCAACTAAGCTCAATTTTTCTGTCAAACCGTCCCGCACGTGTCAGTGAATCCGGAAGGTTCCATTTTTCATTGACGGTAGCGATCACAAAAACGTCACAATTCTTGACTTCATCGATCCCGGACTGTACTGCAACATATTCCTCTGCATTTTTATGGTTGTCATCTTCGTTTGCAAATTTGTCCATGTCGTCCAGAAAAACGATGGATGGCGCATGCTCCTTGGCTTTTGCAAAAGTGTCTGTGATATCCCCGATGAAATCATCACTGCCTTTATTCCTCCGGACGGTAAATGCCTGGAGCCCGCTCTCTTCAATAAAACACTTTGCCATCAGTGTTTTCCCAAGACCGGGATCTCCATAAAGTAGGATTCCCTGTGGAAGTTTTGCTCCAAGATCATCATAGATCTTCCTGTTGTGGATCATGTCACAGATCTGGAGAAGTTCTGATTTGATAGTTTCATACCCAATGATTTTGTCAAATGTACTCATATTTGCCTCCTTACGTTTTATCTTTTTTTGTTTGCATTTTACAAACCGGCATGTCCCATATTTGGCACATGGATTTCTCTGCTAAATCAGGAAATATAAAACCCTGCCGGAGGCATGCTCAAGACAGGGTTTTATAAAAGGAGTATAAGAATAACTAAATGAGATTTAATGATGACAGCAGTATAACATTCCGCATGTCCCATTTTCGGTACACTTTCTTGCATATCTTAATGTGGTCTGTTACTTTAATAAAAAGAGATTTCATAAAGGAGATGGATTCATGGTCAATCTGTCCAAATCAAAATACTGCGGTCTCTGGCAGTGCCCGAAGATCGCATGGATGCGCAAATACAAGCCGGAAGAACTTGTGATCGATGAAGGAACACAGGCAAGGATGGATGCAGGCAACGAAGTCGGCGACCTTGCCATGGGACTGTTCGGCGACTTCGTGGAAGTGACCGCTTATAACAATGACCGGATCGATCTTTCGCAGATGATCCTGAACACACAGAAGGAGATGGCAAAAGGAACTCCTATCATCTGCGAGGCCTCTTTTGACTATAACGGCTTATACTGTGCGGTCGATATCCTGAAAAAAGAGGGCGACGGCTGGGCGATCTATGAGGTAAAGAGTTCTACGAAAGATGATAAACCTATCTATCATGCTGATGTCGCTTACCAGAAATATGTATTGGAGCACTGTGGGGTGAATGTTACAGGCACCTATCTGGTCGTATTAAATAACGAATACATTTTCGACGGGACTCTGAAACTGGATGAACTGTTCAGGATCACGGATGTCTCTGAAGAAGTGGCAAACGAGACCGGAAGGATCGAATATAACCTGGCGATCGCGGAAAAGATCCTGAATGATCCGGATGAACCGAATATCGACCTGTCCCCAAGCTGCAACGATCCATATAAATGTGCTTTCTGGAATTACTGTGCAAAGGATGTACCATCCCCTTCTGTTTTTGACCTGTACCGCCTGCAGTTCAAGAAAAAGATTGAGTATTACCGGAAAGGGATGGTGACCTACGAAGACCTGATCTGCGATCCGAAAATGACTAACCAGCAGCGTCTCAGGCAGATGGATTATTACCTGAATGATAAAGGGACTTATGTTGACAAGGAAGCTATCCGGGAGTTCCTGGATACCCTTACCTACCCTCTTTATTTCCTTGACTTTGAGACCATGATGCCTGTGATCCCTGTCTATATCGGGACAAAGCCATACCAGCAGATCACGTTCCAGTATTCCCTCCACTATATTGAAGAAGAAGGCGGGGAACTGAAGCATAAAGAGTTCCTGGCCGAATCCGGACCGGATCCCAGGAAGGCTCTTGCAGAGCAACTGTGCAGGGATATTCCTATGAATGTCTGTGTAACCGCTTATAATAAACAATTTGAATGCACACGGATCAGAGAACTGGCGGAAGCTTTCCCTGACCTGGCAAATCATCTGCTGAACATCAGGGACAATATCATCGATCTTCTTGTCCCGTTCCAAAGCGGTTATTACTACAACAGGGAAATGGGAGGCTCTTTCTCCATCAAAAGCGTCCTCCCGGCGATATTCCCGGATGACCCGGCTCTTGATTACCATAACCTGGAAGACATACATAATGGCAGCGAAGCAATGAACATTTTCCCAAAGATCCAGTTCATGGATCCTGAAGAACGTGAAAAGACACGCCGCAATCTGCTGAAATACTGCGAGCTTGATACCTTTGCAATGGTCAAGGTGTGGGAAGAACTGGCAAGGGTTGCCGAGTAAGGAGATAATAAATGAGCAAAAACAAAGACCTTAAAAAATATTATAAAAGCCTCCGTGCCGAGCTTGAAAAGCTAAATAAAACATCAGCGGACGAAACTCTTTCAAGATGGGAATCAAAAGAATCCTTGAAAAATGGCGCCGATATAATTAAAGAACGGATAAAGCCATTCATAAATGACAAACAGCAGAACACAAACAAACTAACGAGAAAACAGATGCAGGAACTGAAAGACATCATTAATCAGATCGTTTTATGGAAGGTTAACCGCCAGGTTTTTACAACTGAATCCATACTTCCCGCTATAATAGCGTTTGGCAAAAAAGAAGGTTTTAACTTGAATTCTGTTTTAAAAGAATACAGATCGGAAACCTCTACTCTTATTGAGCAAATGCTTGTCTGCCAGGGGATCCGGTTGCCAATGGCAAGCACGATTCTTCATTTTTTCTATCCTGATGTGTTCCCAATCATAGACCAGCGCGCATACAGGGTAATAATGTCAACAGTAAAAGGCACACATATAGAGTATAGTGATTTAATCAAGCCAAACACAAAATCCGCTGCCTGTGCTGAGAAGTATCTGGATTATTTGGAAGCATGCAAGACATTTTATAAGGAGCAAAAGCTTAAGGGGAAAGGTATTGATTTTTGTGATCTTGATAAGTTTGCTTATCAGTTTGATATAGATTTGGGCTACACAATTAAATATTAATTTATAGGAGAGAAAAATGAAAAAGAGCCAGTTTGACCGAATAATTGAATTTGCTACTAATAATGAATTTGATATTTATTATGCCAACTATATCAGCTGGGCAACGTGGAATGAGAATAACATTAATGATAAAGATATGTTTACCGACCCCAAGATTATCCCGCTTTTAAAAACAGATCATGTCATTCTTGGTTTAAATGCCTCTGTCGTTGACAATAATGAGGACGACAAACCACCTGCATGTGGCGGTTTTCACTGCAAGCACCGGGGCGGCCGGGATGGCTGGCTTATGGAAGCAACAAAAAACACACCTTTTGAATATGCCTACATGTCAGACGCATTAAAAGTTAAAGAGACCAAATCCAGTAAAGTTATTCAGTATCTTAAAAAAAACCCAGAGATTGAAGAAAAACAACTTAGTCTCCTTATTCACGAACTATCATTGTTAGGCAAAAATCTTAAAATAATCGTTATTGGAAAAGACGCCGAAAAGGTTCTTAAAAAGGCTGTGAATCTGTTCAAAGGGACAATTCAGTATGAAGTGATTCCACATTATGCTAGGCCAGGATTAAAAAAAGTAGATTTTTTAGACTCCTTTGCTAACGCAATAGAAAAACTCAAATAATCATTTCTCAGTATGATATGATTATTTGCCTGCGATAACAGTTATTATTTCCAGTACCTTTTCCAGTGAAACCTTTTTATATAACCGTTCTCCGGGATAACGGCCTTTCTTGACATCATGATCTTCCGGGAGTTTCACTCTCTTTTCTATCTTTTTGACCATATCTGTCGTAAAGATTAGATCCATTGATTGATATGTGGTTTTAGGCCAGATCGAGCCAACCCTCCGGGTGTCTCCTTTTTCAAAAATATCAAGATTTTTTTCTCCAACTGTGCTGTTTCTTTCAACCCAGTATACCGATCCGGACAGCACGGCGGCAAATAAATATTTAAGCTGTAATAAAACCTGTTCTATTCCCAGCGTCCAGTCGATTTCAGGACCCTTGTCTTCATAAACATCCTTTGCGAGATTAAATACTGCCCATGCCTTTGGCCATCCGGCATAAAATGCTACATGGGTTATTGCTGCAGCCATTTCTTTCTGTGTTACGCCATGATTCTTAGCATTCATTATATGATATTTTAATGAGCTGTCTGTTATCCCTTGGGACATCAATGCAACTACTGTAATCAGGCTTCTTGTTTTCAGGTCCAGATCCTCATTGTTCCAGTTTTCTCCAAAAAGGATATCATCATTAAAGTGCGCAAACTCCGGTGCGAAATCACCAAGGGCATCTCTCCCCGCTGTCTGAACAATTTTAGCCATTTCACTTTTCCTTTCCATTTATTCTACTCCTTCCTCGTTCTGGTCGTTGTCTGTGTTAAGTATGATTCTGATGATGTCTTTCGTCAATCGGAGATACATTCCGAACGGATTGATCACCAGCTCTTCCACGCTCTCATCATCCAGGGTCATCTGCAGCATGTTTTTGATCCCCAGGTTCAGTATGACAGGAGCGCCGGCCTCCTGGCTGTTTCCTGTCAGCATATAGTAGACCGGATGTTCCCCGTTCTGATCGGTCAGTTTTTTTACCCTCAGCCTGACATCTTCTTCTAGCCGGAATGTTTCACCGATCTTCTGGCTCAGCACCTTGCTGCCCATATCGCCTTCGACGATATCGAACCCCACAAGGCATTCGCCATCATCCATGATCCTTTTCTGAAGGACTGTCAATACCGTTGACAAACTTTCCCTGTTCTGCATATAGTTGAAAAGCTCGATCGCTTTTTCTATGAACACGTTGTCGGCCAGTGCAGGGTTCTCCTGCTTGAGATCTTTCCTGACGACTTCAGTGAATCTCTCAAGTACTTCCCTCATGTCCTCCGGAATGCGGTCCTGGCATTCCATCTCCAGATAGATCGGGATACCGTATAATCCTTCAGCCATTGCACCGGCTATTGCCCCGAGCGTATCAGTGTCACCACCAAGGGAAACTGCGTTTCTTACGACATCCTCAAAGCTCTCTCCCTCAAAGAATGAGACAAGTGCTTTCGGCATGGAATCCTGGCAGGACTCAACATGTTCATGCCGTTCTCTCAGTTCATCGAGAGACTCGCTTAGATCATAACCGAACTCCTTGCTGACATACTCCCGGATCTCATCCTTAGTGGAGCCGGTCCGTCCCATATAAATGACCGCAGCGGTACACTCCGCTCCTTTGATTCCTTCCGGATGGTTATGTGTCACTGCTGCAGTAGCTCTGGCCACTTCCCTTGTCCTTTCTAAGGAATCATACAGCCAGCCAGCGGCACTGACTCTCATGGCTGACCCATTGCCATAGCTGTTATATGGTCCTGCCCCTCTGGTATGCAGCCAGTGATAAAACCTTCCGCCGTATCCGGCATCAGGGTATTTCCGGGCCCATTTACGCAGGGAATGCCTGACATGCCCCTCGATTTTCTCCACAGTTGCATCCGGTCCTTCCTTAAGCAGTGCATCCGCGACCGCAACTGTCATTGCTGTGTCGTCCGTCCAGCAGCTTTCTTCTGTAAAAAGATCAAATTCCTTTGTTTTGCCTCCACGGTCAAACTCAAATCTGCTTCCAATAATATCTCCTAAAATTGCTCCGTACATATCATTTCCTCCTTTTAAAAAACCTCATTTGAAATAACTTTTTCTGTTCTGCGCACAGTCTAAAACATTTCAAATGAGGTCTGGTCTCCCGCTGGGAGACATTTTATGGAACAATGTCAGTCGAATTTCCCAAGGCAGTCAAAATGGGCAGCAAACAATGCCAGGTTGACGTCATATATATCCTTTCCTGCCCCTATGAGTTCTGCGATCAGCTGGTCACGTTTATCATATGGATTGAACGCCCAGCCTGCACTTGCCATAAGGTCGTCGGCTTCTTTTTTGTCCAGCTTGAGGCTGATGCAGAAGCCCATGACAGCATCTTTCTTCGGTGTTTTGGTATCTCCGCACATGATCTTTGAAAAAGCACCTTTGGAGACATTTGCTCCTCCGTAAACACTCACATTATCTTCGATTCCTTTTTTCTGTATCAGATCCAAGAATCTGTCACGGAAAATGAATTCGCTGGTCGGGGCAAATGGTTTTATCTCTTGTTCTGTTGAAGATTCACTGGCGGCTTCTTCAGTTTCTTCTTCCGGCAGGTAAGAATTGCGTCTTGCCCTGTTATACAGGAACCTTTCATTTTCCGGAAGGCTGATATGATAGTCGTGTATATGGGCCTGCTTTACATCCTCATCATCTATGTAGGAAGCAATCTCCATGAACAGGTTCCGTGAGAGCCGGAAGGATTTCGGATCATATACTACCAGTGTGATCTCCATATCGGAATCATTTTTCATCAGGAAACCTGATATCTCGCTCATTGCAGCACTGAGGGCTTCATCTTTCGGGAAACCGTAAGTCCCGGCAGCTATCAGCGGGAATGCAATGCTTTTGCATCTAAGTTCATTTGCAAGACTCAGCGACTTCGCATAGCAGCTCCTAAGCACATCCAGTTCGCCACTTTTTCCGTCTACCCACTGCGGTCCGACCGTATGGATGATATATTTTGCGTCCAGTTTGAACGCCGGTGTTGCTTTCGCGTCACCGCGCGCTATGTCGCCTATCTTCTTACGTTCTGCAAGAAGCTCTTCCGCGCCGGCAGCATTATAGATCGCACTGTCTGTCCCTTGCCCGTATACCGGTTTCGGATTGGCAGTGTTAACGATCGCATCTGCTTTCACCTTCGTTATATCGTTTCTGATTATCTGAAATGGCATTCCTTCTTTTTCCCTTTATCCATTTAAAAAAAATGCCACCTTCGGGATTTTTTGTTTTTCTTATCGTTTTCCTCTTCTTTTTCGAGTTCTTCATCTTCATCGTCTTCGTAATCATCGTCATCATCAAGAGTTATACGAAAGAAGACCCTTCCCTTCATAAGCGGCTTCCCATAAGTTTCTTTATATTTCATGTTTTTTCTCCTTACGGAATGGTGCACAAATACGGATTAATTATAACACAGAAAGTCGGAAAAAAAGCGACCAGTACTAAGCTGTCGAATATAATCATCAGTTCTTGTGTGTCCTATTGACTGACCTGTGGCTATTCGATATAGTAGTAAATGCCTATAGAGAGTGCGCGAGGGACAAGCCCTTTGACCGCACAGCAACCTGCCCAAGGCAAGGTGCTAAAGCTTGACCGATAGGTCCTGAAGATGATCCTCAGCCCTGTCGGAACGATAGGGCTGTTTTCTTTCACTCCTCTTTCGGCAATTAATCACAAGGAGGAGCTTTTTTATGTGTTCATTAAAAAAACTATTGGAAACGGAATCCCATGTGTGGCTTGCCTGTGAAGACAAAGACCTGTCGGTACTCTTTCTGAAACAGGCAGAAGACGAAGGATTTATCTGTCTGAACGGCCAGAAGCCGACGGAACTTTTTCCCGGCCGTTTTTTCGGGATCAGCAAAAGTCTGAAGCTCGGGTATGTGTCTGCCATGGTCTGGTTCCTTTCGGCACAGCACCCAGGGCATGCCCTTGACGTGGAAACATCTCAGCATCTCGATCCCATCCGGATCGATTACGGAAAATATATCGCCGGGAGAGAAGATTATGTAATCCAGATACCCCGTTCCTGATTCTACTCAAATGGTAATCGTGCCATAGCTGATCCGGTTGGAGTCCAGAAACCGTTCCATCCCGCGCACATGCTGTTCCTGACACAAAGCAATGAAGTCCTCCAGGGATATAAGGGAAAAGAGCTTATCTGTTTCCTCTTTGGAGAATTTATAGTGTTTTTCGCTGTCATAGTCTCCGCCCCAGACTTCCGAATCCAAATGCAGGCAGCCTTCTTCATCGATCCTTCCGCTGAGGCTGGAACCGCCTCCGCTGTAAAAATGAATGTCCTGTGGTTTCATTACTTACACCTCCTTATTGCTTTCATTTTGCAGGATCTCCAGGGACTTCCTGTACTTTTCCCATCTTTTCCTGTCTTTTTCAGAAAGTTCCTCCGGCCTGGATGCGCCAAGCCGGGTATAATCGCTGTTATTAGTAAGGTCTGCGATCTTGACCGCGATGGCCAGCTTATTGCCAGAAGCTTTCAGTTTCCGGATATAGTCCAAATACTCTTCTTCATCCAGATGTTCTTTATGGGTGACCATAAGGATCGCGTCCACGATCCTGTCTCCAAAGTCTTCACGGAGTCTGTCCTCCGGATAATCTGTGTCTTCGAGAATATCGTGCAGATAAGCGGTTGCTTTTTCTTCATCTGTTTCAGCAAGCGTTGCCACGGAACTCAGGTGTCCTTCAAAATAATCCACGCCAGCTTTATCAGTGCGTCCGGCAAATTGCTCTTTGGCGAGTTCTTTTGCCCGTTGCACTGCCCACTTATCGAAGATCTGCTTCAGTTCATCATAATTATCTACAATATGATACCCGTTCAAACTGTACCACCTGTCCGCGAACGAGAGTACGTATCGGATATCGTCTACGGTTTCTGTGCCGTCACCGACAAACAGATAATGTACGACAGGAACTACCTCGCCTTCAGGAGGAACGCTTTGAAGCCATCTGTTTATTTTTTTTCTTTCTGTTTCATTTAATAACATTTTCTGGGCTTCCTTTTTTATTCTGACGGTTTCTGTTTTCTGACCACGAAATCCAGATGGAAAGGCATTCCTTCCTTCATGCCGTCATGGGCAGAACTGTCCAGGATGATATGGTTCTTCCGCGCTGCCTCTTCCAGCGTATAATGGATGTCGATAAGATCCAGATCATCCATCTCCCATACATCGTAACCTGCCTCTTCCAGCAGGTCCCATGTAGTGATACGTGTCTGATTCCTGTATTCCCTGATTATTTCGATCAGTTTCTCAGCAATTTCACTCAGTTCTTCTTTCGTGTATCCATCTTCCATCTTTTCCTGCCCTCTGCAGTTTTATTCTAACATAGATGGCGGGGAGTGCAATGGGGGCAGACCGAAGTGTCGATTGTATTCGTCACCTTGTTTTTCTTTTTTTTATCAAAAAAAGCACAAAAAAAGAAGGAATCATCCCCATCCGGAAATCCAGTATGCGGTTCGGGCCTGACGCACAAAGGCGAATACCCCAGGACTCCTTCTTTTTTTGGTGCTGCACCGCCAACTCAGACCATGCTCCTGGATAGGTACACATGGAGCGGTGCGCTGCACCATGATAGGGGGAAACCATACAAATCCACTTAACACGGGCTTCCCTTGCAGACCTGCATGATCACCCTGAGGGACTGGCCAAATCGCGGACTCTGGTCGTTGGACCCTAGTATCGCGGATTACATGGCTTTCTCGCCCTCGCTGGAACAATATATCCCATCTGTTCCCGTTTTTCAATAACTTATTGGTATAATTACCCGGACTGTCGATTCTGTTCGTCAGTCCCGCCCGCCTCCCCTCCCTCCGGGCTGTCAGAGCAGTTTTTTCTTCCGGAAATACCACCTCAATTTGCCCATAGCTGTTCTGTGGCACTCCCTCACGGCGAACCTGGTCATGCCGTGCACCTGGGCGAACCTTCTTTCCGATATCTCCACCTCACTCAGGTAGAATGCGCTCACGAGTTCCCTCTCCACTGTGGTCAGTGTGTCCAGCGCTCCCGGCAGTTCCGCCAGGCAGACCTGCGTCATGGCCTCCTCCACCGTATCCACATTCTCATCCGCGACCAGATCATGCAGTGTCATCACATGGCCCGCGTCCCCGGTGTGGACCGGCGCGTCCAGTGACACGGTC
This sequence comes from Lachnospiraceae bacterium, assembly GCA_017511045.1. Lineage (GTDB taxonomy): Bacteria > Bacillota > Clostridia > Lachnospirales > Lachnospiraceae > RGIG5612. The sequence continues at coordinate 712 of JAFWLM010000068.1, read as the reverse complement.
CTGTATCCGCTCTCCTCTTCCATCCTCCGGAGATAATCCGAGTGGTTCCTCTCCCTTTTGATCTCCCGCACCTTTTCCGGGCCGCATTCGACAAAGAGGATGTCATCTTCCACGCCGATCGCGTCGAACCTTGCGAAGTTATCCTTCCTTCTCTGCCCTTCCTCCGTTTCTTTGAACTGGAGGAATTCCCTCATGGTCATGGTGGTCCAGTTGTCCTCTGACGGCCCTGCTTCCGGGTCCTTCATTACTAAAAAGATCTTGTTCATTTCCTGTCCTTTCCCGCGCAATGCGGAAAAGGACTTCAGGTACCCGTACGAAGCAGGAAAAACCGTGCAATGAAAAAGCGCCGCAGGTCGGATTGGGATGTTCGTCCCAAAATCCGGCTTCGTACGGCGCCTGGAAGATTTTCAGTCCCCTCATCGGGGATCCTGCTCCGCTTGCACGATTTGAATTCGTATTATCGTTGTTCCATATTCAGTTTTTATTTGTCCGGACCGTAACGCTCCGGTTCAAATTTCAGCTTCTCCTGCTCCCGTTTGATCCTGCGGAAGTATGCCAGGTTCATCGGTCCGTCGTAGCTGCACTTGCTGCACTTCATCCTCACGATTCCCTTCTTCGGGCCGAAGACATAGGCCTTGAGGAACCCGCAGATCGGGCAGCGTATCTCATGCCTCTCCTGCCCCTCCGCGTCCTCGATGGACTGCGCGAGCTT
>JAFWLM010000067.1 GCA_017511045.1 Lachnospiraceae bacterium | reverse complement strand
TCGCTACACCAGATGATATCCGCAGTAAGGGCGGCGCGCTGTTCTGCGAACGCCGCTATGATACCGTGTTCACTTTTCACAACGGCGCGGATTCCTACTATTCTGTGCGCGGATTCAGAGGGTATATTCTTGTCTGAGTACCGGACTCAATGATAAAAAACACTGCGTTTTCTTTGACTGGAAAAGCGACAAATTCGAGTTTATCTTGTAGATAAATACAAAACAAAGCCGATCAATTAAGCTGTTATTGGGAGAAAATTAAGCATGGATTACCGGAGAATGAATGATATATGCTACGTCAGGATCGATAAAGGGGAAGAAATCATTACGGAACTTCTTCAGGTTTGCTGCAAAGAGGGAATACAGTCGGCTGTCTTTACAGGAATCGGCGGATGCAGTCATGCAGAGATACAGACATTCATTCATGAGAAAGGGACATTTGAAACAGAAATACTCGACGGCATGCTGGAGTTAATTAATATCACAGGAAATATCATTACTGATCATGATCAGCTTTTCCATCACACACATGCAGTATTCTCATATAAAACAGAATCGGAACATAAAATCGCAGCCGGACATATGAAGGCTTTGACAGTCCTTTATACAGCGGAGATAGAACTAAGACCGGTAATCGGTGGTGTGATCAGAAGAAAACACGATCCGGAAACCGGAACAGGGTTCTGGAGTTTTGAATAGAAAGCCATGGATTTGGGAGATATAAAGATGGTGGATTTTAGCATTAATGAGATGCTGGAAATGCAGAGGGCTCTGCAGGAACAGTACAAAGAAAAATGGAAGCCGGTTAATCCCGACCACGGTAAGGATCAGTTGCTGTGGATGATCGGAGAGGTCGGTGAAGTGATTGATATTATAAAGAAACATGGCGGAGATGCCGCAAGTCAGGACAAGGAACTGAGAGCGCATCTCATTGAGGAAATGGCTGATGTGCTTATGTACTACAATGATGTTTTACTTTGCTACGGAATATCGGCAGAAGAACTGAAACAATCATACATATGCAAATTTGAGAAAAATATGAAACGCTGGTAAATTCCAGTTTGAAGTGATGTCTATTATTCGGAGTTTATGGAGGTGGATGATGCTTGATTATGAATTGATAAAGAAAACAGAAGAGTTTCTGAAACAGAAATTCGATAAAGCCATATATCTGAATGAACATCCCGAAGCTAAGGCATATAGACTGGAGCATACTTACCGTGTAGCAAACATCGGACATGAGATTGCTTTAAAAGAAGGTTTTGATGAAACAGAAATGGTCATCGCCTGTCTTCTTCATGATATTGCCTATTGTGAAGACTTCAAAGAAGAAGGCTGGAAGGAACATGGCAGACGCTCGGCTCACATATCTCGTCCTTTTCTTCAGGATTTAGGGATTCCGGCAGATCGCATCAATGATATCTGCTATGGCATTGCTATTCATGTTGATAAAAAGGCTGACTTTCCTGGAGAGAATACACCGTTTGCACTTTCGGTCCGTGATGCAGACAACATTGATCGTTTTGATGCCTATCGCATCCACGAGACATTGACTAATGATAAATTCCTGGAAATGAGTTACATGGAAAAAACAGAATATATCACAAAACGTCTTTCCAAATTGCGTGAATTACGAGAGGTTCCGTTTGGAACCGAAACAGCCAATGAAATGTGGAGATCGCGGCTTGAATTCTATATCATTTTCTTTGAGAAATTATCCAATCAACTGAAGAAGAGCACTAACGTAATTGAAGACTAAGTATATGTACAAATTCCAGTTTGTCGAGGAAGAGATTAATTGGCATTGTCATCACACCTTGGAGAAATCTGAGGTGTTTTTCATTTGACAGAAAGGAGGACCACACCCATGGCAGGGAGTCGTATTAAAGGTATTACCGTTGAGATCGGCGGTGATGTGACAGGTCTTGAGAAAGCCCTGAAATCCGTCAATACAACGATCAAATCCACACAGAGCCAGCTGAAGGATGTGGAGCGCCTCCTGAAGCTTGATCCTTCACACACAGAACTTCTGAATCAGAAGCAGGGTCTTCTGAAAGATTCTATCAGCGCTACGAAGGAGAAACTGGACACATTGAAAGCCGCTCAGGAACAGGCGAAGGCGCAGATGGAATCCGGCGATCTCGGTAAGGACAAGTATGATGCGCTTCAGCGAGAGATCATTGAAACCGAGCAGGAACTTCAGAAGCTCGCAAAGCAGGCAGCCGACTCCAACACCGCGCTAACTAAGATCGGGGAAGTCGGTAAAACGCTGGAGAATGTCGGTAATAAGATGTCTTCCGTTGGTTCCAGCCTTACCCGGAATGTCACGATGCCGATTGCCGCAATTGGGACTGCCGCAGTTAAGACCACTGCGGACTTCGATGCGCAGATGTCCAAGGTCTCAGCGATCTCTGGTGCGACTGGTAAGGAATTTGATGCCTTACGGGAGAAAGCCCGTGAGATGGGCGCAAAGACCAAGTTCTCCGCAACAGAAGCAGGTCAGGCCTTTGAGTATATGGCAATGGCTGGCTGGAAAACCGGCGATATGCTGGATGGCATTGAAGGTATCATGAACCTTGCGGCGGCGTCTGGCGAAGACCTCGCCACAACTTCCGATATCGTTACGGATGCCCTTACCGCATTCGGGATGAGCGCAGAAGATTCCGGTCATTTCGCTGATGTGCTTGCGGCGGCTTCCAGCAACGCGAATACGAATGTATCCATGCTGGGTGAATCGTTCAAGTACGCTGCGCCGGTTGCTGGAGCGTTGGGTATCTCTGCGGAAGATACATCACTCGCACTTGGTCTCATGGCAAATGCCGGAATCAAGGCAACACAATCCGGCACGGCGCTGAGAACTGGTCTGACGAATCTTGCAAAACCAAGCAAGGACATGCAGACGTACATGGACAAGTACAGCATCGCTCTTGTAAAGAATGCGGACGGGTCCATCAATCTGCGCGATACCATGATCTCCCTGAGAGAGAAGATGGGCGCTCTGTCGGAAACAGAGCAGGCGGCCGCCGCTTCTGCGATCTTCGGAAAGAACTCCATGGCAGGATGGCTTGCCATTATCAATTCTTCCGATCAGGACTTTGAGAAGCTGACTGGAGCGATTGATAACTGTGACGGTTCCGCACAGAAGATGGCGGAAACCATGCAGGATAATCTGTCCGGGCAGATCACCATTTTGAAGTCTGCATTACAGGAATTAATGATTCAAATCGGTGATTCTTTGATGCCTACAATACGTAG
>JAFWLM010000005.1 GCA_017511045.1 Lachnospiraceae bacterium | reverse complement strand
CTGATAAAATACATCACTGTATAATACAAAAGACAGGAGCAATATCATGTCAGATACAATTAGAACCAAATGTCCGTATTGCGGAAGCAGCTTATTATCGGAAGAAGACGGATATCGCTGCAGATTCTGTAAAAGTTTTTTTCCGTATGATTCGGAGCAGGGACAGGAACAAACAAAAATAAAATCGCTTTCCCAGATAGAGCAGCAGGCAGTAGAGAAGAAGACTCCTGAAGAATTGAAAGCCGAGGAGGAAGCAGATAAAGCTTTTGCCAAACGGAGGGGGATAGACGAACTGATTGGGATCCTGACTGCGTTTTCCAGTGCAGCTTTATTGCTGCTATCCAAGATTCTGAAAATGCCGCTTCTCATAATTCCGGGTTTTGTTCTTTGGGCTTTTTCTGCCGGTTATACAGCTTACCGGGTATATGTCGCAAAGAAGGACGGAAGGAAAGCAGCATTTCTTCGAATTGCTGTCCTTTTGGTGATTGCAATTCTTATCGTGGCGACGGTCCGTCTGGACTAGAGTTTATTTCCCTGAGCAGGATGCTGTTGTAAGCAAAGGAAGAATTGATGGAAATTATCAAATCGGAGAAAATTTCATATAGCTACCCGGTTTTTGAGGATCCTGATTCCCAGGAAAATAAAGAACTGCTGGAGAAGAAAAAAGAAGCGGCAAAAGCTCTTGACGGAGTGTCGCTGGAGGTTCGACCCGGTCAGTTCATTTGTATCCTCGGAAGAAACGGCTCCGGAAAATCCACCTTTGCAAAGCACCTGAACGCGCTGATCACTCCGACCGAAGGAACTCTTTGGATCGATGGAATGGATACCAAAGATGAGGAAAAGCTTTGGGACATAAGACGGACTGTAGGAATGGTGTTCCAGAATCCGGATAACCAGATCATCGGATCGATCGTTGATGAAGAGGTTGCCTTCGGTCTTGAGAATATCGGCGCTTCGACGCGGGACATCCGAAAAGGGGTCTATAAGGCGTTGGAAGAAGTCAATATGAGAGAATATGCCAAGGTGTCGCCAAACAAGCTCTCAGGCGGACAGAAGCAACGTGTCGCGGTGGCAGGTGTTCTGGCAATGAATCCGAAATGTATTGTTCTGGATGAGTCTACGGCAATGCTTGATCCGAGAGGCCGTAAGGAAGTCATGGATACCGTTAAGAAGTTAAATAAAGATGACGGAATTACGATCATATCCATTACGCATTACATGGAAGAAGCCTTGGAGGCAGATTATATCTTTGTCATGGATAATGGACAAGTCCGTATGCAGGGGACACCGAGGGAGATCTTTTCAAGAGAAGAAGAGATCGAAGAGCTTGGACTGAAACTGCCGCAGCTCTGTCAGCTTGCAAAAGCGCTGCGTAATAAAGGAATGGATATTCCGATGGGGATCACTACAGAAGAAGAATTAAAAGACGCGATCACGAAGCGCCAGATATCAGAAAATGACAGTGAGATCACTGCAGGTGAAAAGTAACGAAATAAATGATTATCAAGCTAGATCATGTTAACTATATATACAATCCGGATACGGTGGAAAAAGTCATTGCTGTTGACGATGTTAATCTAGAAATCGGCGGCAATTCATTGACTGCGATCATCGGAAGTACGGGATCCGGAAAATCCACTCTGATTCAGATGCTGAACGGACTCTTGAAGCCTACAAGCGGAACGGTCTCCTATGACGGAGAAGTTATCTTTACAGAAGGAAAAGAGACCAAAGAACAGAAAAAGAAGATCCGTGATCTGAGATGCCGGGTCGGACTCGTTTTTCAGTATCCGGAATACCAGCTGTTTGATGAGACAGTTCTCAAAGATGTCTGCTACGGTCCTAAGAATCAGGGATTTACCCAGGAAGAGGCAGAGAAAAAAGCCAGAAAGGCATTAGAAGAAGTCCATATGCCCGAAAAATCCATTTTAAAGTCCCCGTTTGATCTTTCCGGCGGTCAGAAGAGAAGAGCCGCGATAGCGGGTGTTTTGGCCATGGAGCCGGAAGTGCTGATTCTGGACGAGCCGACGGCCGGTCTTGATCCGAAGGGGAAAACGGAAGTTCTGGATCTTCTGAAGCGGTATCAGAGAGAGAAAGAGACCACGGTCATTTTAGTTTCGCACAGTATGGAAGAGGTGGCTCAGTATGCGGATCGTGTCATTGCCATGCATAAGAGCAAAGTGATCTTAGATGGTCCGACCCATGAGGTGTTTTCCCACCGGGAAGAGCTTGAGGCGATCGGTCTTGGCGTTCCGGAGGTACAGGCATTTACGGAGAGCCTTGGGATCAAAGATGCGATCACGGTTCAGGAGGCATGTGATGCCATCCTTCAGAGACAGAAAGCAGAATAAGAAGGGGAGTATCCGGATTCACCAATACAAGTAGCCGGATTTTATAAATATAAAAGGATGTTTAGAGATATTACGATCGGACAGTTCTATCCGGTCACATCGATTATTAATAAGTTGGACCCGAGAGTGAAGCTGTGCGGTGTTGTTGTTTACATCGCAGCAGTCTTTATTATCAATAATATTTTTGGTCTTCTATTTATCATTGCAGCTTTAGCTGTTCTGATCTATCTGTCCAAGGTGCCGCTGAAACATATCATGAAGGGCTTGCGCTTTGTCTGGTTCCTTGTGATCATAGCAATCTTTTTCAACCTGTTTTTCAGTGATGGAGACATCATCTGGAGATGGTGGATCTTCCATATGAGCAGGCAGGGTATCCTGCGTGCCGCTTTCTTTGCAGTGCGGCTTGTTTGCGTTATTGTGGGCTCTTCGATGCTGACCTACACAACGACTCCGACGAACTTAACTGCAGGTCTGGAGAAGGTCATGCAGCCTCTTAATAAAATTCATTTTCCGGGACACGAGATCGCCATGATGATGAGTATCGCACTCAGATTTATTCCGATCCTTTCGGAAGAGATCAACAAGATCATCAAAGCCCAGCTTGCAAGAGGCGCGGACTTTGATTCCGGCGGGATCATCGTGAAGGCAAAAGGTATGATCCCGATCATGATCCCCTTGTTTATCTCTGCGTTCCGCAGAGCTTCCGATCTTGCAACGGCAATGGAATCCCGCTGCTATTCCGGAGGTGAAGGCAGAACGAAGATGTACCCGCTGCGTTATCATAAGCGGGATACGGTCGGATATATTGTTTTGCTTCTTTTCCTGCTTGCGTCGATCGGTCTGCGGATCTTAATGCAGCAGTTCGTTACAATTGGAAGAATATAAGGAGAAGTCGCATGACGACAACTCAGATCCGGTATTTCCTGGAAGTTGCAAAAGAAGAAAGTTTTACAAAGGCTGCGGATAAGCTGTTTATTTCTCATCAGGTTTTGAGCAATCAACTGAAGGCTCTGGAAAAGGAGATGGGGTTTGAACTGATCGACCGCAGTAATAAGAGAAATATTCGCCTGACGGATGCGGGTCATGTAATGTTTGATGCCTGGACAGATATGATGGAGATCCATGAGAAAGCACTTTTCCAGGCAGAGAAGCTTCATTCAATGGGGCAGCGTTCTCTTGTGATCGGCATCCAGGATATGCGCTTTGTAAGGAGCTATGTCGTTCCGATCATCCGGCAGCTACAGGATGATCCGGAGGGGTTCAACCTTGAGTATCGCCTTGGAACCCCGGTGGAAATGGTTTCCATGCTGGAGTCCGGACAGGTTGATATGTTGATCATGATCTCTTCTGATATCGATCCGAATACCCCGTATTCAAAAGCAGTTTTATGCAAAGAAGCATTGCATCTGGTAGCTGCAGTTGCAAAAACACATCCGATCGCAAAAAAGAAAAAGATTTCAATGAAGGATCTGGAAGATGAAACAATCCTGATGATTGGTGACAGTTATTCCGGGGCGGCGGCAGAACGTTTTCAAAAAGACCTGAAACACTTTAAACAGGCTCCGAAGAAAATCAAGTCTTTTAACGGACCTCGTGCTATTAATATCGCAATAGAAACCGAGATCGGAGTCGGGCTTTTGTTTGATGAACTGCTGGAGGAAGCAAGGGATGAGATCGTAACATTCCCAATACATCTTCCAAATGCAGAAAAAACCGACATGCTTCTTGTCTGGAAGGAACCCAAGTTCAAAGCGATAGCAGAACGAATGATTCAGATACAGAGGCAGGAAAAGTAAAGGCAGGTTTTCATAATAGGATTTTCAAATAAAATAAAGTATTTGTAAAAAGGTGTTTTGCATCCAAAACGATGCAGAAACGCCTTTTTTTGATGATTGTTTGAAAAAAGAAAGAAGAGTACAATTTTCAAGTAAACATTTGAGGTTTATTAATAAAGAAAAGGAGAGGTTTAAAATGGCACAAAGAAAATCTATCGGACTCGGTTTTCGTGGTACGATGCTCTGTATTTATCAGTTCCTGGCATTTGCCATGTACTGTGTTATTAACAACATTGGACAGAATCTGTACCCAACACTGAATGGCAGCGCATGGAACGGAACTCTGGTTTCGACAGTTTATCTGATTGCGAGCCTGGCTGCTATTATTTTACAGTTTATTGTTGGACAGAAGATCGCAAATTCCGGTCACCTGAAAGGAACGTCGATCGTTCTGCTTTCACTGGCAGGTATTTTTGCCATTGGTATGGCAACGATCCATTTCAGTGAGGCCCTTTGGCTGATCATCTGGGGACTTGCTGTTTTCACCAGCGTTGTAGGTGCAACATTTGTTGTATCAACGATCGTAGGACAGTGGTTCCCGAGAAGAAAGGGAACTGTCATGGGTATCGCTACCCTGGCCTTCCCTGTTATTAATGGTATTGCGCTTACGATCTTCGGCAATATGCTGGGATCCACCGGAGGCAATCAGTTCCTTTGCTGGCTTCCGTGGCTCATCATGGACGTAGTCGGAATCCTGATCTGCGTGATCTTTATCAAAGAGTATCCGGAACAGTGCGGCGCATATCCGGACAATGATAAGAGCATGACTCCGGAGATGGCACATCAGATGCTTGCTGCACAGCAGGAAGCAAAGAAAAACTCGGTGTGGACGGTAAAGAATATCCTCCGTACGCCGGGCTTCTGGATGATCGTCATCCCACAGGGTATCCTGCTGATCGGTTCTGTCGGCGTTATGACACAGGTTATGCCGATCCTGGGCTCCTATGGTGACCGTTTTGTGATTGGCGGCGTTGCCCCGACTACTTTAGGAACGATCACGCTGCTGATCTTTGCAGCAGTTGGCTGTATCGGAAGCTGGGTCATGGGTATGATCGATACAAAATTCGGTACCAGAATCGCTCTGATCATTTCCTGTATCCTGATGGTGATCAGTGGAATTCTTTGCGTATTCCACATCCTTCCGCTGTTCTTTGTTGGTTTTGCATGCCTGCAGATCTTTATGGGCGCATCCTCCAACTTCACTGTCTCTGCGGCAGCTCAGTATTGGAGAAGAGAAGACTTCCCGTCTGCGTTTACTATGATCAATGCGGTTGCAAACCTGATCTGTGCGTTTGGACCATTGATCGTTGCCGGCATCAGCGCAGCAACAGGTGGTTATACCGTTGTTTGGATCGTGCTTGCAGCTCTTGGACTTCTCGGAATGATTCTTATGTTAGTATTCCATCCGCAGATGATCCTGAATCGCGATAAGAAATATCGTGTGGAAGCAGGTCTTCCGGAAGAAGGACTTACCAAGTCTGCTGCTGAAATGATGGGCGAGAAATAATTATTTGCTGATTAATAAGCGGGGCTCTGCAGCGCCCCGCTTCATTATAAGGAGAACAAGACATGAAAGTATTTGGTATTTGTTGCGGCCGTAAAGGCGGCAATACAGAGATCATGATGCAGGATGTTTTTGCAGGTGTGAAGAGCATTGATCCTGATGCGGACTGCAGCTTCGTAAATCTTCAGGATGCACATATCAAATCCTGTATCGGATGTGAGACCTGTATGACAAAACACGTGGCAGGAGATTATGATTTCCGCTGTGTACATGGAATTAACCAGGATCATTTCTACTTCATTGAGCAGCAGATGCGTGCAGCAGATGCGATCATCGTTTCTGCTCCTGCGTACAATCTGCTTCCTCCGGGAATCATGATCAGATTCCTGAACAAGCTTCATGCATCCAGTGACTATCGTCATGTTACCCAGGGGGTAGATATCTGCAAGATCGGCGCATGTTTCTCTATTGGCGGAACAGACTGGACAGATTTCATCCCTAACGCAATGCGTATGATCACGATGGAACTGGTTGGTGTTTATGATGGAGTAGTGGATTCCGTTCACTTTGATTTCCAAACGTCAAAAGGCGCTGTCATTCTTGATGAGCGTATTGCTCCGCGTATGAGACAGATGGGCGAGACAGTCGCAAAAGCAGTTCAGCTTAAAAAAGAGACCGGAAAGAACGCACCGTATGTCGGCATGGAAGGCATCTGTGATTACTGTCATTGCAACATGCTTCGTGTTAATCCGGACGGTACCGCTTACTGTCCACAGTGCAATGTTAAGGCAACAGTGGAAGTAGAAGATGGAAAAGTAAAAGTTTCCTTCAAACCGGAAGATCTTGAGAAGAGCCGCTGGGCTCCGTACGGACAGGAACTTCATATGAGAAACATCGGCCTTGGCCACAAGAAAGCGGCTGAAGGCGCTGAAACAATTAAAAAGGTGTATAATGAGAGTTATAAAGACAAAATATCCGAAAGCAGACTTGCTTTTCCGGAACTGAAATAAAACTTTCATTTGCATAATAAACCTCGAACAGCGAAACCCCGGACGCCAGATCCGGGGTTTCGTTTTTGATAGGAATCATCGGGCTGTCATACGCTGATGGGAGCTTTTGTTTATTATTGGTTTCGTGGTAAACTAATGTAGTATAAAATCAGTAAAAGATGGACACCGCTTCTTTAGGTGCCGTGGAAAAGCTCAAATTGAAAAGAAGGAACGATCGTTCATGAAACAAGTTCGAATCACAGTTATGAAAATGGCCTGTTATCAGGATCTGATTGAGAAATATGAAAACCCTTTGGAACATGCATGCAGCATGAAGCTTGGCCAGGTCTTTATAGCAGATGGTTGGAAGAAGCCGGAAGGTTTCTGTGACAGCGCGTGGGATACGATCTCACCGTTTGTTCTGGCACTTTCTCATGGCGCTGAAGATTTTTATGAGGGCTGGATGAAGAACAAAAAATCGGCGATGATCTCCTGCAATGACGGCTTTCGCCCGGTGAGTTTTCTTCTGGAAACGATAGAGTAGGATCAATGCTCCGATGCTGCGGCACTTCATTTGTGCAGCATATTACAACTGTTGTAAAGGAGAGTCAGTATGGAATTTCGGGAACTGGTCAGGATCAAAAAACAAATACCAAAGGAAGAATGCATCCGGATCTTAAAAGAGGAACTTCGGGGTGTACTGTCTTTGATCGGTGACGGCGGATATCCTTACGGTATGCCTCTCAACCATTACTACAATGAGGCGGATGGAAAGCTCTATTTCCACAGCGGAAAGAAAGGCCATAAGATCGACGCGATGATGCAGGATCCGAAGGCTTCTTACTGTGTGATGGATAAAGGATTCCGAAATGAAGGCGAGTGGGCGCTGAATATAAAGAGCGTCATTGTCTTCGGACATATTGAGATCATTGAGGATAAAGAGAAGATTTACAAGATCTCAAGGCGTTTAAGCCACAAGTTCACGGATGATGAGGAATACATTGACAGAGAGATCAGAGAGTCCGGTCCCGGAACTTTCATGTTTGCCCTGGTTCCGGAACATATCAGCGGGAAATTAGTGAAGGAAGCATAATAGCGGATCCAGTTTGGGCCTATAGAATGTTTCGTGAAATTTCTGCCCATTATTTTGCCCTAATATAGGTCGAAAATACACCTATTTGGGCCTATAGCGCATTTTATGAAAAAACTGCCCATGTTTTTGAGCCAAAATCCTGGGCAGTAAATCTGTAAAACTCTCTATAAGCCCAAAAGACCTGTTTTATACCTTATTTGGTCCGGAGTTTTGGGTACTTTTTTTAATGAAATGCGCTATAAGCCCAATTAATGCTTAAAGGTCAAAAAATACTGAGAAGCTATTAAGCACAGTATGAATTTACCCGGTATTTACTTACATCGTCAGGCACTTCTTCGGACACTTGGAAACACAGATACCGCACTGTACACATTTGTCGGTATCGATCTCCCATTCTTTGTTTGCCCTGTCAACGGTGATCGCCTCATTGGGGCAGACTTTCATACACAGAGTACAGTATACGCAGTCCTCTCCTTTTTCCGGATAATCATAAACTTTCCGGCGGGTCTTGGTCCCTGTAATGATCAGTTCTTTCGGATCGGTCACTGCCATGTGATAGTCTTCTGTTAAATGGATCGCTCCGGTATCACAGAAGTCTTCGCAGGTCTGACAGAAGGTGCAGGAGGTCATATCAAAGCTTCTGGTGATATACTCGGTATCGCCATCTTCGCTGACTGTTGTTTCCACTGTGATCGCTGAAGGAGAGCAGACACGAACGCAGAGACCGCAGTTCGTGCACTTATCCGGGTCATAACTTAAACGGCCGCGATATCCTTTCTTTGCAGGAACATCAACCTTTGGAAAGTTTTCTGTGCTCGGTTTGGAGAAGAGGTTTTTAACGGCTTCTTTCGCAAACGGGAATTTCATGATTCAGCCACCTCCTTCTTACCTGCCATCGCTTTTCGTTTTTCTTTCAGGATCTGCGCAGCAGTATATAGTCCTTCGATCACGGCTTCCGGTTTCGGCGTACAGCCTGCAACAGAAACATCAACATGGACATATTTTTCCAAAGGTCCTTCGACAGAGTAGCTTCCCTTAAAGACGTTTCCGGAACGCGGACAGGAGCCTAAAGAGACTACACAGAACGGCTTCGGAACCTGCTCTAAGGTCCTCAGAAGGCGTGCTTTGGACTGGCTGGTGATCGGCCCTGATACGACAACGATATCCGCATGACGCGGCGTTCCTGCAAGCTTAAAGCCGAAACGTTCTGCATCATAGCGCGGAGTCAGAACTGCAACGAGTTCAATGTCACAGCCGTTACAGGAACCGGTATTGATATGATAGATCCACGGTGATTTCGCTGTGGATGCTGCAATTAGTTTCTTAAACATATTACCTCCTACAATCCGATCCACACTAAGATCAGGCTGATCAGTGCGAGCGCGGATACGATCGTCCAGTAGAATTTAAATAAATGCTCGATCTTAAGTCTTGCTGTGACCGCATGGATAAAAGTCATGCAAAGGATCGTAAGTCCTGCATCGATCGCAAACAGGATCAGAGCATTGAGTGCAACGATCCCTGTATCGATCCCACCCAGGAAGAGGCAGGTGAACAGACTCGTCATGATGAACATCTTGATCGCGGTGTTCAGCTTAAAGACTCCGAGCGGAGCGCCGCTGTATTCGATCAGCGGACCTTCGCAGATCTCTGTCTCGGCCTCTGCCGTATCAAACGGCTGGGTACCGACTTCTGCCGGAATGACCAGAAGCATCGCAAGTGCCGCCGGGATCAGGCTCCAGTGAGCGATCCCCAGGTAGGTCGATTGCTGCCACTCAACGATTCCCGAAAGTGAGAAACAAAGCTCGGCGCCGCCGGCTTTCTTTGCAACCGCCAGGAGGATCAGGATCAGCGGGAGTTCATAGCTGATCATGGTTACCATCTCACGGGAAATACCGACGCCGGCAAACGGAGAGCCTGAAGCGCTTCCGCCGACGATCAGTGCAACTGCAGGGATCGTAAGCAGATAGATGATCACGATGATATCCGCACTAAAACTCATGGCGCTGAAGCTGAAGACCGGAATAAAATTCATCGTTACGACCAGGGACGCAAGTCCTGCGATCGGCGCGATCCGGTAGACTGCTTTATTCGCAGCATCCGGAATGATCGTCTCCTTGCCCATCAGCTTAAAGAAATCATAAAACGGCTGGAGCAGAGGAGGACCGACTCTCTTTTGCATTCTTGCTAAGATCTTGCGGTCGATTCCCGCTAATAATAATCCGCAGACAAACACGAAAAGGAAGCCCGGAAATACTAATACGTGAAATAAAATCAATAAGATCTGAATGAATACTGTCATCTCGAACCCTCCTTTCCTAATGTATGAATATAAATATTACGATGATGATCACTGCGGATGCGATCACCGTGTAAAGTGAATAATCGTTCACATCGCCGGAGTGCATTCCCTGCATGAACTTGAAGTAGCCGCCCCAGTTCTTTTTAAATCCCCAGAAGAGGTCGCTTCCCGATACATGGGAATGTTCGCTTTTTTCTCCGCCGAAGAAAGTAGCATATTTGCCATCCACAGCTTCTGTTTTGTTGACCAGAACTTCTCCGCGGGTCCTCTTTCCTGTGAGGATCACGATGCAGACAGCTGCAAGGATGATCACGAAAAGAATGAGCCAGAGGATCGGATCCCAGTAGCTAAGCTTCGCTGGCTCAACTGTCGCTGCAGTAACGCCTGCTGCTTCTGCATAGCCTGCGCCCATCATCCTGTCGATATAATTGCTTGCATTGAATACCGCATTCGTTGCCGGCGTCAGCAGATTGGCATTTACAAAGTTATAGAAGATACCGGCTAAGATACAAAGCACGCTCATGATCCACATCGGGATCCGCATGGAGAGCGGTACTTCTTTCGCATTCACGCATTTTTCTGACGGCTGTCCGAAGAAGACCGCCTGGGTCACTTTGATAAAGGAAGCCAGAGTCATGACAGATACGACGACTGCTACGATCGTCACAAAGACATAGAAGAAGTTATTTGTCTCAATGCCCTTGCCCCATGCTGCCTGATAGATCATCCATTTCGAAGCAAAGCCGTTAAACGGCGGAAGACCGGAAATGGAGAAGGCTCCGATCAGGAAGCAGACAGCTGTCTTCGGCATTCTCTTTGAAAGACCGCCGAGCTTGTCCAGGTTCGTGGTTCCTGTCGCGTAGTAGACCGCACCGGCACAAAGGAAGAGTAGTCCTTTAAACAGTGTGTGGTTCATGGCATGGAACAGGCCGCCTGATACGCCGAGGGCGGTTCCGAGTCCGCAGGCTGCAAGCACATAGCCGATCTGCGAAATACTGTGGAAGGCCAGAAGCCGCTTGAAGTCGTGCTGGGCCAGTGCCATCGTAACACCAACGAACATTGTGATCGTTCCAAATGCTGTCAGCAGGATCTGCATTGTTGTTTTGTCCATCATCATGAAGACAACGAACATCAGCCGGATCATGCCGTAAACACCTGCCTTGTTGACCATTCCGGAAAAGACCATCGAGATGGACGACGGAGCTGTTGCATAGGCATCTGCCGCCGGAGTATGGAACGGAACCATAAAGCTCTTAACACCGAAGCCGATGAAGATCAGCGCGAGAGCCAGGATCGTGGTCGGTGTCAGATGATTTGCCAGGATCGAGGAAAGCTGTGCCATGTTCAGGGTATGACACTGCATGTAGACCAGGCAGATACCGGTCAGGGTAAAGCCGGATCCGACAGATCCGATCACCAGGTATTTAAACGCAGATTCCAATGCGCCTTTTTTGTAGTTGCGGAATGCCGTAAGAGCGACCGCAGCAAAGGTCATGATCTCGACCATGACATACATATTGAAGATATCACCGGTCAGGACAAGGCCAAGCACACCACCCGAGAGCATCAGGAACAGAGTGTAGTAGTGTCCTAAATGGTCATCTCTTTCCATGTAGCGGAAAGAGTAGATGGTGGAAAGTGTAAAGGTCAGCACGACCAGGATCGCAAAGAACAGACTCAGTGCATCCACTTCGTAGCCGATACCGATCGCATAGCCGTTTACAGGCTCCCAGTTTCCGAGCCAGTAGGAGATCACTTCACCATCTAAGAAGACCGGCTTGATCAGGGCGATGATACAAAGGAAAGAGATCGCCACAAAGACCATTGTGATCATGTTTCGTACAATTTTGTTTTTCCGTCCGAAGATCTCGACCAGGAAAGCTCCAAGGAAGAGACTCATTACGGCGATAATCGGAAAATGCTGCATTATATTCATCATCCGCGCATCCTCCTTATATCACCTGCATCTAAAGATCCGTATTTCTGGAACAGCTTGATCACGAGGACCAGAGCCATCGCATCCACACAGGCACCGATGACGATGGATGTCAGGGTAAGTGCCTGAGGAACAGGATCCACAAAATAGTTACTTGCAACACCGTTCAGCAGATCGGAGATCGTAAAGACAGGTGCGGTGCCGCCGTCATTGAAACCGGCAGATACGATCAGCAGATTGATGCCATAGTCGATCACACCAAGTCCGATAACGATCTTGATCAGATTCTTTTTCGTACAGACCGCGTACAGTCCTAAAGCAATGAGCAGGGCAGACGCGATATAGTTAATAATGATCATTCGTCCACCTCTTTCTCATCGTCATCTTCATCCACCATCAGTTCTCCGTCAGCAGCTCCGGATTTTTTGAACTCAGGAGCTAAGAGGCCGAGCATCAGCAGGATCAGGAATCCGATGCCTGTTAAAACTTTAAAACCAACGGTCCATCCCATAAAGGAGATATTTCCGGCACTGATCAGGTCTCCGATCTTACCATCTGCAAAGAATACGTTTCTGCAGAAGACAGAGCCCAGGACAATGCCGCAAAGACCTAAGATCACATATAAGGTTGCGCCAATCGGCTCGCAGACCCGCAGGACTTCCTGCTTAACTGCATCAGATGCAGTAGAGTATCCATAGCCGATGTAGAGCAGCAGGACAGCAGATGCTGTGATCACGCCTCCCTGGAAACCGCCGCCCGGGCTGATCGTTCCGAATAGGATAATGTAAATGCCAAAGACAAGAGCAAAAGGAAGGATCTTATCTGCTGCGCATTTTACAATGACATTCTTTTCGGTGATTCCGTTTTTGAATTTCATTCCTGATCCCCTCCTTTCATTTCCTCAGATGTCTGCACTTTGCCAGCTGCAGTCTTTTTGCGATGAACGCCTAAGATCACGAAGGATCCTGCTATCGCCGTAAGCAGGATGAAAGACTCACCCAGGGTATCGAAACCTCTCCAGTCAAAGACAACTGCGGAAACATTATTCACCGCCATGGTCTTATCGAGGTTTTCTTTTACGATGATATCTGCAACGCCGTCCGGATCACTCGTATCATAATTCTGCGGATCGTTATACAGTTCCACGACATTGGTATCGGAACCGTCATATGTCACCGGAATCTTGAGATACGCATAGACGACCGCATAGACCGCTGCTAAAAGGACGACGCAGACAGATATAATCGCAGCAATTTTCTTTGCTTTACTCATTCTCCCCGTCCTCCTTTTCTGTGCCGGCTGCGCGTTTTTTTGTTGTTTTCTTAAGAGCGATGATAAAGATCGCCGTTGTCAGTACAGCGCCGACAGCCGCTTCTGCGATGGCAACATCCGGAGCCTGGAGCACTAAGAACTCAAGTGCCACAAAAGCACCGGTCACGCCGAGCGCGATGATCGCCGTTAAAAGCTTTTTGGAAAAGATCGCAATGCAGGCGGTCACTAAGATGCCGACGATGATAATAGTATTAAATGAAAAAACAGCACTATTCATCTTCCAGATCCTCCCCATATTTATCTACGATCGTGTTCGGCGATTTCGGAGTTTTGCTCCTGTATGCAGCCCTGCCAATCGCATGTGCGGCAATCGGGCTTGTAACCAGATAGAACACGATCAAAGCTGCCAGCTTAATGGCCATGCTGATATCCTTTAAATAAATGATACTGTACAGGATACCGCCGATCAGGACACCTAGTACGCCAAAGGTCGTAATATTAGTGGACGAATGCATCCGCATGAAGGAATCCGGCATGCGGATCATACCGACAACGCCCGCAAAGGCAAACAGGATGCTGAGGCAGATTAAAATATCAATCACGATTCTCATAGCTTGCCCTCCAGATATCTTGAAATTAGAACGGAGCCGATAAATCCTAAAATTGCGGTGACCAGGGCAATATCTAAGAAGATGCTTCGCCCGGTATACAGTGCAAAGAGGATCAGCGCCATATCAACCAGAGTGTCAATTGCATCAGCAGCAACCACACGGTCTGCACTGTGCGGCCCCCGGATCAGCCGGTAGATGAGGCAGAGGGCAAGCGCTGCGAAGCATATCGCAAAATAAATAAACTCACTCATTCCCATATCCTCCTTATCCACGGCTCCATTGCGCCTTTGATAGAATCTCCTGCCTTTTCCATATCGTCTTTTTCCTTCACGTCGATCCAATGAACGTAGAGATAGTTTTCCCCATCCTGTTCAGCAACATCCACCGTGATATTACTCGGCGTCAGTGTGATGCAATTGGAAAGCATGGCAAGCGCATAGTCTGATTTCAGTCTTGTCGGAATCTTTACGAAACCGGGTTTCAGTTTCTTTGTGGAACCAAACGCCCGGACCGCCATATACACATTCGCTTTGATCAGCTCCCATCCGAAAATCACGATGCAGTAAAATAGAAGCAGTAAGAATCGGAGCGGATTGTAAAGATGGAATGCTTTCTTATGGATGAAGAATCTTGCAGCAAAGAGACTGACAATGATGCTTACGATCCCGCCGGCGACTAAGATCTGCCATGAGGCATTTCCGGTAAAGATCGATACGATCTGACCGGTGATCAGCAGCCAGAAGATGTAGCACGCGATCAGCGTTCCGAAGAATGCTGCGGGTGTTGTTTTCTTCAATTTGAAATCCCCCTTTTTATTGATTTGTTTCAAGTCTTATTCTGCAATCAGACTGTCAACATAATACTCTCTGCCGCCTGTCAGACGGAAATCCAGACTTTGGCAGGCAGGGCAGCTGTAGTTTTCTTTGTCCGGCACACCCTGGTATCCGCAGACATTACAGCGGATCGCGGCGGGTACCGTTTCCAGATTGATGACTGCATTTTCTGCAATCGTGCCTTTGCTGGCAATCGCAAAATACTCATGAATGCAGGAAGGAACGATCCCGCTCATTTCCCCGATGCGGAAGTTTACCTCCAGTATTTTCTTTGCTCCGCTTTCCTTCGCTTTCGGCACGATCGTTTCAAGCAGAGCTTCTACGATTGCAAGTTCATGCATGTCATTTTCCTCAGTGATGATTCGTAATCATATGATAAAGTGTCAATAGTGTGATACGGTTAGCGGTCCATGCATGAGAAGCACGGATCGATGCTTGCTATGATCAATCCGGCATCGGCGATCGAATTGCCTTTCAGCATCGTCGGAACGGTCGGGGCATTCTTGAATGTCGGAACATGAATGCTGACACGTTTGTTTGTTTCGCCGCCATCGGTTACGACTTTGTAGCAGAGCTGACCGCGAGGCGCTTCGTGGCGCACCATGGTCTCGCCTGCAGGAATGCGGAAAATCTTATTGCCAAGATTGATCTTTCCGTCCGGAAGCATATCAAGTGCCTGGCGGATGATCTTAATGCTTTCAATGTTTTCCAGGATACGGATCACGACTCTGGAGAAAACATCACAGGTATTGAATACCGCTTTTTCAAAATCAAATTCGTCGTAGCAGCTGTACGGAGCATCCTTGCGGACATCGATCGCAACTTCAGAGGCTCTTGCCTGAGGACCGACTGCACCGATACGAAGACAGTCTTCCGTTGTTAAAATCCCGACGCCCTGCGTACGGAGGGCGACAGTTTTATCACTTAATAAAATATCTTTCAGACGGGCATTTGATTTTTCGATCTTATCCAGCATCTCAAGAACATTTTTCCTCTGTTCATCCGAGATATCCCTGCGGGATCCGCCGATACAGATCATTCCGTAATTGACACGGTTGCCGGTGAGTTCTTCCAGGATATCCATGATGGCCTCGCGGTCATCCCAGGAATGCATGAAAAGGGAATCATGTCCGATCAGATGAAGAGCGATACCAAGCCAGAGATAGTGGGAATGGAGACGCTCAAGTTCTGCTATGATCACGCGGATATACTGACCGCGTTTCGGAACTTCCATCTGAGCGATTTGTTCTAATGCCATAGCATAGGAAAACGCATGGGAGTGGGAGCAGATTCCGCAGACCCGCTCAACCATGACAAGCGTCTGGACAAAATTCTTCTGTGTCGCCAGCTTTTCGATACCGCGGTGATTGTATCCGATAAAGACCTCTGCGTCTTTGATCTCTTCTCCTTCGGTATAAAGCCTTGCATGGACCGGCTCCTCAAGCGCCGGATGGTAAGGACCGATAGGTATTACATAGCTCATGCCTCATCCCCTCCTGTTCCTGCCATTTTTTTCAGTTTGTCCATTGGAGTTACCAGGATCTGCCCCTGTCCGTCCAGCATACTGTCCGGCATAAAGAGCCGCTTCCCGGTATCCACACCTTCAAAGGTGATTGGCATCAGTTCCATGATCTCCCGTTCCGGCCATTCCGCTGCCAGATCATAGATCGCGGAGATCGAAGGGAGCGTGCTTTCACCAACGATGGTGCAGGAAACGATAGAAGGGTCCTTCTGGAACTCGTAAGAGACATTCGCATTCCCCTCATCATCAATAAATGCGTGGATCATGGCAAGTGCCACTCCATCCGCCCTCATCTTCTCGGCAACAGGGATCAGTTCTTCTTTGGTTATGAATTTCTTCTCATAAGGCTGCATAGGGTACCTCACTGAAAAATGTATTATAAAAAAACAGCTTGTTATAAAAATAACAAACTCTACTATTATAGTATCACATTTCCTGTATTTCTGTTGTTTAATAATCTATACAAGCAATGAAAGGGATCCGGCTCAGTGATCCTGCCTGTTATAAAGAGCTGCCAGTTCTGCTTCCACTTCTTCCGCAAGAGAAATGGACTCAAGGGCAGAGTGTTCATCGATGCGTTCAATTGCAAAACCGGCATGAACAATGACATACTCGCCGGGCTTAGGGTCCTTAATGAAGTCCAGGCGGATCTCGCGGCTGACCCCATCTCTGATGCCGATCCCGATATTACCATCAACTTCTTTCAGTTTTAAAGGGATTGCAACACACATCTTTATTTCTCCGAAGTGATATAGTTTTTCAGGTAAGTGTAGATTGCCTCAGCATCCGGCGGACAGCCAGGGATCGAATACTCAAACTTTCCGGTGCAGGCACCAACGCCGAGCCTGCCGGTCTTTCCTTTATATCCCTGGCCGATGCAGATCTTATCCTTCAGGTTTTCAAGCAGTCCTTCTGACTGCAGCCGCTCCAAAGCTTCTGTCAGCATTGCGTAGCAGGCACTGCAGGAGTCTGACTGGTCGACCGCATAATCGATTTCCATGATCCGCCTTGAAAGCGGTGTATCATCTGAAGCGTCTCCTTCCAAGGTGATCAGTTTCAGCTGTGAAAGATCAGCGCAGCCGACCCCGGCTGCTTCTGCAAGTGTGATATATTCCACTTCAGAAGTCTCAAAACCGAGAAGAGAGCAGACATAAGCATCCGTAAGGACCGGATCCAGGGCCGTCATGATACAGTTCTTGGTTAGCGGGCTTCCGCCTTCTTCAAAATATGGATCTCCGCAGATGTGGTCGATCACAATAAAATCCTGATGGATCTGCGTATTTAAAGAAGCGATCGGCTGGTGAAGGCCTTTTGTGTGGAAACGCCTTTTTTCTGTATTTGGAATGATCCCCTTCATGTTTTTGAGCGCACAGGTGATCTTTGTCTGGCAATGACCCTTCAGGACAGGAACATTGATCAGGAAATCTGCCTCGAAAACACTCTTGCAGATCTGGATCTTCATTCCGTTGCAGTCACAGCTTACGACAGGATCTTTCTGTGTGTCGATCAGAGGTACGCTGTATTCTTCGGACAGTGCCCGGTATCCGCAGTACTCGAAAGCCTCGCTGGTCTTATCACCGACCCAGGAGCCTTCCAGAATATACAGATTATTGAAACCAGCGCCTTTCAGGTAGGACAGGATCCCGGATACGATCTCCGGATGCGTCGTGGCACCGTAACTTGCAGGAGTCGGGCAGACCAGATTCGGCTTGATCCCGATCCGCGCATCAAAAGAAGCAGCTCCGCATTTTGCGAAGATGAGCTCCTTCAGGTCAC
Organism: Lachnospiraceae bacterium; assembly: GCA_017511045.1. GTDB lineage: Bacteria > Bacillota > Clostridia > Lachnospirales > Lachnospiraceae > RGIG5612. The sequence goes on along the minus strand of JAFWLM010000005.1, from coordinate 119,131 downwards.
AGGCAGCCAGAAGCCGCTCTGTCATTTCTTTATGTTCCGTTCCGTAGGAACGCCAGATCTCGTTTCTTTTCATGATTTCCCAAACTCCATTGAAGGTTCAAGTATGTGTATCATAACCCAATTCGGAAAAACATACCAGTAAAAACCAAGCGCCTCATCACGCTTTTCTTGAGTACGCGGAAAAAAGGGGTATAATAAAAGAAAAACGGAGGTGCTTCTATGGCATTTCATATCGTAAGTGAAGATATTACACAGATGGAAGTGGACGGGATCGTAAATGCTGCGAATAATCAGCTTGCCGGAGGCGGCGGAGTCGATGGAGCGATCCACAGGGCAGCGGGCCCGGAACTGGATAAAGCCTGCGCGGAGTACGGCGGATGTGCAACAGGAGATGCCGTGATCACCTGGGGCTATGATCTGGATGCCATTTATATTATCCACACTGTCGGTCCGGTATGGAGAGGCGGGGGAAACAATGAAGAGGCACTCCTTCGTTCCTGCTATCAGAAATCAGTGGAGCTGGGGATCACCCATGGATGCAGAAGCCTTGCCTTCCCGCTGATCTCCGGCGGTGTTTACGGATACCCGAAGACAGAAGCTGTTCGGATCGCGGTGGAAGAACTAACGAAAGCGGCAAAAGAGAATGAGAAGCTCGATTATTATCTGACCCTTACTGACAGGGAGGCATTCGCGCTTGCAAAAGAAGCATTCCCTGAGTATCTGGAAGGCTGAAAGATCAAAAGCTGAATACATTGAAAAATAATATAATAAAAACAGTGCTCCGGTTTGACTGGCGCACTGTTTTTCTGTATAATATCATGCGTTAAACTATGGGCTGATGTGGCCAAAAAAACAGGGAGAATGAGTAAAACATGAAAGACATTTTTGAGAAATGCTATGAACCGCAGATGCAGGACTTGTTAAGAGAGGCAGATATTTATCCGTATTTCCGGGCGCTGGAAAGCCGCCAGGATGTGGTCGTTCAGATGGAAGGAAAACGCAGGATCATGCTGGGATCCAACAACTATCTGGGACTGACAGTAGAGCCGGAGATCATCGAAGCAGGCGTTAAGACGCTTGAGAAATATGGTACCGGTTGTTCCGGTTCCCGTTTCTTAAACGGAACACTGCAGATGCATTACGAGCTTGAGGATGAACTGAAGGGCTTCCTTCGCAAGGAAGACTGTATCACCTTCCCGACAGGTTTCATGAGCAATCTTGGTATTATCGCATCTCTCGTGGGAAGACATGATTATGTCATCTTAGACAGAGAAGACCACGCATCGATCTATGATGCAACCCGTCTTTGCTACGGAAAGATGCTTCGCTATAAACATGCAGATATGGAAGATCTTGAGCGCCAGCTGCAGTCCGTTCCGGAAGAAGCAGGCTGCCTGATCGTAACCGACGGTGTCTTCAGCATGGGCGGAGACATTGCAAAACTCCCTGAAATCGTAACTCTGGCTGAAAAGTACGGCGCAAGAGTCATGGTCGATGATGCGCACGGACTTGGCGTTTTAGGTGAAGGCGGCCGCGGAACAGCAAGCCACTTTGGCCTGGAAGATAAAGTGGATATCTACATGGGAACGTTCTCGAAATCCCTGGCAAGCCTTGGAGGATATATGGCAGCAGATCATAAGATCGTTGATTATGTCCGCCACAGCGCAAGAGCATATATGTTTGCAGCTTCCATCCCTCCGACACAGACGGCGGTCGCTCTCGCAGCACTGCGTCATCTTGAGGCACATCCGGAGCTCCCGGAAAAACTGCAGGCGAATGCGACACGCTTCAGAAATGATCTGCTTGCAAGAGATGTCAAGATCATCGAGGCACCGACCCCGATCGTTCCGATCTATACCTACACACCGGAGAACACTCTGGTGAAGCAGAAAGAAATGTATGAAGGCGGCGTTTATGTAAACTCCGTTCTCCCGCCGGCATGTGCGCCGGGTGAATGCCTGCTCCGTACAAGCCTGATGGCAAGCCATACAAAAGACCTGATCGACGAGGCAGCAGAGATCATCGCGAATGTTATGCATCAGGATGACTCCGCGATCTTGGATCAGCTCCATTTAATGTAATTATTAAAGAAAAGAGAAAAGACAATGGCAAAAACGGCAATCGTGACCGGAGGCTCTTCAGGAATCGGACTGAATGTGGCAAAAAGCTTAAAAGAAGCAGGCTGCAAAGTCTATGAATTCAGCCGCAGAGAAGTAGCGGACTCTCCGTTTGAACACATCAGCGTTGACGTTACTGACGAAAGCGCAGTACAGACTGCAGTCGGACAGGTCCTTGATGCAGAAGGAAAGATCGATATCCTGGTGAACTGCGCCGGCTTCGGAATCAGCGGGGCTGTGGAATTTACGAGTCTTGAGGACGCAAAACGCCAGCTCGATGTCAATTTCTTCGGGATGGTCAATTGCTCGAAAGCGGTCATGTCTTCGATGCGGAAAGCAAAGAACGGAAGGATCGTTAATATCAGTTCCGTTGCAGGACCGGTTCCGATCCCGTTCCAGGCATTTTACTCTGCATCAAAAGCTGCTATCAATTCCTATACCTGTGCAGCAGGGAATGAGCTGGCTCCATATGGCATCTCCATATGTGCGATCCAGCCGGGGGACATCAGCAGCGGATTTACAGATGCCCGCAAAAAGACGTTAGAGGGCGATGAGGAATACGGCGGACGCATTTCCAAAAGCGTTGCTGTTATGGAAAAAGATGAGCGGAACGGAATGAAGCCGGAAGTAGCCGGAGCCTATATCGCGAAGATCGCGCTTAAGAAAAAAGTGAAACCGCTTTATGCGATCGGTTTTGTATATAAATTATTCTGCGTATTAATGAAAGTCCTTCCGATCGGGCTTTCAAACAAAATCATCGGAATGATCTACGGGTAAGCTTCACAAATGCTTAACAAAAAGAAGGTAGAGTTAATGTCCAAGGTCGCGCTCTATGAGCATGGCGAAGGAAAGACTACTCTGAGATTAAACAAATTTTATAAGACGGACTATTCTTCCAGAAACTTTTTATCCAGTCTGCCGCTTGGCATTATTACCGGGCTTTTGATCCTGGCACTTGTTTTTGTGGCGGATACGGAATGGTTTATCAGGTCCTATGAGACCATTGGAGGTACGATGTCGACCGTGCTGCTTGTTGCGGCATTTGTGCTGTTTGTTATCGCATATTGTTTCTTTTCCTTATATATGTTCAATCATAAGTATGATAACTATAGGGGAAACTTAAGAAGTTACGGCCTCAATTTAAGACGTCTGAAACGCGTTTATGAAGAAGAGGAACAGCAGGCAGCAGAAAATACAGGAACCAGACAGTAGTTTTATGAATACACTTATAAAATTCAGAACAAAAGTAGAAGAATTTTATATTGCACACAGACGTGTCGCAGGTTATATCCTACGCGCGGTGATCCTGTTTTTATGTATGCTGATCATCAGCAGCTATATAGGGTTTAATGAGTTCCTTTCTCAGACCTGGGTCGTAGCAATACTTGCACTTGTTCTGGCATTTATTCCGATCAGGTTTATTATGATGGCTGTGGTCGCCTATACAGCCGTACAGATTTTTTATCTGTCCATCGGAATCGGCGTCGTTACAACGGTCATACTTGTTGTAATGTATCTGTTGTATTTCCGCTTCGCAGGACAATACGGCTACCTGCTGATGCTGCTGCCGCTTTTATATTTTATCCGACTGCCGCTCGTTGCGGTCCTTGTGCTAGCTGCCTTAGGACCAGCGATCTCAGTCATTACAGTGATATTCGGAACGGTCTTTTATTATCTGATCCACTACATTGATGTGCATGCTGTTGTCTTTGCGAGCACAACAGGATCGGCAGAGTTTGAAAAAGCAGAGATGCTCCTCCAGGGTCTTTTTACCAATAGCGAGTTTCTCACCATGCTGATCGTTATGTTTGTGGTATTTATGATCGTTCACTTTGTGAAAAGAGCAAATTATTCCCATTCCTATGAGCTTGCAATCGCTGTGGGAACGGGCGTGTATATCGTTATGGCACTGGGCAGTGAATTGTTATTCGGAGCTATGACAACGACGAAGCTTTTAACTTACTGTATCGGAGGCCTTATCTCCGGTGCACTTGCCATCCTTCTGACCGATGTGATCAAACCGCTTGATTATTCGAGAACGGAGACCGTCGAGTTTGAGGATGATGAATATAATTATTATGTAAAAGCAGTTCCAAAGACTGCATTTAAATCAGAAACAGTTAGTGTTAAGAAGATCAACAAGAGGAAAAACGGGTGAGTTTCTGGCAGAACATCGTATCAGTATTTCATAGGTATTTTTCCATCACGACGATCACCGTGATCGATATCATCGAGATCATCATTATCGCGGTGCTGTTTTATTACCTTCTGACGTGGTTCCGCAGGACAAGGGCATGGTCCTTATTTAAAGGACTGATCTTTATCCTGATCTTATTGATGCTTGCTGCCATCTTTAATCTGAATACAATTCTGTGGCTGGCGTCGAGAGTCTTAAGCGTCGGTGTTATCGGACTTATCATCATTTTCCAGCCGGAGCTCCGACATGCGCTTGAAAGTCTCGGCGGAAGAAAAATGTTCCGCGGATTATTCACTACAGACCGGGGAAATAAGAAACGCTTCTCGGATAAGACCATGGAGGAGATCCTTCATGCAGTCACAGATCTTTCGAGAGACCGCACAGGTGCACTGATCTGTATTGAACTGGATGTCTCTCTTTCGGAGTATGAACATACAGGGATCGATGTGGATGCGGTCGTGTCCAGCGAACTCGTAGAGAATATCTTTGAGGATAAAACGCCGCTTCACGACGGAGCAGTGATCGTGCGCGATGACAGGATCGTGGCTGCGACCTGTTATCTTCCGATGTCTTCGAGCAGAACGTTGAATAAAAAATACGGAACCCGTCACAGAGCTGCGCTTGGTCTGAGTGAGGTAACCGATGCATTTACGATCGTCGTATCGGAGGAGACCGGTGCTATTTCCGTTGCCTATGGCGGCGAATTAAAAGAGGATATGCAGATTGCGGAACTGAAAAACCGCATGATCGAAATACAAAACCTGAAAGGCCGTATCAGCTGGCTGATCAGAAGGGAAGGAGGCGAGAGCGAAGATGCAGAGCGTGAAGAAGTTCCTTCAGAAGTGGATCATAAATAATATCGGCTTTAAAATTCTGGCACTGGTCTTTGCTTTCGTACTGTGGTTGGTGATCACCAACACCACAGATCCTGTTACCAACCGTACGATCACAGGCATCCCTGTCCAGATAGAAAATGAGCAGCTGGTCTTAGATGGCAGCCATGTCTATACCGTGGAATCCGGAAGTACTGCAACCGTTGTTGTCTCCGGAAACCGGAGCGTGATCGGAAACCTGACGGCCGCTGACTTTATTGCGACTGCAGATTTCGCTGAACTTTCCATAACAAACTCCGTTCCGATCAATGTGGAACTGACTGGAGAGAAAGCCCGTTTTGCTTCCTCTGTTACGATCACGCTGAAGACCAACAGCATGATCATCAACTTAGAGGATATGGATACAAAGACGATGAATGTGGAAGTTGAGTATGTGGGGCAGCAGCCGGAGGATATGATCATCGAGGACGCTGCATGCAATCCTGCAAAAGTTGTACTGCACGCTCCGGAATCCGTGATCAATCAGGCAGCAAAAGCTGCAGTTCAGATCAATTATTCGGAAGTGACCGGAGATACGACGCTTCATAAGGATGTCATCATTTATGATCACAATGGAAACGCGATCGAACTGAATTCAGATACCTATCTGGAAAGCGCGTCCGTGGATGTTAAAATAACGACCAGCCGCATTAAGTCTGTACCTATTTATATTGAAGCATTCGGAACGCCTGCTGCAGATTATGTGTTGACGGATATTTCATTCTCAAAGGAAACCGTATCCCTGCGCGGAAGCGAAGATAGTCTGGGTATGATCACGGATATCGTTCTCCCGCAGACACTGTTAAATATTCAGGCAGCAAAAGAGGATGTTTCGATAACAGTTAATATTCAGGATTACCTTCCGCAGGGAGTGACGATTTATGGCGATACCGGTACGGTAACGATCACAGCCACGATCTCTCCTATAGAAGCGGATACGGAAGATGCAACAGAAGAAGAGACAACAGACGAGGGATAAGATATGAAAATTCTAGTGACCGGCGGAACCGGATATATCGGAAGTCATACTGTTTTAGAACTATTGGAAGCGGGAATGGAAGTTGCAGTTGTAGACAATCTCTGCAACTCCTCGGAAGAGTCCCTGAAGCGCGTAGAACAGATCACGGGAAAGAAAGCTGTCTTTTATCCTGTGGATATCAGAGATGAAGATGGAATGCGCGATGTCTTCTTAAAGGAACAGCCGTATGCTGTGATCCATTTTGCAGGACTTAAGGCTGTCGGAGAGTCTGTAGAGATCCCGCTGAAGTATTATGACAATAATATTGGCGGAACGCTGACCCTTCTTCATATAATGAAAGAAGTCGGATGCAAGAACATCGTGTTCTCTTCCTCCGCAACCGTTTATGGAAATCCGGCAAGCGTCCCGATCCGCGAAGATTTCCCGACAAGCGCGACAAATCCGTATGGACGCACAAAACTGATGATCGAGAACATCCTGCGTGACTTATACCGCTCAGATGATTCCTGGAACATCATCCTTCTCCGTTACTTCAACCCGATCGGTGCCCATGAAAGCGGAATGATCGGAGAAGATCCGGCAGGCATTCCAAACAACCTTCTTCCGTATGTTGCGAAGGTCGCAGTAGGAAAACTGGAAAAGGTTCATGTATTCGGTAATGACTACAATACACCGGACGGCACAGGCGTGCGCGACTATATCCATGTAGTGGATCTGGCAAAAGGCCATATCAAGGCGATCGAGAAGATCGTAAAGACAGAAGAGGCGGAAAACGGAAAAGCAGGAGCGCTCGGTCTTAAAGTCTACAACCTCGGAACAGGAAACGGATACAGCGTGCTTGATATCGTAGCAGCCTTCAGCAAGGCCTGCGGAAAAGAGCTTCCGTATGTGATCGATCCCCGGAGAGCAGGGGACATCGATATGTGCTATGCAGATCCTGCGCTTGCTAAAGAGGAGCTTGGCTGGAGCGCGGAATATGACCTCGACCGGATGTGTGCGGATACATGGAGATGGCAGAGCCGGAATCCGGACGGATATGCCACAAAATAATTAGTTTTTTTAAGTTTTTTATATTGACTCTATGGGTTCCCTTGTGCTATATTTATTCGGCACGAGGGAAAAAGCCCTTTTTTTTATGCGCGAAGTGAGACAAGCGTTTTGCTTAAAGCGCGTGCCATTTTCCGGCAGTACAGACGATTGTGCGAAGCACAAATCGGCTGGAAAGACGGAAAATGCAAATGCTTGCGAAGCAAAGCATTTGGCGAGAACGGACAGCGAGCGTGAGCGAGCTGCAGTGGCGCCGCGAGGCGGATTAATTCAAGGAGAACAATTATGAGAACAAAAATCACTTTAGCTTGCACAGAGTGCAAACAGAGAAATTACGATACGACCAAAGATAAAAAGAACCATCCGGATCGTATGGAAACTATGAAGTATTGTAAATTCTGCAGAAAGCATACGATGCACAAGGAGACAAAGTAATCGTTATGGCTGAGAATACAGTTGAGAAAAAAGAAAAGGGAAGCTTTTTTAAGAATCTCAAAATAGAGTTCAAAAAGATCATCTGGCCTGATAAAAAAGATGTTGCTAAGCAGACTCTGCTTATTATCGTTGTGACGATCATCTTAGGAATCCTGATCCGCCTTCTGGATACAGGCATCCAGGCTTTGATCGGTTTGATCGCATAGAGGAGTTACTATATGGCAGAAGGAGCTAATTGGTATGTTGTGCATACCTATTCAGGTTATGAGAATAAGGTAAAAGCCAACATTGAAAAAACCATTGAGAACAGAAAGCTTCAGGACCAGATCTTGGAAGTGACTGTTCCGATGCAGGATGTTGTTGAGATCAAAAACGGCGTCCGCAAACAGATCCAGAAGAAAAGATTTCCGGGTTATGTCCTTATTAATATGGTGATGAACGACAGCACATGGTATGTGGTTCGTAACACCAGAGGCGTTACAGGCTTCGTGGGACCGGGATCCAAACCGGTACCGCTTTCGGAAGAAGAAGTGAAGCCTTTAATGTCGGAAGGCGAGCAGGTGATCGTTTCTTACGAAGTCGGAGATCTGGTAACAGCAATCGCTGGCGTTTGGGAAGGTACTGTGGGCAAGGTCATCGCAGTGAACGAGAGCAAACAGACCGTTACTATCAACGTAGATATGTTCGGCAGAGAAACACCTGTAGATATAAGCTTTATGGATATCAAGAAAATGTAAAGGGAGACTAAAGTCATGGCAAAGAAAATCGAAGGATATATCAAATTACAGATAGAAGCTGGAAAAGCAAGCCCGGCACCACCGGTTGGTCCGGCACTTGGACAGTATGGTGTTAACATCGTACAGTTCACAAAAGAATTCAACGCAAGAACACAGGATCAGATGGGAATGATCATTCCTGTTGTTATCACTGTATATGCAGACAGAAGCTTTACTTTCATCACAAAGACTCCTCCGGCAGCTGTTCTGATCAAGAAAGCATGCAAGATCGAGTCCGGTTCCGGCGAACCAAACAGAAAGAAAGTTGCAACGATCTCCAAGGCAGATGTACAGCAGATCGCTGAGACAAAGATGCCTGACCTTAATGCAGCAAGCCTTGAGACTGCTATGAGCATGATCGAAGGAACCTGCCGCTCCATGGGTGTCGTTGTAGAAGACTAATCTGACGTAAACATGTAAGTGCATGTTTATTATAGAAGTGGGAGGGATTATCCCGCAGAACCACAGGAGGTAAAAAATTATGAAACGTGGAAAAAAGACTTTAGAAGCCAACAGCAAAGTTGACCGCATGAACCTCTATGATGTGACAGAAGCTCTTCAGCTCGTTAAAGACTGTGCACATGCAAAGTTTGATGAGACTGTAGAAGTTCACATCAGAACAGGATGCGACGGACGTCATGCTGATCAGCAGATCCGTGGTGCTGTTGTTCTTCCGAACGGAACCGGTAAAGATGTTCGCGTTCTGGTATTCGCAAAAGGCGATAAGGAAAAAGAAGCTCAGGAAGCCGGCGCAGATTTCGTTGGAGCAGAAGAGCTCATCCCGAGAATCCAGAATGAAAACTGGTTCGAGTATGATGTTGTAGTTGCAACTCCGGATATGATGGGTGTTGTCGGACGTCTTGGTAAGATCTTAGGACCGAAAGGTTTAATGCCGAACCCGAAAGCAGGAACCGTAACAATGGATGTTGCGAAAGCTGTTAAGGAGATCAAAGCTGGTAAGATCGAGTACAGACTGGACAAAGCAAACATCGTTCATGTACCGGTAGGAAAAGTTTCCTTCGAGACAGAAAAACTGGAAGAGAACTTCAAAGCCCTTATGGATGCGATCATCAAAGCAAGACCGGCTGCACTTAAGGGAACCTACATCAAGAGCTTAACAGTAGCTTCCACAATGGGACCTGGCGTTAAGATCAACGTTGCAAAACTGACAAATTAAGCTCAACAATTTAATAAAGACATTTGACATAATATCAATATTATGTTAAATAAATGATTGCCGAAGACAGCAGGTGCTTAAAGCATAACGTAGAACAACCTGCCGAGGATAAAAAGAGTTTATAGCTCCCTCTCTGTTTTCGTGCAGAGAGGGATTCTTTTTTAAACCATATTCCTTTTTATCGGCAAAAAGAAATTATAAGGAGGAAAGACATGGCAAAAGTGGAACAAAAACAGCCAATCGTCCAGGAAATTGCGGGACATCTTGATGGCGCACAGTCAGCTGTTCTTGTAGACTACCGCGGACTGACTGTTGATGAAGATACCCGTCTTCGTAAAGCGCTCAGAGAAGCTGGTGTTGTTTACAAAGTATACAAGAACACCATGATCAACTTCGCGATCAAAGACACACCGTTTGAGACATTGGCACCGCATCTGGAAGGACCTACAGCAATTGCGATCTCCAAAGATGATGCAACGACAGCCGCAAGAGTGCTTAACAAATTTGCAAAAGACGCTCCTGCACTTGAACTGAAAGCTGGCGTTGTTGAAGGCGATTATTATGATGCAGCAGGAATCGTTGCAATCGCAAATGTACCTTCAAGAGAAGAACTGCTGTCCAGATTGCTTGGCAGCATGAAGTCACCGATCAGCAACCTGGCTCGCGTACTGAACCAGATCGCAGAACAGGGTGGCGCACCGGCAGAGGCTGCAGCAGAAGAAGCTGCACCGGCTGAAGAGGCAGCACCTGCAGAAGCAGAGGCTCCGGCAGCTGAGGAAGCAGCACCTGCAGAAGAAGCTCCGGCAGCTGAAGAAGCAGCACCTGCAGAGGCAGAAGCTCCGGCAGCAGAGTAATTTAAGTAACACAGTAATTGTCTAATTGAAAGAAAAAAGGAGATCAAAAATGGCAAAAATGACTACTGAAGAATTTATCGCAGCAATCAAAGAGCTGTCCGTATTAGAATTAAACGAATTAGTAAAAGCATGTGAAGAAGAGTTTGGCGTATCTGCAGCAGCAGGTGTTGTAGTTGCAGCAGCAGGCGCAGGCGATGCAGGCGCAGCAGCTGAAGAGAAGACTGAGTTCGATGTTGAGCTGACAGAGATCGGCCCGAACAAAGTTAAAGTCATCAAAATCGTTCGTGACTACACAGGTCTTGGACTTAAAGAAGCTAAAGAGCTTGTTGACAAAGCTCCGTCCATCATCAAAGAAGGCATCTCCAAGGCTGAAGCTGATGATCTTATTGCAAAACTCGAAGAAGAAGGCGCTAAAGGTACTGCTAAGTAAGTCAGGCTCTAACGAAATCTTTAAACTGCCGTGTTTCGACACGGCAGTTTTTTTATTCTAAAAACTTAAAATAATTGTTGACTCTCATTATCCCTTGACGTATACTATACGTTGCACTACTGTGGAGAAGTGGTTTTTTGTGCGCGCAAAAAATCGTTTCAGACAGGGGGCAAAAAGCTGAAAAAACCCTATAAAATCAAGGATTTGAGGGATGATCAGCAACTGATGCAACTGTTAACTGAAGAACAAAGGAGAGAGCGTTTTAATGGAGAAAAACAGAATCCGTCCCGGAAAATACGGCAAGGGAATCAGAATGAAGTATTCCAAACAGGAAGAAGTTCTGGAAATGCCAAATCTCATTGAAATCCAAAAAGCTTCCTATCAGTGGTTCATCACAGATGGACTGAAAGAAATCTTTTCGGATATTTCCCCAATTGAGGATTTCAACCAAAGCTTAAGTCTTGAGTTTGTTGATTTCCAAATTGCTAGAGAAGATATCAAGTACACAATCGAAGAATGCAAAGAGCGGGATGCTACTTATGCTGCTCCTTTAAAGGTGAAGGTCCGCCTGAACAACAAAGAGACCGGTGAGATCAGCGAGCATGAGATCTTCATGGGCGATATGCCGCTGATGACAGAAACCGGTACCTTCGTGATCAACGGCGCAGAGCGTGTTATCGTTTCCCAGCTGGTTCGTTCTCCCGGTATCTATTTCACTTTAAGCCGCGATAAATTAGGTAAAGAGCTTTATGCCTGCAACGTAATTCCAAACAGAGGTGCCTGGTTTGAATATGAGACCGACTCCAACGATGTTTATTACGTTCATGCAGATAAAGCAAGAAAGGTTCCTGTCACTGTTCTGATCAGAGCTCTTGGTGTGGGAACGAATGAAGAAATCTTAGAGATGTTCGGTGAGGAACCGAAGATCTTAGCCTGCTTCGAGAAAGATGTCTCCAGAAATTATAAGGAAGGTATCTTAGAGCTTTACAGAAAGCTCCGTCCGGGCGAGCCTCTTCAGGTTGAAAATGCTGAAAACCTGATCAACTCCATGTTCTTTGATAATAGAAGATATGACCTCGCAAAGGTCGGCCGTTATAAGTTCAATAAGAAATTAGCTTATAAGAACCGCCTTGTAGGTGCAACGCTTGCTGAAGATGTTATCCACCGCGGAACCGGTGAGATCCTCGCAGAAGCAGGTACAGTTGTAACGGAAGAACTTGCAGAAGCCATCCAGAATGGTGCCGTTCCATGTGTTCTTGTACAGGGAGACGGCAGAGCTGTCAAAGTTCTTTCCAACCTGGTCGTAGATATTGAAGAATATGTAAACCTTTCCGCTAAGGAAAAAGAAGAACTCGGAATCACAGAGCGTGTTTACTACCCGGCTCTTGAAAAGATCCTTTCCGAGAACACAAAGAAAGCTGATATCAAAGAGGCGATCAGGAAGAGCGTTCCTCTTCTGATCCCGAAACATATTACAAAGGAAGATATCTTCGCAAGTATCTCCTATGGCCTGAACCTGGATTCCGGACTTGGAAACTTCGATGATATCGACCACTTAGGAAACCGTCGTATCCGTTCTGTCGGTGAGCTTCTTCAGAACCAGTACCGTGTTGGTCTTTCCCGTATGGAGAGAGTGGTTCACGAAAGAATGCAGACCCAGGATATCGATACGATCACACCGCAGTCACTGATCAACATCAAGCCGGTAACTGCAGCTGTCAGAGAGTTCTTCGGATCCTCCCAGCTGTCCCAGTTCATGGATCAGTGTAACCCGCTTGGTGAGCTGACACACAAGAGACGTCTTTCCGCATTGGGACCGGGCGGTCTTTCCAGAGACCGTGCAGGTTTCGAGGTTCGAGATGTACACTACACCCATTACGGACGTATGTGCCCGATCGAGACCCCTGAAGGTCCGAACATCGGTCTGATCAACTCTCTTGCAAGTTATGCACGCGTAAATAAATACGGCTTCATCGAAGCTCCGTATCGTGTGATCGATAAGACAGATCCGGAGAACCCGGTCGTAACAGATAAAGTTGTATATCTGACCGCAGATGAAGAAGACAAATACAAAGTTGCACAGGCAAACGAGCAGCTGGATGCAGAGGGACATTTCGTCCGCAACACCGTTGCAGGCCGTTATCAGGATGAGACCAGTGAGTACGATAAAACAGAAGTTGATCTGATGGACGTATCTCCGAAGATGGTCTTCTCCGCAGCAACTTCCATGATTCCGTTCCTGGAGAACGACGATGCAAACCGTGCGCTGATGGGATCCAACATGCAGCGTCAGGCAGTTCCACTTCTGACAACCGAAGCTCCGGTCGTCGGAACAGGAATGGAAGCAAAGACCGCAAAAGACTCCGGTGTCTGTGTTCTTGCAGATACTGACGGTGTCGTTGAGCATGTCAGTGCGAACGAGATCGGCATCCGCGGAAAGGACGGAATTTATAAAACATATAAAGTTGCGAAATTCGTAAGATCCAACCAGAGTAACTGCTACAACCAGAGACCGATCGTAGAAAAAGGCGAGAAGGTCAAAGCAGGTCAGGTCATTGCGGATGGCGCAAGTACTTCCAATGGTGAGATCGCTCTCGGAAAGAACCCGCTGATCGGTTTCATGACATGGGAAGGATACAACTACGAGGATGCTGTCCTGATCAGCGAACGCCTCGTAAGAGACGATGTTTATACATCCATTCATATTGAAAGATATGAGACAGAAGCACGTGACACCAAACTCGGACCGGAAGAGATCACAAGAGACGTTCCGGGTGTCGGCGATGAAGCCCTCAAGGACTTAGATGAGCGCGGAATCATCCGTATCGGTGCGGAAGTTCATGCAGGAGATATCCTGGTTGGTAAAGTCACTCCTAAGGGAGAGACCGAACTGACTCCGGAAGAGCGTCTGCTTCGTGCGATCTTCGGTGAAAAGGCAAGAGAGTTCAGAGACAACTCACTGAAGGTGCCTCATGGTGCATACGGTATCGTTGTTGATGCGAAGGTATTTACAAGAGAGGCCGGCGATGAGCTGAGCCCAGGCGTAAACCAGACCGTTCGTGTTTATATCGCACAGAAGAGAAAAATCTCCGTCGGTGATAAGATGGCAGGACGTCACGGAAACAAGGGTGTTGTATCCCGCGTGCTTCCGATCGAAGACATGCCGTTCCTTCCAAACGGACGTCCGCTCGACATCGTGCTTAACCCGCTCGGCGTACCTAGCCGTATGAATATCGGACAGATCTTAGAGACCCACCTTTCTCTTGCAGCAAAGGCTCTTGGCTTCAACATTGCGACTCCGGTATTTGACGGAGCAAACGAGTTCGATATCATGGACACTCTTGATATGGCAAACGACTATGTCAATGGTGAGTGGAGTGATTTCAAAAAGAAATATGAAGATATCTTAGGTCCTGAGATCATCAAATACTTAGGAAATAACCTGGATCATCGTGCAGAGTGGAAGGGCGTTCCGATCAGCCGTGACGGTAAAGTACAGCTTCGTGACGGACGTACAGGTGAATTCTTTGATGCACCGGTAACGATCGGACATATGCACTACCTGAAACTGCACCACTTAGTTGATGATAAGATCCATGCACGTTCTACCGGTCCTTACTCCTTAGTAACGCAGCAGCCGTTAGGTGGTAAAGCACAGTTCGGCGGACAGCGTTTCGGTGAGATGGAGGTCTGGGCACTTGAGGCATATGGTGCTTCCTACACACTGCAGGAGATCCTGACTGTGAAGTCGGATGATCTGGTTGGCCGTGTTAAGACTTATGAAGCAATCATCAAGGGCGAGAACATCCCGAAGGCAGGAACTCCGGAATCCTTCAAGGTCCTTGTGAAAGAACTTCAGTCCCTTGCTCTGGATATTAAGGTCCTGAACGAAAACGACGAAGAGATCAAGCTCTTAGAGTCAGTTGATTATGGCGAGACGAACTTCAATGCTATGCTCTCCAATAACAACTATCCGAAGGGAAGAGAAGATGTGCAGCGTCACGGATTCTCCGTCCAGGAATTCACAAGTGAAGGATTAGTAACTGTAGACGATTATGACAGCGCTGACAGCAGCGATGCATTTGACGAAGAATAGGAGGGACGAAAGCCAATGGCACAGAATACAAATTCAACTTATGAGCCAATGACATTTGACAAGATCCGTATCGGACTTGCCTCCCCTGAAAAGATCAGGGAATGGTCTCATGGCGAAGTTACAAAGCCGGAAACAATCAACTACAGGACCCTCAAGCCGGAAAAAGACGGCCTATTCTGCGAGAGAATTTTCGGACCGAGCAAAGACTGGGAATGCCACTGTGGAAAATATAAGAAGATCCGTTATAAAGGCGTCATCTGTGACCGCTGCGGCGTAGAAGTTACCAAAGCTTCCGTTCGTCGTGAGCGTATGGGCTCTATCGAGCTTGCTGCTCCGGTTTCCCACATCTGGTATTTCAAGGGTATCCCTTCCAGAATGGGACTTATGCTTGACCTGTCTCCGAAGACACTGGAAAAAGTATTATATTTTGCTAACCATATCGTATTAGATCCGGGTGAAACTGATCTTCAGTACAAAGATGTTCTTTCTGAGAAAGAATACAACGATGCGTTAGAGCGTAACGGCGAAGCTGCTTCGACCTTACGTGTCGGCATGGGTGCGGAAGCGATCGATGAGATCTTATCCAAGATCGACCTGGATGAACTGGCAGAGGAACTGCGTACTTCCCTGGAAGAATCCACAGGCCAGAAAAAAGCAAAATTATTAAAGAGATTAGAAGTTGTTGAAGCATTCCGTAAGAGTGGAAACAGACCTGAGTGGATGATCCTTAAAGTCATCCCGGTCATCCCTCCGGATATCCGTCCGATGGTTCAGCTTGACGGCGGACGTTTCGCAACCTCAGACCTGAATGACCTGTACAGACGTATCATCAACAGAAACAACCGCCTTAAGAGACTGTTAGAGCAGGGCGGCCCGGAGATCATTGTCCGCAATGAAAAGAGAATGCTCCAGGAAGCAGTTGATGCACTGATCGACAACGGCAGAAGAGGACGTCCTGTAACAGGCCCGGGAAACCGTTCCTTAAAATCCCTTTCCGACATGCTGAAAGGTAAGCAGGGACGTTTCCGTCAGAACCTTCTCGGAAAACGTGTTGACTATTCCGGACGTTCTGTTATCGTCGTGGGACCGGAGCTGAAGATCTATCAGTGCGGTCTTCCGAAAGAAATGGCTGTAGAGCTGTTCAAGCCTTTCGTTATGAAAAAGCTCTGCGACTATGAAAAGGCTAACAATATCAAACAGGCCAAGAAGATGGTTGAAAAACTTCAGCCGGAAGTCTGGGATGTTTTAGAAGAAGTCATCAAAGAGCATCCGGTCATGCTGAACCGTGCTCCAACACTTCACAGACTCGGTATCCAGGCGTTTGAGCCGATCCTTGTTGAAGGACGTGCGATCCGTCTGCATCCGCTGGTTTGTACCGCATACAACGCTGACTTCGACGGTGACCAGATGGCAGCTCACCTCCCGCTTTCTGCAGAGGCTCAGGCAGAGTGCAGATTCCTTCTGCTTTCTCCGAACAACCTGCTGAAACCGTCCGATGGTGCTCCGGTTGCTGTACCGAGCCAGGATATGGTCCTTGGTATTTACTATCTGACACAGCAGCGTGACGGCGAGCCGGGTGAAGGAAAAGCATTCAAGAATATTAATGAAGCGATCCTTGCATACGAGAATCATGACATCACCCTGCATTCCAAGATCAGAGTCAGAGTAGAACGCAAGACTCCGGAAGGAAAACAGGTTCGCGGCATTATTGATACTTCCCTCGGAAGAATGCTCTTTAACGAGATCATTCCTCAGGATCTGGGATTTGTCGAAAGAAATACAGATGAAGATTATCTGAAGCTTGAAATCGATAAGCTGGTAGATAAGAAGTCTCTGAAGAAGATCCTTGAAAAGGTTATCAATATCCATGGCGCAACTGTCACCGCGGAAGTGCTCGATAACATCAAGAGCATGGGTTACAAATATGCAACGAGAGCTGCATTTACCGTTTCCATTTCTGACATGACTGTTCCGGAAGAGAAGAAGGAGATCATTAAGAAAGCGGAAGAAACTGTGGAAGACCTGCAGAACGATTACCGAATGGGTCTTATGACAGAAGAAGAGCGCTACAGCAGTGTTATTCAGACCTGGGAAGAGGCTGACCATGAAGTCACAAAAGCCCTGATGAATACACTTGATAAATACAACAACATCTACATGATGGCAGACTCCGGTGCCCGTGGTAGTGATCAGCAGATCAAACAGCTTGCCGGCATGCGTGGTCTGATGGCAGATACAACCGGTCGTACGATCGAACTTCCGATCAAGTCCAACTTCCGTGAAGGTCTGGACGTACTGGAATACTTCATCTCTGCACATGGTGCACGTAAAGGTCTTTCCGATACCGCACTTCGTACAGCAGACTCCGGATATCTGACACGTCGTCTGGTAGACGTTGCACAGGAACTCATCATCAACCAGCTGGATTGCTGTGAGGCAGATGAGGAGATCCCATTCATGGAAGTTTCTGCTTTCATGGACGGCAAGGAAGAAATTGAAAACTTAAGAGAGCGTATCTTAGGACGCTACGCTGCTGAAGATATCGTTGATGCTGAGGGCAATGTCCTTGTAAAGCAGAACACGATGATCACTCCGTCCCGTGCGGATAAAGTTGTTGCAAGCGGCATTGAATCCGTTAAGATCCGTACAGCTCTTACCTGCCAGAGTGAGACCGGCATCTGCTCCAAGTGCTATGGCGCAAACATGGCAACCGGACAGGCCGTACAGGTTGGTGAGGCAGTCGGTATCATCGCAGCACAGTCCATCGGTGAGCCTGGTACACAGCTGACAATGAGAACCTTCCATACCGGTGGTGTTGCCGGTGACGATATCACCCAGGGTCTTCCTCGTGTCGAGGAGCTTTTCGAGGCACGTAAGCCGAAGGGTGTTGCTATCATCTCCGAATTTGCAGGTGAAGCAGAGATCCGCATGAACAAGAACAAACGTGAGATTGTTGTAACTGCGGAAGATGGTAAGGAAAAAGCATATCTGATTCCTTACGGATCCACAACAAGAATGCAGGAAGGCGAAAAAGTTCACGTTGAAGTCGGTGAGAAGCTGACCGAAGGTAGCATCAACCCGCATGATATCCTGAAGGTGAAAGATGTAAAAGACGTTCAGGATTACATCATGAAAGAGGTTCAGAGAGTATACAGACTGCAGGGTGTTGAGATCAATGATAAGCACATCGAAGTGATCGTTCGTCAGATGCTGAAGAAGATCCGCATTGATGAAGCAGGCGATTCCGATTTCCTTGCAGGAACGACAGTAAACCTTTCTGAATTCAAGAAAGTAAATAAAGCTCTGATCGCAGAAGGAAAACAGCCGGCAGAAGGAAAGCAGATCATCCTCGGTATCACAAAGGCTTCCCTTGCTACCAACTCCTTCCTGTCTGCAGCATCCTTCCAGGAGACCACAAAGATCCTGACAGAAGCTGCAATCAACGGTAAGGTTGATCCGCTGATCGGACTGAAAGAAAACGTCATCATCGGTAAACTGATTCCTGCAGGAACCGGTATGAAACGTTACAGAGACGTTCATCTGAACACCGATGAGATGATCCTTGAGGCGAAGAAGAGAGCGGAGGAAGAGGCTGCTCAGAAAGCTTTAGAAGAAACTGCTGAAGCGGCATCTGAAGAGACAGAAATCGAAGCGACGGAAGAGTATGTAGAAGTGATCGAAGATACAGAAACTCAAGACGAAGTGATCGATGCTGAAGCTGCAGATGAAGCATTTGAAGAATAATTAGTAAAAGGGACGGGGTAACAATGGAAGAGTTATTGGAAATACTGGAAGGCCTTCATCCGGATGTAGACTTTGAACATGAGACAGCATTAATTGAAGGCGGTGTATTAGATTCTTTTGACATTGTAACCCTGATCTCAGAGATCAGTGAAACTTTTGATGTCACGATCTCTGCAGAGTATATTCTTCCGGAAAACTTTAATTCCGCACAGGCACTTTATGCATTGATTCAGAAACTGGAAGAGGAGTAATCTCTTCATGCTGTTTACTTCTTACGGATTTATTCTGTTCATTGCAGTCCTTGGGGTCCTTTACTATGTGATCCCGGGCAAAGCACAGTGGATCCTGCTGCTTGCAGCGAGCTATCTGTTTTATGCAATCGCAGGCCCTGTCTTTGTTCCGTACCTGCTTGCTGTGACCCTGATCGTTTATTTTGCAGCAAGGATCATCGGCAGGAAATTAAATGAGCAGAATGCTTATCTGAAGGAGCATAAAGAGGAGCTTTCAAAAGAAGCCCGAAAAGAATACAAAGCTGCTGAAAAAAAGAAACGGATGACGTTTCAGATCATCGCGGTAGTACTCTGTGTACTGATCCTGGCAGTTGTAAAATTAAGCGCTGTTTTGTCTGCTGTATGGCAGGCAAAACAGCTTTCCTTTTTATCGATCGCAATGCCTTTAGGGATATCTTTTTATACCCTTCAGGCACTTTCTTATTTATTTGACGTTTCCCGAGGAACAATTGAAGCAGAAAAAAATATCTTTAAATTTGCATTGTTTGTGTCATTTTTCCCTCAGCTGGTGCAGGGCCCGATCAGCAGATATAAGGATCTTTCTGCAACACTGTACACACCGCACCCGTTTAATAAACAGGCGGTGGCTTTCGGCCTGCAGAGGATTCTCTGGGGATTTTTTAAAAAGCTGGTGATCGCGGACCGTATCCTGCCCGCAGTCCAGACGATCTATTCCGATCTTAACAGCTATACCGGAGCTTATGCCTTCTTCGGAATGCTGTTTTACACGATCCAGCTGTATGCGGACTTTACCGGCGGCATTGATATTACGATCGGTATTGCTGAGATGCTGGGCATTAAGGTGCAGGAAAACTTCAATCTTCCGTATTTTTCTACTTCACTCAAAGTTTATTGGAGAAGATGGCATATCTCCATGTGCAGCTGGTTCCGTGATTACGTGTTCTATCCGCTGTCTTCCAGTAAGGGCATGCAGAAGTTTACAAAATTCTCCAAAAATCATTTCGGAAAGCGTTTCGGAAAAAGACTTCCGGTCTACATTTCCTCATTTGTTGTATGGCTGCTTACAGGGCTTTGGCATGGGGCAGGCGCAACCTTTGTTGTCTGGGGTCTTTTCAACTGGTTTGTCCTGATGGCTTCCGAGGAATTGGAACCCCTTTACGAACGTTTCCACAAACGATTTGCATTTAGCGAAAAACTGCCTTACAGGATCTTTCAGATCCTCCGGACATTTGGACTTATCTGCGCACTCAATCTCTTTGATGTCTGCAAAAGCGTTGGTGAGACCTTCCGGGCATTTGGGTCGATCTTTACATTTTCCAATTGGAAACAGGCATTCAGCGGAGGCCTTTTAAATCTCGGAATCGGCCTTTCCGACTATCTTGTGCTGACCGCTGGTGTTGTGATCCTGTTCCTGGTAAGTCTGTATAAAAACAAAAAAGGAGATCCGCGCATTTCACTTACAGAAAGGATACGGCCTGAAAAGTATGCGGTATGGCTGATCCTGTTTTTGATCGTTTTGATCTTCGGGACTTATGGGATCGGTTATGATTCCAGCCAGTTCATATATAATCAGTTCTAACGAACTGATTATATAAGCTCCGCAAGGATGTACAGGAATTCACCAGAGAACGGCTCTTCGAGCCTGTGAATTCCGCACAGGAAATGCAGGGCATTTCCTATCACCAGTTCTAACGAACGGATTATAAAAGCTCCGCAAGAATGTACAGGAATTGCACGGCATTTCCTATCACCAACTATAAGAAAAAAGAAAGAGACACATGAAGAAGCAAGGAAAAGGAAAAAGAATAGCTGCAGTGATCATCACTCTGCTGGTGGCAGCCGGGGTGCTGTTCTTTTTAGAGCGCCTTCTGGTTCCGAAATATGTCGATGATGTTGTGGAAGGCGCATTCGTTGCAGAGTACTACAAGGAAGAAAACAAAGATTTTGATGTCATCTTTATCGGAGACTGTGAAGTCTATGAAAACTTTTCCCCTGTTGTATTGTGGAACGAATACGGTATCAACAGTTACATCCGCGGAAGTGCAGAGCAGTATATCTGGCAGTCCTATTATCTGCTTGAAGATACTCTCCGCTACCATAAACCGCAGGTCGTAGTCTTTAATATTCAGTCCCTGCAGTTTAATGAATCCCAGTCAGAGGCGTATAACCGGATGAGTATCGAGGGCATGCGCTGGTCCGCTTCCAAAGTCGGAGCGATCAAAGCGTCGATGACGGAAGATGAGCATTTTATTGAATATGTTTTTCCGCTGCTCAGATATCATTCCCGATGGAATGAGCTGACAAAAGCCGACTTCGAGTACATGTTCCATTCAAAACAAGTGACACATAACGGGTACTTTATGCGTATTGACGCAAGGCCGGCGGAGGACGTGCCGCCCGGAAGACCGCTTGCAGACTACAGCTTTGGCGATAAGGCCATGATGTATCTTGATAAGATCCGGCTGCTTTGCGAAAAGAATGATATCAAACTGCTGCTGATCAAGGCCCCGAGTCTTTATCCGGAGTGGTATGAGGAGTATGAGATGCAGGTCGAAGACTATGCGGAAACATACGATCTTCCATATATCAATTTTCTTGAGATCCAGGATCAGACTGGGATCGACTACACAACAGATACTTACGACGGAGGCCTGCACATGAACCTTTCCGGCGCTGAGAAACTGGCAGATTATATCGGGCCGGTCCTGTTGGATATGGGCGTATCAGACCGCAGAGGCGATCCTGAACTGGATGCGATCTGGGAAGAGAACAATGCGGATTATGAGGCAGAGATCAAGGAGCAGGAAGCTCTTTACGGACTGAATTATACCAGCCCTTTGAATTAGCCGGTGTGTCCGGTAACTAAAAAAGAAATACAAGTATTCCTCTGCCGGTGATATGATAGAAAAAAACTGAAGGATGATCCTATGTGCGGAATCTGCGGCATTTATAATATTCAAAACACAAATAGAATAGAATCCCCGATCATTGATAAGATGCTCGAAAAGATCAAACATCGCGGTCCGGACGGACAGAACCGCTTTGTGCAGGATAATGTTGCACTCGGATTTAACCGTCTTAGTTTCATTGATCTTTCAGGTGGTATGCAGCCTTTTCAAAACGAGGATGGAAGCATCACCTCGATCTGCAATGGAGAAATCTTTAATTATCAGGAATTAAAGAAAGAACTGCTCTTAAAGGGACATGCTTTCCGTTCAGAAACAGACACGGAAGTTGTTGTTCATCTGTATGAAGAATACGGCTTGGATTTCCCAAAACTTTTAAACGGACAGTTTGCAGTCGCCATTTATGACAGCAGAAAAGAGGAACTCATCTTAGTGCGCGACTATGTCGGGATCAGCCCGCTGTTTTATTCCCGCTTTGACGGAAGGATGATCTTTGCGTCGGAAGTGAAGGCGATCCTGGAATACCCGGATATGACGAGAAAACTGAATATGAAAGCGGTCGATCAGCTTATGAACTATCCGGGCGGCGCGATCTCTCCGCAGACCTTTTTCAAAGATATTTATTCCCTGAGACCCGGCCATATGCTCGTATGCAGCCCGGAGAAAGTGGAGGATATTGAATACTGGGATATCATTTATCCGGTCGAGAGCGAAGATCTCGGCGAAGAGTATTATGTTGAGACCTTAAGAGAACTCCTGAAAAAAGCGATCTCCAGAAGGCTGATCGCAGATGTCCCGATCGGGTTTTACATTTCCGGCGGTCTGGACAGTTCCCTTGTTGCCTGCTTTGTCGGGAAGTATCTGCTGGACAGCCATTATTCCTTTTCCGCGGAGATCGGTGACGGTGATCTGGATGAAAGCCGCTTCCAGCAGATCATTAAAGATTGTGTAAATTCCACGCATTATCATGTCAGGATCACGGAAAAGGAATTGTGGGAGAATCTTCCGTCTGTGATCTATCATGCTGAAAGTGCCGTGAAAGAAAGCTATGATGTGGCAGCCTATCTGCTTTCCGGACTGGTCAGCGGATCTCCCGCGAAAGCCGTGCTTACAGGGCAGGGATCGGATGAGTTTTTCTGCGGATATATCGGATATACGGTAGATCAGTTCCGAAAGATGCAGAGGGGACAGATGACAAAAGAGGAATGCGAAGTCAACGAACGGCTTTGGGGCGATCCGTACTTCCGTTTTGAGCGGGATCACCTTAAGATTAGAGAGATCCACAGATCGATCTACTCAGAGCGTATGCGCAGCAGCATGGAAGAGTTTTCTGCGATTGCCGAAAGTCCGGTCAATGTCAAACGTCTGGAAGGTCTGTCAGATGCAAAACGCAGATCCTATATTGATGCAAAACTGCGGCTTGCGGACCATCTCCTGGGAGAGCACGGAGACCGTATGATCTTTTCGCATTCCGTAGAAGGAAGACACCCGTTTCTGGATAAGGAACTCCTGGAGTTTGTTTTCCGTATGCCGGATAAATATAAACTCAACGGAGCAAATGAAAAGTATATTTTAAAGAAGGCCGGTGAAGGCATCGTTCCGGATGAGATCTTAAAACGCAGGAAGTTTCCGTTCCAGGCACCGGGCATGTCATCCATGATAAAGAAAGTAAGAAAAAATGACTTCCTGTCAGATGAGCTGATCCGCAAATATGACATTTTTGATATGGAGAAGATCCATGAGATGAAAGAACTGTATCTGCAGGATGATTTCAAACTGATGGGTGCGTATGAGATTGATTATCTGCTGATTGCATTAACCGTCAGCATGCTTTGCGAAACCTATCATCTCACGGTATAAAAGGTACAGGATAAGAAACAGTGAAACGAGACCGTTCCATTCAGAAAAAAATAGACAGGCAGAAGGTCGTTAACTATATGAGGGCAAATGATCTTGCCGCTAAAGAACGGGAAGCGGCCCTTCATGAACGACAGGAACGCCGGAGAAAGAAAAGGTCAAGACAGCTCATCTTTCGTCTGTCTATGGCCTTATTGGCTCTTTTGCTTGTCATTGTCGCGATCCTTTTGATCTTTCCGGTCTATTCTTCCGCCCGGATGGAAGCCGGAACGAAGGCCACGGTGAAGGATTTCCTGAGGTTTCATTTCCCGAATGCAGCATTTACTAAAGACAGTGAGAAGTTTGATCCGGACGTTCCGGGAATCTATCAATTGCAGATCAAAAACGGCCTGTTTCAGTATCATTGCAAACTGACGATCGAGGATACAACGCCGCCGGAGCTGGAGGTCAAAGATCTTATCGCGGGTATAACAGACAGCTATGAGGTATCTTCTTTTGTTGAATCTGCGGAAGACCTTACGGATGTGACCGTGGATTACGGGAAAGCTCCGGATGCATCCCTGATCGGAGAAAAACAGGAACTTTCTATCCTTGCTTCAGATACAGCAGGAAACACCACAGAAAAAAAGGCGACGCTGTTTCTTCTTCCGATCATTTACCGGGTAAATCTGGAAGCAGGAGCTGCTGCGCCGGATATTCACAGCTTTGTAACAGATGAAGAGATTAATGAAGAAGAGACTTATATTGTTTCCGACCTGAGCGCAATTGACTTCAATACCGCCCGGGAGAATGATATTGAAGTGATGTATCAGGGGACCGCGTATCCGGCAAAGATCTGTATCGCAGACACCCAGGCGCCGGTGTTCACACTTTCAGAGAGTTTTACCTCTTTTCTGGGAGAGAGCATCCGCTATAAGACGCATGTGACGGTCACAGACAACAGCGGGGCGTATGATCTGAAGATCGATACGTCCAAAGTGAATCCGGACGCTGAAGGCAGCTATCCGGTCGTATATACGGCGACTGATGAAAGCGGGAATTCCTCTTCTGTAGAGATCACCCTTACGGTCGCAAAGAAAACGGCGGATGAGGAAGCTCTTTTCAGCAGGGTCGATGCGATCTTAGCAGAAATTATTAATGACAATATGACACAAAGAGAAAAAGCAGAAGCGATCTTCCGTTATATTAAAGACAGTTTCATCTTTGTGAATGATTCCGATAAAAGCAACTATGTTTTAGCAGCAAACACAATGCTGGATCTGGGACAGGGAGACTGCTATTCCTACTATGCGATCGCAAAGGCAATGCTGACCAGAGCCGGAATTAAAAATATGGATATCTGCTATTATAACCGGCCAATCAGGGAGCATTACTGGAATCTGGTCGATGTTGAGGATGGTCATGGATGGTATCATTATGATACCTGCTCCAATGAATATGTTCCTGAGCGTGTCTGCCTGTGGACCACTGCCCAATTGATGGAGGTCAATGACGGAAGGTATAGCTACGATCCTTCGCAGTATCCGCCGATCCCGTAGAACAGCAGTATTTTGACAGGTACACACTTCGCGGGAAACTGCCTGATTTACAGGTTCCATTCTGAGAGATATTCGTTTATAATGGGGCAGTTGAATTAAGAGGTAGAGGTAGACATCATGAAAAAGATTATAGTAATGTTCATTGCAGTTATGACAGCAGTTGTTCTTTGTGCCTGCGGCGGAGAAAAGCAGATCACAGGAGATGCGGGCCAGGGTGGAAAAGCTGCAGGCGGATATCTGTTCGAAACAAAAGGTACGAAAGTAGAGATCGATTCCGAAATGTCTAAGATCGAAGATGCTCTCGGAGAGCCGATCTCCTATTTTGAATCTGAAAGCTGTGCAATCGGCGATCTGGATAAAGTTTACACCTACAGTGGATTCCGAATTGATACCTATCAGTTTGACGGAATCGACTATATCTCTGATGTCATTTTTACGGATGATACGATCTCGACTCCGGAAGGTGCATCGATCGGAGACAGCGTAGATAACGTGAAAGAGATCTATGGTGAGCCGACCTCAGAAGATGATCAGCGGCTGATCTATGAAAAAGGAGAAATGAAGCTGGTATTTCTGATCGATGGAACTACAGTAAGCACGATAGAGTACCTGACAAAAAAACTGGAAGCGTGATCCTGCCGAAAGAGCAGAAAAGTTTTCAAAGAAGGAAATAATCATGGAGTTAATGATTCACGGAAAGTATATCAATCAGGGAGAAGATCTGAACGAAGTTCTGAAAATGCGCGAAGAGATCTTTTCTGTCGGGGGAGATGAGAAAGATCCGGATGCGATCAATATCCTGGTAAGTCTGGAGGCGGACGCAGCGGATGAAGGCGTTTTGATTGGCTGCGGCAGATTGAACTTTGATCTAGATGCCTTCCGCTTCAGCATTGACTTTGTAGGGATCAGGGAAGAGTTTCGCCGCAACGGTTATGGAGAATTTGCCCTCCGGACGCTGGTTGATAAAGTGAATCAGTGCGGAGCAGACAAAGTCTATGTGGAGAAAGAACTGGTTCAGACAGAAGAAGCAGAACACTTTTTTAAGAAAATGTTCTTTGTCCCCTGTGAAGAAGATGATCGTTTCCTAACTGCAAAGATCGACTCGTTCCATACCTGCTGTCACTAAACTAAAACTGACATAACAAAAGAAAAGCCACTCCTTTTGACTATGAAAGGGAGTGGCATTTTTGATAAATCGAATGTTTTTGTGTCTGCTTTAGATGATTCCTGTCCAGACCAGGACAACTAAAACCAGAGAAACAAGGATAAACAGTGAAATCAGAGTAACACCTAAGGAAAGTCCTTTTTTCTTTTCCGAAGTAGAAGAACTCTTCGCCACCAGATTTGCTTTTCTGAGCGCTGTAACGATCGGGTTATAAAGAAGTAAGGTCAGTGCGGCATTAATGGCCCCCTTGATCAGATTGAACGGAAGAAATACCGGAAGAAGCATCGAAACGACCTCTTCGCGGGGAACTCCCATGTACAGTGGTGTGATCAGCCAGTTCCAAAGGATCATGATGATCGCCATGCAGACGATTCCTAAGATCAGCCCAACCACTGCCCGCGAGAATTTCCTTTTCGATCTGTAGAAAATCGCTGCAGGTACCACAAAGGCGCAGGTAGAGATGATGTTCATTAACATTCCGATCGGACCTGTCGTGCTGATCGTGACCATCTCGATGAGGGACACAATAACTGAAACAATCACCGCCGGAAGTGGTCCGAACATGAATCCGCAGATTGCAATGATCACGTCTTTTAAGTCGAAGGTCAGAAAGCCCGCAACATTGATCGGGATCAGCTTTGACAGTGCCATGACTGCGTAGGCTAAGGCTGTAAGCATGCCGATGCAGGCGATCTCTTTAATTCCGAATTTTGATTTGTTTGTTGTTGAATCCATAATGGTTTTCCTCTTTTAACGTTTTTACGCAGGGAGTCTTTCACAGAAAAACCCCTGAGAAGAAAGTATCCTCAGGGGTTTCACCTTCCGTGGGCACTAAGGGACTCGAACCCCTGACCCCATCCACGTCAAGGATGTGCGCTCCCAGCTGCGCTAAGTGCCCGCAGGTACTGTCTAGTATATAAATCTCTGCGAGGAAATGCAAGTAAAATATTTACATTCATAGTAAAAAATAGTAAAATTAAAAATCGTGCAACACTCACAAAAAAATCGGTGAAAAGCACACAAAATCAACAAAAAAACAGAGGCAGTGATTTTATGACGATCAAACAGGAAAATATCAGAAATATTGCAATCATCGCACATGTCGATCATGGTAAAACAACGCTCGTAGATGCAATGCTGGCACAGAGCGGCGTGTTCCGTGAGGGCCAGGAAGTTCAGGAGAGAGTCATGGACTCGAATGATCTCGAAAGAGAACGTGGTATTACGATCCTCTCGAAGAACACCGCGATCGAATATCAGGGCGTAAAGATCAATATCGTAGATACTCCGGGCCATGCAGATTTCGGAGGAGAAGTTGAGCGTGTCCTGAAAATGGTAAACGGCGTTATCCTTTTAGTCGATGCATTTGAAGGGACCATGCCGCAGACAAAGTTCGTACTTCGCAAAGCGCTGGACTTAGACCTTGATGTCATTGTCTGCATCAATAAGATCGATCGTCCGGAAGCACGTCCGGAAAAGGTGATCGATGAAGTCTTAGAACTGATGATGGATCTTGACGCGTCGGATAAACAGCTTGATGCGCCGATCGTATTTGCGTCCGCAAAACATGGATATGCGATCAAAGATCTGGGTGATGAACATAAAGACTTAAAACCGCTTTTCGATACGATCCTGGAAAGCATTCCTGCTCCGGAAGGTGATCCGGATAAAGGAACGCAGGTCATGATCTCAACGATCGACTACAATGAGTATGTCGGACGTATCGGTGTTGGAAAAGTAGATAACGGAACGATCAGCGTCGGACAGGAGCTTCTCCGTCTGAATGCCCATGATCCCGATACACATGAAAAGGTAAAGATCACAAAGCTGTATGAGTTCAGCGGTCTGGATAAAGTGGATGTAAAAGAGGCACAGGTCGGACACATCGTTGCGCTGTCCGGAATCGCGGATCTTCAGATCGGAGATACGATCTGCGCGGAAGACATGGAAGCAATTCCATTCCAGAAGATCTCCGAGCCTACGATCTCCATGAACTTTATTGTTAATGACAGCCCGCTTGCGGGACAGGAAGGCAAGTGGTGCACTTCCAGACAGATCCGCGAAAGGCTGTACCGCGAACTGAATACCGATGTCTCTCTTCGCGTGGAAGATACAGAAAACACCGACACCTTCAAAGTCTCCGGAAGAGGTGAACTTCACCTTTCCGTCCTGATCGAAAACATGCGCCGTGAAGGCTATGAGTTTGCGGTCAGCAAAGCAGAGGTCATCTATAAGACGGATGAAAACGGAAAGAAATTAGAGCCGATGGAGCAGGCAGTCATAGATGTTCCGGAAGAGTTTTCCGGCTCGATCATCAGCATGCTTGCAGAAAGAAAAGGAAATCTTTTAAATATGTCCACCTTATCGGACGGCAGTGTCAGACTGGAGTTTTCCATTCCTGCAAGAGGTCTGATCGGCTTCCACGGAAAGTTCCTTACTTCGACCAAAGGAACCGGTATTTTAAATACGATCTTTGATGGCTATGAGCCTTACAAAGGGGATATTGCTTACAGAAATCAGGGCTCGCTGATCGCCTTTGAAGCAGGGGAAGCCGTGACTTACGGACTCTTTGCTGCACAGGACCGCGGTTCGCTCTTTATCGGACCGGGAGAGAAAGTCTATGCGGGCATGGTCATCGGAGAAAACGGAAAGACGGATGATATTGAGCTGAACGTCTGCAAAACGAAACATCTGACCAATACCAGATCCTCCAGTGCAGATGAAGCGCTCAAACTGACTCCGCCGAAAAAACTGAGCCTTGAGCAGGCGCTTGAATTTATCGACACCGATGAATTGCTTGAAGTTACACCGAAGTCACTGAGGATCAGAAAGAAGATCTTAGATTCCAGACTCAGAAAGCGTGCGAACCAGAAATAAGTTTGTTTTATGCTGAACTTTAACGATTGGGTAAGAATTAAATACGGAGAGTATGAAGGCAAATGCGCGAAAGTTGTAAGCCGCAAAAAGAGCGGGGAGTACGGCCTGATCCTTTCAGGATTTGAGTCCCCTCTTTCAGAAGCATCTGAGCGGCAGCCGGGTGCGATGCTGAATATGAGCGAAGAGGCTTTAGAGCTTCTTCCTCCTTATGTCCTTTCCCAAAAACAGCTCCGCCAGGTTGCGCGTGGAGAGCTCAGCTATTCTGATTTTGCAGAGCAGGTGTATCCTCCGTTTAATTTAAAAGCAGAACGCCGCTATACGATGAAGTCAGATGATATTAAGGAAGCTCTGGCGAATATCAATAAAAACGAAGTTCCGCTGCCGGTCTTTAAGCAGTGGTTCTGGCTGATCATCAATGTTTTCTATGACAGCCTGAATATTAAAGATCATTATGATGAGAATGTTTTCTCAGATTTCCCAAAGGACGAAAATGAGATCTTTTCCACTGTCTACGGACTGACTGAAAAACTGTACTGGAGGCTGGAAGAACGCCTCGGTACAAAAGAAGACAGCGAACAGTATATGATCCGTTTTCAGGATGAGCCGAATTGGGTGATCGATCCAAAGGATAATGACGGGATCGAGAGCTCTGCCTATTTTGCTGTATGCTCTGACATCATCAGCCGCATTACAGCATATCAGCTCGATGCAGGAAAACCGCAGGGCCAATGGGTCTACAGTAATTCACAGATGAAACATGTGATCGGGGCATACGAATCCGATAAGGACCTGGAAGGTGCGACACCTGAGGCTCTGGCACTGTATCGTGAGTTTGTAAGACGCCTTTACCGGGAAGGGGATATTCAGGCGATCCGGATCCTTGCCTGGGGATACTTGGAAGGCGGTATTGCATACCGCCAGAACTGGGAACTTGCAAGGATGTATATGCAGGAACTCTATGATAAGACCGGGGATGCCTTTGCAGCGAATGCGCTGGGCTATATTTATTACCACGGACATACAAACAACGGGATCCCGCAGTATGACAAAGCATTTCAATTCTTTTCCTATGGTGTTCTGGACGGGATCGATGAATCGATCTATATGGCAGCAGATATGCTGATCCATGGTCAGGGTACAGTAAAGAACCTTGATATGGGACTGAACCTTCTCGTCGATGGCTACCGGAACGCGCTTTATGATTTCTGCAGGGAATACTATGACTGCCATTTTGCGGAATATGCGCTGCATATGGGAGACTGCTGTATGGAAGGTATCATCTATGGAATGGGTACTAAAGATGCTTACCGTTTCTATCTGGAAGCGCAGTATGCCGCAGAAAAACGGGAGAAGACTGACCGTCCGGTGGAGGCACATCTTGTAGACAAGATCGAACGCTCGCTGGAGTTTATCAGAGACCGCGTGGGCCTCGACCCCGCTCAGACGGAACTTAAGGCGGATTTTCCGATCTATATCAGCCAGATGTATGAAGACCGTTACCCGGTAAAAGTTACTCTGACCAAGAAGAAAAATTCAGAAGCTTACATTCTGAAGATCAAAAAGTTTGATCTGAAGGATTTTTTCAATAACTTAAAGATCCCGCTAACAGAGACGGAAAAGGCAAATGAGGAAATGAAGACGGATATTGTACCGAAATTGCTGGTCACTTATCCGGAGCTTTCCTATAGCTGCTTAGTATCTGAAATGGAATACACATTGGAAAACTGTACCGTGCTGAAACGGCCGGAAAAGCCGGGTCCGTTTTTGAGTGACGGATTTCGCCGTGATGAACATACCAATGCGCTTGAGTTTTATGCGCGGGGAGAAGTCATTGCAGCACTTGAGGCAGACTGGTATACCGTTGGAGTTAAGAAGAAACGTAAGAAATAGTTATGGCAGAGATGAAAGACGTTGTAAAAGATAATCCTCTCGGAAATGCGAAGGTCAGTTCTCTGATCGTGAAATACGCGATCCCGAGTATCGTTGCCATGCTGGTCGTTGCGATGTATAACATCGTGGATCAGCTCTTCATCGGCAATGTTATTGGTGAGCTCGGAAATGCGGCGACGAACATCGCCTTTCCGCTTGTAAATGTCTGTGTGGCGCTCGGTCTGATGTTCGGTGTCGGCGGTGCCTCTGCATTTAACCTGAAACTGGGCGCGGGAGAAAAAGAAGAAGCGCCCTACTATCTCGGAAATGCAGTCTCCATGCTGATCATCAGCGGTATCGCTTTGTTTATCATTGTTGAGATCTTCTTGGAGCCGATCTTACGTGCCTTTGGTTCTCCGGAGACAGTCCTTCCTTATGCGATGGATTACACTCGGGTTGTTGCCATCGGATTTCCGTTTTCCATCTTCAGCGGCGGCGCAGGCCATCTGCTCCGTGCTGACGGCAGACCTAATATGGCAATGTTCTGCAACATTATCGGCGGTATCATTAACATCGGCCTGGATGCATGGTTTGTCCTTGGTCTTGGATGGGGCATGGCAGGTGCTGCATGGGCGACGATCATCGGGCAGGTCATTGCAGGACTCATTGGTCTCTGGCTGATCATGCATGGGAAAACCTTCCATCTGAAGTTAAAACACTATATCCCGAAACCAAAATACTTCGGTAAAGATGCCTCTCTGGGAATCGCTCCGATGGTCAATCAGATCTCTATGATGCTGGTTCAGGTCTTGCTGAACAATTCCCTGAAACATTACGGAGGCCTCAGTATATACGGTGAAGAGATCCCGATCGCCTGTGCCGGGATCGTTTCAAAAGTCGGTTCTATTTTTGCATCGATCGTAATCGGTCTTTCGCAGGGAAACCAGCCGATCGCAAGCTTCAATTACGGGGCAAAGAATTTTGCCAGAGTGAAAGAAGCGTATTACAGGACCATGATCTTTGCCTTTATTGCATCTGTTATCGGCTTTACTGTTTTCCAGACGATCCCGGATAAAATCCTGCTTTTGTTCGGGCAGGGTTCGGATCTTTATATTGAGTTTGGAAGCATGTTCTTCCGGAGATTCTATTTCTTTATCATCCTGTTCTTCATTCAGATGATCACATCAAACTTCTTTACGGCGATTGGAAAACCATGGAAGGGTGTGTTCCTGTCGCTTACCCGGCAGGTCATCTATCTGACCCCGCTGATGCTGATCTTCCCCCGTTTCTGGGGAATTGACGGCATTCTGGTCGCGCAGCCGACGGCGGACTTTCTCGCTATCGCGACAGCAGTGATTATGATCGCGATTGAGTTCCATAAACCGGAATTCCGCGAGGCAAAGGGTGTATTCAAGTCGATCTTCGTTAAGAGTAAAACAGCATAGAGAATCAGATTTTAAAGTTGCATATCATACTTTGTGGCTATAAAATAAACTCATTAATGGAGGTGAGCAATTATGAAAGCTTTTATGAGAGAATTTAAAGAGTTCATCAACAGAGGAAATGTTATGGATATGGCAGTCGGCATCATCATAGGTGGTGCGTTCACTGCGATCGTAAATTCCTTAGTTGACGATATCATCAACCCGCTGATCGGTTCCATCTTTAAAATGGACTTTACAGCTCTCGTCGCAAACATCAACGGAGCGGAAGTTAAGTACGGTGCCTTTATTATGGCGATCATCAACTTCCTGATTCTCGCTGTCGTTCTGTTTATCATCATCAAGAGCATCAACAAGATGAGCAAACTCGGCAAGAAGGACGAGCCGGAAGAGGAAGAGGCTCCGACAACCAAGATCTGTCCGTTCTGCAAGAGCGAGGTACCGATCGATGCAACGAAATGCTGCCACTGCACATCCGATCTTCCGGAGGAGGAAGCAGCAGAATAAATTATTGCTCAAAAGAGATTATTATCCCAAAACTGCCGCGTAAAATGCGGCAGTTTTATTATGCCCGGAAAAGCTGTTTTATATGGCTTTTAAGCCTTAAATGTGGTAACATAAATCCAAATGCGCATAGAGGAAAGAAGGGCAAAATGAGACAGCTGGAATATCCGTTTGATGCGGATGAAATTATCAAAAAAAGAAAGTCTTTACGCAGATCTTTGATGGAGGAAGAGGCTGCTTCTTCTCGTCTGAAAAAGAGGGTCGCAGTTCTCGGTGGATCGACAACGGCCAATGTTGTACAGGTCCTTGATCTCTTCCTTTTGAACCAGGGGATCGAAGGAACGTTCTACGAGAGCGAATACAATAAATACTATGAAGACGCGATGTTCGGGAATCCGGAGCTGGATTCCTTCCAGCCGGATGTGATCTATCTTCATACCTCGGTCCATAACATCATGACCTTTCCAAGGCCGACAGACAGTACGGAGCAGATCCAGGCGAAGCTGGATGCGGAATACGGACGTTTTGAGGCGATGTGGAAAAAGATCGCAGAAGTTCATGGCTGTGTGATCATCCAGAACAATTTTGAGTATCCGGATTGGAGACTGCTCGGAAATAAAGATGTAACAGAACTCAGCGGCCGCGTGAATTTTGTGAGCCGTTTAAATGCCCTCTTTGCTGAGTATGCGAGAAATACACAGAACTTCTTTATTCACGATGTCAACTATCTATCCGGCTACTTAGGGCTTACGAAATGGTGTGATCCTTTTTACTGGAACATGTATAAATACTGCCCGGCAGTCCCGTTGATCCCGGAGCTTGCTTACTCCGTTTCCTGCATTATCAAATCAATTTACGGGAAGAATAAAAAGGCGCTGGTCCTAGATCTGGATAATACCCTTTGGGGCGGCATCGTAGGAGATGACGGTCCGGAGAATCTGCAGATCGGAACGGAAACGGCCAGAGGAGAGACCTTCCTGGAATTCCAGGAGTATCTGAAAGCACAGAAGGATCTGGGAATCCTTTTAAATATCGATTCCAAGAACGAGGAAGAGAACGCCATTGCAGGACTGAATGCAAAGGGAAGCGCACTGACGCCGGATGACTTTATCTGTATCAAGGCAAACTGGGATCCGAAAGACAGGAACATTCTTCAGATCGCAAAGGAACTGAACCTCGGAGCGGACTCATTCGTTTTCGTGGATGACAATCCGGCAGAGCGCCATATCGTCTCGGAGCAGATCGCGGGAATCGCGGTCCCTGAGATCGGTGAACCGGAGAATTATATCCGTGTTCTGGACCGGTCCGGCTTTTTTGAGGCTACGAATATCTCCAAGGACGATGCTTCCAGAAATGAAATGTATAAAGCAAACGCAGAACGCTCAAAACTTGAAGCAAGTTTTGCGGATTATGAGGATTACCTGAAGAGCCTTGAAATGACGGCGGAGATCGCTTCTTTTTCCAAAGAATACATTCCGCGTATCTCCCAGCTTACGAACAAGAGCAATCAGTTTAATCTGACGACATTAAGATGCTCTGTTGCCGACATTGAAGAGATGGCAGAAGCAGACAACTGGATCACGCTATACGGAAAACTCGAAGACCGTTTTGGAGACAACGGGGTGGTCGCTGTCGAGGCGGCAGAGATCAAGCCGCAGACGATGGACAGCCTTGGAAAAGAAGCCCACATCAGACTGAATCTGATGAGCTGCCGTGTCCTGAAACGGGACATGGAATTTGCAATGCTGGATGTTCTGGTAAAGAAAGCTTCCGAAAAAGGTGTTACAACACTGATCGGACATTATCTTCCGACAAAGAAAAACGGAATGGTAAAAGAATTGTATACAGATCTTGGTTTTACCAGGGACGGGGACATCTGGAAACTGGATGTGGCATCTTACAAGCCGCAGTGTAAAGTCATAAAAATCAACTGACAGAAAGGCATTAACTCATGGAAGAGAAAATCTATGAAACATTAAATGAGATCTTCAGAGATATCTTTGATGATGAAGAGATCGTGGTAACTCCGGAGACTAATTCTGATTCGATCGAAGACTGGGACAGCTTAGAGCATATCAACCTGGTCGTTGCTATTGAAAAAGCGTTTGACCTGAAGTTCTCCATGGACGAAGTTACCGGCATGAAAGATGTCGGCGAAATGGTGGAGATCATCAAGGAACGGGGAAAGAACCTGTAATGAGGATTTTTGCAAACCGTATCGGAGAACTGATTGCGTCCGTGGTCCTTGGTTTCCTCGAGGTGCTTGCGCTGTCTATGTACTATCGGGATTCCTTAAGCTTCTGGACGAAGTCCTTTGTTTCGGTCCTGATCTTTATCGGAATCTGGCTCGTATGTGCAGCATTGATCTTTTTGTTCTTCTGCCTGATCCAGTTCCTTTTAAGGCCTGACCGGATCGCGGGAAGAACCATGCCTTCGGAAAGACGGCAAGGTTTTGCAGACCGGCATCCGTTTTTGCTGTCTGTCATTGTCCTTACGGTGTTTTACCTTCCCTGGATCATTATTTTTTATCCGGGATCAGCGATCTACGACATGATGTATCAGACCGTGCAGGCAGATGGCTTTATGGCGATCAATGCCCACCATCCGATCTTTGCGACCTATGTCATCGGACTGTGCTCCAAGATCGGGCTTTGGATCACCGGACGTTTGAATCTGGGGATCTTCCTGTATATCCTGCTTCAGACGGCGGTTTGCATTTTAAGCTTTTCCTATATGATCTCCTTCATGGCAAAGAGGGGGATCAGAAAAGGGTTTTGGCTGGTCTGTCTTGGTTTTCTGGCCATTCCTCCGTTATGGGGCGGAGCGATGCAGTGCGGGACCAAGGATACGATGTTCACAGGGCTGTTTGTTTTCTTTCTGGTCCTCAGCGCAAGATTGATGCTGGATGAAGGAAAGAACTTCCGCATACAGACCTGGATCGCGTATGGCCTTAGTATTCTGGCGTTGTGTTTATACCGGAACGCGATCCTTGTGATCATGATCCCGACCCTTGTTCTGTTTTTCCTGTTTCTGAAGAAAAAGTCCTCTGCACAGGAGAACGTACAAAAGGATGGGAGAAAAACCATCAAAAAAACACAGTCAAGAGGCATACTGCTTCTTTGCGGACTTGCTGCGATCATTATAGCGGCAGCATTCGGCACAGTAACAAAGAACGTTTATCATACAAAAACGGAGAGTGGAGAGATCTTATCCCTGCCGTTCCAGCAGACGGCCCGCTATGTAAGAGATCACTCCGGGGAAATGACGGAGGAAGAGCAGCAGCTCATTGAGACGACATTCGATGTGGAAAACTTTCAGGAACTTGGAAAGCTCTACTATCCGATGTCATCAGATCCGGTAAAGGCAAGGTATCACTGGTGGGCTTCCGATGAGGAAAAACAGGTGATGGCTGATTATTTTTCCAGCTGGTCGTCCATGCTGAAAAAGCATCCGGGGACCTATGTGGAAGCAGCTGTTGCCCAGACATACGGTTATTATTCCATTACGCCGGTCATTAAAAACCAGAAGGGCGGAGCAGGAACGACAGTTCAGTTTGGTCCTGATGAGCTTGCGGTAAAAAATGTTGTGGATCATTCAGACGGAACGCTTTCTGAAGAACTGATCCCGGAAAGCCCGAAAGCGCTGAAAGGAGCGCAGGAAGTACTGAAAGACTGGTATTTCCTCTGGCAGAAAGTTCCGGTAGCGGATCTGTTATCAAAGTGTGGTTTTTACTTTTACATTCTGCTTGCCCTGACATTATGGCATGCAAAAAGAAAGAACCGGCTGACCCTGCTTACGGTTCCGGCGTTTTTATTGATTCTGATGGCAATCGCCTCACCGGTGAATGAACATATCCGATATATATTACCTGCTGTTGCAGCACTTCCGCTGATGATCAGCGCGGCAGCGGCGGAACATATAAAAAACAACAACTAAACAATTTGGAGGATACGAATGAGAGAAAAAGTTTTAGCACTTTTACTGGAAGTCAACGAAGAGATCGGAGATTACGAAGGCAGCAGCATGCTGGAAGATGAAGTGATCACCTCTCTGGAAGTAATCGAGATCGTTTCTGCTCTGGAAGATGAATTCGGAATTACGATCTCCGCAAAAAACATTTCAAAAGAAAATTTTGCAACCGTTGATTCTATCTGCAATATGGTGGAAAGCCTGCAGTAGATCATGAGTCTCGTTTCCCTGTATTTTCTGTTATTCCTGGCAGTCGTTACCCTGGTGTACTATCTGCTGCCGGGAAAGGTACAATGGGTCTGGCTTTTACTGGCCGGCCTTGCATTCTATGCGCTGTGTTCCTACGGACTGTTGATCGTACCTGTTCTGGATGCGGTGATCGTCTACTTTTTCGGAAAATACTTTGAAACGAAGAAACAGAAGCTCCTGATGCTAATCGAACTCATCCTGCTTTTTGGGATCTTGATCCTCTTAAAATATGCAGGAAGGATCGGAGCAGGATGGAGCGGATTCCTGAAAGGCTTTGGCTTCGGACAGATCGCAGCCTACGCTGTTCCGATCGGACTGTCCTATTTTACGATCATGGCAGTTGCGTATTCCGTAGATGTATTCCGCGGAACGGTTCAGGCAGAGAAGAACTTTGCGAGACTGCTGCTGTTTCTTACCTTCTTCCCGGTCATGACACAGGGCCCGATCCTGAGGTACGATGAGGTTTCAAAGCAGCTGGTCACACCTCACCGTTTCAGCTATCAGAACCTGACTTTTGGTGTGCAGAGGATCCTCTGGGGATTTTTTAAAAAACTGGTGATCTCAGAACGGCTTGCAGTCGTGTCCATGACGATCACGGAAGGATGGGGAAGCAGCGCTTATTCCGGCATCTGGGTCATCGCCTCATTTTTTGCTTTTTCCTTCCGCCTTTATATGGATTTTTCGGGATGCATCGATATCGTGATCGGAACGGCAGAAATTTTAGGGATCCGGCTGCCCGAAAACTTTAACCACTCCTATCTGTCCCGGACGATTCCGGAGTTCTGGAGACGCTGGCATATCACGCTCGGCACCTGGCTTAAGGATTATGTGATGTACAGCATCACGATGTCGCGCCCTGCAAAGCAGTTTGCGAAAAAGGCAGGAAAGAAGATCGGAAGAAAAGCAGCCGCGACCATCGTGACCTGCATCGGCATCTTATTTGTCTGGCTGGTCTATGCGCTCTGGCATGATATCAGTGCAGTCTTTCTGGTCAGCGGTGCTTTTTATGCGGCGATCATCATTCTCGGGACCGTGTTTGATCCGCTGATCAAAAAATTCAGGAAGCGCTTTGCTTCTTTGGTGGAAAGCATTCCCTACAAGGTCTTTATGACAGTCAGAACACTGATCCTGAGTACGATTGGCGCATTCTTCGTCTTTATGCCGACAGTCAAAGACGGCGCGGCATATCTTGCTGCGATCTTTAAAGCTCCGACAGGGGCCGTGATGCAGATGGCAAAAGGAAACAGTTCGCTTCTTGGAGCGACATTTTTAGGACTGGATCTTCCGGATATGATCATTCTGGTCCTGGCATTTGTATTCTGGATCGTTGTCAGCCGGCTGGATGCGAAGAAAGATCCGAGGGTGAGACTTTCGGAAATGAATATTGCAGTGAGGTGGATCATTTTACTGCTATTGGTTTTGGTAGTTGTTTTGTTTGGAAAATACGGAGGATTTGATACAGGCAGTTTTGTGTATCAGGCATTTTAGAATATGAAAAAATTTGCAAGAGCCGTTTGCTTCTGCCTGATCGCAGTTTTGCTTCTGGCTCTCCTCAACAGAATACTGATGCCGGACACGGATTTTTCTGCAGACCTTAAGGGCGGCGTGGCAGATGAGCCGGACTATATCATGCTTGGTACCAGCAATGTATTTTACAATGTGAATCCGCTCGTTATCTGGGATGAGACCGGCTATACCGGCTATAATGTTTCCTCGGAACAGGCACCGCTTATCATTTCCTATTACGAGCTGAAAAATGAATTAAAAAAGCGCAAGCCGAAAACAGTCTTTTTGGACTGCGGCGCGTTTGAATATAACTATGGAATACCGTCGTTCAACCAGCTGTCTTTAGATAAAATGCCTCTGAATATGGATAAACTGAGGCTGATCTCGGAACTGGGAGAAGACGACGAGAACAATCAGATCAAAGCAAAAAATGAATACAGTAAGATCAATTATCTGATCCCCCTGTATAAATTCCATGAAAGATGGAAAGACATCCTGGATGGTACGCTGAAAAGCCGTTATCATGATAAATATGAGCATACCTTTATGGGCTACGTAGCGGAAAAAAGTGTCTTTGTCTATGAAAAGCAGTATAAGTGGCTTCCGACACTGAAGGAATTCGGAGGCACTTATTTAACCGAGGTCTCGGATCTCGGACGGGAGTATCTTTCAAAGATACGAACCCTTTGCGAGGAGAACGGCATCGAGCTGGTCCTGTTTAAAACACCTTCGAAAGGATGGATCCGGGAAATGCATGAGGCCGTTACAGAACTTGCCAAGGAAGAGGGCTTAAGCTTTCTCGATATGAATTCGGAGGCGGTCCTTGAAGAACTTCAGATCGATGAAAACAAAGATTTTGCGGATTCTTCCTCCCACTTCAATATTTACGGAGCGGAGAAAGTAAGCAGATATCTTGCAGCATATATGAAACAGAACTGTTCTTTTACAGATAAGAGAGGGCACAAGGACCCTTTGGAAACTGCATGGGATCAGATGTATCAGGAATACTTAGACTATAAAGAGAATTAGGCGACGTGGTTTTTTCGGGCAACATATTTTTATTCATATTTTTACCGGCAGTCCTGATCTTTTACTTTAATCCTTTTACGAAAAAGTGTAAGGACGGAGGAAGGGCTTTTAAGAACATTGTCCTTTTAGTGGCAAGTCTTGTTTTCTATGCCTGGGGAGAACCGCGCTTTGTCTTTATCATGATGGCCTCGATCGTGCTCAACTGGCTGATCGGACTGGGACTCGGAAAATATGAGGCGGTTTATAAACGCCGGATCCTCTTAGCCTGCGCGCTGGTTTTGGATCTGGGCCTGTTATTCGTTTTTAAATACCTGGGATTCGTTTCCGGAATGTTCGGGGACCGCATCAACATCGCGCTTCCTCTGGGAATCTCTTTCTATACATTCCAGATCTTATCCTATGTGCTGGATGTGTATTTTAACAGTAAAAAGGTGCAGAAAAATCTGCCATGGCTGGGACTGTATATCTCCATGTTCCCGCAGCTCGTAGCAGGCCCGATCGTCCGTTACAGTGATGTGGCGGAAGAGCTTTCGAACAGGCAGGAGACCGCGGAAGACATTACCGAAGGTGTCAGGCGTTTTGTATATGGACTTGGAAAGAAAGTCCTGCTATCCAATTTCCTAGCGATTATCGTAGACTATGCTTATCTCGGA
Organism: Lachnospiraceae bacterium; assembly: GCA_017511045.1. GTDB lineage: Bacteria > Bacillota > Clostridia > Lachnospirales > Lachnospiraceae > RGIG5612. The sequence goes on along the minus strand of JAFWLM010000005.1, from coordinate 78,592 downwards.
GCAGGCTCTCTGTCTGTTGCGACCGCATGGCTCGGAACGATCTGCTATACGATGCAGATCTACTTTGATTTTTCCGGGTATTCCGATATGGCGATCGGTATGGGCAGGATCTTCGGTTTCCATTTTCCGGAGAACTTCGATTATCCTTATGTGTCGATGTCTTTTACGGAATACTGGCGCAGATGGCACATGACTTTAGGAAGCTGGATGAGAGACTATCTCTTTTATCCTCTGCAGAAGAGCAACGGCTTTATCCGTCTGGGCGGATGGGCAAGAAAGAAACTCGGAAAAAAGAAAGGCAAATATGTGCCTTCCACACTTGCTCTTCTGGTGCTCTGGCTGGCGATGGGATTCTGGCATGGGGCAAACTGGAACTTTGTCGTCTGGGGTCTTTTATTCTTTGTCCTTATGACATTTGAAAGTCTTTCCGGATTCGGGAAGAAGGCTCTGAAGGCTGCGTCCACGAAGGGCTTTGCTGTCAGCAAGATCTTCTTTCATATTTATGTGATCTTTTTCCTTCTGATAGCCTATGTCCTGTTCCGCGCGGAGAGTCTTGGTGCGGCAGGGACCTACTTTGCCAATATGTTCGGCGCAGGAGGTGTCCCGTTTGCGGATGCGGATTTTGCGGAATTCCTTTCTAACGGAAGATTTGTGCTTCCGGCGGGGATCCTGCTTTGTACACCGCTCGCAAGATGGGTTAGTAATAAAGTAAAGAAGGAAACACTGAAGGATGTGGTAAGGGGTGTATTGATCCTTGTGATCTTTATCCTTTCTGTCCTTTCCGTTGTGACAGAAACTTATAATCCGTTTATTTATTTCAACTTCTAAGGCAGAAGAAAAGATGCAGGAAAACAAAAAGACGACAATTACAAAGATATCCACCCGGATCGTGATCTGTATCATGGTCTTATTCCTGCTGTCTGTCATTGGCTGCGCGATCGCGATCAAGTGCGGAGCGACAGGCCTGTTTAAGATGGACCATGATATTGAAACGCAGGTCTATGAGGTGAATCATGACGATCCCTTCCTTCAGAAACTTTATAAAGGATATAACAACGGGATCTATTCCGCAGAGAATCATGTAGACGCTTATTCGAAAGAATTATTATTAGGCCGCCATAAAATGGTGGAAGCGGCAGTGACCTATAAAAACCTGATCGGCTGGAAGATCTATGCGCCGGGTGAATATAACAGTATCCTTTATCTTGATGACGGCTATATGGCGAATGCAAATGGTAAAGAAAGCGCGGAAGCCATCCAGAAGATCGCAACGAAGATCAAGGGATTAAAAGATACCGCAGAGGCTGCGGGCGCGCAGTTCTTCTACATGCAGACACCGGGCAACGTGGATAAATACGGGGATCCGAAGGTCAACAACGTGAAAGATTTCGCAAACTATAATGCGGATCTTCTGATCGAAGATCTTGAAGGCTATGGAATCAGCTGCTTCGATCTTCGCGATAATATTCATGAGAGCTTCGATGATTACCACAGCCTGTTCTTTAAGACGGACCATCACTGGAGGCAGCCGGTGGCTCTCTGGGCGACCAGCGAACTTTCTGTTTATCTGAATGATCAGTACCATCTCGGCTTTGATCCTGAGATCTATGCGGCTGATAAGTACCATGTGGAAGTCCGGGAAAAATACTACCTTGGCTCCCTGGGAAGAAGGGCAACACTTGCGGCAGCTGAGCCGGATGACTTTGAGATCCTGTATCCGGAATTTGATACGGACATCACTTTTACCATGGAAAACAAAGATATCCATAAACGTGGAGACCTGACAGTCACTTATGACTATGCGGAGATGGAAGAACCTGATATCTACTGGAGAGAGTGCTATCTGTCGCTGCTCAGCTTCTACGGGACGGGGCTTGCAACAGTAGAGAATAATGTGCCTCCGAATGATACCTATATCCTGATCGTCGGGGATTCTCTGGCGATCCCGATGACTTCGCTTCTGGCACTCAATTGCAGCAGGGTTGAGATCATTGATCCGAGATACTTCGAGGGAAGCATTAAGGAATATGTGACAGAACAAAAACCGGATTTCGTGATCAGCACATATTCGACCACGATCATCCAGGATTACTATGCGATCTTCGATTTTTAATTTTGAAACACTTCGGGTAAAATAGATAAATAGGTAAAACGATAGAATGAGTATTGGAGCAACTTACGACAAGATCATAATCGGTGCCGGCCTGTATGGCTTATATGCAGCAGCGTTCTGCGGCAAGAAAGGCGAGCACGTTCTGGTTCTGGAAAAAGAACCGGATGCTTTTATGCGTGCAACCTATGTAAACCAGGCACGGGTGCATCTCGGCTACCACTATCCGCGGTCTCTTTCTACGGCAGTTTCCACCGTCCGCTATTTTGACCGCTTTGTATCCGAATACCCGGAATGTATCAAACGTGACTTCCGTCAGGTTTATGCGACAAGCAGACAGTTTTCCTGGACGCAGGCAGCTCAGTTTGAAAAGTTTGCAGCTGCAGCCGGAATTCCCTGCCACCCGGTCCCGGTAGAAGAATTCTTTAAGGACGGTATGTGTGACGGGGCGTTTCTGACAGGAGAGGCGACCTTTGATGCGCAGATCCTGAGGGATTCGATCTTAAAGGAAATCGCAGAGCTTCCTTCCGTCACGATTCTTTATCAGCATGGAGTGTGCGGGATTGAACAGAAAGCTTCCTCCTATGTGATCAAAACAAATCAGGGAAGTTTTGAAAGCAGTTTCATTCTCAATGCGACTTATGCAGGAGTGAATGAGATCTGTTCCATGGCCGGTTTTGAGACCTTCAAGATCAAATACGAGCTTTGTGAGGTGATCCTCTGCAAGGTGAGTGATAAACTGAAGGATCTTGGGATCACTGTCATGGACGGACCGTTCTTCAGCGTCATGCCGTTTGGTAAAACGGGGCTTCATTCGCTGACTTCTGTCACCTTCACTCCGCATGAGACGAGCTATGATGAGACTGCGACCTTTGAATGCCAGAAGCACTGCGCAGATGGCTGCAGACCGGGAAACCTCTTAAACTGCAGCACTTGTGCTTCGAAACCGAAAAGTGCCTGGGGGTATATGTCGAAGCTTGCAAATAAGTATCTGAAAGACGAATATAAAATAGAGTATGTGGATTCCCTGTACTCCATGAAGCCGATCCTAATGGCTTCCGATGTTGATGATTCCCGGCCGACCTGCATCCGCATTCATTCAAATGAGCCGACCTTCATCAGTGTGTTATCCGGAAAGATCACCACGGTTTATGATTTAGAGGAAGTATTATGAGTATTGAAAAAGAAAAAAACTTTGTATCAGCAGTCGTCTACGTTCGGAATAATGCCCGTACCCTGCAGGCTTTTCTGGATCATGTTTACTCGGAGATGGACCGCCTTTTTAATGAGTTTGAACTCATCTGTGTAAACGATGCCTCAAAAGATGCTTCGGAAGAGATCATCCGGGAGTTTGCCAGGGAAAAAGATCATGCGGTGACACTGATCAACATGGGATATGCGCAGGGGACAGAACTGGGGATGAACGCAGGAGAAGATATCGCGATCGGTGATTTTGTCTATGAGTTCGATCTGGCAGCCCAGACCTGGCCTTCTGACATGATTGAAAAACTCTACCGGAAAATGCAGGAAGGCTACGATATCATTTCCGCCTGTCCGGAAGGGAAAGGCAGATTTACCTCCCGCCTTTTTTACGGCATCTTTAACCGCTATTCCAATATCAATGCAAAGCTGCGTACGGAAGCATTCCGCCTGACATCCAGAAGAGCGATCAACCGCGTCACAGCCATGAACCACGTGCAGATGTATAAAAAGGCTGCCAATGCCAACTCCGGCCTGAAGCAGACCTTCCTGACATTTTCTGAAATAAAAGCAGAAAAGGCAGATTACAAGAGCCAAAAGGAACGCAGTGCTTTAGCGATGAACTCCTTGCTGCTGTTTACGGATATCGGGTATAAGATCGCATTCGTGATGTCGATCGTGATGCTGATCTTTGCGGCAATCGTGGGTATTTATACGGTCATTGTTTTTGCAACGGGACACCCGGTTGAAGGCTGGACCCCGATCATGATCTTCCTTGCGATCGGATTCTTTGTTCTGTTTGCGATCCTGACTTTTGTCATCAAATACCTTTCGCTGATCCTGAACCTGAATTTTAGAAGACAGCGCTATATCGTTCAGGATGTTGAGAAACTGTAGAAAGAGATAGAACTATGAATGAGTATCGTTTTGAAGAAATAGAAGAAGGATTGAAGGAGAGTTTTTCTGTAAGTATTACAGAAGAGATGCTCGACAGCTTCCGTGCCTTGAGCGGAGATGTAAACCCGCTTCATTCAGATGCGGATTATGCAAAGACGAAAGGGTATCCGGACAGGGTATGCTTCGGCATGCTGACGGCCTCTTTTTTGTCAACGATGGCGGGCGTTTATCTGCCGGGAAAATACTCCCTGATCCAGAGTGTGGAAGTGAAATTTTCGAAGCCGGTCTTTGCAGGAGACGAAATCTGCTTCACAGGAAAGGTAACAGAAAAGAACGACACCTTCCGCTTTATCAAAGTGAAAGTAGACGGCATAAACCAAAATGGAGAAAAGAAACTGAAAGCAGTAATGCAGATAGGAGTTAGCGAATGAGAAGACTTGTGATCACGGCTGCAGATTCCGCATTTGGAATGACAGTATTGAAAAAACTCTGCGAGCAGGGACTGGATGATTTTGAATGGATCTTCGGCACCTATTATGACGCGAAAGATGCACTGGATGAAGTCCTGGATGCATATCCTGAATTAAGGGAGAAAATGAAACTCCGTAAAGTGGATATGAAAAATATGGATGAGATCGAGGCGTTTAAAGAAGACTTGAAAGGACTTGAGACAGCAACGGACTTTGTTCATCTGCCGGCACCAAAGGCATTTCCGCTTCAGTTTAAAAAGCTGTCATGGGATGTGTTCCGCGACCATATGGAGATCTCCTTCCGCTCCGCTGTGTTGATCTCACAGGAGATCATTCCGGCTATGGCGAAGAAGAAAGAAGGCCGCGTGGTCTTAATGGCTTCGTATTACGGAACGGAAGAAGGAACACCGAACTTCCTTGCTCCTTATGTTTCCACAAAGAGCGCAGTGCTCGGTCTTATGAGATCTCTTGCGAAGGAGTACGGACCGAAAAACCTTAAGATCAATGCCATGGCACCGGACCTTACGGATACGAAATTTTTAGACGAAATGCCGCAGATCATGAAAGATACGGTCGCACAGAACAGCGAAAGAGGCAGGATGCTTTCTGCAGATGAAGTTGCTGATGTGATGCTTCGTTATCTGGATGTGGATCTGGAGGAAAACGGAAAGACGGTGGTGATCAAATGATCTCATTAGTCGGATGCACCGGATTTGTAGGAGGGAATATTGCCCGGGGAGGGAAGTTTGACGGACTGTATCATTCTTCTGATATTCAGGATGCCTACGGGACCAGGCCGGATCTTCTGATCTTCGCAGGACTGCGTGCGGAAAAGTTTCTGGCCGAAAAGTTTCCGGAAAAGGATCTCTCCTCGATCCTGGACGCACAGGAGAATATCGAAAAGATCGCACCTTCAAAGCTGGTGCTGATCTCCACAATCGATGTGTACGAAGATCCGTTTCATGCAACGGAAGAGACGCCTGCAAACGGGCAGGGCGCCTATGGAAAAAACAGGGCGAAGATGGAAGAGTGGGTGAAGGAAAACTTTTCGGACTTCCTGATCGTCCGCCTTCCGGGACTGTTCGGAACAGGAATAAAAAAGAACTTCATTTATGATTATATCCACTATATCCCGGCCCTGTTAAATGAGATGAAATTTGCAGAGCTTTCCGGGAAAAATGCGGTGCTGAATGATTACTATGCGTTGAATGAAAAAGGTTTCTACCAATGCCGGATGCTTTCGGATAAAGAACGGATGGATCTGAGAAAGATCTTTGAACAGCTCGGGTTCTCCGCACTGAATTTTACAGACAGCAGAGGAATCTTCCAATATTATAATTTGGAACATTTATATCGTGACATTTTCACCGCTTTGGATAATAATATAAAGGTACTGAACATCATGACGGAGCCCGTTACGGTCAGTGAGATCTATGAACATCTGACCGGTGAGAAGTTCCTGAATGAACTGGGAAAAGAGCCGCCCTGCTATGATGCAAGAAGCATATACTATCCGGCGTTTTCCGGCTTTCCGGCTGCGGATGGAAAAGGCGGATATCTTTACAGTAAACAACAGGTACTTGATGAAATAAAACGATTCGTTGATAAGGAGACACAACTATGAAGATCGCAGTTTCAAATATTGCATGGAGCCCGGATGAAGATACCGGCATGTATGAGTTCTTAAGTGAACGCAGACTGGCGTTAGAGATCGCACCGACGAGGATCATTCCGTGGGACGACTCAGATACTCTGGGAAGAATGGCCGGACCTTATGACCGGATCCGCGATGCTGCAAACTGGGCAAAGAACCTGTATGCGAAATATGGTCTGAATGTTGTTTCCATGCAGTCGATCTTAAATGGCGTGAAAGCCAACATGTTCGGAAAGGCAGATGAGCAGAGATTCCTGATCGATTATATGAAATCCGCCATCGATTTTGCAGCTGCAGTCAAGTGCAGAAACCTTGTCTTCGGCTGTCCGTTAAACCGCCGCATTCCGGATGACTATCCGCTCGACAGAGCAGGGAAAGTCGCGATCGATTTCTTCAGTGAGATCACGATGTATGCGGCACAGCAGGGAACCTGTGTTTCCATTGAAGCGAACCCGACGATCTATAATACCAACTTTATCAACTATACATCCCAGGCATTCGATCTTGTCCGCTGCATTGCGCGGGAAGTCGGTAAGAATGCTTCGAAAGCATTTAAAGTCAATCTTGATATGGGAACCATTCTGACCAATGGTGAGAATATCTATGAGCTTTTAACAGAAGATAATATCGAACTGATCAACCATGTTCATTTCAGCGAGCCGAATCTCCGTGTGCTCCGCCAGAGAAAAGAGCATTTTGAGATCGTCCGTCTCCTGGAAGAGGCAGGCTATGACCGTTATATTTCTCTGGAAATGAGAATGCCGGAGAACCAGGAAGAATTGTTGGAAGCAATCGAATATATTAAGAGTATGCAGTAAATGAAGGCAGGAAAGGTATTATTAAAGACCCTTCTGGTCTTCATACCGCTGATCCTTGTCTGGATCTTTATCGCAGCATTCCCCGTGTATTATATGGACGGGGAATATTCTTATTTTACCCAGGTGAAAGACTACAGGCTCGGAGAGAACCGTCAGGAACCCTGTGATATCCTGATCCTTGGCGATTCCAGGGCAAAGTCTGCCCTGATCCCTGAAGAGATCTCTGACAGCTGCATCAGTCTTGCAGAAGGCGGCAGCACTTCTGTGGAAGCCTATTTCACACTGAAAGATTATATTGAGAACAGGGGAACTCCAAAGAAGGTGCTCCTTTCTGTAAGTTCCTATCATTTCACCAGCTTTGACGGCTTCTGGACCAGAAGTGTGTACTTTGATTTCTTAAGTTCTAAGCAGGTACGGGAAGTCATTAAAACGGCGAAGGGATTCGGAGAAACCGCTGCATTAAAAGAGGCAGGCGGCGACAGTGTGCTGACTCTTTATGAATATAAGATCAAATCTCCGACAAAATATATGTCTCCGGTCATCAATTCCTTTGGGGAAAACAGGAAAGCGGTCAATGAGGAAGCATATCAGGAAATGCTTGATACAAAGGGGTTCAAGTCCTTTGTCGGCTGGTGGCCGACCAGCGCTGAGCATGATATGGAACGCTTTGAAATGCTTAAGACCCTGGATCACTACTACCGGATGATCATAGACTTGTGTGTGGAAAATAATATTGAACTTTATTCTCTGAATGCTCCGCTGATCGCTGAGACTTTTGAAGAGTCCAAAAAGATCTCTGAGCCGTTCAGTGCTTATTTTGAAGAACTGAAAAAAGACTACCCGGAATCAGAGTATCCGAATGTTCATATTGAAACAAAATTCTTCAGTTATGATGACCAGTACTTTGACGATGCGGACCACTTAAACCCGGACGGGGCGAAGGTCTATACCAGATGGTTCTGCGATACTTATCTGAACAAAGGAGGTGCCTCATGAATTATATCAGCCTCCTGTTCTTTGTTCTATTAGCTCTGGTCGTACTTTTTTATTATGTACTCCCGAAAAAAGCACAGTGGATTGTCCTGCTTTCAGGAAGCCTGATCTTTTATGCCTATGCTTCCTATGTGGCGCTTCCTGTGCTGATACTCGAAACTCTGGCGGTATTCTTCCTTGTGAAGAGAATGGAAAAGGGCAGTAATAAGAAAGGGCCTGCCTTTGCGGCGATCGCGCTGATCGTTCTGGTGCTTATTCTGTTAATGTATGTGCCGGCGCTTTGGCGATCGACCCTGTTTTCCGGCGGGATCATATCAAAGCTGATCGCTCCGCTTGGGATCTCATACTATACACTGATGATGATCAGTTATGTTGTGGATGTCTATCGCGGGACAGTCGCTGCTGAGAACAACTTTGCGAGGCTGCTGCTTTTTGCGCTTTATTTTCCGTCGATCACGCAGGGGCCGATGAACCGCTATAAAGATCTTGCACCGCAGTTTTGTGAAAGTCATTCGTTTGACAGACGCAAAGCATTTCTCGGGCTGATGCGCTTTGCATATGGCGCCTTTAAGAAACTGGTCGTTGCAAACCGGGTGGCGGCTTTTATCTCCGCAGTGAACAGCAATGAAAAAGCAGCGGGTGTTTTCGTTTTAATGGATCTGATCCTTTTCATGCTGCAGCTTTATTCGGACTTCTCCGGATGCGCGGATATGGCGATCGGCATGAGCTGGATCTTGGGGATCGATCTTCCGGAAAACTTCCATCATCCGTATCTGTCCCGCAGTGTGAGTGAATACTGGCGCAGATGGCATCTGACACTTGGTGCATGGCTGAAAGATTATATTTATTACCCGCTTACCATGAGCCCGCTTGCAAAAAAATATATCCGGTCCGGCAAGGGATCCAAAAAGGGGAGGATCAAGCTGGTATCCTGCATCGCCTTCTTTGTTTTATGGATGGTGATGGGGATCTGGCATGGAACCGGCATCATGTTTGTCTTTATGGGACTGCAGTATGCGGCTGCCTTTATCGTGACCTATCTTTTAGAGCCGGTGAGCAAACGCTTTGCAAAGGATCATCCGAAACTTGAGGCCAACGGACTTTGGAAATTCTGGCAGAGGGTCCGTACGATCTTTCTCCTGTGGCCGGTCTTCTTAAATGTGAGCACGCCGGCAAAACTCGGAAATTTCGTAACACGGATCTTTACTTCTTTCCATGCGGAAAAGCTGTTTGACGGCGGTCTTCTGAGGTTTGACTTAAGCGCGCTGCAGTGGATCCTGCTGCTGATCGGCTTCCTTACGATCCTGATCGTCTCCAATATAGAGGAGCGGAAGGGAGAGCATATTTTTGAGATCGTACTGAGACAGAAACTTTGGATACGGATTTTGATTTACTGGTTTGCGGTAATTATGATATTATTGTCGCTGAGCGTTCAGAATACGGAGTTTATCTATGCACAGTATTAACATTTTATTTCCGGTCTATAATGAAGAAAACAGACTGGAGCAGGGCATAAGGAGAACAAAAGAATATATTTCCAAAGCACTCAGGGATGTTGACATTGCGTTGACTATCGTAGATAATGCATCGACTGATAAAACTGAGGAGATCGCACTTTCCCTGGCAGCTGAGATCCCGGAACTTTCCTATATCCGGATCCAGGAAAAGGGAGTCGGCGCGGCATTCCGCGCAGGCGTAGCAAAAAGTGCAGCAGACATTGTCGGTTATATGGACATTGACCTTTCGACAGATCTCAGGGCGCTTTATGTGATGAAACGCGTTTTTGAGGACCGGCCGGAGGTGATGATGGTCAATGCTTCCAAACAGGCAAAAGGCTCGAAAACGATTGGACGGAGTGCATTAAGAAACCTGACATCAAAAGGTCTGACGATGGTCATGAAAGCCGGACTCGGCATGAAGGCCACAGATGCAATCTGTGGATTCAAGTTTTTCCGGAGGGACTTTGTACAGGAACTGATCTATCAGGCAGACACTTCAGAGAACGGATGGTTTTTTATCATTGAACTTTTGATCCGCGCCGAACGCAGCGGACAGAAAATAGTAGAGCTTCCCGTTGTTTATACAGAAGCAGAAGGCGGACATGTAGATGTCGCAAAACAGACCGCCGATTATTTGAAAAATATCAAAAAATTACGGAGGACATTAAAACATGGAATTTAAACGCGTAACTGAGATCTTAGATAAGGCAGCAAAGGATGTACCTGAAAAAATCGGTTTCGTGGATCAGTTTGGACAGATGACATATCAGGAAATGCGGGATGCTTCCATCAAGGTGGCCAGAGCGATCCTGAAAGCTTTTAATGAGGATCCGGCAAACCTTCAGGACAAAGAGCCGCTTCCTGCAGCAACTCTGATCGAAGCAGGAAATGATATCGCAGCAGTTATGCACGGTATCCTTTATGCAGGTGATTATTATTCCGTCATTGATGAGACAATGCCGAATGAGCGTATCGAAAAGATCTTTGATAATCTTAAGCCTCGTCTTGTGATCGCAAATAAAAAGACGGAAGAAAAGGCAAGAAGCTTAAACTTTGACGGAAAGATCTTAGTCTATGAGGACATCATTGCTGAAGATAAGGATGACATGGAGATCCCTAAGATCGTCTGCGCGGAAGTTTCCACGAAGCTTGCAAGCATCACCTTCACATCCGGTTCCACAGGAAACCCGAAGGGTGTTATGACCGGACACAACGGAATCATTTATCCTTCTATCGCAAACAGAGACGATGTTGAGATCATCTTTACCGACCATGTCGGAAACCAGTCTCCGATGTATTATGTCATGGGTGTGCTGAACCTGTTCTTCAGCATCGCTGCAGAAGCGACCTGCTATTTCATGCCGAAATGGCTGTTCAGCCAGCCGGCAGAACTGGTCAAATATATGGTGGAAAACCAGATCTCCATTATCGACTGGGTAGCATCTGCCGTGACTGTGATCTCACGTTTTTCCGCATGGGAAGGCTATGAAGAAGAACTGAATAAATACTTAAGAACTGTAACCTTTGCAGGAGATGTGGCATCCACTAAGCTGATCAATAAGATGAAGAAAGTGATCCCGGATCCGAAATACCGTCAGGGTTATGGTGCAACAGAGTTCTATTATACCTTCCTGTACCATATGACATGAGATATCGCAGATGATGAAAGAGTTCCGCTGGGCTATCCGGCAGAATTTGTAACTGCTTATATTATTAAAGATGACGGAACCGCAGCAAAAGAAGGTGAAGAGGGAGAGCTCTGCCTTGCAGGTCCGGGCATGGCGATCGGATATCTAAACGACGACGCTTCCACAGAGGAGAAGTTCCAGGACAATCCGTTAAAGCCGGGTGAACGTATTTACTGTACAGGAGACATCGTAAAGAAAAACGAATATGGCGAGATCATCTTCCTGTCAAGAAAAGACTTTATGATCAAGCATATGGGCCACCGTGTGGAGCTCGGCGAGATCGAGCTTGCGGCAAGCTCTTTGGATGACCAGATGCAGTGTGCCTGCATTTTCGATAAAGAAAAAGAGCATATCATCATGGTTTATGTCGGACGTCTTTCCGAGAAGGAACTGAAAGAGAAACTGAAAGAAAAGGTGCAGCGTCATATGGTTCCGAACCGCTTCATTAAGCTTGAGAACCTTCCGCTGAACCAGAATAACAAAGTAGACCGCAAAAAGTTAAAAGAAACCTATATCGGCTAATGGGACTTCGGATTACGTCAATGCTGGCAATTGAATATGCGAAGAGGCAGTACGGAGCAGACCTTTCCAAAACACTGACGCTTGGAAGGCAGTTCCGTGCGTTCACGCGGAAAGAATTCCGGAAGTACCTTCCACAGTATGCAGGCATACCGGAAGCAAAACTGGAAGAAGTTTTTAAGAGCCCATATGCGGAAGCAGTCTTTGAAGATATGTACGGCGCGAAGCTGATGAGTCTTGACGGCTTTGCACATGAGAATCCGGATATCGTCTGGGACCTCAATCAGCCGGTACCGGAGGAGATGAAAGGACAGTATACCTGCCTGATCGACGGCGGCACGATGGAACATGTCTTTGACGTTCCGCAGCTGATCCATAACTGCTTCAGCATGCTGAAGGAAGGCGGCCTTTATATTTCCATGGTCCCGACCAATAATTTTAACGGCCATGGTCTTTACCAGTTTTCTCCGGATTTCTTCTACAGTGTCTTTTCCAAGGCAAACGGCATGGAGATCAAGGACGTCTTCATCGTGAAGTTTTCCGCAAAGAATAAAGTATGGAAGATCAACAGTTCTCCGGCGGCTTCCGGCGAGAGGGTGCAGTTTGATGTCAATACACAGACAGAGATCTATGTGATCGCACAGAAGACCGGGCCGACACCGGAGAAGATCACAGCACAGCAGACCGATTATGAGGAGGGATGGTACGAGGACGAAAAGAGCATTACCAATACCGCCTCGAGGGATGCGCTGATCGAAAGGGCTCCAAGAAAGCTTGTGTATGCTTTCCGGCAGTTCCTGTATGAACCGCTGGTCCGCAGGAAAATGAGGACTGTAGTCCGGCTTGACAGATAACAGAGAAACGGTTTGAAATGAGCAGCGTAAAACTGAGTGACCAAAACGAACGAATTGCATGGGTGGACATCCTGAGATTTCTCGGGATGTCTCTGATTTACTGGGGCCACTTAGGTGTCAGTAATAATATCGTGCTCTATATCTTTTCCCATCATGTCCCGCTGTTCTTTTTTATCAGCGGTTTCTTTGCAGGGCTCTTGCCGAAAGAAGGGTCATTTCTCCGCTTCCTTTGGAAAAAAGTCCGGGGGATCATCTTCCCGTATATCTTTTTTACCCTTCTGTTTTATGCGGTTCAGCTGGCTATGGGACAGATCCGCTTTTCGGATCTTCCGGCCGCATTGCTCGTATCGGCGCTCGGCATCCGCAACCGCGTTCCGGGTCCTTTATGGTTTTTTACCTGTTTATTCATTGTTGTGATCGCTTTCGAACTGATCAAGCGGATCGTATGTGCAGTACTCGGTTCTTCAAAAGCCGGCAAAGTTATTGTTTTTCTGCTCGCTGCGGCGCTGTATGTTGTCGGGATCTGCTTCCTGGGACATGAGCCTGCTCAGAGTCCCGAATGGTTCTGGAATGTTGACTCCGCTTTTGTTTATATCTTTTATTACGCGCTTGGTGCGCTGTTCTTCCCGCTCATCCGCAAATGGAAATACAGGGAGAAGAGAAGTTTCGGAAAAGTTCTCTTCTTTGTTTTCTTTGCTTTATCCTTAGCCTTTGCTGTTTTCACCTGCCTTCGGGGAGCGGCATTTACCGCGCAGGTGGAAGCGCTCTTTCAGGATCTGTTTAGAGGACACGTCTCTGCGGAGATTCTCTTTGAGCTTTATGCGCTCTTAAGCGCATTGATCATGATCTTCTTTGAGCTCTGCCTTGCACGGATGATCGCCCTGATTCCGGCAGTCAGCCGTTTTCTTGCCTTTGTCGGAAAGGATTCCCTGTATCACTGTGGCAATGAGCTGATCGTAAAGTATTTCGGAGGCCTTCTTATCGCTTATCTTGGCCTGAGGCCTTTTATGAACAACGACTGGTTCCTTCTGCTTTACAGTATTGTATGTATGATCGTATTAACATTTACGCTCAATCTTTTAGAGCGGCTTCTTCTTGGCCGGCTTTTCGGAAACGGACGCCTTTCTTTTCACAAATAATTCATTGAAATCCCACGATCTAAGCGGTATGAAACGGTAGAAAAAGAATACCGTTTGTATTATAATGTACACTGGTTTTTTATGTGGAAATGACAGACAGCAAGAGGACTGGAATCATGGATAAAATTGCGGTGCTGATTCCTTGTTATAACGAGGCACCAACAATAGAAAAAGTAATCAAAGACTTTCAGGAGGTCCTGCCGGAGGCTGTTATCTATGTGTACGATAACAACTCCACAGACGGGACGGATGAGATCGCGCGCAGGGCGGGTGCGGTTGTCCGTTATGAAAAGAAACAGGGGAAAGGCAATGTCGTGAAGCGCATGTTCCGCGAGATCGATGCAGAGTGCTATCTGATGGTTGATGGAGATGACACCTATGCCGCTTCGGATGGTCCGGTGCTGGTAAGCCGTGTGCTCTATGACGGAGCCGATATGGCGGTTGGAGACCGGCTTTCTTCCACCTACTTTGCGGAAAACAAAAGAGTGCTGAACAGTTTCGGAAACCGTCTCATGAGGAAGGTGATCAACGGGATCTTTTCCAGCGACATCAAAGATATCCTGACCGGTTACCGCGCGTTCAGCTTTGATTTTGTAAAGACCTTCCCGATCTCTTCTGAAGGATTCGATATTGAAACAGAGATGACGATCCATGCGATCGATAAAAAGATGCAGATCGACAATGTGGTAATTGAATATAAAGACAGAGAGGGAGAAAGCGAAAGCAAACTCCATCCGGTCCGTGACGGGATGAAAGCCATCGGGAAGATGCTCTCCCTGTATAAAAACTATAAGCCGGTGGCATTCTTTGGGATCATCGCGGCCGTTCTGTTTATCGTGGCCGTGGCATTCTTTGTTCCAATCCTGGTGGAGTTCATAAACACCGGCCTGGTGCCGAAGATCCCGACACTGATTGTTTGCGGCTTCCTTGTGATGGCGGCGATCGTTTCACTGTTTGTCGGTATCCTGCTCAGCAATATCGTTCATAAAAATCACCAGGATTTTGAGATTGCAAGACTTGCGGCGCACGGAAGATATAATGATCTGACTGCTCAGACGAAGAGCGGTGCAGGAGATGAGGGTATCATCTCAAAGATCAAAAATAAACTGAAATAAAGAAAAGAGGATCACATGAGAAAACTGAAAGTCATGACGATTATCGGGACAAGACCGGAGATCATCCGCCTCGCAGAGACGATCAAAGCCTGCGATGAATACTTTGACCACGTTCTTGTTCATACCGGACAAAACTATGACTATAAATTGAATCAGGTCTTTTTTGAGGAGCTGGACCTTCGTGAGCCGGATTATTATTTAGAGGCAGCAGGGGAGACGCTCGGAGACACGATGGGATCCATTATTGCAAAGAGCTATCGTGTGATCAGCGAAGTGAAACCGGATGCGCTTTTGGTTCTTGGAGATACCAATTCCGCACTTTGCGCCATCTCCGCAAAACGGCTGAAAGTTCCCGTGTTCCATATGGAAGCCGGCAACCGCTGCTGGGACTGGAACGTATCTGAAATGATCAACCGAAAGATCGTAGATCATATTGCAGATATCAATCTTCCATATACAGAAAACTCCAGAAGATATCTTTTAGAAGAAGGGATCGACGGCAAGACCGTGTTTGTAACTGGATCTCCAATGAGAGAACTGCTGGATAAGTATCAGGAACGGATCGAATCCAGCAAGGTCCTGGAAACGCTGGGAGTGGAAAAAGGAAAATATATCTTGGTCTCTGCGCACAGAGAGGAAAACATAGACTTAGAGAACAACTTCTATTCTTTGATGACAGCTCTCAATGAGATCGCCGAGGCATATCAGATGCCGGTGATCTATTCGACTCATCCGAGAAGCAGGAAGTTTATTGAAAAAAGAAACTTTCAGTTTTCACCGCTGGTAAGAAGCATGGAACCATTCGGCTTCTTTGACTATAACAAATTGCAGAGAAATGCATTCTGTGTCTTGTCCGATTCCGGAACACTTTCGGAAGAGAGTGCGATGTGCCGTTTCCCCGGTGTCCTGATCAGGACTTCAACAGAACGTCCGGAGGCTTTGGATATGGGAAGCGTTGTGATCGGCGGAATTGATACCGAGACGATCGAGCAGGCCATGGAGCTTGCGGTCAAGATCCATGAAAACGGAGACGGCTATGTTCTGAATCCGGATTATGAACAGAAAAACGTATCGCAGAAGGTCGTCAAACTGATCCAGAGTTATACCGATATCGTAAACAGGACGGTCTGGCTGAAAAAATAAGATGAAGATATTGGTCGTCTGCCAGCATTACTGGCCGGAAAACTTCAGAATCAACGATATCGTGGACGGCTTCATTGAGCGCGGGGCAGAGGTCGATGTCCTCTGCGGCCAGCCGAATTATCCGGCGGGTCAGTTCTTTGAAGGCTATGACTCTCATTCCGTAAAAGAAGAAGATCATGGCAGCGTAAAAATCTACCGGACCTTTGAGATCAAGAGGGGAAATAATTCCAACCTCCGGATCTTTTTAAACTATGTCACATTTCCCGTTGCAAGTTATCTAAGAGCCGGAAAGCTGATGAAAAACCATTATGATAAAGTCTTTATCTATCAGCTCTCACCGGTCATGATGGCAGCGGCAGGTCTTCGCATCGGAAAGAAAAAGAAGATCGATACCACTATGTACATCCTGGATATCTGGCCACAGAATCTTTATTCTGTTCTGGATATCAAAAGTAAACTGCTCAGAAAGATGATGTACAGCATCTCGATGAATATTTATAAAAAACCGGACAGGCTGATCACCGTTTCAGAAAAAATGAGGCAGTATTTTATTGAGAAACTGGGCCGGTCGGAAGACAATGTGACCTTTGTGCCGCAGTCTCCGGAAAAGCTATATGAGGAAAGAAAGAGCAGCGAAGCTTTGAGAGCTCGTTTTGAAGGCGGTTTCCATATCGTATTTACCGGGAATATTTCCCCGGCCCAGAATTTCGATATGGTGACAGATGCCGCACAGCTTTTGAAAAAAGAAGGCTATACAGATATCAAATTTATCATTGTCGGAGACGGCATGAGTTTCAATGATCTCAAAGAAAGCGTGGAGAAAAAAGAACTTCAGGAGCTGTTCTTTTTTGAAGGCTTCCGTCCGATCGGAGAAATGCCGGAGTATGCGGATATCGCCGATGCGCTGATCGCCACATTGAAATCCGAAGGCGTAGAGGATTATTCGATCCCTGCTAAGGTCATGAGCTATATGGCTTCGGGGAAACCTCTCCTGATCGCGATGGAAGGGGAGATCAACGATATTATTCACCGTGCAGAGTGCGGACTGACCTCAGATCCGGACGATGCTTCGCAGCTTGCGGAAAACATCAAAACGCTCTACCACATGGATCAGGCAGCGCGGGATCAAATGGGAAAGAATGCTTATCTGTACCAGCAGGAGCATTTTGAACGGGATAAAAGTATCGATAAGATCTTAGAAGTGATCACAGGAGGGCAGCAATGAAAAAACTGGTGATCATTCCTGCCTTTAATGAAGCAGAAAACTTAAGTTCTGTGGTCGCTGACATCAAAGAAAACGCACCGGGATTTGACTATATCATTATCAATGATGCTTCCACGGATAACACCAAAGAAGTCTGCGAAGAAGAGGGGCTGAACTATCTGGATCTCGCATCGAACCTCGGGATCGGAGGGGCAGTGCAGACCGGATACCAGTACGCGCTGGAAGAAGGCTACGATATTGCCGTTCAGATCGATGGTGACGGACAGCATAAGGCAGAATCCCTTGTGAAGCTCATGGCTGTGCTGTCGGCAGAGAACTGCGACATGGTCATCGGCTCAAGGTATATCGATAAAAAAGGGTTTCAGTCCACCGCATTAAGACGATTTGCGATCCGCTGGCTGTCCGGGCTGATCCATGTTTTAACCGGAACAAAGATCACAGACCCGACTTCAGGATTAAGATTGTGCAACAGAGCGGTGATCGAAGTCTTTGCCCGGAAATATCCCTGGGATTATCCGGAACCGGAATCAACAACGGGACTGATTGCCTCCGGATTTACCGTTAAGGAGACTGCGGTTGAAATGCGTGCAAGACAGGGCGGAAGATCCTCTCTGTCAAACCCTTTAAGTGCCTTGTTCTACATGGTGAAAGTTAGTCTGGGAATCGTGATTGAAGCAATAGGAGGACGTAAGAAGAAATGAGCCTTAGAATACAGATCATTGTCATCATTGTCGCAGTGCTTGCAATTATTTTTACGACAGTATTGATCAAAAAGGACCGCCTCGGGCTGCGGATCGCAATGCCCTGGCTGGTTGTTTTTGTGCTGATCATTCTTTTTGCGGCGATTCCATCCCTGATGGACTGGTTCTCCCATTTGATCGGTGTTTATGATCCGGTCAATATGGTCCTGTTCCTTGCGGGTATTTTCCTGATGATCATCATCTATTCCCTCACGATGTCTGTTTTTTCCACGAGAAAAAAGATCCGTGATCTGATCCAGAAGGTTGCATATCTGGAAGGGCAGCTCAAAAAAGGAAACGAAAACGAGCAGAAATGATCGATAACAATACAAAAAAAGGTGCCGGCCTGAATGTGCTTCTGGCATTTATACTGACAGCATTGTTTTTTGCGGTCGTCATCCTTCTGTATGATTTCACATATGGTGTTATTGACGATCCTTTTATAGCGACCGTTCTGAACGGAGCCTACACGGGAACCCCGGATGCGCATGTTGTCTATATGAAGTATCCGCTTGCCTGGATCCTTACGGTCTTATTTACCTGGATCCCTTCCGTGAACTGGCATTTCTTCCTGCTTGCAGGATGTTTTGTCCTCTGCCTGCTTGTTGTTAATTTCCGCATTGCATCAAATGTGGAAAAGATCCGATATAAAGTGATCTTCATGATCCTGTTTATGCTGCTGTTCTGGCTTTGCATGGCAAAAATGGTCCTGACGGTTCACTATTCCATGTGCGCTGCGGTTCTCGCTGCGACAGGGATCTTTTATTTTGCAACGATCAAGGATCAGAGTTCAAAAGTGAATGTGGCGCTCAATTATCTGGCGGCATTCCTGATGCTCTGGACCGCCTATGCAATACGTGCGAGGACGCTGTTTATGCTGCTTCCTTTAGCGGGGGCAGTTTTTATCTACAAGTTCTTCTGCAAAAAGCCGGCCTTTCAAAAAGGCAATGTGATCCGGATGCTGATCTTTCCGGTCATCCTGTTTGTCGGGCTTGGCGGTATGGAATTGATGCATAATGCGCAGTATCAGAGCAAAGAATGGCAGACTTTTTTAGTATTTAACGATGCCCGAACCACCCTTTATGATTTCTACGGCCTTCCGGAATATGAGAAAAACGGGGATTTTTATTCCTCACTGAACATTTCCGAAGCCAGGGAATACATGTATGAAAAATACTATCTGGAGTTTCAGGACGGCGTTCCGGAGGATGCACTCTCACAGATCGCTGATCACCGGGTCGCGGAATATGCGGAAACGATGCCGGCCGGAAAGAGGATCGCTGAAACCCTGAAAGCACTTCCCGTGAATCTGACGCTGAAAACTTATGCGCCTGTGAACTGGATATGTGCGGCATCTTTTATTATAATATTGCTGGCTGCTCTGTTCCGGAAAAAATGGCGGGTGGCGGCTGCAGTGATCCTGGGAGTGGTCACAAGCCTGATCCCGTGGCTCTGGATGATCTATATGGGAAAGCCGACTTCCCGTGTAACCATGGGAATCTGGGCAGCGGACCTTTTATTCGCTGCGGCATTGCTGATCGATAATGCGGAGGAGATCGGGGAATTCCTTTCGATGAAGGCAACAGCCTTTTCCCGCAGTATGCGTATGGTGTTCCCTGTGATCGGAGCAGTCATTTTAGCTTTTGCGCTTGCAGCCGGATGTGCCGGCGGATATGCAAAAGTTAAAAAGACAGTAGAAGGCTCCCTGACGTCCGGAACGGTCCGAAGCGCTCTGGAGGATTGGTGCGAAAGCAGACCGGAGAATCTTTATATCTGTGAATCTGAGATCGTAAACGGACTTGGATTTAATGTACATAAAGTGGATAACAGCCTCCAAAACCTTTATTGGCCCGGCGGCTGGACTGCGAAGATGGCGCAGAGCAGAGAGATCTGGAACCGTTTCGGAATCGATGATATAGAAAAAGGGATCATAGAAAACCAAAAGGTCTACCTGATCGCTTTTCAGGATACAGACATTTCCTATTGGCTGGATTTTTACCGGGAAGCATATCCGGATGCAGCCATGGAAACCATAGAAACAATAGACATAGAAGAAACCCCGTTCACCGTATATCAATTACAGGAAAGATAAGATGAAATTTTTTATTTTTATATGTTTGGCACTAATTGCAATGGCAGCAGGTTACAGCGGACTCTTTAAACGGAAATTTGCCGTTATGATGCCGCTGTCGGTTTTTTCCTCGATCCTGATCCTTTATATCGCAGGATTGTTTGGGCATATGAAGCTCGGAGTCATCGTCTTTATCGGCTGTTCCGGTATCCTTTTCCTTGCCGGGCTTACGAAGAGTATTATCCGCAGAGAGATGAAAGACTATGTTTCCAATGTCCTGAATTTCGGCTTTGTCTTTTTCCTGGCGGCACTGGTCCTCATCTATTACATGACCGACGGACGTCTGCTTTCCAGATTCGATGAGTTTACCCACTGGGGTCTTACGGTGAAAAACTATATGATCTTTGATGGTTTTGCAAACATCAAAGGTTCAACAACACACGGTGCAGGATATCAGCCGGGCATCTCCCTGTTCTGCTATCTGTTCACTTCTTTAAGGGACCAGGTCAACGAGTGCGATATGTTAAAAGGCATGGATGTGTTTGTTGTTTCCATGCTGCTGCCGATCTTCAGAAGGATCAGCTGGAAACGCTTTGTATACGGCATCTTCCTGATCCCGTTCGTGCTCTTTGTTCCGTGGCTGTTTGCGACCTATATCATTCCATACAATACGCTCTATATTGATGCGGCAATGGCAGTGACCTTTGCTTTCCTTTTGTATCATTATTTCACGAGCGATCAGGACAAGGTCACTTACTTTATCCTTGGAATGGGAAGCGCTGTTATGATCCTGATCCGGCCGGGCAGTGAGGCATTTGCCCTGATGCTGCTGATCATGATCGTATTTGATGCGCTGCTCTTTAAAAGAGCGGAATTCGGAAAAATGTGCAGAAAAGGCGGATGGCTTATGCCGGTCTTTTATATCGTGATCTCGGCAGCATCCTATCTGTCATGGAGACTCTTTACTTCTGCAAATCATATGATGCAGGTGTTTGATTATATCGAACCGTCGGGACAGGATGTGGCTGCCTCCGGCTCGATCACATCAAACTTCATGGCCGCTTTAAGCAAAGTGCCGGAAAATGCAACGATCAAGATCTCCTTCATCGTATGGGCGATCGTTTTTGCAGTCATGGCATTTATCGTGATCCTGCTTGCAAAAGGAGCAAGAGAGCGCGTTAGAATGATCCTCATGTCGATCTTTATGATCGCCGGATACATCTTATATGCCGCAGCTCTGCTTTATATGTATATTCATCTGTTCACGGAATATGAAGGCGAGAATCTGGCATCCTTTGAACGCTATATGTTCACTTTTATCATGGGATGTACGATCTTCTTCCTGTACATGATCATTGAAAAGATCTTTGCCCGTTTCGGCGGTTTCGGAAACATCCTGATCCTTGTTCCGATCGCAGCAGTACTGATCTTCACCCCATGGTCCAGAGTGACTTCCGACATGTTCAACTGCAGTGAGACAGTGGAAAAAACGATCTCGAGAAGAGCAGATTTCTATCGTTTTGAAGAGATCGCCAAAGAGTGGGACTATGAAAAAGACAGGGTCTACTTTATTGCCCAGGACAGCAACGGGTTCGAATATCAGCAGGCTTATTATCTGGCGACTCCGGTCTCCCTTTCCTATGACTATGCAATGGGTTGGAGCCTTGGATTCCCATACTCTGATAAGGATGTCTGGACGATCGAGATGAGCCAGACTGACTGGGAAAAGGCGCTGATCGACGGCGGATATACCTATGTTTACCTTTACAATGTTGATAAACAGTTCCGTACCAGATACGGACAGATGTTTGAATATGAGACGGCGATCAGCAATAATTCCGCATTTAAAGTGGAAGTCAACGGAGGACATGTGATCCTGAAGAGAGCATTCTGATTTCATGGAAGAGCGATCCGTTTCGATAAAAAAGAATATCGTCTGGAATTCGATCGGCACCTTCGTAATGTTTTTCTGCCAGTGGCTGATGATGGTCCTGGTCGTCAGGCTTTCCGGCTACGCAGATTCCGGTATCCTTTCGCTTTCCGTATCCTGTGGCAATGTTTTTTTGATCATTGCCGCATTTGGTGTGAAAACTTATCAGGTTTCTGATATCAAAGATAAATATCGTGACGGGGAATATCTTGGAGCAAAGATCTGGACGATCCTTCTGACTGTTGTGATCGGGTGTATCTGGACCATTCTTTCCGCCTATGAGGGAGTGGAAAAAACATCGATCCTTCTTTACATGATCTACATCATGGTATATTCCTATTCAGATGCTGTTTACGGTTCGCTCCAGAAAAAATGGAGACTGGATATCGCCGGGATCTCCATGTGTATTCGAAACATTGCGGCGCTTCTTATCTTCTGTCTGGTCCTGTATTTCACAAAAGAGATCCGGATCGCACTGGTTTCGATCCTCGCGGCGTCACTTTTGGTGCTGTTCTTATATGATATTCCGGCTTCTAAAAAAGTCGTGGAGATCCGGCCGGTACTGAAAGGAAAGCAGCCGTTTCTTCTGCTTTGGGAATGTTTCCCTTATGCGATCTACACTTTTTTACACACCTTGCTTTTGACCGTGCCGAAACTGGCAGTCAGAGGCTATTTTGATAAAGAAACACTTGGAATCTATTCTGCGGTCATGGCACCCGTGACGGTGCTTCAGGTTGCGGCGACATTTGTCATCAATCCGCTTTCAACACTTTTGGCATCCAGGCTGGAGGCACGTGACTTTAAGGGTCTGCTTAAGATCCTCGGCAGATGTTTCCTGATGCTTCTCGGAATCCTTGCAATTGGAATTCTGATCTCCATCTTTCTTGGAAGGTGGGGGCTGAATCTCCTTTACGGTGAGGAGATCACAGCATATACCTATTTGCTGATCCCGATGGTCGTAGTATCCGTTATGACTGCGCTCACGATACTGCTCGGAAACCTGGCGATCGTGATCCGGGATCATATCGGCGCAAATGTCAGTGCGGTCGCAGGACTGGCGGCAGCGTTTGCTCTCAGCATGATCCTGATCCCGAAGATCGGTATGCAGGGAGCGAACTGGGCTTTAATAGCCGCTCTTTTTGTTCAGGATGTGATCCTGATTTTTGCGGCCAGAATGAAATTGAGGAAACGATGAAAATACTGAACGTTTTATATCAGACAGACGATAATTATGCGGCAATCGCAGGTGTCTCCATGACATCTCTTTTCCGTACGAACAGCCATATGGACGAGATCCATATCTATTTGCTGGACAGCGGTATTTCAGAAGAAAACCTTCAGAAGTTCAGCAGCCTGTGCAGTGAATACGGAAGGGACCTTGAGGTCATCGATACGGCACCGCTGACGGAAAAGATCAAAAGTTACGGGGTCGGGACCTTCCGGAATGTCTATACGGTTTATCTCACGATGTTTGTCATGAATGATCTGAAACTGAAAGGAAACAGGATCTTTAAGCTGGATGCAGATACGATCGTGGAAGGACCGCTGGATGAGCTTCTAGAACTTGATATGAAGGGCGCATATCTGGCTGCAACCTATGACTGCACGCTGAATTCCTATAAAGAAATGGTGGGACTGACACCGGACGACCGCTATTTTAATGCCGGCATCATTCTGTTTGATCAGGAGGCATGGATCAATAACCGCTGCCAGGACCAGCTGGTCGATCATATTCATAAATGCAGGACCCGCTACTATCTCTGTGAGCAGGATCTGATGAACGTGGTGTTTCAGGGAAGGATCGCTTACCTCCCGGTGAAATACAATCTGAACAGCGGGTTCTATATTTTCGGTGCGGAGACTTCCTTTAAGCTTTATCAGCTGAATCCATATGCGTTTTCCTCCCCGGAAGAGGTGAAAGATGCGATGGAACATCCTGTGGTTCACCATTTAATGGGAGCAATGACAGGCAGGCCTTGGGAAGTAAAAAATACCCATCCTTTAAAGAAAGAATTTCAGGAGATCCTTGCTTCTTCTCTTTGGGCCGGATGGACACCGAATCCTGTGAAGCGGCCGGCTGTCTTTAAGATGCAGAAATTCCTTCGCAGCATTCTGCAGGACTGGGCATATATCAGGATCCACAGATACATGAACCGGAGATTTCTTAAGAATAAAAACGCGGAAGCAATTGAAACTTCTGAGGTTTATGATCCGAATTATATCTGCACCGAATACTACGGAAAAGAGTATGAGGTCCTTAAGCCCTTAAACATTTTATATCAGGCAAATGATTATTATGCCCCTTATCTGGGCGTTTCCCTTCTGTCCCTGCTTGACCGGAATAAACACATAAAGGACATAAATATCTTTATAATTGACGATGGTATTTCGGAAGGAAACAAACAGAAGATCGATGAGACAGCAAAGATGTTCGGACGCAGCACTTCTTATATCGACACCGCAAGACAGGTGAAGATCTTAGAGGATGCCGGAGCTCCGAAGTTCCGCGGAAACTATGCGACATACTTTAAGCTTTTCGTGCTGGATGAACTGCCGGAAGAAGTGGAACGGATCCTTTATGTGGATTCTGATACCGTGATCCGCGGAAGACTGGATGAGATCACGGAGTTCGATTTCGGAGGTAGATCCTTAGCGATGGTCCCTGCCATTTATCATGATAAGTACCGTGCTAAAGTCGGGATCTCTCATGAGGATCTGACCTATAATGCCGGTATCATGGCCTTTGATCTTAAGGCCTGGAGAGCAAATGCGTGCAGAGAACGTCTGATCAAAGGAATGCAGGAGGATGCGCAGGTGCTGTCTTTTGCACCGGACCAGTCACTGGCGATCAAGGTTTTGCAGAAAGATCTTGCGCAGCTGCCGCTGAGAGTCAACTTTTCCACTCTTTATACGCTGTTCAGTTATAAAGAGATCAATAAGATGTTCTCCTGCAGAGAAGCATCCTACTTCAGCCAGGAAGACATCGATGAGGCATATAAAGACATTGCGGTCTATCATTTTATAGAACTGCAGGTTGGAAAACCGTGGGAAGCAGACAGTGTTCACCCGAAGAAGTTCCTCTGGAAGCAGTACTTTGATAAGTCCCTTTGGAGAACACTTCCAGCGCCGAAGGTCAAGCTCTCTCCGATCTTAAAGCTGCAGCGCATCGCATACAAGATCCTTCCGACGAGACTGTACATGGCTTCCTATGCATTTGCATGGAAGTATCTGATGAGGTAAGAAAAGCGTGAGACGGGATCCGAAAACCGAAAATGAAATTAAATACCGTACACCCGCAAGAAGAGATGAACCCAGAAGAAACAGCCGGAGAGACGGAAAAGAAGAGTACTGGGAGGATGTAAACCGGAGAAAGCGTTCTTCCTCAGACAGGAGACGCAGTTCTGAAAGCAGCATCGAGGAAGACCGAAGGCGTCTCAGGGAGATCCGGGCGGAAGAACAGGAGATCTTAAGAAGACAAAATGACAGAAGCCGGCGAAGAGGAAGCAGAAATGAAGAGCCGGAGTATAACCGCCGGGAGTCAGAAGATGTGTGGGAGAGCCTCGGCCGACCCGGCAGCTACCGTCAGGAAAAAGAGTATTACAAACAGAGTCTGAAAGAGCGGAGATATAAAGAAGAGAACGGACGGGATTCCTACGAAGACAGGAGAAAACGTCCGTCTGTTTATGAAACAGAAACCCGCGTTAAAAAGAAAAAGAAGGGCAAGGCAAAACGTGTTTTCAAGACGATCCTTGTGATCCTTCTGATCCTGGTGATCGGCCTCGGAGTTGTCGCTGCTATTCCATCCACACGTGCCGCTGCAGTCAAAGCTGTCCTGAAATCACCTTTTGGTCCGGTGTTTGGAAACATGATCTTCGGAAACAGTTACGAGAAATATGTCCATGATCAGGACTTTGATGAATCTTCCGTCGTGATCCACGATGGTGTTTCCGTTCCGAAAGGAAATATGACAGTTGCCCTTTTCGGTGTGGATGCAAGGGCGGAGGATCTTGAGATCGGAACCATGGCAGATTCTATCGTTGTTGTCAATGTGGACCGTGAGGGAAATATCAAAATGGCGTCTGTCTTCCGTGACACTTATCTGATGAGCCGTACCCAGGAGGGAGAGGAGATCATTTCCAAAGCAAATTCCGCCTATTACCGGGGCGGACCGCTCGGTGCAGTCAACATGCTGAATGAGAATTTCGATCTGGCGATCACGGACTATGTCGTCGTGAATTTCTGGGGACTTGCAAATATCATCGATCTGCTTGGCGGCATCCGTCTTACAGTCACAGAAACGGAAATGGATGAACTGAATTACTACATGTACGAGCAGAACCTTTTCGGGGGAACGGAGTATATTCCGCTTGAAGAATACGGAGATTCCGTGCTTCTGACCGGTGATCAGGCAACCGCATTCTGCAGACTCCGAAGTGTGAATTTCGTATCTCCGGAGGATGGGATCACCTATAATGATGACTACGGAAGAGCCGCAAGGCAGCGGTATACGCTGACGGAGCTGATCAAACAGACAAGAGAACTCGGCGTTCTGAAACTGATGCTGATCGCGGATGATCTTTTTAAGGCAAATGACGGAGAGAAGAAGTTTATCCAAACGTCTCTGGATATGAAAGAACTGATCAAATGGTTTGCCTTCGGTTATGACATGAATATGGCCGGCAGTGCAGGCTATCCGGATCTGGAACACCAGTACGGCGCAAATCTGGACAGCGGCGCGACTGTTGTGGCAGACACATTAGAAGAAAATGTTACTCTTATGCATGAATTCCTTTATGGAACGATGGGCTATGAACCTAGCGCAGGGCTCAGAGAGGTGGCTGAGCGGATCCGCGCAGAGGTTGCAAGGCAGATCGGTTACTAGAGTGTTAAATGAATTAACAAATTACCATCACAAAAGTGACACATTTTCTTCTTAATATTCTTAATTATAAAAAACACGGTTCGTGCAATATTCAGGAGGTTTAGATAATGCAGAACGATTATAATAAAGACCCTTTTGACGACGAAGGAAAAGAGCAGCAGGGACAAAAGGACGGTCAGCAGAACACACCGAGATGGACGCCTTACGAGGAACAGTACAAAACGGTAACAAAAGCGGAAAAACCGAAAAAACGCTGGATCATTCCGCTTGTGGTCGTACTTGTGGTGATGGTGGCTGCGATCAGTGTGGGAACGGCATTTGGAGCGAAAAGGCTCAGCAGGATGGTGAAAGATTCTGTCGGAACAGAGCCTGCGGTCACAAATGAAAACTCGGATACGGCAGTCATTGCTACGACAGATACCTCGAATCTCGGATCCTCAACGGTATCCGGGAACATCATCTTAACGGATGTATCGGATATTGTGGAGGAAGTGATCCCTTCTGTTGTATCGATCACTTCGAGAAGTCTGATCGACAGCGGCGGCTATGGAGATTACTGGAACTTCTTCTTCGGGGGCGGTTATGGCAATTCCGGGGAAAGCTCTCAGGAAGTTGAGAGCGGAATCGGATCTGGAACGATCATTTCCGAAAATTCCAGCGAGCTTTTGATCCTGACCAGTTACCATGTAGTGGAAGGAAGCTCCTCCTTATACGTGACCTTTAATGACGGAGCTTCCGTAGACGGATATATTAAGTCCCAGAGTGAAGCAGACGATATTGCGATCGTTGCAGTTCCTTTATCTGATATCACAGAGGATACTCTGTCAAAGATCAAGATCGCAAGATTATCCACAACTCCGGCAGCTGTCGGAGACGGTGCCATCGTCATCGGAAATGCGCTTGGATACGGCATGAGTGTTACGACCGGTATCATCAGTGCAACTGACCGGGAGATCAATGTTGACGGCAAGACCCTTACTGTTATGCAGACAGATGCGGCGATCAACAGCGGAAATTCAGGTGGCTGCGTACTGAACAGCAATGGTGACATCATCGGGATCAGTGAAGCAAAGATCACGATCAGCTATGTAGAGGGTATGTGCTATGCCATCCCGGTATCCTCCAATACGGAACTGATCCAGACTCTTTTAAACCAGGAAGGAAGCACGAATAATGCTACCGTCCAGACAAACGGCCAAGGAGCATATCTCGGGATCCGAGGACGTGATGTTGACAATACCGCAGCAAACAGCTATGGAAAACCGAAAGGTGTTTTGGTAAAAGGCATTATTCCTGGCAGCGGTGCAGAAGATGCAGGCATTCTGGAAAACGATATCATCGTAGGAATGGACAATGTTTCCTTTACAACGATGAGTGAACTTCAGGAACAGCTCTCGAGACATGAACCGGGAGATACGGTTACCCTGATCATCATGCGCGAGATCGACGGTTCTTATTCCCAGGTCAAGGTGGAGGTTACCCTGACAGAATCGATAAGTTAATATAATAGAAATAAAAGGTGAGAATTACGAATGGCTGACGAAAAAGAATTACAGGATAACAATAACGACAGAGAAAACGTCTGTTACATGTGTCACAGAAGTGAAAGCAAAGCCGGGCGAATGCTGAAGATGCCCGGCAATATGCATGTCTGTGTGGACTGCCTGCAGAGGACCTTGGATTCCTTCGGAAGCGGCGGTGCATTTGATATGTCCAACCTGGGTCTTTCCGGATTTCCGTTTTTTGGAGGAGCCGACAACATGATGCAGGGAATGCAGGATCTTCCGGCGGAAGATGAGCAGGAAGCACTTACCGGCGATGTCATCAATGAAGACGGGACTCCTGTGACGGAAGAAGAAAACGAGACGAAAGAAGGCGAAGAGACACCGAAACGCGGAATGCCGAATATCAGTTTTATCAATCTGGCAGATCTGCAGCAGGGCTTTGGAAGACGCCAGCAGGTAAAGAAAAAACCAAAACGCACCGGCCCGCTGATCGATCCGGACAAAGTTCTTCCTCCGCATAAACTGAAGGAAAAACTGGATGAGTATGTGATCGGTCAGGAAAAAGCAAAGAAGGCGAT
The DNA here is from genome assembly GCA_017511045.1 of Lachnospiraceae bacterium. Classification (GTDB taxonomy): domain Bacteria; phylum Bacillota; class Clostridia; order Lachnospirales; family Lachnospiraceae; genus RGIG5612. The sequence goes on along the minus strand of JAFWLM010000005.1, from coordinate 49,562 downwards.
CTCTGTTGCTGTCTATAACCATTATAAGAGGATCATTGCCGGAGAACGTCTGGATTCCTCTGATGGCGTACAGATCGAAAAATCAAACCTTCTGATGATCGGACCAACGGGCTGTGGAAAGACTTATATCGTACAGACACTTGCGAAACTCCTGGACGTTCCGCTGGCGATCACTGATGCGACCTCCCTGACGGAAGCAGGCTATATCGGTGACGATATTGAAAGTGTTCTTTCAAAACTCCTTGCGGCAGCAGATAATGACGTGGAACGTGCAGAGATCGGTATCGTCTTTATTGATGAGATCGATAAGATCGCGAAAAAGAACAGCAACCGCGGAAGAGATGTCAGCGGCGAGTCCGTACAGCAGGGACTCTTAAAACTTCTGGAAGGAAGTGAAGTGGAAGTTCCGGTTGGGGCCAGCAGCAAAAATGCGATGGTGCCTTTAACAACGATCAACACCAGGAATATTCTGTTTATCTGCGGCGGTGCGTTCCCGGATCTGGAAGATATCATAAAAGAACGCATGCGTGAAAACACCTCGATTGGTTTTAACGCTGACCTGAAAGATAAATATGATGAGGATGAGAACATTCTTGATCACGTAGAGTCGGAAGACTTAAGACGATTTGGTCTGATCCCGGAATTCTTAGGACGTCTGCCGATCGTTGTGACCCTTCAGAACCTGACCAGTGAAATGATGGTTTCTGTTTTGAAGGAGCCGAAGAATGCGATCCTGAAACAGTATCAGAAACTATTAGAGCTCGACGAAGTGAAGCTGGAGTTTGAAGATGAGGCCCTTTTAGCCCTTACCAAACGTGCCGAAAAGAGAAAGATCGGCGCAAGGGGATTAAGGTCGATCATCGAGGAGATCATGCTGGATATCATGTATGAGATCCCGAAAGATGACAGCATCGGAACCGTCGTTATCACGAAGGATTATATTGAAAATAACGGGGCTCCGCGAATTGAACTCAGAGGTTGACAAACCGCTTTATGAGGTTGTACAATACCCGTTGCGTGATTAAGTGCATTTAGCTCAGCTGGATAGAGCGTCTGGCTACGGACCAGAAGGTCGGGGGTTCGAATCCTCTAATGCACGGATAAGAGCTCTTCGGTCTTCGAAGAGCTCTTTTGTACTTTAAGAACAGTTTTTCAGAAAGAGAAAGTTATGACAAAACACGAATTTTTATCCACTTTGAGAGGTCGGGTCACAGGAAATATTCCGACCAGGGAAGTTGAATCTCAGGTAGACTATTATTCGGCATATATTGACGGACGGATCGGCGCCGGGCTGACAGAAGAAGAGGCTGTTGCCGAACTCGGTGACCCGCAGCTGATCGCAAAGACTGTCATTGAATCCACAGACCGCGCAGCAGAGGCTGCCGGCTACGATGGAAGATACAGAAGCAGCACGGATACCTATGATGATTCTGACGGGATCAATTCCGGGATCTTCGGAAATTCCGGACCGTCTTCTTCCGGATCTTCTTCCGGCAGCAGCTATTCCGGCTCCTCTTATGGCAGTTCTTATCAGCAGGGAGGAAGCACAGGGAACGCGCAGGATTCACAGTATGGATCCGGACAGAGATCCGGTCAGGAGGGCAGCACGGGAACTACCGGAAGCGGCGCTGGATGTATCGTCGCGGTTATCATTTTCGTGGTGCTGATGGCAATCGGATGGATCCTGACATCCTTTGTTTTCCGTCTGGGGATCCGCCTTTTAGGATGGCTCTTCCCGGCTATTGCGGTGATCGCAATTATTGGGCTTATCTTTAATATGTTCAGGAGAAGATAAAGTCAAAAGCCAGCTGTTAAGCCGGCTTTTTGAGGGGAGTATAAATAAATAATAAGGGATTATAAGTGGACAGTATCTCTGCCCACACACAGAGTTTACCCTTGCCCCTTAAAAAAAGCAACTGAATTTTTGCAAAATAAGATTCCAATTACGTATAAAGGTAATCGAATGAATTATGAACTGGTTGCTCCCTGCCATTTTGGCCTGGAAGCAGTACTGAAAAGAGAGATCTATGACCTTGGATATGAGATCCTCCGTGTGGAAGACGGGAGGGTCACTTTTGAAGCAGATGAGGAAGGAATTGCCCGGGCAAATATCTTTCTGCGGAGCTGCGAACGGGTCCTTTTAAAAGTCGGAGAGTTTGAAGCCCGCACGTTTGATGAATTATTTGAAGGAACGAAGGCGCTGAACTGGGAAGATCTGATCCCTTCTGACGGAAGGTTTTGGGTGAAAAAAGCAGCTTCCGTCAACTCGAAACTGTTCAGCCCCTCTGATATTCAGAGGATCGTAAAAAAAGCAGTTGTTGAGCGGCTGAAAACCAAATATCATAAAGAGTGGTTTGAAGAGAGCGGAGAAGACTATCCGATCCGTGTCTTTATACAAAAAGACCGTGTTCTGATCACGATCGACACATCAGGAGAATCCCTTCATAAAAGAGGGTACAGAAGGCTTGCTTCTTTGGCACCGATCTCTGAAACACTGGCTGCTGCCCTGATTATGCTGACACCGTGGAAAAAAGACCGTATCCTGGTCGATCCTTTCTGTGGAAGCGGGACGATCCCGATCGAAGCTGCGATGATGGCAGCCAATATTGCTCCGGGAATGAACCGGGAGTTCCTGAGTCAGAACTGGAAGGAACTCATTCCGAATAAAGTATGGTATGAGGCAATTGATGAAGCCCACGACCTCATTAATACGGATATCAGCTGTGATATCCAGGGCTATGATATTGATGATAAGGTCATTAAAGTCGCAAGGCATAATGCAGAGGAAGCCGGGGTGCAGAACCTGATCCATTTCCAGAGGAGAGATGTAAAGGATCTGAGTCATCCGAAAAAATACGGCTTCATTATTACGAACCCTCCTTACGGAGAACGTTTGGAAAACGAGAATACGCTCCCGAAACTCTATAAGGAATTCGGAGCACGTTTCCGCGCATTGGACAGCTGGTCCGCCTTTATTATTTCCGCTTATGAAGATACACAGAAATATTTCGGAGGCAAAGCAACAAAAAACAGAAAGATCTATAATGGTATGATCAAGACATACTTTTACCAGTACATGGGACCTAAGCCGGAGTGAAAAAACTATTTATTGCGTTCATTATTATAGTTGTTGCAGGAGCAGCCGCAGTCTTTGGATTCGGCTTTATTAAGAAAGCCGATTATATCGCAAAATCCCATTCCTCTGTCGAGGTGAATAAAACATGGAAAGTGGCACTGTCCCACTATGTGAACGAAACAGGGCTGACACTGTCTGTTGATGGAGAGGTTCTTGACGAAAACCGCACCGGAGATTCCTACATGAATGAAGACATGGAACTGATGCTGGAGCGGAATACAGTCTCTGATGCTTTCAACTGTTCTGTTAATCTGTATGACGATCAAAGTCTCAGGATTCTTAAAGGCTCCACTGACATTGAGGTGGATGTGAATAATGCTTCGGAAATGAAGGTGAACGGAAAAAGCGTTCCGATCGAACATTCTCCGGTAAAAACAGAAGATCAGGTCTTTATTCCGTCAGAACTGCTGACGGAAGGGATCGGATATTCCTATGATTGGGATACGAATACCAAAACGGTCTCCATGGCCAGCGCAGACCCATCCGCTCCGTTTCTTCCGTCCTATTTCAACTATGCTGAGATCGGAAAACTAAGTTCGGCAAGAGACCAGGGAAGTCTTGGGGCCTGCTGGGCATTTGCAGCTTTGTCTGCAGTAGAGAGCACGCTGATGCCGGAGCAGGATCTGGATTTTTCAGAGGATCACATGCTGCACCATAACGGGTTCGGGCTGAACCTGGAAGACGGCGGGGACCATATCATGGCGATGGCCTATCTCTCCTCATGGAAGGGGCCGGTCTTTGAAGAAGATGATCCATATGGGGATGATGAAACAGACGACTCCCTTCTTCCTGTGAAACATGTTCAGGAAGTACAGATCACAGAGGAAAAAGATTTCGAAAAGATCAAAGAGATGGTCTATAAATACGGAGCCGTGGAGAGTTCGATCCATATTGCGCTTCTGGATCCGAATACCATCGATCCGGAATACTACGATTATTATAATTATTCCTATTGTTATAAAGGGGATGAGATCCCGAATCATGAGATCATCATCATTGGCTGGGATGATCATTATCCGGCTTCCAACTTTATCCAGCCGGTTTCACAGGATGGAGCTTTCATCTGCCGCAACAGCTGGGGAAGTGATTTCGGAGATAATGGTATCTTCTATATCTCCTATGAAGACAGTGTGATCGGATCAGGAGGAGAAGTTTATACCAGGATCGAGAATCCGGATAATTATGATCATATTTATCAGTATGATGAATGCGGCTGGATCGGAAGAGTCGGTTACAATAAGAATCATGCCTTTTTTGCCAATATCTACACGGCAGAACGGAACGAATCGCTGATGGCCGTCAGTTTTTATGCAACCGGTCCGGATACGAGTTATAAGGTCTATGTACAGACCGACCCTGGTGCAGAAGGCGAGGCAGTGATCACTGTGCCGAAGACGACTCTTGCCGAAGGTCATTTAAATAATACCGGATATTATACGATTGACTTGAAGGCCCCGGTTCCTCTGAATGCAGGACAGGACTATGCTGTGATCGTGGAGATCGATACAGCAGAGAGTTCCCATCCGATCGCAATGGAGATCAATGCGGACGATATGCGTACTAAGCCGGTCGTACTTGAAGGAAAACGCAGCTATATCAGCAGCTATGGAGATCTTTGGGAAAACACACAGGAATCTTCGAAGTGCAATGTCTGTCTGAAAGCGTTTACCAATGACCGCTGAAAAGGAGAAAAGAAAATGAAGATCATCATGGCAACAGGGAATGCCAATAAAGTAAAAGAGATCCGGCAGATGCTTGAGGGAAGCGATATTGAAGTGCTTTCTTTAAAAGATGTACAGATCGATGCAGAGATCGACGAAAATGGAACGACATTTGAAGAAAATGCGGCAATCAAGGCTGAGACGATCTGTAAGCTGACGGGACAGATGGTCATGGCAGATGATTCGGGACTGGAGATCGATGCGTTAGGCGGTGAGCCCGGGATCCATTCCTCCCGCTTTATGGGAGAGGATACCTCCTATGACATCAAAAATGCGGCACTGCTCGAGAAACTGAAAGAGGTACCGGAAGAGAAGAGGACAGCCCGTTTCGTCTGTGCAGTGGCGATCGCAAGACCTGATGAGCCGACAAAGATCTTCCGGGGGACATTTGAAGGCAGGATCGCTCATGAGATCAAAGGAGAGAATGGTTTTGGATATGATCCGATCTTTTTTGTTCCGGAAAAAGGGTGCACGTCAGCAGAGCTGTCGCCGGAAGAGAAGAATTCCATGAGCCACCGCGGAAAGGCGCTGAAACTTGCGGTAGAAGAGATCAGAGCACATATTTAAAATAACAAATACGATAATAACAGAGAATAAACGGGAATCCTGAAGAACAGGATTCCCGTTTTTATTTATCAAGCCAATCGGGGTGACAGGACTCGAACCTGCGGCCTCTTGATCCCAAATCAAGCACTCTAGCCAAACTGAGCTACACCCCGATCTTTCAATTGAAACGCCTTTTTCGTAAGACGCAAGCGTTATTATATATTAGGAAAAAATCAATGTCAACAAAAAGCCTCTTTAGAAAAATGAAAAAAACGCGCAAAAAAAGGATTGACAAAATAAAAAGATTTGATACAATCTAATTGTATCAAATATAATTTATGCGATAATCAAGTTCGAAAGGAGTCGTATAGAAATGAGTATTTATGATTTTAAAGTAGTAGCACAGGATGGCAGTGAAGTTTCCATGGAAGACTATAAGGGAAAAGTACTGGTAATTGTTAATACAGCTACAGGATGCGGCTTTACACCTCAGTACAACGAACTTCAGACACTTTATGCTGAGCATCAGGCAGATGGTCTTGAGATCCTGGATTTTCCGTGCAACCAGTTTGGAAATCAGGCACCGGGAACGGATGGCGAGATCCATGAATTCTGCACCTTAAGATATAAGATCACTTTCCCTCAGTTCACAAAGATCGATGTCAATGGAGATAATGCAATTCCGCTGTATAAATACCTGACTGAGAACACCACTTTTGAAGGTTTTGGAAAAGGCGTAAAAGCGAAAATGATGGGCGGCGTTGTTAAGGCAATGGATAAAGATTATAAGAACAACGGCAAAGTAAAATGGAACTTCACAAAATTCGTTATCGACCGTGAAGGCAATATCGCAGCAAGATTCGAGCCGACACAGGACATGGCGGATCTGAAAGCAAAAGTAGAGGAGCTTCTGTAAGAATGGCAGAGAATCTGACAAAGGATTTTGATCCGTTAAAACTGGAACATCAGATGTGCTTTCCCTTATATGCAGCAGCAAGAAAAGTGACGGGGCTTTATACGCCGGTCCTTTCCGAACTGGATCTGACCTATACCCAGTATATCGTTATGCTTGTGCTTTGGGAAAAGGACGGGGTCAGCGTAAAAGAGATCGGAGAGAGGCTGTTTCTTGACAGCGGAACATTAACTCCGCTCCTTAAGAATCTGGAAAAGAAGGGCCTTCTTGAACGGAGCCGCTCGAAAGAGGATGAACGGGTCACGATCGCTAAGCTGACGGCGGATGGAAAGAAGCTCAGAGAAAAAGCACTTTCCATTCCGGAGAAAGTCGGAAGCTGTATCCCGATCAAACCGGAAGAAGCGGTTCAGCTGTATACTATATTATATAAAATATTGGAAATCGTATAATTATCTCTTGCAATAGTAGTTATGATGAAAGCAGCAGGCTGTCACAATTGTGACAGCCTGTTTAATTTACAAACGTTTGTTGTAAACAGGGAATCGGATAATTGTTTCCAATTGAAAAAGGGATAGCCTATCATACAACTAAGAAGAAAGGCTTTTTAAGGGAGTATGCTTATCGTTCTCTGATTGGGGGATAACATGAGGGAACCGATCTTTGAAGTAAAAAACATGAATAAATCTTTCGGCATCGTAAAAGCGCTGAAAGATGTGTCTATGGAGATCTATCCGGGCGAGATCCGCGGTCTGATCGGAGAAAACGGCAGTGGAAAATCTACGGTCTCTTCTATCATTGCGGGCATTCAGGACGCCGATTCCGGCGAGATGTTTTACCAGGGAAAACCTTTTAAGAGAGCCAATACCGTTGATGCCCAGAAGCAGGGCGTCAGCATGATCGTGCAGGAAATCGGAACGATTGGTAGTATTACGGTTGCGCAAAATATCTTCCTCGGACGGGAACGGGATTTCCGGAAAGGCCCGTTTGTTTCTCCGAAGACGATGATAAAGAAAGCCCAGGATATGCTGAACCGTGTGGCGATGGGTCATATTGATGCTTCTTTAGTGACTGCAGCTCTCCCGTTAGAAGACAGAAAACTGGTGGAACTTGCAAGAGCAATGCAGGACGATCCGAACCTGCTGATCGTTGATGAGACGACCACAGCATTATCTCAGGCGGGACGTGAACGACTCTACGGCATCATGCAGTCGATGGCCAAAGACGGCAAAGCGATCCTGTTTATTTCCCATGACCTGGATGAACTGATGCAGGTCTGTGATACGTTGACGGTCCTTCGTGACGGCGTCATCATCGGCAGCCTGGAAAAGGCAGAGTTTGAGAAGAAAAGGATCAAGCAGATGATGGTCGGCCGCGAGGTGGCTGAGAACTATTACAGGACCGATTATGAACCGTATGAAGCCGGAGAAGTTGCGTTAAAGGCGGAGTATGTTTCCGCTGAGCAGATCTTAGAGAACTTTTCGCTGGAACTTCACAAAGGGGAGATCCTCGGGATTGGAGGACTTTCCAGCTGCGGTATGCATGAGCTGGGCAGAGTACTGTTTGGGGCAGAACCTGCGATCACGGGTCAGGTGACAGTCTATCCGAGCGGCAATCAGATTACAGATATAAAGACAGCGATCCTGAACCGAATCGGCTATGTCTCAAAAAACAGGGATGAAGAGGCACTGATCCTTCGTGACACGATCGGTCACAACTTAACAGCCAGCGCACTTCATCAGCTGTCCAAGTGGGGAGTGATCCCTCCAAAAGCAGAAAAAACTTTTGCAAAAAAACAGATCGATGATCTGGAGATCAAGTGTTACGGAGATATTCAGGAAGTGAGCACACTTTCCGGTGGTAATAAACAGAAGGTCTCCTTCGGCAAGTGGGTCGGAAATGATTCCGATATTATCATTTTCGACTGTCCGACCCGAGGCGTAGATGTCGGTGTCAAAGCAACGATGTATAACCTTCTTTATGATCTCAGAAATCAGGGCAAAGCGATCCTTCTGATCAGTGAGGAGCTGACAGAGGTGATCGGAATGAGCGACCGTATTCTGATCTTGAAAGACGGTAAATTATCAAAAGAGTTTTATCGTGACAAAGATCTTTCGGAACATGATGTAGTGGAATATCTCATCTAGGAAAGGGAAGAAGCATGGCGGAGAGAAAATCCTTTATCAGACAATATGCGCCCAGTTTTGCGCCGATCCTCGGACTGATCCTTGTGGTTGCAGTCTTTGGCATCTTAAGCGGCGGCCGCATGTTTACCCTGCGGAATGCAAAGATGATCATCAACCAGATCTTCCCGATCATCATATGCAGTATCGGTGCTGTTTTCTATTGGGCATGGGGTGTATTTGATCTGGCTGTTGCCGGTATCTTAGGATGCACCACGATTTTCACCGCAATTATTATTAACACCGGTCATATGTGGCTGGCATTGATTGTCGCAATTATTGTTGCGTGCGCATTCTGTGTGGCAAGCTCCTTTGTCGGAACATTCTCGGGAATTCCGATCTTCCTGGCCAGCCTCTGCTTTATGTTTATTACCAATGGTATTCTGACAGCCTATACGAACAAACACATCATCCTGATCCTGGGTGACTTTGATAAGATCAACACCATGCCGGTGAAGCTTACGATCATTGTGGTCGTAGGACTTGTCTGCTGGTTCCTCTTTAACTTTACAGCACTTGGTAAGGCCTGCAGGCTGATGGGTGGAAATGAAAAAGCTGCAAAGTTTTCCGGTATTAAAGTCAACAAGATAAAGATCATTTCTTTCATCATTGCAGGAGTCTGCATCGGGATCGCATCGTTCTTCCTGACGATGCGTATCGGAAAGGTGGACTATCAGACAGGTTCCGGTGTCCAGTTTGATGTTATAACGGCTCTGGTCTTCGGCGGTATGCCGTTCGGCGGAGGTCGGCATGCAAGAATCAGCAACGCGGTCATAGGTTCCTTTACTTATATTATGTTATCAAACGGAATGCAGCTTGCGGGTATCCCGTACAACTTCATCGATCTGGTGAACGGCGTTGTTTTCCTGATCGTTGTGTACCTGAGCTTCCCAAGAAGCAAAGACAAACTGCTTCCTTAAAAAAGATATTATTTGTCAACTGAAAACAGTGACATGAGTAATAGAAACTGAAACGAAAATCGGAAGGGAGAAAGCAATGAAAAAAATCAAAAGAGTAGTAGCTCTGGTTTTGGCAGCTGTTATGATGATGGCTATGCTTGCAGCATGCGGCGGCGGAAATGGCGGGGCATTAGGCAGCGGCGCATCCGGCGGCGGCAAGAGTGATAAGATCCAGATCGGTATCATGCACTTTACCTGGACCAGCCGCGAGGCGCAGGCCATCCTCGACTATTGCAACAACTATCTGGGACCTGCTTACAATATGGAATTTACGACCTTTACCTGCGGCTTTGATAACAACAGCGTTATCGAGGCAGTTGAGAACATGATTACAGCAGGTATGGACGGATTGATCCTGTTAGTTTCATCCGGAATCATCGAAGTTGACAAGATCTGTGCGGAAGCCGGAGTTCCGTTTGCGCTGATCACCGGTAAGCCTACGATGGCAGAAGAAGAGATCCTTGCCACAACGGCAAGTGATGAGTTTGTTTGCTGCGTACAGCCGGGCAGCGATCCGTACGAAGGCGGACGCGGAATGGCAAGGGCAATGTTAGAGCGCGGATATACGAGATGCGCTGTCATCTCCACACCGACCGGTATGATCGAAGCCGGAGACCAGGAAGATGAAGGCTTCATGACTGAGTTTGTTGCAGGCGGTGGAACGATCGTAGATGAAAAGAGAGAGATCCCGGGTGATGCAATGATCACAGCGGCTGATACCGTACTTGCAACCCACGGCGATGAGATCGACTTCCTGTATGGACTTCTTGATATCCTTCAGTCGATCGTTACAGATCCGAAATATGCAGACAAGAACGTGAAAATCGTTTCCAACGAACTTCCGAGCGACGGCGGCGTTGCCCTGTTCGAAAGCGGTATCCTGGCATTTGCTCATGACAAGATCCCTCAGGCAGTCGGATTTGCAGTTGTCGGAATCCTCAACTATCTGGATGGAAATCAGTATGCGGATGCTCCGCAGTACAGAAGCGTTGAGGCAAAATACACGGATATCAATAATGCGGAAGACTGCCAGCTCTATCTGGACATCTCCGGAGGAACAGATGAATATCCACCTGCTTGGACCATTGAAGAACTGGATACTCTGATCCTTTCCAAGAATCCGAATGCGACCTATGCAGACCTCTGCGCACTGGCTGGATCCACCCAGATCGATCAGATCTGCGAGCGGCACGGAATCGCAAGATAACAAACGGGATTTTCGTTAGTTAAAGATAACAATATTGCTCCGCCTTCGGAAAGCCGGAGGCGGAGCAGGGAGAAAAAAGATGGATAAGGTTAAAAAAATACTGATCAATATAGCGGGCACATTGGCATTTCCTGTCATAGTATTCGTCGTGTTTTTCGCTGTGACGCATCTGGCTAATACGCCGTCCGTTTTCAGCTTTAACCTTATTCCAAACGTTGTACAGAATATTGGTGTCGGTATCCTGATCGCACTCGGAATGAGCGTCAATATGGCAACTTTCCGTATCGACCTCAGTGCCGGTGCCGTAACGACTTTGACAGCGATCGTTGTCGGATCGATCGCCGTAGATCACGGCTGGCCGGGCTGGCTGTTTATGATCGTCTGCATGGTTAGCGGTGTGATCTGCTCCACGTTCAACGGAGCAGTGTATGCATTCTTAAGGCTTCCGTCCATGATCGTATCCTTAGGTGTCACAATGGTACTCGAGTCGATCACCGTGCTGTATCGCGGCGGCAAAGGAGTAACGATCCTTACCGGACCGATCAGAGAGTTCGGCGGAGCACCGACGATCTTTATTATTCTGATCCTAGCGATGATCGTCTTCCATGTGGTAATGGAGTACACCGGATTCGGTTTCGACCAGAAGGCGTTCGCAGGCAACAAGAGGATCGCAGTGGACAACGGAAAGAAAGAACGTAAAAATGTTATCATTTCCTATGCCTTCAGCGGAATCTTCTTCGGACTTGCCGCGCTCCCATATATCAACTATTTCGGAACCGTGGATGCGGCAAGCAATATGTCATCCGCATCAGTTATGTTCGATGCGATGCTTCCGGTATTGATCGGATCGTTTATCGCAAGATTTTCCAATCAGGTGATCGCGATCGTGGTTGCGGTATTTTCCATGAAGATGATGAGCTACGGCCTTATCTGCTGCGGCTTTAACAATACGATGCAGAACGTTGTATCCGGTGTCATGATCATCTGTCTGGTATTCATCTCTGCCCGGATCGCGGCCGGCGAGCACAAGAAGCTCGTCAAAGGAAGGATCAATATGCTGAATGAAAAGCGGCAGACCGCTTCATGATGCAATTCGTTTCATAAAGAAATGATTAGCGACTATGTGGGCATCCAAAAAGGGTGCCTTTTTTTCGTTCAAAAGAATAAAGAAATACAGAGACGATATTGCTACAATTAATAATTGTAAAACGAACATAGCTGCATTTATTCGGTAAGAGAGGAACCATCATGCTTACAGAATCCATGTTAAAGTGTTTTATGGCCGTAGCCGAAACCCTGAATTTTACAAAGGCTGCGGAAGGTTTATATCTGACCCAGCAGGCGGTCAGCCGGAATGTTTCTGCTCTGGAAAAAGAACTCGACATGAAACTTCTGGTCCGGGATACCCATTCGGTCAGACTGACTCCGTGCGGCGAGATCTACTATCAGAATGTCCGCAGGCTGATGACGGAGTATATTCAGATCATTGGAGAACTGAGAAGCCAGTTTAATGAAAGTAAAACCCTGCTGAATGTCGGGATCGTGGATTCCCCGGATTTTTACCGTTTCCAGGGGGCTTTTCATGATTACCAGAAACTGCAGCCGGATGGCTTTGCTTTGAAGATGCAGGTCGCACCGCCGGATATCCTTCAGGAACAATTGCAGAATGGAGAACTTGATGCCATTGTTACAATGGATTGCTTTATTACGGAGTCCGCAGGGCTGGATCATCTGAGCCTTAAACAGACAATTATGAAACTTTGTGTCTCGCCCAATAACCGTCTTTATAAAAAAGGCGCTGATTGGAGACATTATGAAAATGAACCGCTGATCCTCCAGACTGAAGCCGGTAAAAATATTTATGATACAGACAATTTTATGCATGCGATGGTAAAGAACCTCGGAATGAATCCGTCTGCTATCATCCTGATGGGTGATCATAAGAAGATGGAAAAACTCGTGGAGGAAGGCCGCGGCGTTATGTTCTGTCTCGAAGTGAATCCGCTGTTTAAAGAGGAAGGCATCGAACTTTTGGAGATCTTGGATCCGCCGGTGAATTATATTCTCGCATGGAAAAAAGAAACGGAAGCGGAAACACTTTCCAAAATAAAAAAAATGTTTCAATATTTAAGCCTGTGGAGGCCCACTAACCTGACAGAAGAGTAAATAGAAGAATAAAAAAGAGGAGCTGCCGGAGGATCATCACGGCAGCTTTCCTGTTTTCTCATTCGCTTTTTTTATTCACTGAAATGTTCAAATACAGCAGCATAAGGTGAGGTTGCTTCTTTACGGATATCGTAGAAGAGTTCTCCTTTGGCTGTGCATTCCAGAGATTTCTTAAATGCTTCTTTGCTTTCTTTTTCCCTGCCGGTCCTCTTGTAGATTAGAGCCAGATTGTAGAAAGCGTTTGCATGCATCAGCGGAAGCATCGGATTAAAACCTTCAGGAGTATGAACCGACGCGTCCTTTAAAACGACAATGGCTTTTTCTGTATTGCCGGTCAGGAATAAAGATACTCCCAGATTGATGAATGTCTTGAGCGCCGTTACCGTTTTCGGACTTCTTTTTACAACTTCGTTATATGCTTCGATCGCGCCGAGATCATCATGCAAGTCGGAAAGAATGCAGCCTTTTGTATACCAGCCATCCTGGTAATCCGGATCGATGGCGATCGCTGCAGCCGCTTCTGCAAGTGCATCGTTAAGGCGCCCTTCTTTATGGTACAGAACAGCCATGTTGCAGTGGAGCTCCGCGCGGTCCGGCTGAAGGCTGACGGCTTTACCATATGCTTCTTCCGACATCTTATACCATTTAGCAGCCTCCTCCCTGTCAACGGTTGTAAAGGCGATACGGCTGGTCACGTTGCCTAAGTTGTTCAGTGCATCGACGCAGGTCGGATCATACTTCACGGCATTCTGGTAGGATTCAACAGCCTGAAGGTGGGAATCTTTGCGATTCATGAAACGGATGCTCATTCCACGGTTGAGCCACATATCCGGGTCTTCCGGATCGATCTCCAAGGCTTTTTCATAGCAGGGGCAGGCAAGTTCCGGACGACCGGTGTTGCGCAGTGCTACGCCTTTGTAGCCCCAGAGTTTTGCATTGTTCGGATCCTCTTCCAGAGCTTTCTCAATCAGCGGAAGCGCTTCCTCGTATTTTCTTTCTTTTAATAATTCATAGATCTGATTCATAAAAAATCTCCTGTTTTTTACTTGCTTTGATATTTAAAAACATATTCTTCCAATCTCAATATAGCAAGCGGGAAAGCGGAAAGGAAACAATTAAAAAGACAGATGGACACAAGTAATTCTTGTTGCTGAATGAGAGACAATGTTGTTTCCTTTTTTTGATTACAGAAAATAAAATGATAATTGTAGAAACAGGTTTTCAGAAAAGAATTGGAGAATGAAATGAAAGTATTAGGATTAGTGATCGGACGAAGAAATGAGACCGGAGAGTATATTGCAAAGACAGCGCTTTTAGGAGCACAGGAAGCAGGATGCGAAGTGGAGCTGATCAACCTTCGGCAGCTTACCATCAAACCCTGCATTGAATGTAATCAATGTCAGGATCCTCCGTTGGCTTATAACGGACAGTGTACGATGAAAGATGATTTCCAGTGGCTCGACGAAAAGATCTTAGACAGCGACGGTATCGTCATTGTACTTCCATCATATGAGAAGACGATCCCGTCTGACTTTAAAGCACTGATGGACCGTACCGGCCCGAACCATGACATTACGATCCGGGAAGTTTTTGCAAAGAGAAGAAAAGAAGAAAATATCCAGGATGGAAGAAGCATCGATGAAAGATCCTTCAAACGCCGTCCGGTCGTGTTTATCGGACACGGCGGAAGTGACTGGTGCAGTTTGAACCTTCCGCTTCAGAAACTCTGGGCGATTCCGATGGGCTTCAATATTGTTGATGAGAAATATTACAAATGGAATGTCATGCTTCGAACCGAGGATGACAAACTGGCAGAGATCAAAGCAAGCGGCAAACATCTCGGAGAGTGTGTCATGAACGGAACCGCGGAATATATAGGACCGAAAGGCATCTGCCCATGCTGTCATGCAGAAGAATTTAAGATCAATGATCTTGCGACCGGAAGTGTGGAGTGTCTTGTGTGCGGAATGCCCGGCAAACTGGAGAGCGACGGAAATGGCGGCTTAACACCTGTCTTCAACGAGGAAGATAAGAAGCATTCCCTGATCACAGATGAAGGACGTTTGCAGCACTTAAAGGATATGCTTGGAACCGGAATGAAGCTTCGCAACCTGGACCGCACCGAGATGGACCGCAGAAATGAAGCAATGAAGAGCGTTTTAGTTCCGAGCAGACCGGAGAAAAAATAAGCTCATAAACGGGAGATAAAGAAATGAATCTAACTTGTGATGTAGCTGTCATCGCAGCAGGCCCTGCGGGTCTTGCAGCAGCGATCGCGGCAGCGGAAAAAGAAAAGAAAGTCATCGTTTTCGAAAAGGCAGCAGTCACCGGAGGCACTGCCAATATGGGAATGGGACCGTTTGCTGTTGAAAGCCATTTCCAAAAAGATATGATGGAAAACCTGACGGTGGAAAAAGCGTTTGAAGATTATATGCGGGAAACCAGATGGCATGTGGACGCAAGGCTTGTAAAAAACTATTTTGAAAAATCCGGCGATACGATCTCCTGGCTGGAAGATATGGGTGTAAAATTTGCCGGGGCAAATAAGTATTTTCCGGGCTCACACAGGACCTGGCATATGGTCCTTCCGGAAGACGGAGGTTTTCCGGGACCGAGAAGTGCAGGGACAATGTGTAAGCGCATGACGGAGAGAGCTGCAGAACTTGGCGTTGAGATCCATACAGAGACTCCGGTGAAGAAGATCCTGAAAGAAGACGGAAAGATCACAGGTGTTGTTGCTGTTGATAAAACCGGAGCGGAGATCAGCTGCAGCGCGAAAGCTGTTATCATTGCGACCGGCGGCTTTGGAAATAATGTGGAGATGATCAAAGAAAACACCGGCTATACCTATGGAACGGATATTTTTAATTTCCGTATTCCGGGAGTCGATGGCGACGGACTTAAAATGGCGTGGGAAGCAGGAGCCGGAAAAGGCCGCATGAGCATGGAAAAGATCACCCATCTCGTCGCGGGTGTAAAAAACGACATGTTCCTGCCACTCAGCAATATCTTTAATCAGCCGAATCTGATCGTGAACCTGGAAGGACATCGTGTCATGAATGAAGAGCTGATGGAGAATACGTCTTATGCATCGAACGTTGTGGATATTCAGAAAGACAGAAGGATCTTCTCGATCCTTGATAAACGGATCATCGGAGCCTATAAGAGAAACGGCGTAGATGTTCCGAACGATATGACGAAGATGTTCGGCGACATTGTAGCTTATTTTGAGGAGATGATGCCGAAAGCAGTAGAAGCAGCTCCGGAGAGCATGATCATCGCGGGATCGATCGAAGAGCTTGCAGAGAAGATGGGATGTCCGTATGAGGAACTGAAAAAGACCATCGATGAGTATAATGAATTATGTGAAGATAACTGGGACTCTGTATTCGGAAAAGACAGGAGATTCCTGCGGCCGATCGATACAGCACCTTTCTATGCAGCTGCGATCTCGATCGGAGCATACGGTTCTCTCGGAGGCATTCTGATCGATTCCGATCTCCGGGTACTGACAGAGGATCATATCCCGATTCCCGGGCTTTACGGAGCAGGAAGTGATGTGAACGATATTTATGATGGTTCCTATGTCTTTACCTTCCCGGGAAATACGATGGGATTTGCTTTAAACAGCGGACGCATGGCGGGAGAAAACGCTGCTGAATTCATTGAAAATGACGTTTAAAATTAGTTGAAATTCGCTATTTACAAAGAAAAAACAAGGTGATATAATGTCACAAGTCGCGTGACATGCGCCACTTATTGCGGGTGTAGTTCAATGGTAGAACACCAGCCTTCCAAGCTGGATACGTGGGTTCGATTCCCATCACCCGCTTTTAGTTTCCTTAGGGAACTAGGCACAAGTGTGTCTGTAGCTCAGCTGGATAGAGCAACGGCCTTCTAAGCCGTGGGTCGGGGGTTCGAATCCCTTCAGGCACGTTCGACCGGCAGGGTCAGATAGATACTCATATGGTGGGTGTGGCGCAGTTGGCTAGCGCGCCAGATTGTGGCTCTGGAGGCCGTGGGTTCGAGTCCCATCACCCACCCTCAAAAAGGGCAGCACCTTACCAGATAGACTTGATACAGGGCTATCGCCAAGCGGTAAGGCACAGGACTTTGACTCCTGCATTCGCAAGTTCGAATCTTGCTAGCCCTGCTTCTCTGAAAAGAGATTTGATAACTAAATACGGGCGTGTAGCTCAGGTGGTAGAGCACTTGACTTTTAATCAAGTTGTCCGGGGTTCGAATCCCCGCACGCTCATGGAAAAAGACTCCGAAGATCATTCGGAGTCTTTTTTAGTTTTCTTTTTTCTTATTCGATCTTAATAGATAATTCTGCTACGAACTCATTAACATCTTTTGTGTGAAACGGACCGACTGCGATCTCTACGAACATTCCTGTTAATGGTTTATAACGGTGATACTTCAGATAATCCTGCACTATTTTATAGGAAGGGGAACTGTCACCGTAGAAAGGTCCTTTATAACACATGGAGATGTACATTCCGGCCGGTCGCACGAAAAGACGGTCGGAATCACAGGGTTCACTGAGGAGAGCAAGATTATATTGGAAGACCGGCAGTGGTGTTGAAAATGGGTCTTCTGAATAGTAACCGTGATAATGCCGTTGGATATCGATCCCGTGTTCTGCGCTGTAGCGGTCCTGCTCAGAAGAGCAGAGGACATCGCTGACGATCGGATTGCTGTTATCAAACGGGATCCGAAGAAAGTATTCATCTTCCCGGTATGTGATCTGCGGGGTATCCAACGGACGTCCGGCAAACATCTTCAGCTGGTCATAGCCCCTGCGGGTACGTTCTTTCCGGATGCGGAGCTTTTCCTGCTTTTCCTCGTTTCGGAGGTCGCTTGTTCTGAGCGCATCAAAGTAGTTTTCCAATGTCTGGTTAGGAAGATAATCTTTCACTTCGTGCAGGGAATACCCGATCTTTGTCAGATGGGAGATCAGCATGAAGGTATAATAATCATGTGGGGTATAGCTGCGGTATCCGTTGTTCGGATCGGTTACAGGAAGCAAAAGACCCTGCTTTTCATAGTGGTACAAGGTCTCTCTTGTCGTATCACAGAGTTTCATAAACTCACCGATCGAAAAGAAGGCTTTTTCTCCGTCAACGTGCATAAAAAAATCTCCAAAATGGGCTTGACTTTAGTCTTACCCAAAAGTTTACATTTTAATTGTAATACGTGTTTTATTATAGTTTTTATATAAGTGACTGTCAATTTTCAGCTTATATGGAGGTAGCCTATGAGTAAAATTTTTATGGAGGAAGCGAGAAGCATCGAAGTGTTCGATGAGTGTGACATCCTTGTTGTAGGGGGTGGAGCTGCCGGACATTCAGCTGCGATCGCGGCAGCGAGGGCCGGCGCTAAAAATATTGTACTTTTAGAACGCTACGGTTATATGGGTGGTGATGTTACCGGAGGCTATGTCATTATGGTACCAAACCTTACCTGGCTGAATCAGTCCTATGTAAGAGGACTCCAGGAAGAATGGTTTACCAGACTCTCCAACATTCCTGGCGCGGTACTCGGCGCAGAAGGAGATGAGATCGGAAGCACGGATCCGGATGTGATCCATAAATGGGAGCCTATCTGGGATGCAGTCAGCCGCGTGGAAGAAGTTCCGAAGCGTGTTGTACGTTCGGTCTATTTTGAGCCTAACCAGTTAAAGATCGAATTAGATAAAATGCTTCTCGAAGAGAAAGAAAATATCCGTGTTTACTGTCACACTTGGGCAGCTGCGCCGATCGTAGAAAATGATGCGGTCAAAGGTGTGATCTTTGAAAGTAAAGAAGGAAGAAAAGCGATCCTTGCAAAGGTCGTGATCGATGCCACAGGAGACGGCGATCTGTTTGCACAGACGAAAGCTCCGTATGCGGCGGACTCGGATGCAGATACCAGATCAACAAATACGGCAATGGTATTCCGTGTATGCAATGTTGATTACGAAGCATTTTTCAGAAACAACCAGAAAGATCCGTCTGCATTCGGCAAGATCGTCGGACCGCTGAAAGGGATGCTGGGACATCTGATCATGCCTCTTCCGACACAGGATCCGAATATGGTCTGGTTTAACAACTGGCTTGGACCGTTTGACTGCACGAAGGTAAAAGACCTGACCGCGACGGAAATGCTGGTGCGTGATAAGATCCGTGACATTATCGACTTTATGAGGAAGAATGCAGTCGGATTTGAAAATGCGGAACTATATGATATTGCTCCTCAGCTCGGAGCACGCTGTAGCCGCCGTCTTCAGGGTGAATATGTTATGACCATGTCTGACTTCGCGTTCCATCGTGAATTTGATGATGTTATCGCATGGCACAGCACGATCTGCAGGATCAATGATTCCGCACCGATCGAGATCCCATACAGAGCGATCCTTCCGAGGGGAGTGGAAAATCTGCTTTGCCCGGGCAGACACATTTCTTCTGATAATGTAGCAATCGACTGGCTGAACCTGATCCCGCAGTGCGTCGGCACAGGGCAGGCAGCAGGCGTTGCGGCAGCAGTCGCTGTTACAGACAACAGCACTGTGCATGATGTCAACATTGAGCGCGTACAGGATATCCTTGTGGAACAGGATGTTCCGCTTCCACGTCATGCCGGTGTTGATCCGGCATTGACGGAGCTCTGCGAAGAACATAAATACGGGCTCTACACGAAACTGGCAAAACTTGCAGCTGAAGATCCTGAGGAGTTTGCGAAGTATCGTCAGCCGTAATAAACATCAGAAGTATTAAGAAGGGAGAAACGAATGAAAGTAATCAGAGCGATCTGCCGGTTTTTCGTTTGGCTGACAATGATATTCATTGCAGCTCTGATGCTCATGATGGTTGCGGAAGTGGTCCTTCGAACATTCTTCCACTCTTCAATCCTCGGAGCAACGGAATGGGCGGCATTACTGCTTCTGTTCGATCTGACGGCAATGGGTGCCGCGGTATTGTCCAACAGAATGATCAAGGTCAATATGGTGACCGCACGCCTTCCGAAAAAGGTACAGGTGATTTTGGACATCGTTCTTCTATTCCTTTGCTTTGCGGCAATCGGTTATACCGCATGGAGACAGTTCATGTATTCCATGGCGAGTATGGAGAACGGGGTACGCTATACCACGATCGGTCTTCCTCAGTGGCCGTTCATCGCATTGTTTGCATTTTCCTACGGTGTCGGCGCGATCACTGCTTTGTGTGTCATGATTCGGAAGATCGTAAATGCTACAAAAGGAAACTGGCTTAGGGAAGCAGAACTGGAAGATATGGATCCGATCTTTGTTTTCGGGAAAAACATTCCGCCACGGATCCAGAAACTGATGAACGGTGAAGACCCGGATGCGCCTTCCGAAGGAGAAATTCCGAAGACAGCGGATGGACCGGAGATTGCACCGGAGACAGTTTTGAAAACAGAAAAACAGGAAGATGAAGGGAAAGGAGGCACAGTATGAGACCGGAACTGATAGGACTGATTGGTCTGATCGTATTATTGATTCTTCTTGCTCTTAAGATGTGGGTCGGTGCCGCCATGCTGGTCGTCAGTATTGTAGGCATCATCATCCTGAAAGGAATGGGAGTCGCGGAGACTGTAGCAGGAAACTCGGCCTTCTCTAACTTGAACTCCTATACCTTTACAGTCATACCAATGTTTACTCTAATGGGCATGGTAATAGCCGAATCGACCATGGGACAGGATCTATACGCCTGTGCTTACGCGTTTGTCGGACGTTTCAGGGGCGGTCTTGCAAGCGCAACAGTCGTAGCATGTGGCGTTCTCGGCGCAATCACGGGTTCCACCCATATTGCGACTATGGTCATGGCAAAAGTTGCAGTCCCTGAAATGAAGAAAAATAATTATGATGAGACCTTTGCTTTGGGATCGGTCGCTGCGGGCGCACCGCTGGCGATCCTGATTCCTCCGAGCATCGGATTTATCATCTTCGGTATTCTGACAGAAAACTCGATCGGTAAACTGTTTATGTCCGGTTTCGGTGTCGGTATTGTACAGATCGTTCTTTACATTATCCTGATCTGGTTCCTTTGCCTCATTAATCCGAAACGCGGACCGAAAGGACCGAAAGTCGCGTTTAAAAAAATGATGAAAACGCTGCTTAAAGTTATCCCGATCCTTCTGCTCATGGCACTTGTTCTCGGCGGTATTTACGGCGGATTCTTTACAACAACAGAGGCCGGCGCAATCGGCGCATTCGGTTCGATCGTCATTGCTTTTGCTTTCCGCCAGCTTACCGTAAAGAAACTGACAAAAGCTTTAAAAGATACAGCTGTTATGTGCGGCATGGTATTCTTCCTCGTCGCATCCACATACATCTTCGTATCTTTTATGAGCCTTTCCCGTGTGCCGATGTTCCTGGCAAACTTTATTGCAGGACTGACCGTTCCGAACTGGGTCATCGCTGCGGCTCTGATCATTCTGTATTTCATCCTGGGAATGTTCCTCCCGGATGTGCCGATGATCGTCCTTACGGTTCCGGTTCTTTATACGGCATTGATCAGAAGAGGATTCGACCCGATCTGGCTTGGTGCCTTTGTAGTTAAGCTGATGGCAGTCGGAGGAATCTCACCGCCGGTCGGAATGACTGTCTTCACACTGGCAGGAACTATACAAAAACCTGCGGGGCAGATCTTCAAGGGGGTACTTCCGTTCCTGGCAGTTGATGTGGTCATCCTGATTCTGATGATCGTATTCCCGCAGATCGCAACCTTTATTCCGAGTCTGATGGGATAAAACGCCGATAATAAAGGTATTAATTATTTGATAAAATTATATTGAAAGAAATATTAATAAAGAATAGGAGGAGAAAATGAAACGTATAGCAAAATTAGTCAGTTTATTGCTTGCAATGATGCTCGTAGTTGCAGCACTTGCTGCCTGCGGCGGATCTGACAGCGGAGCAGGTTCCGGAACAGCCGGAAGCGGCGGAGAACAGCCGACGTATGTGGACACCGGCGAATACACCGGCGATCCGATGGAAATCGTTTTCAGCTTTGCATCGAGTGAAAGCTTCTGCTCACTGTATGTAGATGTTGAAAAGCGGATCACTGAAAGAACGGGCGGAAAAGTTACCTTCGTGAACTATTTCGGCGGATCTTTAGCTTCTGCAACGGAGTCACTGGATGCCTGCAGTTCCGGTATGTGCGATATGGCAGACATTACTCTGACAAACTTCAAAGACCGGTTCCCATATTCACAGCAGGTCAATGAATATCCGTTCCTCGGATATAAGAGCCTTGCAATGGCAGTCGATGTCATGAACCAGTTCATTCCTAATAATGAATACTGCATGGCTGAGTTTGATAAGGCCAACATCCATCCGGTATTCTTCGTAGGTGTTTGGGGAACATCCCTTGTAATGAGAGAGAATGTTGATATCAAAGTTCCTCAGGATCTTGCTGGAAAGAAGATCATGGCAACCAGTGATATCGAAAACGAATTCATTCTTGCAGCAGGCGGAACTCCGGTTGCACAGCCTCCGACAGAGATGTATTCCTGCATGCAGAACGGCGTTATCGACGGCGTTATGATCGGACTTTATGTAACAAATATCTTCGGCGCACTTCAGCTTGCTAAGAGCGTGTATATGCTTGAGAACAGCTTCACAACAGGACTTCGTGTATTTGCAGTCAACAAAGACCTGTGGGAAAGCTTCACACCGGACCTTCAGGCAATCTTTGAAGATGAGTTCAGCAATGAAACATTCTGGACCGAAGCAAAACAGTTCTGGGATGAGCAGGATCAGAGCCACTTAGATGACTGTGAAGAATGGGGAATCCCGGTAACCTGGATCGAAGGCCCTGATATGGATCCTTGGAAAGAAATGGCAAAACCGTTTGGTGATGCAAAACTGCAGGCATTGAAAGATGCTGGCAACGAGCATGTAGATGAAGTATTTGCAGACTTGAATGCTGCGATCGACAACTACGACGGAAGATTCAAATAAGTTTTATTTAAGGGCAGGGCACTTTATTCAAGGTGCCCTGCTTTTTACTCGGCTTTGATAAACAGTGATTATCAAAATAGAATGAGGAGATTAACATGAGTGTTACAGATAAATTTTTGGATTTTGCCGAAAAGTACGGAAAATATGAGAACATTCCGGAAAACGTGATCCATGAAGTGAAGATGACCCTGCTTGACGGTATCGGAAACGCGCTTGCAGGAATCGCGTCGGACAAAGGCAAGATCGGCGTTGCCATGGCTCACGAACTGGGAGGAAGAGAAGAGGCGACCTTGATCGGCGTTGGTGGAAAGGTTTCCGCAGCGGCAGCAGCCTTTGCAAATGCAGAGCTGTTAAACGGACTGGACGGGGACCCGATCCCGCATATCCCGCCGACCGTTCTTCCGAGTATTCTGGCAGTCGGAGAAAAAGAAAAAATCAGCGGAAAAGAGCTTTTGGCCGCACTGACCGTCGGACAGGAGGTCGCACTTCGCCTCGTCAGTATTTTCGGAATGCAGATGATCATTTCGTATATGAAATATAACAAGACGCCGGATATTTTCAGCAACAGCAACGAGAGTATCATTGGTGCGGCGGTAGGCAATGCTGTAGCCATGAAGCTTTCCAGAGAACAGATCAACCAGGCACTTGCGATTGCAGCTTACTACTGCACGCTTCCGGTTGCACATGACTGGGAAAGCTCGATGCCGAAATCCATGATCAAATACGCACCGGTATCCTGGCTGGCTCAGGGCGGTGTGGAAGCGGCTATGCTTGCAAAGCTTGGTTATGAGAGCAACCCGACGACACTTGATAATGAATTCGGATTCCCGGTATATAACAACAATTCAAAGGAGATCTGGAATGAAGAACAGGTAGCCGGCGCACTTGGAGAGAGATGGAATATTCTGAACTATATCTATAAGCCGTATCCTTGCTGCTCCTTTATCCATCCGATCTTAGACTGCTTCAATGCCCTGATTGCAGAGGAAAACCTGACACGCTTCGAGATCGAAGATGTTCAGTGCTTCACGGCACCGTTTAATGCTCATCCGGATCAGTACGCAGTGGAAAACCAGATCGATGTTCAGTTCAGTGCACCATACTGTTTCTCCCTGGTGATCAATGGCTATGGAAACGGACCGGAATGGCAGTCAAAGAAAGCACTGAAAGATCCGGCAGTCCGTGAGTTCATGCAGAAAGTGCATATGAATATTGCACCGGAATATGCAGAAAACAGGAAGAAGGATCCTAAGAGCTGGTACGGAAGGATCGAAGTAAAAGCAAGAGGACAGGTCTTCAAGAAAGAGACGATGTATCCGAAGGGCGCAAAAGTGGAAGGCTATGCTTTCACAGATGAAGAAATGATCCAGCGCTTTAAAGATATGGGTGCAACGATCCTGACAGATGACAAATTGGATAAAGCTGCGGATCTCATTATGCATTTAGAAGACCTCGAAAATCTGGACGAATTATTTGAAGCAATCAGTTTATAGAAGGTGACGAATATGAATGAAAAATATGAAAGCCCGAAGGGGATCGATCTGTTTTGCGAAAGTATCGTTAATACCACCTATGAAGATCTGAGTGAAGATAATATCCGTATTTTTAAGGATCGTCTTCTGGACATGGTTGGATGCATTTTCGGCGGAGCGATCGTTGAGGAAAATGATTTCCTGGAAGAGCGCTACCGTGATTGGGGCGGTAAGCCGGAAGCAGCTGTGTTTGCTTCTGACGGGCTTCGCCTGCCTCTTCCGAATGCAGCAATGCTGAATGCGATCAAAGCCAGATCCAATGACTACGGCAACATGCTGTTTAAGGTCAGGGGAGATGCAATGCCTTCCCATATGGGAGAAACTTTGATCCCGATGAGCCTGACGCTTGCCGATCATCTGGGTGTTTCCGGTAAGGAACTGATCGTCAATGACGTGGCAGGAGAAAACATTGCGGGAAGGCTTCTGTATTCTCTTCCTGTCAGATGGCCGGTGGATATGCTTCTGGTCTCCAGTGCTGCTGCTGCAGTTGCGAGCAGATATTATAAGCTTGATGCCGAACAGACCAAAGCGGCACTCTCCTTTGCGGCAACAAACTGCACGGACCCGGCGAACTCCTATTTTGATTATTCACAGGAAGTCTACCTGCATAACGGTGTCAGCGCCCGTGCAGGCATTATGTGCGCAGAGTATGCAAAAGGAGGATGGAAGGGATTGGAAGATCCTTATTATGGCAATGGCGGTCTGATCTCCCAAAGGGTCAAAGACGGAAACTATCCGGAGCTTTATGAAACGATCTTCGAAGATCTCGGGCAAGTCTATTATACCGAGTGTGCGTTTAAGATCAGTCCGGGAGGTATCCCGATGACGGCAGCAGCTTTAGCGGGAAGACAGATCCATCAGATGCTTCTTGATAAATACGGGAAGATCGATGCAGAATCGATTGAAGCTGTTCATTTTTATGGAGCTAAAAATATTTATCACCATTATTATGCTAACCCGTTTACGCTCAGGAATCATCTGAATGCGCTCTTTGCTTACCGCTTTGCAGTGACCTGCAGCGCACTTTATGGCAATGTTTCCGTTGCGACCGTCCAAACTTCTGCAATTCAGCAGGATACCGAACTGGTGAGACTGGCAGAAGGCGCGACCATGGAAACGTATGAGCCGGAAGGCGGAGCACCAATGGTAAAGGCCGTCTTTGTAATGAAGGACGGTTCCACTCTGGAAGCAGAACAGAACTTCATGGTCATGGAACGCTACCCGGAGAAAGAGGAATTGATCGCGAAATTCATGGATCAGTTCAATGCCTATGGAAAACTACCTGCAGCCAATGCAGAAAAGATCATTGAACTGGCAGACAGGATCGAAGAAGTAGAGGATATGAGAGAGTTTACGGAACTATTGCATAATTAATGTTCCGTAATGTCGACAACTGTTTGGCAAGTTGACGAATCCTCAAAACGGTATTGACAATTCGTTCAAAAAGAACGATAATACGCGCAAGAAAAGGCAATGGTGTCTTAGAGATGAAAGTCTCACCGGCTCCGTTGCCTTTTGTGGTTTAAGAGACACCGTCGAAGCGGTGAGAGAACAGGAAGGTAGCGTATGGAAAAAGTAACAGATATTTTCGGAAGTATGGTGTTTGATGATCTTACGATGAAAGCGAATCTTTCTTCGGAAACGTACATTAAACTCAAAAAGACCATCGATGAAGGAGCTCCGCTCGATCTCTCTGTGGCAAATGTCGTTGCAGAGGCCATGAAAGACTGGGCGATCGAAAAGGGTGCGACCCATTTCACCCACTGGTTCCAGCCGCTGACAGGCGTTACGGCAGAAAAGCATGACAGCTTTATTTCTCCGTCTTCAGATGGCAGAGTCGTCATGGAGTTTTCCGGAAAAGAGCTGATCAAAGGCGAGCCGGATGCATCTTCTTTCCCATCAGGCGGAATCCGCGCAACCTTTGAAGCAAGAGGATATACGGCATGGGATCCGACCTCCTATGCATTTGTAAAAGGAAAAACGCTCTATATCCCGACGGCGTTCTGTTCTTATAACGGCGAGGCGTTAGATAAAAAGACACCGCTCCTGCGTTCGATGGAAGCTTTGAACAGAGAAGCACTTCGTATCCTGAGACTGTTCGGTAATGAAGATGCAAAATATGTTAAAACCTCTGTTGGAGCAGAGCAGGAATACTTTTTGGTTGACCGTGAGCTTTACGGAAAACGAAAAGATCTGGTATTTACCGGAAGGACCCTGTTCGGCGCGATGCCTCCAAAGGGTCAGGAAATGGATGACCATTACTTCGGAGCGTTAAATCCGCGTGTCGCTGCATATATGGAGGATCTCGACAGAGAACTCTGGAAACTCGGTATTACCGCAAAAACAAAGCATAACGAGGTTGCTCCGGGACAGCATGAGCTGGCTCCGATCTATACCTCTACCAATATCGCAACGGATCACAACCAGCTGATGATGGATGTGATGCAGAAGGTTGCGGAGAAACATGATCTTGTATGCCTGCTTCACGAGAAACCTTATGAAGGTGTGAACGGAAGCGGAAAGCATAACAACTGGTCCATCAGTACAGATACCGGCATCAATCTGTTATCGCCGGGCGATACTCCGTATGAAAATGCGCAGTTCCTGATCTTCCTCTGCGCGGTTATTAAAGCCGTGGATGATTATCAGGATCTTCTCCGTATCGCTGTTGCAACCGCAGGAAATGACTGCAGACTCGGAGCAAATGAAGCACCTCCGGCTGTGGTCTCCATGTTCTTAGGTGATGAACTGACCGCCGTCATGGATGCGATCATCGAGGAAAAAGACTATAAAGCAGCAGAAAAACAGATCATGAAGCTCGGCGCAGAGGTTCTTCCGAAATTCGTAAAAGACAATACTGACAGGAACAGAACATCACCGTTTGCGTTTACCGGAAACAAATTTGAGTTCCGTATGGTCGGCTCTTCCGACAGCATTGCCTGCACGAATATCATGCTGAACTCCGCAGTCGCGGAATCCTTAAGGATCTATGCAGACCGGCTGGAAAAAGCAGATAACTTTGAGGAGGCTGTCCACAAGCTGATCCAGAAGACGTTCACGGATCATAGACGCATCATCTTTAACGGAAACGGCTATGATGATGAGTGGATTAGGGAAGCAGAAGAAAGAGGCCTGTGCAACTACAGAACGACTCCGGACGCACTTCCGCATCTGCTGGATGATAAGAACGTAAAGATGCTCACAGAACAGAAGGTCTATGTGCGGGTTGAGCTGGAATCCCGCTGCGCAATCCTGCTGGAAAACTACCGCAAGACCGTTATGATCGAGGCGAGAACTATGACGGATATGGTTGACAAGCAGATCCTGCCGGCAGTTGAAGGCTTCCTTGGAGATATTGCTGAGACAGTGAATGCGAAACGTCAATTCAAACCGGATCTTGCATGCAGATATGAAAGCCGTCTGATTGAAAAGCTTTCAGGAATAGCAGACGAGATCGACCGTTTGAATCTGGAACTGGAAGATCTGACTGCAAAAGCAAGCGGAATCGAAGAAGATCTGGAGGCCTGCTATTATATCCGGGACAACATCCTTCCGAAGATGAAGGAACTCAGGGCAGTCTGTGACGAGGCAGAGACGATGACAGCAGAAGAGTACTGGCCGATCCCGAACTATGGCTATCTTCTGTTTCTGGTATAACATATATAAAAGACCTGTATATACGGGGCTGCAGCTTAGCAGCCCCTTTTACATGAAATAAGCAGAAAAACACGGCAAAGAACCTTGAAAGATTCAGAGCTTGCAGTTATGATAATAAAGATATTTTAAAATCATTCTTGACCGGAATTCGAAAGGAAAAACGTATGTACGACAAATATGAATCCCCGTTATCATCAAGATACGCTTCTGACTTTATGCTGAAGCTGTTTTCCCAGGATACGAAATTCCATACCTGGAGACAGCTCTGGATCGAGCTCGCTCAGGCAGAGCATGACCTGGGACTCCCGATCACACAGGAGCAGGTCGATGAACTCAGGGCCAATAAAGAATATATCGATTATGAATGTGCGGCAAAACGCGAAAAAGAGGTGCGCCACGATGTTATGGCTCATGTCTATACCTACGGAAAGGCAGCTCCTTCCGCAGCAGGAATCATTCACCTTGGGGCAACCAGCTGCTATGTAACCGACAATGCGGACCTGATCCTTTACAGGGCAGCGCTTTGCGATATCCGTGAAAAACTGCGCAATGCGATCCGCCTGGCAGCAAAGTTTGCGGATCAGTATAAAGCAGTTCCGACACTCGGTTATACCCATTATCAGCCGGCACAGCTGGTCACTGTCGGTAAAAGAGCATCGCTCTGGATCCGCGATATGGTCAGCGATTTAGAGGACATCGATCACGTGATCGGCACGATCAAGTTCCTGGGCTGCAGAGGTACGACAGGCACCGAGGCAAGCTTTATGGAACTGTTCGAAGGTGATACGGCGAAGATCGATGAGATGAACCGGAAGATCGCAGCAGCTTTTGATTTTGATGAGATCTACGAAGTTAACGGCCAGACTTATCCGAGAAAAGAAGACAGCCGGATCATCAATGTCTTAAGCCTCTTTGCACAGACTGCATCAAAGATTGCCACGGACATCCGCCTGCTTCAGCATGACGGCCAGATCGAAGAGCCGTTTGAAGCAAGCCAGATCGGATCTTCTGCGATGGCATACAAGAGAAACCCGATGCGCTCAGAACGTATCTGTTCACTTTCCCGTTATCTGATCGCTGATGCGTTAAATGCGCATATGACGGCTCAGACCCAGTGGCTTGAAAGAACGCTGGATGATTCTGCAAATAAGAGGATCTCCATGCCGGAAGCATTCCTCTGTGCGGATGCGATCCTGAAATTGTTAAACAATGTCCTCGACGGACTTCGTGTGAATGAGAAAGTGATTGAAAAAGCGGTCAATGAATTCCTACCGTTTAATGCGACAGAGAACATCATGATGGAAGCTGTAAAGCGCGGAGGCGACAGGCAGCAGCTGCACGAGATCATCCGTACCTGCTCCATGGATGCGGTTGCAAAGAAGAAGAACGGGGAAGAGTATGATCTCTTAAAAGACCTGGCCTCTCATCCGGAATTCCACATGACCGAAGAAGAAATCCGCGCGGTATTAGATCCGTCCAAGTTCATCGGACGCTGCGCAGAGCAGGTGGAAAAATACCTGGAGAAGATCAAACCATACACAGAAGGTGAAGGCATCGAATCTGAAGAGATCAATGTGTAGAGAAAAGGGCAGAACAAAGCGTTCTGCCCTCATAATATAGAACGTTAAGCAGATCACTCAAATAAGGAATGAAAAACATGGAAAAGATTCTGGTATTGGATTTCGGCGGGCAATACAATCAGCTGATCGCACGGAGAGTGCGTGAGCATCATGTGTTCGCGGAAATCAGGTCCTATCAAAAAACAACATTGGAAGAGATCCGGGCGGAGGGATATAAAGGCATCATCTTTACAGGCGGGCCGAACAGTGTCTATGATGAGACTTCCCCTCATTTTGATCCGGAGATCTTAAAGATCGGTGTTCCGGTCTTAGGTATCTGTTATGGTTCCCAGCTGATCGCCTATATGGCGGGAGGGAAAGTTGCTACGGCGCCGGTCAGCGAGTACGGCCATACGGAAACAAAAACAGATACAACATCAAAACTGTTCCATGGTGTAAAAACGGAAACTGTGACGTGGATGAGTCATACGGATTATATTGCAGGCATTCCGGAAGGCTATCGCGTGATAGCAACAACAAAAGACTGTCCGGCAGCAGCAATAGAGAATGAAGCGGAGAAGATCTATGCAGTGCAGTTCCATCCGGAAGTTGCGCATACGCCGGAAGGCGGAAAAATGTTCTCTAACTTTGTCTATGAGATCTGCGGATGCGCAGGGGACTGGCGTATGGATTCCTTTGTGGAAGATTCCATCCGCTCCATCCGTGAACGGGTAGGTAACGGAAAAGTGCTTTGTGCTTTATCAGGCGGAGTAGACTCTTCGGTGGCAGCAGTTCTTATGAGCAAAGCAATTGGAAAGCAGCTGACCTGCGTGTTTGTTGACCACGGTCTGTTAAGAAAAAACGAAGGCGATGAAGTTGAGGCGATCTTCGGTCCTTCCGGACAGTATGATCTGAACTTTATCCGTATCAATGCACAGCAAAGATACTATGACAAGTTAAAAGGGGTCATCGAACCGGAACAAAAAAGAAAGATCATCGGAGAAGAGTTTATCCGTGTTTTTGAAGAAGCAGCGAAAGAGATCGGAGAGGTGGATTTCCTTGTCCAGGGAACCATTTATCCGGATGTGATCGAGTCGGGACTTGGAGATTCGGCAGTGATCAAATCCCACCACAATGTCGGTGGACTTCCGGATGTGATTCAGTTTAAAGAGATTATCGAGCCGCTCCGTATGCTGTTTAAGGATGAAGTCCGTAAAGTCGGGCTGGAGCTGGGCATTCCTGAGTATTTAGTTTTCCGCCAGCCGTTCCCGGGACCGGGACTCGGTGTCCGTATCGTTGGAGAAGTTACGGAGGACAAGGTCCGCATCGTGCAGGAAGCAGACGCTATATTCCGCGAGGAAGCAGCCCTTGCAGGAATCGACAAAGAATTAGGGCAGTACTTCGCTGGTCTTACCAATATGCGCTCTGTGGGCGTTATGGGAGACTTCAGGACCTATGATTATGCAGTTGCGTTAAGAGCTGTTCTGACCAGTGATTTCATGACGGCAGAAAGCGCACAGATCCCATATGAAGTACTGTTTAAAGTCACAAACCGCATCATCAATGAAGTTAAGGGCGTAAACCGTGTATTCTATGATCTGACCAGCAAACCGCCTGGAACGATCGAATTTGAATAACTTCAGATTTAACTTAGATTTCGATCTCTCCTTTTAGAAGAGGGTTTTCGACCAGCATGCTGCGCTGTATGCGTACAAGTTCCTTTGCGCCGATGTCTCCGTTAAGCAGCCAGTCCTGATTCGTTTTTATTACACCGCCGGTAAGAAAGCGCACGGCATACTCTTTGTCCGTGTACTTGTATCCAAGAAAGTCCAATGCCGGAATCGTGTTATCGTAGACGATCTGTTCATACCGCTGGATGAAATAGGGATCACCATAGGAACCGAGAAGAGGGTTCAGATACTCGCGGATCGAGTATTGCCATTTATAATAATCGATCATGTAGGGTTCATTATTTGCAAATATCTCTGACGGCGTTAATGAGCTGTTGGTAGTATCAAACAAGTTCATCTTATCTGCGAAGTGCTGGATCTCTTCCAGTATTTCGTGCTCGATCTCACGGAGCACTTCGTCGATGGAATTATAATAAAGATAGAATGTGCTGCGGTGAAGGCCGGCCTCCCTGCAGAGCATCGTGACTGTGATCGACTGATAGTCGCACTGCGCATAAAGTGCCATAAGTGCGTCTTTCAGTCTTTTTTTTGTTTCCGCTCTTTTTTTCGCGTTTTCAGACATACGGTATCCTCCTGTTAAGAAATCAGACACAATTCGTCAATCTGTCGAAATTCGATAGATTGTCTATTTCTGTTCTTTTATTTTATTATCCCGTAACATACAATGCAACCTGTATTTATGGAAAGAAAGCTGTTACATTCATTCCGGATTAAGCGGAACGGCAATAACGATTACCGGACCGGATGCGACAGTCTTTCTTTCCAGGGCATTTATCCAGGACGATGAAAGAAGGATTCTCAACAAAATGTGTGGAGAATCTGATTTTTTTGGTATAATATTATCAAATAACAAAGAGAACATTCCTTGTGGGGATAAAGAGGTGAATACAAAATGAAAACCTGGAAAATAATCGTCATCGCAATTGCATCTGTGATCGCATCAGCGACGGCTGTATTTCTGATCATTCACAGGAGAGTGATCATGGCGTGGATCAAAGGGGAAGAGCTGCCTGAGCCGCCAAAGTGGCATCCGTTTTGCTGTTCTGATAAGGAACTTCCTGACTGCTGCAGGAATGAAGAAGTATCTGAAGACGAAGAAGAAGTACCGATCGAGTATCTGGAAGACTGATCATGGAACTCTCAAAACCTGTTAAAGTTACATCACTGATTTTAAAAGTGATCGTGTTTGTGTCGGCAATTCTTGGTACGATCATCAGTGCCATTGCCGGCAGAGAACATTTTATGGGCGGTTCGACAGTCTTTATGTATTTTACAATCCAGTCCAATATTTTAATGGCTCTTATCTGCCTGATCGGCGCAGTCATTATGCTGAAAAAGGGGAAGTTCTCTGCAGCATGGTATGTGATCAAACTGGTGGGAACTGTTTCTATCACACTGACCGGCGTCGTGTTCTGCTTTATTCTGGCACCGACGATCAAGATAGAAGCCTGGAGTCTTGCGAATATCCTGACACATGTGGTGGTGCCGCTCGCATCGATCATCGACTTTTTTGTGACAGGAGTTTACTCCAATATCAAAGTCAAATATGTCTTTTTTGTACTGATCCCGCCGCTGCTGTATGCGGCATATGCCGGAATTGGCTTTGTGCGCGGATGGCAGTTTTCTCCGGGGCATAATTATCCTTACTTTTTTCTGGATTGGGGAAGTCCCGCGGGAGCCTTTGGCTTTACCAAAAAACTTCCTTTCATGGGATCAGGCTGGTGGATCATTGCGCTGATGATCCTTTTACTGATCTTCGGCCTTTTGTATCTCGGCATTCTCGGCTTGCTGAAAAAGATCGTAAAGCGCTGAACATTCTTAATGAGGAAACGGACACCTGACAGTGTCCGTTTTTATGTGCGTGAATTACATCTGTTGGATCTTAAAGAATTCTATCTCAGACCGCCCGTTCCCGTCGGGTCCTTCTTACTGAATAAAACAGCAAAATTACCGCAAGGATCAGGAACGCTGCCATGCCGATATACATTTTGATCTGCTGAACGTTTGATTCATTGGACAGCATTGTTGCAAGCGGGTTGATGGCATATGGGCAGAGGATCTGTCCGAGATTCTGGAAACAGGTAAGCAGTGAGACTGCGACCGGTATCACGGCCGGCTCTACTGAAAGACCGGTATAAAGAATGATCTGAGGGAAGAATAATGACAGGCCGACTCCGCCGATAAACCCGCCGATATAGATCACCGGCATGCTTTGGGCAAGCGTTGTGATGAAAAACATAGCAGCCAGAAGGAACATGGAAAGCGGAAGTTTCCAGGTTCCTAAGAAACGGTCGATCTTTCCGTAGATAAGACCGGTGAGAAGCCCGCCGAATGCATAAACGGAAAGTGCAAGTCCTGTGTCCGCGGCTGTTCCTATCCCTTTTTCCACAAGAAGGAAAGAGAGGTTATTGGCGTATATCAGAATGATCAAGAAGATGAAAAACATGAGCAGGAACCATCCGAAAGTGCGGATGTTCAAATGCGATTTTTCTTTATGTTCTTCAGGCTGTTTCTTTGCAGGCTTTCTGTCTGGGATGCAGAAGATCATTGCGAGCAGGCCTAACAATCCCACGAGGTGAACCAGGAAGCATGCACGCCAGCTGATCGTGGCAAGGAAGCCGGAGCAGAGGCACATGATGATCATGCCGGCTGTTTGAGCCGCTGAAGCAAGACCTTGAACAGGCGGACGTTCCTCTTCTTCAAAAAATTCCGCATTGAGTGACGCCATAAAGACCTGTGAAATAGCAATGCCGATTCCAGTCACGGCGCGGCAGATGAAAATCAGGATCAGATTATCAAGTACAAGAGGAAGAAGTCCCCCGACCAGAAAACAGAGAGCACCGAAGATGCCGACTCTCTTCTGCGAGATGTGTTCCAACACCTTTCCTAAGAAAAGCGTGACTACGATAATGACGATACAGGGGATGGAAGCGATCAAAGCGATCGTTGTATCGGACACATGGAAATAATCTGCCATATCGGAAAGCACGCTGTTCAAACCGATGGCTCCCATGGCAAGCAGTGAATAAGCAAAGATACCAATCTTAATTCTTCCTTTACTCATCGCGAAGATTCTCCCTGTTTTTCTCTAATCTATTATAGATTTCGGGCGCGGTCAAGAGTATAGAAATAACGTATAGATCTCTTTGCAGGCTGCCCGGAGTAAGCGGTTTCGTGTTCAGATTATACTTGAGCCATAAAAAGGGGCAGAGTATACTGTAGTTATCTAAAAGTATAGTGATTCACAGAGTGTCATTTGAGAAGGATGCTTTGAGATCCATCAAACAGAATGGGGGAATGTGCATAAGCCCTGAACAGCAAGATAATAAGGGGCATAAAATATTTTATTCTTATAGGAGGTAGGTAATATGGCTGACAACAAAGCAATATACGATGAGCGGTTAAATCGTATAAAGAAAGCAATTGCAATGGAAAAGACGGACCGTGTTCCGGTGGTTCCATTCTTTCAGTCTTTCCCGTATCTTTGGGCAGGGTACACGATTGCTGAGTGCTTCTATGATACGGAAAAAGCAAAGGATGCATATCGGAAATTCCTGAACTATTTCCAGCCGGATATGGGAATCGGATACGCTTCGCTTTTCCTGGGACAGGGTCCGATCATGGAAAAACTCGATGCGAAACTGTTCCAGTGGCCGGGACAGCCGGGAGGAAAAGTGGATCCGAGAAACATTTTCCAGTACATTGAAAAACCGTATCTGGCAGACGGAGAATATCCGGAACTGCTTTCCGATGCGTCGGGATGGTTCCTGAACAAATGGCTTCCGAGAACGTATGGGGCGTTAGAGGGGCTGAAAAATATCAGCATTCCGACGATGAGCGCATATTCGATCCCGGCTGCTATGGTGCAGTTTGCAAATCCTCAGATCGTGGAGATCGCGCAGACTCTGAATGAGGTAGGACAGATGAGTGCCGCATGGCTGGGTGAAGTCGCAGCGTTCGAGCAGGAGATGATGGAGATGGGCTTCCCGATCTGGGCCGGAGCTATCGTAACGACCGCATTCGATATGCTGTCTGATACACTTCGCGGCACGATCGATACAATGGCTGATCTTTATGAGCATCCGGACGAGGTCAAGGCAGCAACCGAAATGTTCTATCCGGCTTCCCTCTATGGCGCTATCGGACAGATGCAGCACGCAAACGGTCTCTTTGTCTTCATCCCGCTCCACAAAGGTCTGGATGGCTTCATGGGACCGGAGCAGTATGATGAGTTCTACTGGCCGACACTGCAGAGACTGCTTGAGGCTTTGATCTCTATGGGCTACACGCCGCTGGTCTACACCGAGGGCAAATATGACAGCCGCTTAGAGCGTATCAAAGAAATTACGCCGGGCAAGTGCCTGTACCATTTTGAAGACGTCGATATGAAAGAGGCAAAGAGAATCGTTGGAAAAGATCACTGCATCTCCGGAGGCTTAAGCTCACAGGTACTTCGCCTCGGAACCCCGCAGCAGGTCAAGGACGCAGTGAAAGAGCTGTTTGACATCTGTGCGGTAGATGGCGGATACATCTTCGACCTTTCCGACACCATCGACGATGTGCCGGTCGCAAATGTTGAAGCAATGATGGAGACTGCATTTGATTACGGCAAGTATTGATTATGGCAGTTTCTGAATAATAGAATGAAGGGGCATCTGCGGATGCCCCTTTGAACGACGATGTTCGGGAGAGTTTTTTATGGGAAGGAATCATGAGGTAACAAACAGACAGCTTTTGCTGGATGAGCAGGGGGAACTCAGAGAGCCCGGTTGGTCGCGCTCGCTTGTGCAGCAGTATGACCGAAGCATGATCAAAGCTCCGAAATTCCGGATCAAGGAATGGGATTATTATCTTGTTCTGAACGATAAGTTTGCCGGAGCTTTTACGATTTCGGATGACGGCTACATCGGGCTGCAGTCGGTCTCACTTCTTAGTTTTGACGGTGAACCCTGGGAGCATACGGAGACAGTGCTGAATGCCTTTCCAATGGGGAAACTGAAACTTCCGTCAGATTCTTCTTCCGGTATCACGGAGTATTCCGATAAAAGGCTGCAGATGAAATTTGCAGTGGAGGACGGAACCCGCCACATCACCTGTGCTTTTGACCGCTTTTATGAAGGAAAACCGTTTTCCTGCGACATCGTTCTTCAGCAGCCGGAAATGGATTCGATGGTGATCGCAACACCGTGGGACAAAAAGCATGCGTTTTATTATAATCAGAAGATCAACTGTATGCGCGCGTCTGGATATATGGAGTACGATGGAGTTCGTTATGAGTTTGATCCGGAGACGGATTTCGGAACGCTGGACTGGGGAAGAGGAGTCTGGACCTATGATAACACATGGTTCTGGGGTTCCGGCAACGCGGATATCAATGGGAACGCATTCGGTTTTAACATCGGCTATGGCTTCGGAAATACGAAGGCAGCATCAGAGAACGTTCTTTTCTATAACAGCGTTGTGCATAAACTGGATGATATTACTTTCTGTATTCCGGAGAGTGGATATATGGATCCGTGGAAGTTTACTTCTTCCGACGGGCGTTTTGAAACAGAATTTACACCGGTATTGGATCGAGCAGCGAAACTGGATTTCAAGCTGCTGGTTTCCGACCAGCATCAGGTCTTCGGCCGCATGAACGGAAAAGCGGTTCTGGATGACGGAACGGAGATTCAAATAAAAGATGTAATGTGCTTTGCAGAGAAAGTGCATAACCGGTATTAAGGGGATTGAAAGATGACAAAAAAAACTAACAACTTCTCAGCTTATATTAACAATTCTTATAGTGGCGTTTGCTGTTCTAAAGACGGTGTTAATTGCAGTGATGCCCGATGCAACTCTGGGTTCCGACGATCGTAAAAGTCGCCGCCGCTATCGTACTTGTTCTTTTTGCGTTGACAGGAAAACCACTGCAGAAAGGCTTTTTTCACCGGCTGCTTTTCATCGGTCTGCTATTCTTTCTTATGGCGGATAAGATCTCGCCTAAACTTGTCTGGTGTCATTGTATATCCACAGCTCTGTTCTATTTGTCCTTATGGCTGATCTGCTATTTCCTTGCAGATAAAAGTTCAGATAACGGGATGACTGCCAGCTAGTATTTTTGCAATATCCGAAAATACTTTTTTATCCACTTTGCAGATGGCCCGGTCGTAAGTTAACAGACCGTTCGTTTCATCTTCGACATCGGAGACCTGCGTATAGATCGCGCCTGAAAGCCCGGCCTTTACTGAGGGGAGGATCTCCTCGCGATATAGTTTTTCAACTGCAGTCTGAAAGGCTGCAGTTTCTTTGTAAAAACGATAGCCGTATGTCTTTTTTAAGTTGAAGGAATGATCTTTCAGTTTTAAGGAATAACCGCCAAATTCAGAGAGCAGCACAGGCTTTTCTGATCTCGGCATCCGGAATTGTTTGAAATAAACATGCAGGCTTTCCACATCACTTTGTTCCGGATGAAACCATCCGGATGCGGTATCAATGAATCTCGAAGGATCCAGTTCTTTCAGTTCTTCATAAGCTTTGCAGCTTTCAAACTGTCCCCAGCCTTCGTTAAAGATTGTCCAGAGACAGATAGAAGGATAGTTTATCAAATGCGAAACCATAAGACGCATAGAGGAATTAAACATTTCCCTGACCTTCGGCTCTTTTTCCGTTTTGCTGTCATTCAGTTTCCTGATGCCAATGGTCGGAAGCAGAGTATCCCTGAAAAAGGAATAGCATCCGTTATTGATCATATCCTGGAATACGATCATGCCGAGTCGGTCGCATTCGTAATAAAACTGCGACGGTTCCCGTTTGATGTGCTTGCGAAGGGTGTTGAATCCAAGTGCTTTCATCGCCCTGATATCTTCTGCAAAACAGGAAGGATCCGGCGGCGTACAGATGCCGTCTGGCCAATACCCCTGATCTAGGAGCCCATGGAAGAAGTACGGCTTGCCGTTCAGGCACAGGCGCCTTCCGTTTTCTGTATCCTGGATCGACAGGGTGCGAAGCGCAAAGTAGGACTCAACTTCATCTTCGTCGTAATGGATCGTAAAGTTGTAAAGCCTGGGATCCTCCGGTGTCCAGCAGACCGGATCGTTTGGGGCAAGTGCTGCGGATCCGGAAACAAGAGGGATCTTTTTTCCTTCAAAGAGGAGATATCCATCTTCATCCCCGCTGCTGTTTTTCGCCGGAAAAACAGTGATTTTTGCTTCAGAAAGTCCCGGCTCTATTTGTATTTCCTGAATATGGTTTTCCGGAACGATCTCCATCCAAACGCTCTGCCAAATCCCGGAAAACGGGGTATACCACATGCCGCCCCGTTTCAGGGTCTGCTTGCCGTATGGAAATTCTTTTCGATTGAGATCATCTGTAACGCAGACCGTAAGCGTATTCTGCTCCCGCAAAAATGAAGTGATATCGATTCCCCCATATCCCTCAAACGTATGAATATGGGATACGAATTGATCGTTGATATAAATATCTGCTTCCTGGTCGACGGCATCGATGTGGAGAAGCAGGCGTTCATTTTCTTTCAGAGAAACAGAAGGAAGATCACGTCTGTACCATAACGCTGTTCCTTCAGGAAAATGCTTCTGAATTCCGGAAAGTTTGGACTCAACTGGATACGGAACACGAATCTTATCGGCATTTCTTTCTGGGAAAACGGCAGGATCATTTTCAACTGACTGTACAGTAAAGTCCCACCATCCGTTCAGATTAATAAAACTGTTTCGTTTCAGCTGTGGACGCGGATAAACATCCCAGGGGATCTCAGGGATGTCTTCGTGACCATATGTCGTTAACTGGCAATATTCAGCCGGCATTTACCTTCTCCTTCTTTAACATTCTGAAGATGACTAGAAGCACAGGAACGACGCAGACTGCTGCGATCAGAGCAGCAAGAAAGATATTCGCGTTTGGAATAAAAGAGGTCGTTCCGTCAGAATTAATGATCTGCTCTGCGTTTTTGAGCACCGCTGCACCGATCGCAGGACCGATGATCCCGGGGATCAGAACCTGTCCGACAATACGGAGCCCCTGGAACATGCCGGCTCTGTTTTCCGGTGTATAATCACGGATCATGGCACCAAAGACGGCCATGCCTGCAAGATATCCGCTCATCATAAAGAGGGATCCGATAAAGACCAGTGCCGTTCCGCGGAAGAAGAGCAGAAGCAGATAGCCGATCGCAAGCATGATCATAGCCGGGATCACCGCGACCCGGAAATGGACTCTGTCATAGAATTTTCCGTAAAAGAAGGTCACGGCTGCTGCTACGATAATTGCTGGTGCCATAACCATTACATAGTTTTCCATACCCAGCGAGACCTCATAGTAAAGGATCAGATAGGGCATAAAGATCTGAATGGAAATATTAAAGATCGCAAATGCCGCAAGCGAAGCATAAAGGATCGGATTCTGTTTCATTACAGACGGACGGAATCCGTAGATGATGTTCGCCCAATATTTATCATTGGCGGATTTATCAATTGAAGGCTCTTTGACGATAAAAATACCAAGGATCCCGATCACGGAAACCGTGATTCCGATAATCAGGAAGATCGTTGTCCAGCTTTCGGGAAGGTCCAGATCAAATCCCATAAAGCCGCCAAATACCACAAGGATCGCAATGAGCGGCATCATCGCGTTGATGCCCTCAGCGCCGCCTCTGTTTGTGGAATCGGTCGAGTCTGTCAGCCAGGCGTTATAGCAGGCGTCATTTGCAGTTGATCCGAAAAAGGTCATGACGCAGTCCATGATGATGACAAGTGTGACTCCGATGGAAGCTGCCGATGTAGTCACTGCAAACATCGAACTGATCACATCCGAGCGGATGAACGCAAAGGCTAAGATGGTGATACCCCAGATGATATAGCCTCCGCACATGAAGACCTTGCGTTTACCAAGCTTATCTGAGAGCGCACCGATAAAAATGGTCGTCAGTGTTGCGACAACAGCGCTTGCAGCAACCATGAAGGAAATATCAGCAGCGGACGCGCGGAACATTTTATAGATGAACACATTGAAATACATGTTCTCGACGACCCAGGCAATCTGCCCGACAAGGCTGAAGATCACCAGTGTGGTCCAGAATTTCGCAGATAACTTTGTCTTTTTCATATGCAGCTCCTGACTTGTGAAGACTCTGGTTATTCTGATTATACTACGTTTTGATAAGGTTGACCTTTTTTTCTGAGAAGTGTAAAATTGCTTTCAGTAAGGCAGAGAGGTCTTCGGCAGAAATGTTGTCAGAGACCTCATTTTTATTTAGGGAGACTTGAAAGTATGTGCGGAATCGCCGGATATATCAGCAGCAAAGGAATCGATCAAAACGTCTTAAAAAACATGACCGACCGGATCGCCCACCGTGGACCGGACGGTGAAGGCTTTTTTACAGACAATGTATGCGGCTTAGGACACAGACGTCTTGCGATCATTGACCTTCATACCGGCGATCAGCCGATCTATAACGAGGATAAAACCATCGTTGTCGTCTTTAACGGTGAGATCTACAATTTCCAGACCTTAAGAGAAGAATTAAAAACAGCAGGCCATACGTTTCAGACTCAGTCTGATACGGAAGTCCTGGTGCATGGCTATGAGGAGTGGGGCACAGAACTGACCGCAAAACTGCGCGGAATGTATGGCTTTGCCATCTGGGATCAGAAAGAGCAGCAGCTTTATCTTGCCCGGGATAAATGGGGAATTAAACCGCTTTATTATTATCCGACTCCGTCCGGCATCCTCTTTGCTTCTGAAATCAAAGCCTTCCTCGATCATCCGGAGTTTGATAAGCAGTTCAATGAAACGATTCTATCGTCCTACCTTTGCTTTAACTCCACACCCACGGAAGAAACATTCTTTAAAAATGTCTTCCGCTTAGAACCCGGACACCGGATGATCTGGAAAGACGGAAACATTCAGATAGAAAAATTTTTTGAACTGGATCTGGAAGAAGGGACAGACTATTCTCCGGAGGAGACTGCGGAAAGGATCGGCGATGCGATGGCTGACTCGGTCAAGGCGCATGGATTTGCAGATGTGGAAGTCGGAGGATTTTTATCGAGCGGGATCGACTCCTCCTATCTGGTCTCTCTTGCAAGACCTGCAAAGACCTTTACAGTGGGCTACGCAGATCCGAGGTATGATGAGATCTCTTATGCAAAAGACCTTTCGGAAAAACTAGGAATCGAAAACTATTCCAGACAGATCACGAAAGAGGATTATATCAAGGCCTTCCCAAGCATCCAGTACCATATGGACGAGCCTTTGGCAGACCCTG
The DNA here is from genome assembly GCA_017511045.1 of Lachnospiraceae bacterium. Lineage (GTDB taxonomy): Bacteria > Bacillota > Clostridia > Lachnospirales > Lachnospiraceae > RGIG5612. The sequence goes on along the minus strand of JAFWLM010000005.1, from coordinate 8,064 downwards.
CAGCGATCGCTCTTTATTTTGTGGCGGAAAAAGCCTCGGAATATGTCAAGGTCGTAACAAGCGGAGAAGGAGCAGATGAGCTGTTTGGAGGCTATCTTTCCTATCGCGAGGAGATCGACCAGAACTGGTATATGAAGATCCCGTATCCGCTTCGCAGAGCCGCCTCAGCAATCGCAGGTCTTCTTCCGGAGTTTCCGGGACGGAACTTTGTCTACCGCAGAGGTCTCAAACTGGAAGACAACTATATCGGACTCGGAAGAGTCTTCAGTGATAAAGAAGCCCTTTCTGTTGTAAAGAATAAAACCCAGATCACAACGAAAGAAATAACCGCGCCTTATTTTAACGCTCACAAAAACGCACCCTCCATGGTAAAGCGTCAGATCATCGACTATTATTTCTGGCTCGTCAAAGACTTTCTTCATGCGGTGGACAGAAATACGATGATGTTCGGACTTGAAGCAAGAACACCATTCTTAGATGACGTCGTATATGATGTCGCAAGAAGCCTTCCGAAGACTGCAAAGATCAATGCGGAGACCACAAAGCCGGCACTTCGCCTCGCTGCATCAAAGGTGATCCCGAATGAAGCCTATAAAAAGAAAAAGCTGGGCTTTCCGGTTCCGTTAAGAGCCTGGATGAAAGAAGAGGATCTTTTCAGAAAAATAGAGGAGCAGTTTAACAGCGAAAACGCAAAGCGTTTCTTTGATGTTTCCAAAATAAACAAACTGCTTGCCACTTTTAAAAGCGGCAAGCAGGATTGCTACAAAAAAGTATGGACGATCTATACCTTTTTAATCTGGTATGATCAGTTCTTTTAATGCACGAGATCTTTTTCTTTTTCGGTCTCGTTTTCTTTTTCAGCGGCCTGATTAACAGCGTCGATCACTGTCATATCATCTTCCACGACAACACTGTTTTCCGGTGCATCAATGATCAGCGGAGGTTCATCGTAGATCGATGCCTCATTCACTGGGCCCTGTACGAAATCATCTTCGTCCAGCAGTCCGTCCCGTTTGATTGCGATCGCCATAGCTTCAATATCGACTGTCATATCCAGTTTGTCATCTTCAAATAAGCTCTGGTACTGTTTACCGGAAGCTTTTCTGAAATCGATCAGGAAGTTCTCGACCTTTTCGGTATTATCCTGTGTTACCACACCGTTGGCTTCCAGACGGTGATACTTCGTCAGGACTTCCGCCAGAGTCGGGATGTAGTAATTTAAGAACTGACGGCTGTTTTTGATCTTCTCAGGCTTTTCTCTGAGCGCCTGAAGGAGTTTTTCCAAAGACGAGCAAACGTCATAGCCGGACTTGCAGATCTCAGGATTGTGGATCTTTGCAAGGATCTTACGAACCGTCAGAAGATCGGAGCGGCCTTTGTTGATGACAGCTGCCTGCTCAGGCGGCAGATTTGTCGTATTCGTCTGGGTCTGCGGCGTGGGATCGGGTGCCGGTTTCGGCGTTTCTTTCTTCAGAGCCTTGGTTGCTTTATTCGCCAGGACAATGATCAGGATCAGGACAACGATCAGTATCGCGACCGCGATTCCGGCAACCCATGCAAAGGCAGAGAAAATAGACGGTACAAACCGCCTGATCAATGCCAGAGCAGCGATTCCTACAACTACGACTGCCAGTCCTCCGAAACAGCCTAACGAACGATTTCCCTTCATAGCAATTACTCCGTATCAGTTCTACTGAATGCTGTCATCCGTCGATTTCAGTTCCGCATTACGGATATCGAGAAGTTTCTGCTTAAGCTGTGCTTCCACCTGACCAAGCTGGTCTTCAGCGACGCGGCGTTTCATGCGTCCTTCTTCCTGGATCTTGATCACTTCATCTAAAGATGCGATCAGCTCTTCATTTGCATGAGCTACGGTCTCGATATCAATGATGCCGCGCTCGCTCTCTTCTGCGATCTCAACAGATCCCTGATGCAGTTTTTCAGCATTCTTCTGGATCAGTTCATTGGTAAGATCGTTAACTTCCTTCTGTGCCTTCATGGCTTCTTCTGAATGGATCATGCCCATTGCAAGGACCATCTGGTTTTTCCACAGAGGGATCGTATTGCTTAAGGTGGACTGGATCTTTTCCACCATTAAGGTATCACTGTTCTGGATCAGACGGATCTGCGGAGCCATCTGCATGCTGATCGTACGTGTCAGTTCCAGATCATAAAGTTTTTTATCAAAACGGTCGCAGAGAGCAGCGTAGTCATTTGCTGCCTGCGCGTCTTCTGTCAGTCCGGATTCCTTGGCTTTGTTCTGAAGCTCGACCAGAGTTGTCGACTGTGCTTTTTCAAGAGCTTTCTTTCCGGCAAGGATGTACATTGTCAGTTCCTTGAAATAGACGAGGTTGGAATCGTACATTTTATCCATCATGACGATATCAGTCGTCAGCTGGTTCTGATGATCCATCAGAACTCCGGAGATCTTATCCACGTTCTTATCTGCGGAATCATAACGGGCTTTCAGCTGTGTAAGCTTATTCCCTTTTTTCTTAAACCATCCGAGAATGCCGCCCTTTTCTTCTGTTCCGACATCGAATCCTTTGAGTTCAGCAACTAAAGAAGCAATCGCATCTCCGACTTCTCCAAGATCCTTTGTTCTAACGCCTTCTAAAGCACTGTCAGAAAAGTCAGCGATCTTTTTCTGGCTTGCAGCACCATACTGAAGGACGACATTGGTATTGGAAAGATCGATCTGTTCTGCAAAGTCATCGACCATCTTCTGTTCTTCTTCTGTAAGGTTGACATCTTCCATGTAATGGGCAGCTGTTTCCGGCTGTGCAAGTTCTTCTTTTAAAGTCACGGTATCAAGCGGTGCGGAAACAGGGGAAACCGTTGGTAAAGCCCCCAGGTCCAAAGTTGGGACTTTTGGATCAAGTTCCAGTTTAATTTTCTCAGACATAGTTGACCTCCTAATAAAAATACTGTGAGATTATCCATATAACCTCACAGTAATCATACTATAAAAGAAATGGTTTTTAAAGATGATTTGTTACTCCTCCGGTTTTGGAAAAACAACATTGTAGTAGTCGTAGTTCGGAACATTCTGGGAGAAGATCATCTTGTTTTTAACGATCTTATTGATGTATTCGACATACTCCTCATCGGATGAGAATTCCGGATCGCCTGCGCCGTCATAAGAACAACCCTCATTCGGTGTATAGGTCCTGTCTTCCGCATTATAATAGCCCTTATCTGTCAGCCAGTGATAGTTCAGGAAAATGACCAGAGGTTCATAGTTTTCCGCAAATACATCTCTGCCCACAAGCATACGGGAGTCATATTCCAGACCGAAAAGGTTTAAAAGGGTAGGGAGCATATCTGCGCTGTAGACGGGTTCTTTTACATGGATCGAATGCTCCCCGTCCAAAGATGGTGTCCAGATCACAAGCGAGTTATGGCTGTAGTCCTTTTCGTTTTCCGGTTCAAAACCGAACAGATTGATCACGTTCGGTTTGACGTCAAAGTATTCGACATGACCTGTGTCATCGATCACATAATCATCAGAAAGAGCGTAAGGGTAGTGGTCGCCTGTCATAACGATCACTGTATTTTCCAAAACCCCTGCTTTATCCAGCTCATCCAGCAGATATTCCATGGACTTTTCAAATTCCAGATTTGCGGCAAAATAGCAAAGGACGGCATCCGTATAATCCTTTCCGTTTCTGTCTGCCCAGCTTCTGACTTCATCAATATTTTTCCGGACGACAAAATTCTTTAAATCGTATTTGGAGTGTCCGCTTAAGGTCATAAAGTAGGCATTGAACGGCTGCTGATCGACAAACTTCGGAATCGAGAACTCCATCATCTCCACATCGCTCTGCGGCCATGCGGTCGTGCCGGAAAGCCCTGTCATTCCGGACCCGTTTGCGTAGTAACGGCTGTATCCCAGATTGCAATGAGTCAGATTGCGGTCAAAATAATCATAGGTTCCGTTATGGAAGGCAAGGCTGGTGTAGTTTTCCCTTAAAAGCTCATTGCCGATCGTGAAATACATATTGTTTTCCGAGGTGCGGAGCATGGAGTAGTAGCCGTTTGAAGGAAGGAGCCCTGTAAGGATCTGGAATTCTCCGGTAGTTGTGGAACCGCTCCAAAGCGGCTGATAAAAATCATCAAACACAATCCCGTTGTTCACCAGTTTGCAGAGGACAGGCGTCAGTTCCTCGTCCAGAATATACGGGGTGAAAGACTCTGCCGTGATCTCGATCAGATTCATTCCTTCGAAAAGGCCGGTATATTCATTCTTCTTTGATGGCTCGAGACTTTCAACATAGGAATGGATGCGGCTGATATAGATGTTGGTGCTTTCATCCCTCAGTTCATCAAAATCGATCTGGATCATGTTGTAATCATCTGGATCTGTTATTTCGGCAGGATGTTCTGCATCGATCCAGAAGTTCTGTTTCCATGGGTTTGAGAAGATGCTGTAAAGAACATCAAGTTTTGTTGCCGTCTGGACATCGAAGGTCCGGACAGCGCTGTCGTAGTCAAACTCACTGGTAAGCAGCTCCCACGGGGGAGAGGTGTTGCACCAGGGAACCCCTGCCGCGCATTCAAAGATCACGATGACCATCAGGAGCTGAATGTATCCCAATGCTTTAAAACGCCGGAACGTGAACAGTTTAAAGACCAGGAAAAGCACAAGGAAGATGATGATCGGTGCTTCAAAGAGCAGAAGCGTCGGCCAGTTCCTTAAAACGATTTCCTGGATGTAGTTTCCGGCGTGCTGGGTGATCCCGTTTGCACCGCCGATGATCGACTGCGGGCCGATATAGATACTGAACTCCAGTTTGACAAAATGAACGATCAAAAATGCGACCGCTAGAAGCTGGAGAAAGATCGCTGCCAGCCAGCCGTTCAGTTTTTCGCTTTTTGTAATGCTGCATAAGAGATCTAAGATCAGTCCGCCGGCAAGAGAAGCAAAGATGATCCCGAGCCAGCTTGTCCATTCGAGCGGCTCCTTTACAGATACCAGGCGGAAAATGAATTCGAAATACATCAGTGCAGCCGGGATATACGCTGCACTGATGATTTGCTTCAGGCGGTATTGCTTACAATGTGTAAAGAATTCCCTGAGTACAGATTTAAATGAAACTTTTTCCTCGGATGATTCCATTTCCTGCTCTTAAAATATAATAAAGAAATTTAACTGTCAGCTAGAATATCACAAACAAAAATCTATCACAAGAATGATTTCAGGAAGACACAGAAGAAACACAGGAAAATAAAAGAATTCACACTTTCTACATGAGAAGCATCTATGATATTATTTTATATTAGGAATTAAAGGCGGAGATCGGTTTTATTATGCTCCAAATTAAACATATATCAAAGGAATACAAGACAGGGGAACTGGTTCAGCGCGCGCTTGATGATGTCTCTTTGAATCTCAGGGATAATGAGTTCGTCGCTATCCTCGGTCCTTCCGGTTCCGGAAAGACGACCCTGCTTAATATTATCGGGGGATTGGATCGCTACGACAGTGGAGATCTGATCATCAACGGCGTTTCCACCAAAGAATATAACGACCGGGACTGGGATACCTATCGCAATCACTCCATCGGATTCGTTTTCCAAAGTTACAACCTGATACCGCACCAGAATGTCCTTTCCAATGTCGAACTGGCATTAACCCTTGGCGGCCTTTCTGCAAAAGAGCGGAAAGAAAAGGCAAAGAGGGCATTGGAGCAGGTGGGCCTTGCGGAACACATTTATAAAAAGCCGAACCAGATGTCCGGAGGACAGATGCAGCGTGTGGCACTTGCAAGGGCTCTGGTCAATGATCCTGATATTCTCCTCGCCGATGAGCCGACCGGTGCTTTAGATACCGAGACCAGCATCCAGGTCATGGATCTGATCCAGGAGGTAGCAAAAGACCGTCTTGTGGTCATGGTCACTCATAACCCGGAATTGGCAGATCAGTATGCCTCCCGTATCGTGCGATTAAAAGACGGAAAGATCATGGATGACAGTATGCCGTATACCGATGCAGATATTGCCGCGGTAAATGCAGCACCTGTCGTTGCAACTGTTCCTGTGTTCCTTGCAGAAAGCAGTAGCGGTGAGGAGGCAGCAGCTGGAAGTACTCCGGAAGGAAAGACTCCTCTAGAAACGGTTCCAGTAGGGAAGCCTGTAAAACAAAAAGCGGCGAAGGGCAGGAAAAAACAGTCCTCGATGTCTTTTCTTACTTCTCTTGGTTTAAGCTTCAGTAACTTAAGGACCAAAAAAGGCAGGACGATCCTGACCAGTTTTGCCGGTTCGATCGGTATCATCGGAATCGCGCTGATCCTTTCGCTTTCAACCGGCGTCAACAATTATATTAATAAGATCCAAAGAGACACGATGGCGTCTTATCCGATCACGGTCAGTGCAACAAGCCTGGACCTGTCTTCCTTTATGGGAAATAACGGCCCGAATGCACTCGAGGAAGAGAGTGAAGAAGCCGGCGAAGAAGAGAAGCCGGCAGGAAAAGTATCGGCTAGTTTTGGTGACATCGAAGCAGGTTCCGCGGTTTCAACAAGTATCAAAGAAAACAATCTGACAGATTTTAAAAAATATTTAGATGATCCAAACAGTGAGATTCACAACTACATTGGTGAGAACGGGATCGTTTACACCTATGATGTGGATTTCAAAGTCTATTCCTATGACAGCGATGAGAAACTGGTCGATTCCGATGTGGATGTCACCTCAGAGTTTTCTGATGACAGCAATGTACTCGGAAATCTAATGAGTGCAAGATCTCTGATGCTGAGCAATATGTCTGCCATGTTTGGAGGCAGCGGCAATCAGGATGCAGCAAACTTCTCAGAGATGATGGCAGGAGCAAACGGAACGGCTGTGAGCCCTTTGATCACAGATAATTATGATGTGGTCTACGGCGAGTGGCCGGACAGCTATGATGAGGTCGTGCTTGTATTAAACCGGAACGATACGGTCTTTTCCGGAAACTTATATCAGCTTGGCCTGATCACGAAGGCGCAGTACAGTGCTGCAGTAAAGAAAGTCGAAGCAGAGGAAGAACCGGAAGCAATCTCCTTAGATTACAAGGATCTGTGTGACCATACGTTTTATCTGATCACGGCATGTGATCTTTATGATAAGACCTCCAGCGGAACCTTTACGTTTAAAGGCAATGATTCCGATAAACTGGAAGAAGCTGTCAAAAACGCAGTGCCGCTTCATATCTCGGCGATCGTAAAAGCATCGGAAGATGCGGATCTCAGAAATCTGGAAACGACGATCGGATATACGACGATGCTGACGGACTATATTGTTGAACGTGGCAATAACAGCGATATCATCACCGCGCAGAAAGCATCGCCTGATGTTGACGTGCTTACCGGACAGAACTTTATGGAAGAGGAACCGGATGAAGCATATAAAGCGGTAAAAGCAAGAGACTACTTAGAGGGGCTGGCACATGAAGATAAGTCAGAGGCCTTCTCCTCCATCATGGTGGCGGATTACGAGGGCGCGATGCAGTCGATCATGGCAACACAGATGGGACCGATCACTGAACAGCTCGCAGGCGCTCTTCAGGATGCGATTGGATCGGCGGTCTCTCAGGCCGTTCAGGCAATGATGACGCAGATGATGAGCCAGATGCAGACCCAGATGCAGGCAGTCATGCAGCAGGCAATGCAGAAAGCCATGCAACAGATGATGCAGCAGATCATGCCGGTCGTCATGGATCAGGTCGCAGCGCAGATCCAGACTAACATCCTTCCTCAGATTGCCACGAAGATCTTCCCGCAGGTCGTAGACCAAGTCGTTCTGCAAAATGTACAGAATGCCGTCGTAGCCATGGGAACTCAGCTTCCTGAAGAACTCGAACCCCTTAAGACAGTTACAACGATGGAAGAGCTTCGCGATACATTAAATGAAATTGACTTTAATACAATCGATTATACGAAAATTGATTTTAATACACTGGATTTCAGTGACATGGATGTCACTCAGATTGATTACAGCACGATCGATTTTTCCGTTCTGGACTTCAGTTCCCTGGATTTCAGCAACATCGATCTTTCAAAGGTCGACCTCAGTAAGATCGACGTG
>JAFWLM010000066.1 GCA_017511045.1 Lachnospiraceae bacterium | reverse complement strand
TTTTGCGAAGAGATAGCGAAAGAAACGGTCTTTATGTTCTCTCTCGTCTCTTGTGACAGGTTCTTTTTGGATATCAGATTTTGGCATTATTCTTTTCCTCCTGTCTTTCTTTTGGCAGGCAGGAGGGAGATTCCCCGATTATCTGTGAACGTTTGTTTTGCGGCGGAATTCCAAAACATGATCAAAACCGCGCTTAAGAATAATTATAAGATCTCTGAATACTCTTTTAACTTCAGGTATCATCCGATGAATCTCGCTCAGAAATTATTGTTCAGATAAAGTTCACGTTTCACTCAAACGGATCACAGATTCGTTTTCTATTCTTGAATGCGTCAGGAGGTATCTATGAAGGAGACGGAAGTATTTGAAGCGACGATGATGCGGGTGGAACATAAATATCCTATGACGAGAAAACAGTATGAAACTTTTCTGGAAAAAGCCGGGAAACACCTTCTTCCGGATTTCTATCCCGAATATGATCTTCACAATATCTACTACGACACAGAAGACAGTGCTATGATCGTCCACTGCCTCAAAGATCCTCATTACAAGGAAAAGCTCAGACTGAGAACCTACGGAGAGCCGAATGCACACACTCCATGCTACCTCGAGATCAAACGAAAATGCGGACCAACCGGAGTCAAAAGGCGAATCTCCCTCTCGGAAAACGATGCCAGGGAGTGCGTCGAACATGGTGCGGTAATCAGGGAGGACAGTCAGATCGCACGGGAGATCAGCTATCTGATCTCGCGAAACCGGCTGAAGGAAAAACTCTTTATCGCTTATCACCGCGTAGCGTTCTCCGGAAAGGAAGAGAAAGATCTTCGGATTACCTTTGATACCGATATCCGCTTCCGTCTGGATGACCTCTCCCTCCATGAGACAGGAGGGGAAACGTACATCACCGAAAAAGATGATGTTCTGATGGAGATCAAGGTCAGCGGCAGATATCCGCTCTGGCTGACGGAAATTCTCAGTGAAATGAAGCTCTACCGAAGAAGCTTCTCAAAATACGGTGTGATCTATACCGCATTGACAAAACAGGCGATGGATCACGAAAGAACAACAGATGCGGCTGCGGTTCATCAGCCGATTGTAAATACAGGAAAGGGAAACAGATTATGTTCACATCAATACTCACTTCTTCACAGCTGACTCTGACGCAGGTGGCTCTGTGTACACTTGCGGCACTCGCCTCCGGGCTTGTCATCGCATGTGCCTATCACATGGCTGGCAAAGCCTCAAGATCGTTCTCTCTCACCGTAGCCTTTCTTCCGGTGATGGTCATGGTTGTCATCCTGATGGTCAACGGTAATCTCGGTGCCGGGGTTGCGGTAGCCGGTTCCTTCTCGCTGGTGCGCTTTCGCTCCATGCCGGGAAAAGCCAGCGATATCGCAGCCGTCTTTCTGGCAATGGGGGCAGGGCTTGCCTGCGGAATGGGATATGCAGTATTTGCGGCGGTATTCTCCGTCGTGATCAGCGGTCTGGCACTTCTTGCCGCAAAGAGTTCTCTTTTTTCCAAAGAGAGTTCCATGCGTTATCTTATGATTACGATCCCCGAGGATCTCAACTATGCGGATGCGTTCGCAGATATCTTTGAAAGCTATGCAGGAAATGCAAAGCTGATCTCCATGCGCACCGTAAACCTCGGTGCTCTCTATGAGCTGAGATATGAAGTAGAACTGAAGGATGAGAACAGAGAAAAGGAAATGCTGGATATGATCCGTACAAGAAACGGAAATCTCACCATTCAGTCAAGCCTCTTGGCTCCGACAGTGAAT
>JAFWLM010000065.1 GCA_017511045.1 Lachnospiraceae bacterium | reverse complement strand
TTACCATGACTACCTTACCCTTCGCTGTGTCGCCGATTTTGTCATACAGCCGGCCGGCACTCCAGCTCTGACCGACCACGGTATAAGGGCTATTAGCCACATACCCGATCTTCCCCAGGCCCTTCATCCTCACCATAATGGCTTCCCGATCCACCTTATTGTCCGGCTCCTTTTCCAGGCGCACTTTCATGCCCTTCTTCAGAAAATCCTGTCCCTCATAATGCTGCGTTCCTGTCAGTGTAAACCAGATTTTCATTGACAATTCCTCCTTCATTACCAGTCCGCATTCGCAATGTTGTACCATTTGACAGCATTCATAAACTTTTCACTCTCAGTCTCATGCCCAATCACCATTCTCTCCACAGCTTTCAGCCTGGGATTCTGACCGATCCATCTTCTCAGCTTCGCCCGCTCCTCCTCTTCATTGACCACCTCAAAACCATTTCCTTCCTCATCACGCGTCCAGCGGCAGGAAACATTCACTTCCATGGGCCAGCGGACCATCTCATCAAAAGCAGCTCTGCTTTTGTCAGACGCCTTCCGGATCATATACTTTGTCCGGCTCAGCGGATAAGGGACATCCGACGCAAGCCGCTGCTCCACCCATCCGACAATTGCCAGCTCCGGATTATTGTTTTTCCCCCAGGGAACCACGACTACATCAGTCGGCCGGACAGACGGATCCTTCGTCAGATAGTAGTACCAGTTTCCCCGGTTCAGGAAATACACTGACAGATAAGTGTAGACCGTCTCCGGCTTTCCGCTCGAACGGCCGCAGCGGACAGTATCCCGGACACTGACCTTTTTCTTTTCCGGAACAAACAGGGATATCACAACCATCACGGCAAGAAAAATCCCAATCCCACCCCAGATCCGAAAAAACAGGCTCTCCCCGTTGGCCGTATACTCCAACACCAACACGATAAGATACGCAATAATTCCCAACATTTCTTACATCTCCCAAAATAAGTCGGTCGAACAGCTTTCCTTTCACTTCCTCTATACCCCAGTATAAGAAAGAGATGCTGCAAAAAAGCAGCATCCCGAGAAAACCCTTATTAATCAATGCTCATAGAGCACAAACAATCAAAAACAACACCTTTACTGTGATCTTCCTATATAATTAACCCGCTATAGTTATATTTTATCATTTTTGATTTGCAGAGGATCGTTTTTTACGATTCAGATTATTTATCTTTCATAAAGATTCCTTGTGTTTTTATTTATATACTCATTTAATCCTTTCCCACAATTTGCTAATTGTTTCATAGCCTCCACATGAGCTTGTCCTGCACTCTTATATGAATATGTATACCCTTTATGTGAACGTATAAAGTAAACCGTTATATAATCTTCGCCAATTTCATAGGATTCAATACCTGAATCGCCATCTAAGTTTAAATATCTTGGCATTTTTACCCCTCCAATGCATAGTCAATCTGCATTATTCATCTTCTTCCGGTTCTTCACCCTTCAGGAAGGCTTTGATCTCTTCAAAAGATCTGGTTGTCGTCTTCAGCAGCTCAATGATTTCCTTGCTTTCCAGTTCCTTTTTCTTGTCTACCAGTTTTGCCAGCTTTTCCACGGATGCGTCATACTTCTTCTTCATGGCCAATACGACTGCTTCCTGCCGGCTGATGAGTTCATCTATTGGTACTGCTCTGCGCCCCATTGCATTTCTCTCCTGTCACCTGGAATGCCTTATTGCGTAGCAGCCTCCTTTGTATCCTCTATGGTTTTCAACTCTGCTGACAGCAACTTGGCTTGCTCCATTATATTCGCCGGTGTCAGGTCAAATGCCTTTAATATTTTTCGTTGTGTTGCAGTAATCGCGTAGTTGAAACAATATTCATTGTTCCACATTTTAATCATCTCAATCTTTTCCAGTTCGCGTAACGCTGCTGGAACCGTCAGGAAGTTTTGTTTCGTTTCACTCCTTTCCTGCTCTTTCTTCAGGTATGTATAGATCCGGTTCCGTATGATGAGAGCAACAAATTCCACAAAGATCTTTGCTTCCATGGCTTCGTTGCTGTACACCCGCATGCTCTGGTTTCCAAGGTATGTTTTATCTCCGCGGAACAGTTTTTCGGATGCATCTCTTCCCTTATACAGCTCTAGTGCTTCCTGTGCTGTCATGGGTTCCGAAGTGATGATTACGAAATAGCCGCACATTTTGATTTCTTCATTAATCACTTCTGTGCGTTCCGCGGCACTTACGAGTTTCTGATCTTCCTTGCCTTCATGGTAATAAATGGGGTCAAAGTATCTCCTGGCCACATTATCCAGAACGATATTCTGTCCCTGATGACGTTTGATGTATTTGGCGTATCTGTCAATCTTCTGTTCAAGCTCTTCCCGTTCAGTCGTCGCTTTCCTTCCGTTGTAGTACACATGGAAATACCGACTTTTTGTATCTGTCGGATACAACGGACTCTTTACGGTTGTTCCGCTGACTCGGTAAGACCTGATACTCTTTTCCCGATCTTGTTCAAACTTCCCCCTGACGCTCTTTATGATCTGGTGAACGAGTTTCTTCATCCCCTTCGCCATGATGACGAAGTTGTATCCGCACTCATCCAGGTACTTGATGTTACCCTGGCTGAAATAGCCGCGGTCCAGGATAAAGCCTACATTCTTGTATCCATATCCTTTCGCTTTCTCCAGCATCTGTTGGATCTGTTGGATGTCCACGATGCTTCCAGGATAGGCTTCGTAGAATAACGGAATACTATTCTTTGTATCGTAAGCAATGGAGTAATTGAAAATTGGAAGTCCTTTGTCATCCTTTGGACGACCGACTTCCACCAGATCTATATCACCGGCTTCGCTGTTTTTGTTGGTAGAATCGTATGAAATGTAAATCTTCTCACGATGATCCCGGCTGGCATTCCATTCATTCTGAAACTGGATCTGTTGGTCCACTTCCAAGCTGCGAAGGAAATCTGAAACCTTGGAATCACTGTAGATCCTCATCCTATTGGTAAACAAAGGATGATTGAAGCCGTACCCTTCGTAATGCTGTGCAGCATTGTTTTCTGTAATAATTGCATATGCTGCCAGATCCAGAAACAGCCCAGCATCTTTCCCAACAATCTTTTCAATGATTGTGTCCAGGTGGTATTCTGCAATGATCTTTCGTATGACAAGATATGCTCCAATATGAAGGCAACTGCTTCTTTCTGGCAATACCAGCAACTCTTCCGGCATCTGATCCGCAAAGTAGATCGCGTACTTTTCATTCGGAATCATCTGTGTCGGGTCATCTTTACACTGTTTCCCGATTGTCACCCGAACCGGATTTGATCTCTTTTCGTCCGGAGAATAAATCCGTCCTGTCGTGTAGTACACATATCCGGTTCCTTTGATATTCTTGACCGTTACCCCACCATCTGAAAGAGGAATATACACTTTCTGCCTCTGATACATCGCGGCCTCCTGTAGCGGGTTAATTATCCCGCTACATATTACCACAATGCGATTGATCTCGCAACAGAAAGTGTAGTAAAACCGCTTTGGCTCAAGATCTGGAATAATTGATCTCATACCAAAGCGGGTTAATTATTCGGGAAGGTCACAATGATACATTGGGGCAGACAGAAAAAAACAAAGAGGTGCCTATGTACAGCCATTCCAGAAAGAAACTCCGCATTTCCTTCAACGCGCCGGTAACGCTGACCTTCTCGGCCCTGTGCCTGATCGCCTGCGTGATTATCCAGGCAACCGGGAACAGCGCGGTCCGTGCGGTGTTCAGTGTATACCGTTCCTCCCTGCGCGACCCCATGGCCTGGGTTCGATGCCTGACTCACGTGCTGGGCCACGCGGGATGGGACCACCTGATC
>JAFWLM010000064.1 GCA_017511045.1 Lachnospiraceae bacterium | reverse complement strand
GGAGAGTCTGTATCCTATTCGCCGGATATGGAAGGACCGTCCACGTATGTGCCGGGTGAAACCGTAACATTTACTGATACTAACGGTCAGCTTTCAGAATATGACTACTATGTCAGCGATGTTGAAGTTTCTGGCGGCGATGACATTCACAGCAGTGATGTCGAAGTTGAACTGTCCGGAAATGAAGTTAAAGTCAGAGTAAAAGAAACGGCTAAGGAAGTACCTGAAACAATTACGGTATCTCTTGAAAGCTCCAAACCGAATGTTGAACCGCAATCCGAATGTACTGGCGGTCTGGCATATTCTCCCGGATCCCAGACGCTTCTTTATTGCGGGCAGCTTTCGGTAGTTCCTGGAGAAACCTATGACGACGCGGAGTTTACAATTCGCCTTGGCGTTCATGGCGAAGCGGAAATCTACAAAGTTGATAAAGATAGAAACGACCAGCCTGGACAGGGTGACGCAACCCTTGCCGGAGCGGTATTTACTGTAACAAACCGCCGCAACAATCGTGTTGTGACAACTATGACAACAGATGCCTCTGGTTATGCATCCGCTAAGAATCTTAAATGGGGTGATTATTTCATTAAAGAAACGACTCCTCCGGAAGGATACTTTCTCGATTCTGAGTGGTCTGACTCCTTTGAGATCCGCACAAACGGTGAAAAGCATACTGCACAATACAAGGTAATTGATCCTGTATATCACGGAGGGATCGAAGTGACAAAGTTCGATACTGATCGATATGCTACAAATCATGGTGGCCCGAATCTTGAACAGGGTGACGCGAAGCTGGCAGGTGCTGAATATACAATCTACAACGTTTCTAAAGCAGATGTGTATGTTGCCGGAACATGGGTTCCGACAGGAACTTCTGCTTCCGAAGCAAACAAGATCATTACGCTTACGACAGACGATAAAGGTCATGCTCAGACTGAAACAGACTATTTCCCGTATGGAAGCTATCTGATCAAGGAAACAAAGGCCCCGAAGGGCTATAACCTGAATGAGAACTGGTATTCCATTGTTCAGATTCGGGAAGATGGAAAGCTATATGATGCCGGTCAGAATAACACCAAAGCGAGCGACAACGCATATGCCGGATTCCCGGTGGATGATGTGATCCGCGGAGGTGTTAAGTTTCAGAAAACGGATGCTGAGCGGAATACCGCAAATGCGCAGGGTGATGCCACACTGAAAGATGCAGAAATCACAATTTTCAGTATTTCCGCAAAGGATGTATACGCTGCGGCAGATCAGAACACTTCATCCATGAGCTGGATTGATAAAGGCGCAGATGTTGACACCACAGTTGGGCCGAAGTACGTGGATCTGCTTCATGGAGAGAAGGATCCAAGAGACTTTTCCAATGCAAAGAAGGTAGTTACCATCAAGACCAACGAAACCGGATATGCGGCACTTGGCGCTAAAGCACTTCCGTATGGCACTTACTTTGCGGTAGAAACGAAGCCTTCCAAAGGTTATCTTCTGAACACAGAATGGAAGATTACATTTGAGATCCGTAAAGAAGGTGAGATTCTTGACTTCACAGATTCCGATCCGCAGAATCCGAATTACTCTTCCGACAAAGAACATCAGCTGAAGGAACAGGTGATTCGCGGTGATGTGCGGATTGAAAAACAGGATCTTGAACTTGCTGAACTGAATGGGGTAAGCCGCAGCAGCTATATCAATGATCAGGGCGGTTATACAGGCGGTGAAGAGGCGCACCAGACAGGTGCTGTAAATCCTTCTCAGGCAATCGGCGGAAAGAATCACAGTGCAAACAGAATGGCGAACCTGAATAACATTACGTTCACCATCACTAATGTTTCAACATTATCGATTCTCTCTGATGCCGGAGAACTGGTGGAATATGCGCCGGGATCTGTGGTTACAACGATCAAGACTTATTACGATGAGGAACTTAGAAAATATGTTGCCTGCACAAAGGATAAAGCACTTCCGTACGGTACATATACAATTCAGGAAACAAAAACAAATAATGCTTATCTGATGACAGACGGTACACCCCGTACATTCGAAATTGAAAAGGATGGAGAAGTAGTCTGGAAAGATACGCAGACTCATCACAATACCAAGTCTGGAGAAGCAATGATCTTCCGGAACCAGATCATTCGCGGTGAGTTCGAATTTGTAAAGATCATGACTCGCACTTCGCAGCGTATGCAGACATTGTGGGTTCTGGAGAACGCCACTTCCGGTGAAAAGCATGTTATTGTTACGGATCCGAATGGCGAATACCATTCCAATGAGTTCCCTCATTCACAGGACACAAATGGAAATGATGGCCTGCTGGAGAAAATCGAGCAGAAGGGTTATGACAATCTGATCAATCTTACTGCAGGTTTGGAAGATGGCAGTATTTTCGAATACCATGGGATCTGGTTCGGTCTTGGTGAAGACGGGGATATGGCAGATGTGAATGATAATCTCAGTTCCCTCCCGTATGGACAGTACAATCTTCATGAAGTACGCACAGATACCAATGAGGGAAGTGAACTGCAGAACCTTGCGTTCTATGTGACCAGAGATAACAAGCTCATCCATCTTGGCACTATTACTGACTATCAGATTACCCTGCAGACCGTTGCGACGGATAAGGACTCCGGTACTCATTTTATGAAGCCTGGAACCTCTTCGGTGATCGTAGATAAAGTCACTTATCATGGCATTGAAGAATTCGGAAACTATACACTGAAGAGCTACCTGGTTGATGCGGATACCGGGGAAATGATCGTTGACGCATCCGGCAATGAAGTTTCTGTCACAACGGAACTTCAGCTTATGAAGGATGATGGGAAGATCGATGTTGAACTGGCGTTTGATTCCACTAATCTTGGCGGAAAGACGATCGTAGTGTTTGAGGAACTGTACAACGCAGATGGCGAACGGGTATCCTCGCATATGGATCTGCTTGACAGCAATCAGACGGTATCCATTCCGGGCATCGGCACGACGATCGCGGATGTGACGATTGGAAAGGACAATCCGAAAGAAGGGGTCATCTATCTGAAAGATACTGTTTCCTACAACGGACTGACTGCCGGTGTTGAGTACACTATGACCGGAACGCTCATGAATAAGGCAACCGGAGAACCATTCAATGGTGCAGAGCCCGTAACAAAGAAATTCACACCGGCTGCATCCTCAGGAACTATTGATATTGAGTTTGAGGTATCTGCTTCGCTTCTGAGCGGCAAGACTGTTGTCGCGTTTGAGTCCTGCTCGAAAGATGGAGTGGAAGTTGCCGTACATGCGGATATCAACGATGAAAATCAGACCTATGAGTATCATGGCCCTGAACTTCATACAACTGCTACAGATGAAGATGGTGATCATACAGCATCCGCATCGGAACAGCTGAAGATCATCGATAAGGTCCAGTACAAGAACCTGACAGTTGGAAAAGAATATGAGCTGAAAGGAACACTGCATATCAAAAATGCGGACGGCAGTGATGCCGGAACGTATAAGAATGCGGATGGCACCGACTATGTAGTTACAAAGACCTTCACACCCACACAGTCGGATGACTTTGTGACTGTTGAGTTTACAGTTAACGCGTCAGAACTTGTTGAACGGTCGCTGGTAGTATTTGAGGATCTGTATCAGGATGGAAAGCTTGTAACAGTACATGCTGAAATCAATGATAAAGACCAGACGGTGGATATTGAAAAATCCACAATCAAAACAACCGCTACCAACAAAGCCGATAATGGTAAGACGATTCTGGATCGCGGCCCGGTTACAATTCATGATGAAGTTTCCTATACCGGTCTTGTAGCTGGCAGAACATACACCCTGATCGGAACGCTTCACATCAATAAAGACGGGAAAGACGCAGGTGTTCTGAAGATTGACGGGAAAGAAGTCACAAACACCATTACCTTCGTGCCGGAGAAATCATCTGGTACTGTCGGCATGGATTTCACATTCAATTCCAAAGAACTATCAGTAACCACACGAGTTGTTGCTTTTGAAACCGTGAAACTGGAAGAAAAGGAAATTGCGGTTCATGCGGATATTACGGATGAAGGGCAGACCGTCACATTTAAGGAAAACCCGCCTACACCTCCAACTCCGCCGACTCCTCCTACACCTCCGTCAAATCCGGAGTATCCGGAAATACATACAACAGCATATTCAGCAAAAGATGGATATGACTATGTTGAACCAGTCCGGAATGTCACTATTCGAGACAGAGTTTATTACAACAATCTGATTCCGGGTGTTGAGTATGAACTGCGTGGAGAACTTCATAAGAAGAATCCAGGCGGCTGGGATGATGGCGTATTGTTTGTGAACGGACAGTATGTTACCTCCAGCATCCGGTTTACACCGGCGGCAAAGTCCGGCTATGTTGAACTCAGTTTCACATTTGATGCAAGCGCACTGAATGAAGTGACGACGGTTGCGTTTGAACGGCTGTATCATCAGGGAATTGAAATTACAAGTCACACAGATATCAATGATGAGGAGCAGACTATCCTGATCACAGATAATCACAAATACAGAAGACGCCGCGCCGCGTGGATCAATACTGGTGCTGGAAAAGACCTGATGATTTATGGCGGAACAGGCATTGCCGCACTGGCAGTACTTGTCTTCATTCTGAAAAAGAAGAAGAAAGAGAAAGGGGTGACTGAGGAAACAGAAGAGTAATATCAAAACACAGCAGGATTCTTGCAGCTTTGAAGGAGAATTCTGCTTTCATAAAGAAACATACGCAGCAATATTTTGGGGAGAGAACGGCTGAAATGATTCGACGCCGTTCTCTCTTCCTTCTTTTAGTTCATAAAATGGTGCCGTACACGATCTTCAATGGTGCAGGCAAAAGTGGCTGTAAGCAGAATGGCCTTCCCATAGGGCATGGATCCTTCGGAAAGCTGCGAAGCAATCGTAGTGAACAGCTCTGATTCCTTTTGCGAGATTTCTCCGAAAGGGGAAATCGGATCACAATCAAACGGATCGTTGATTTCCTGCCCCTCTGGTTGGAATCCCTCAAGAATTTCAGCGATTTCCTGCTCAGGAAGTTCGCTCAGCGCAAAGTGTTTGCGAGTAGGTGATGCTGGGTAAAAATACTTTTTGGACATTTCTATGTCCTCCTTTCATATATCTCTTAGCCAGCAAAAATAAAAATCCCCGAAATTTTTCGAAAAAATCTTCAAATTTCGAAAAACTGCAGTGAAATACATGAAAAAAAGAAAACGCCAGTATGATCGCTGGCGTCTGATTTGTTAAATCTTCACTGGTGGAATCATGCTGAGATCCGGAAGTTCAGGGTAAGAATAATACGCAACTACGTCAACGCAGTATTTGACATCATCGTTGCCGTTATACTTATAGTAATCCCTCCAATCCATGACAGCGGCATTGTGGGTGCATGAAACATATGTGTCCTCAATGATCTCTTCTGGTTCATCCGCGGATGAGGTTTCTGAGATCAGTATCTCATCCCATTTGCCTTCTCCATGATATCGGGCGACCGCAATACGATAATCGGGGTTCTCATCCTGTTTTCCACATACAAGAAGAATGTTGCGAATAAGAATCAGATACTTCTGATTGACAGAGAGCGATGCTTCAGATTCAGAGTTGATAATTATGAATTTATCCATTTTGGCTTTCTCCTATATTTGGTGGCGCGCCAGAATGAGTATAACAGAATGTCCTGTGATACATTTACCAACTGCGATTTAAAAAGAACGGTGATTGTATTTTGAATGACAATGTTGTTTCAAATTGTCTATGGAAAAATGGTCGCCCTGAAAGGAGCGTTTTAATACGAGTAACAAATGAAGCGAATAAAAATACTAAGTGTAGGTGTGCTGGCGGGAATTCTCGCGTTCTGCACATTTAAGGCATTTCCTGATATTGCTTCTCATAATAACTCAGTAAAAGAAGCGGAACATATTCAGCAACTGATCGATGATGAATCAGAGGATAT
>JAFWLM010000063.1 GCA_017511045.1 Lachnospiraceae bacterium | reverse complement strand
TCTGGAATGCCTTCGCAAAGCTGTCCGGGGAATCATAGCCGTATTTCAGGGCAATATCGATGACCTTCTGATCCGCGGCGGACAGCTCCTGGGCAGCGCATGTCATGCGTCTTGCCCGGATGTACTCCCCGACCGTCATTCCGCACAGGGCTCCGAACATCCGCTGATAGTAAAACGGAGACAGTGCTGTTCTTTTCGAAATGTCTTCAATTTCAAGAGTGCCGGCAAGATTTTCCTCTATGAAATTAATTGACTGCTGAAAGCTCTCGATCCAGTTTTCCATTCCGCTTGCCTCCCTTCCATCCTCAGTATATCGATGCCTCTTTTCCGCTGCCCGACATTCCCTGCTCTCATTTTCCGGGTATGGGTTTTGATCATCTTTTCCCTTCGGGCATCGGTTTTCTTCTTTCGTCCTTCCGTATTGAATCTTTTGTCATCAGAAATCCCGGTTCGAAAGTCTTTCGGGCCGGGACACATTGCATGAACGATCAGGAGTTTTGGGTACTTCCGAGCATCAGGAGAGATCCGGCTGCCCCAAGCAGTGAAATCACCAGCAGTACAGGCCATAACAATACATGGGTGTGATCACTGGCATCCGGAACCGTATTCCGTACCGATGCCGGAATTACCGGTGCAGCACTGCTTCCGCGGTCCGGTTCGAGTTCGGAATCAGCTCCTTCGGAGTCACGCTTCCAGCGGGCGGTAAAGGTATGATCTTCCGTTACCGTATATTTTTCTCCCGCTCTGTATTTCGATCCTTCCCAATACCTGAAGTGTCGGGAGTTTATTCCGACCTTCTGATACCTATTGTAAACGGCAGAGGCTGTAATAGCTTCTGTTTTCGTTTGCGCCGGATGAACTGATTGCTGAATTATTGGGTTTCCTTAGGCTGAAGCCTCTATGGCTGAGGTAAATAGGAGAATTCAGCCAACCGTTCTTGATCAAATACAGAAAAAAAGGACATCTGACATGCGTGTATACTTGCACATTCATGCATGCGGTTTCTCTTTTCTGAGATTATTCTGGTGATTTCAGTGGAGCCTATTCACTTTCCGCAATAACGAAAGGATCCGACTATTCGGATTTTCTTTTTGAAAGTGGTTCAATCCTAAATCCTGTGTAAGGATGCATAGTTATTCAATATTGAGCCGAGATTTGATTTGAGATTTCCTCCTGACTTTTTAACTGAAGGATAACAGCAAACACTTTTCTCAGCAACATATCCAAAATCTCCTGCCTGTATTGAAATTGTATCAGGGATCAGTTTATCTGCTTTGATAAAATCCGTTTTCAGACAGATCCGAACCGTCTGATTCCCTGCCGCACTCTGCGGTTTTCGGGGCATTACATGCCTGCAGATCATAAAAAGAGCCTCCGAAGAGGCAAAGTATTCCGGGCTTGATGCGGCAGCCCTTCATACAACCCGTACCTGGCAAAGCATACCTTGCCGCATTGTTTTCTCTGCTTCCCGGCAGTTCAGCGGCTGCGCTTCTCTCCCGAAACCTCATACACCGGATATTCATGATCAAATTCATACCCCAGTTTCTGAGCCAGATGGACAGAATTCATATTCGCCGCATCCCAGCTCGGATACAATCCTTCCTTAAGACATCGCAGAATCAATGCCGCACATGCGGCTGCCGCAAAATCCTTTTCTGCGCTCCTCTTCGGCGGTAATCACCTCGACCTCGATTCCATCCCTGTATCTCGAATAGGAAGATGCGCCGGAAACAATGCGTCCGTTCTTCATGACCGCCATGCCTCTGCCCAGTTTCAGAAACTGATCCCTGCTTTCAAATACCGCAATAAAATCACGCATCAGCGGATCGCTCATGCACTG
>JAFWLM010000062.1 GCA_017511045.1 Lachnospiraceae bacterium | reverse complement strand
GTTCCACAGTTTTTGCAGAATTTTCCTTCATTGCCTTTTTGTCCGCACGGGCAGTCCCATGGCCCGCTCTCCGGTGCAGGCATAGGCATGGCGGAAGGAATCTCCTCTATTGTCTCTTTTACCTGATTAATCGTCGGCTCTAAGACCGCTGAAATCATTCCAGCTGCTGCCATCCCCTGCTCTTTCGGAAGACCGCAGTTGCGGCAGAAGTTTCCCCTGTTTCCGGTATGGCCGCATGTGCAGTCCCATGTTCCATCATCCGGAATTCCCGCTTTGTTGATGACTGATTCCGGTATTATTTCTTCCGGAACCGCTTCTACAGGAGCTTCCATTTCCGGAATTTCTACTTCTGGGATTTCTACCTCCGGTACTTCCATCTCCGGAATCTCAACCTCTGGGATTTCTACTTCCGGAATTTCTACCTCTGGTACTTCCATTTCCGGAATCTCAACTTCCGTAACGGCCTCCTCAAAAACAGCACCTGCTACGGCTGCAATACCAACAGCGGCCTCTGCTTCAGCCAACGGCTCTGCTGCCGCTTCTTCTGCCATCTTCAACATAGCCCCCTGCTCTTTAGGCAGGCCGCAATTACGGCAGAAATTTCCGGTATTTCCTTCATGTCCACAGGAGCAGTTCCAGGAATTATCTTCTACTTTCACCTCCGGAATAGCTTCTTCCGGTTTTGGTGACCCGCATTTTGTGCAGAACTTTAATTCATTTTCAGCTCCGCAGTTACTGCATATCCATTTCTCGCCCATCTTACATTCTCCTCTAACTTAACTCTATAAAACTGTTCCAAAAACAGAAATGTTCACTCTTCTTTCTTCTGCTTTACCGTTAAAAATGTATTTTCCAAAACATCCTTCACTTTCACTTTCTGGCCGGTCTCCGCAGCTTTTTTCTGTTCTCTCGTCCAGGAAACGATCAGAGGGATTCCGACTGCAAGCAGCAGAACGAATCCTCCAGCCATGATCGCCGCAAAGCGAAAATAAGGATAATCCTTCCAGAATAACGGAACGACCTGATCTGCAATCCCCAGCACAATCGTTCCGCCTAGAATAATCAAAATATTACGCGGTCTTAGGATCTTTTTCAGCGGCATTTTTGGAAATGCGCATTTCATAGCAACGGCAAATACTGCAAGGATTGCCAATGCGATCAGAACCCATTTCAGGACGATACCAAGCACTGGTGAGAGTACACTGCTCCAGGCCAGGCTTAGAAAATGGATAATGACCCATCCGATTGCCCAGAGAGGAACGCCGACTAAAGCACGCACCGCGGCAGGAAGCTGCAGGATTTTTTTCTTGATCCGGGAAAAGATACTCTTTTTCTCTTCTTCCTGTGTTTCTTCCCCATCATCTGCAGCATTGTCATTTTGATCCATATCCAGCATCATAACGATCGGGGTCTCCTGCTGCCGGATCGTTTCTGTATTTTTCTTTGTCAGTTCTTCAGGAGAATGAAACAACCCTGCCAGAAGCACACTTAAACCCAGCCCTGTTGCCGTAGCAGAACCGACGACTTTCTTTTTTATTTTTTTCTTTGTATTCTCATCGATGTGAAGGCTTTTCATCTTCTTGCCGACATTGATGCGAATATGATTCGGGGTCATTATCACTGCTCCTTTTAGTTGTTCTGATTATATCACACTTGTTTCCCGATTGACAGAAATGCATACGGTGGGAGATAATAATACATATTTTTAGCAACTGTATAAATTTATAAAAGGAGAGAATGATGAAAGTTTTTAAGAGATTATCGATCCTGCTGGCTCTTTGCATTGCTGCAGTTCTTGTATTAGCTGCATGCGGACCGAAAGGCGGCGGCACTACACCAACGCAAAAAGATGAGCCTCAGACAGAAGAACAAACGGAAGAGCTTACAACAAAAGCAGCTGAACCAGCTGATACTGGATATCCTGAAGCTACACTGGCAGGTGACACTTATACAAACGAAGCTATCAATTTGCAGATGAAGGTTCCTTCCACATGGACCCTCTATACAAAAGAACAGTTGGCTGATGAGTACAATGGCAGCGCAACGGAACCTGAGATTGGGGAATCTTTCTATGAAGCATATGCGCTCGTGGAAGATGCTCAATTCCATGAAAATGTCAGTATTATCGTACAGAAT
>JAFWLM010000061.1 GCA_017511045.1 Lachnospiraceae bacterium | reverse complement strand
TATCAGCATCTTGAATCGATGTTGCAGGAAGTGAATTCTGCAATGGTCGCTGTTGAAGAGCAGCTTTCAGATCATATTTACCATTATGACAGCACTGATAAGACATTTGAGCTGGCGGAAGATTACGCATACCGACTGCAGAATGAGAATCAGCTTTCTGCAGTAATGGCTGCGTGACGATGTTTGGGGCAAATTGCCCCAGGAGTTTCAATATGATCGATTTGAAGAATGAGCAGGGGCAGTTCCTGCAGGACCTCTGTGATGTCAATGGCAGAAGTCTCCGTATCCGAAATGATGGGTATTTGGAGACAGCAGATATTTACGACGGGTGTGACAGACAGATGTTTCAGACGGTAGAAGAAGCTATCCGGTGGGAAGCAGGTTATATCCGGGCAAGAGAATACATTGAATCCTTATGCATGTAGAGTTATCAACACAAGATTGTGGAAAACACTGACTGAATTTGCGCATGCGTTTCAAAACTGACAAATATAGTTCAATGAAATTTGCGCATTATTTCCAGCAACGGCAAATATGGGCATTTGTTATGTGCTTTGAGCCTTGCTAGTATTCCTGTGCAAGGAGGTAATGAACATGGCTGACATTATTGCTGTTACAGATGACATGACTGCATTGGAAAAGAAAAAAGCAAGAGCGCATAACAGAAAGTTTATGTACAAGCAAATGGAGGAAGAAGATAAAA
Source organism: Lachnospiraceae bacterium (assembly GCA_017511045.1). Classification (GTDB taxonomy): domain Bacteria; phylum Bacillota; class Clostridia; order Lachnospirales; family Lachnospiraceae; genus RGIG5612. Next base: position 2,177 of record JAFWLM010000061.1, on the reverse strand, counting down.
AAAGGGAAAAGATAGAAATGACTCCAGAGGAAGAAACTCATGCAAAGGAGTTGATCCGGAAGTTACTGCGCGAAGCATTGCCGGAACTGGAACTATGAAACAGTAAATGGAATACACATGTATGCAGAGATTAGTTATCAGGTCTCTGCATTTAATTTTGGCAAGTGTCAGGCCGGCAGCCTGATTGGATATAGAAAAGAAGAAGGAGGCTACATGAAGGAAAGGAAAAGAAGACCGGATCTTCTGAAAAAACTTGGGATGGTATCTCTGGCTTTACTGGTTACATTCTCGTCGGTGGATCATTCAGTATTTGCCGAAGATGAAGAGAATGAAGTGGAAGAGACGCAGGAGATCACAGAACAGACTATCTCAGAAGAAACGGCAGATCCTGAAGAAGCAATTGAAACAGAAGTCACAGAAATAGCAGAACCGGAGGAGCCAGTTCCCGATGAAACGGAACCAGCGGAAGCAGTAGAAACTGCAACACCAGAAGAAGTTTCTCCGGAACCGGTTGTGACACAGGAAGAGCACACAGATGCAGAAGAATTGGAAATGCCGATAGAGGAGATCGAATCTGAAAATACAGATCCCATCGAAGAGATCCAGGAGGAAACTGTTGAAGAAATCGAGGAAGTGGATGAATCTCCACTTTTTGTTTATGAAGCAAAAGATGCCGCGGATATGGCATCTGCAGTTGCCAGCTTGAGTGATGATGACAGTCGCCGTCTTGTGGCAAATACTGAAGATGATCTGAGTGAAATACTTGATGTTGAAGGGACAGCGGTCTACTACGAAGGATCTTACATTATCAGTCTGGAAGATGCCGGAAATGTCGATGATGCAATGGTGACAATTTCTTCACTGACAGATGCATCGCCAGTCAGAGACGAACGGATGGAACTGTGTGCTGATGATCTTCTGATTCAGGCAGGTCGTTATACAGAAAATCAAAGAATACAGCATCTGCAGAATATCGGTGAAACCGGATCATATGTTGCACTTATAGATACAGGTGTTAACGGATATAACGTGGATTCAATCAATCTGACCAGTGATCCGGATGGCGATAACAATGGTCATGGAACAATGATGGCTGAAACGATTCTGAATGCATCGGACGGAAGGGCAAAGATCCTTTCGATCAAGGCGTTCAATGATGACGGCACAGCATCTTTGTCCAATATCTATGCGGCGGTCAGATATGCGATCGAGGCAGATGTGGATATCATCAATATTTCCGCAGCAATGCTCGACTCTGAAAATACCAGGGCAGTTAAAGAGATTCTGACAGAGGCAACTGATAAAGGGATTACGGTTGTTGTCGCTGCCGGAAACAGAGGCACTGATGCCAGCGGCTATTTCCCGGCAAATATGGGCAACGTGATTACTGTCGGTGCAGCAACCAATAAAGGACAGGTAGTGATCAATTCCAATTTCGGAAGCTGCGTAGATTATTACGTTACAGCACTTTCTACATCTTTTGCGGCTGCGAGAATGACTGGTTATCTGGTGACTGGAAATATAGACAGAGAAGATGTCTTCCAGTGGATCATGCCGGAAACTGAAATCCGTCCGGAAGATTACATGGATATTAATTCCGAGGAATATAAGCGGATGAAGATCGCAGGCTGCTGGGATGAAGAAGGTTGTTATCTTTCTGCGGCACATGACTGGTGGCTTGCGGATTTAGGAGTATATCTAACACACATATCTGCAGTAGATGGAACCTTCATGTGCTATGAAAGAGGGCATGCATTTGTTGCCAGCAGATATCACTATGCCGGTCCGGCTTCATCTGACGATGGAATTCTTGCTGCATGGGGTTATGCAACAGGTGACGGTCCAGGGACTAATTTTGAGCGTGCACAGAGAGCAATCTGGGGACAGGACAGGGAAGCAGCACTGGCTGATGCATATGCTTGGGCTGCTTCCATATCCGGAGGAACGGCAGTACATGCCCAGCCTTCTTTTGATGCAAGTTCAAAGAATTATATTCCCGGACAGGAAGTTGTATTCCGTGGTAACAGTGATGTCAGCGAATATGGGTACTATGTGACTAATGTATCTGTATCAGGTGGCGATGATATCAAGACAAGTGACGTTTCTGCAAGGATCTCTGGAAACAATCTCTATGTGACAGTAAGTGAGCAGGCAAATGAAATGCCGGAGACAGTTAC
>JAFWLM010000060.1 GCA_017511045.1 Lachnospiraceae bacterium | reverse complement strand
TATAAATACACTCTCGCCAGGCAAAACGAGAAATATCCTACACTTCTGAAAAGACGAGTTAGTCTCTTTTATATCGAGAGTATGAAAGTTTTTCTGTAAATACGAATTAACGGACTTCGTAAAGGGGTCTCCTGTGATACACTAAATCAAAGGAGGCCTTTTATGATGGCAAAAAAAGAAAAGAAGCCCGTTCACAAAGTCGTTATGACCGAAGGAAAGCGCCAGATCATCCAGCAGCTCCTGCAGGAGTACGACATCGAAACCGCAGAAGATATTCAGGATGCACTCAAAGATCTTCTTGGCGGCACCATCAAGGAAATGATGGAAGCGGAGATGAACGATCATCTTGGATATGAAAAATCTGAGCGTTCTGATTCGGAAGATTACCGCAACGGCTACAAAGAAAAAACAGTTAACTCCAGCTACGGATCCATGAAGATTGACGTTCCACAGGATCGGAAATCCACGTTTGAACCAAAGGTGGTCAAGAAGCGGCAGAAAGATATTTCTGAAATCGATCAAAAGATTATCTCCATGTACGCCAAGGGAATGACGACCAGGCAGATATCCGAAACGCTGCAGGACATCTACGGATTTGAAGCTTCAGAAGGTTTTATATCCGACGTAACGGACAAGATCCTTCCGCAAATCGAAGAATGGCAGAACCGTCCGCTGGACGATGTCTATCCGGTGATCTTCATCGATGCGATCCACTATTCTGTTCGTGATAACGGCATTATAAAAAAGCTTGCTGCTTACGTGATCTTAGGCATCAACTGTGACGGAAAGAAAGATGTACTGACCATTGAAGTCGGCGAAAACGAAAGTGCCAAGTACTGGCTTTCCGTTCTGAACGGACTGAAAAACCGCGGCGTCAAGGATATCCTGATCATCTGCGCTGACGGTCTTTCAGGAATCCGGGAAGCAATTGAAGCAGCCTTCCCTCAGACGGAATATCAGCGTTGCATCGTACATCAGGTCAGAAACACTCTGAAATATGTTTCCGACAAAGACCGTAAAGCATTCGCCAAAGATCTGAAGACGATCTACAACGCGCCGAACGAAGAACAGGGCCGGATCAACCGGGACCGTGTGGAAGAAAAATGGTCGGAGAAATATCCGAATGCCATGAAACGCTGGACCCGCGACTGGGACGTGATCACTCCGATCTTCAAGTTTTCTGCTGATGTCAGAACAGTCATTTATACGACCAATGCAATCGAGAGTTTAAATGCTACGTACCGGAAGCTGAACCGCCAGCGGAGCGTATTTCCAAGCGCGCAGGCACTTCTGAAGGCTCTTTATCTAGCAACATTTGAAGCAACAAAGCGCTGGAGCATGCCGATCCGCAACTGGGGCCAGGTGTATGGTGAGCTGGCAATCATGTATGAGGACCGACTCCCGGACTAAGAAAAAACTGCTGCAATAACGGACGGGAATCCCCGTCCGCTATTGACATACCTTGAATTATATTTTATACAATAAGCAACTGTCTGACAGCTGTTCGTCCGTTCTGGTGAACACTCAGACTTGAAAAATTTCGCAGGAAATCCTAATTTACAGAGATTTCTTCACACACTCT
>JAFWLM010000059.1 GCA_017511045.1 Lachnospiraceae bacterium | reverse complement strand
TCTCGCAGCTGAATATCATTGATATTCTTTATACGGCTTATGCCAACCGGCAGTATGATTACAGCCTGAAACAGCTGCGCAAAACACATATAAAAAAATAGACCAAAAAAGGCAGACCGCAAAAAAAGGATTGATATCCTTCTTTATTGTGTGAACAGTAACGATTTACCAACTGTATCGTTGAACATGGCGTCTTTTTTGCATAGGCAGAGTGATAGGATTTGAACTGTAAAGAGGTACAAGAAATGTTTAATGCAAAGATCTATATAACGGTAAATCATCTCGATGATTTCAATACAACCTATATGTTCCGGATCGGGGACATTCTCACCCTGAAAAAGGACCATGATAACTGCTACGATGATGAAGCTATCGCTGCCTACAGCAAACATAAAACCAAGTGTGGTTATGTGGCCAACTCTGTAGGTTCTGTATGCAGAGGGACATATTCTGCCGGAAGAGTCTACGACAAGATTCCGGAAGAATGCGGCTGCATCGTAAGGTTTATCTCAGAAGACCACCTGATTGCTGAACTTGCCGAAGAAAGGAAGGAGGAAGATGACGTATGATGCTTTCTCCAGAAGCCTTCAAATCGACTAATGAGAACAAGTCGCTGGAAGAATGCTACCAGATCCGTAGGGAAATAATGGAAGACATTCTCAGGTATGAGTACAACGAAGTCCCGAGCACTGAGTATCGCATTTTGCCTTCTCCGGAGACAATTTATAACATGAACAACTTATATCTCATGAAGATCTGTGAGCTGATTGAAGAAAAGCTTGAGGTAATAGAGAATGATCAGAATGAGAAAAGTGATTGATAAAGATAAACCTCTTCCTGATCACACTGTATTGGATTATGACGAGTGTTGTGCAAAGCTTATTCTCGAAGATTTCTTTCCGGACATATATGGCCAAATTGAAGTGAGCGATTCGCCTGATTTACGGTCGGAAAAGAATATAGGTATAGAGGTTACAATAGCCAATGACGAGAAGATGATGCAAGCACTAAATGCATGGATCAAGATACCATATGCAGATGAACAGCATAGAGATGAATACATCAGAATCATGGAAAAATGTGGTGTACCTTTTGAGGGTGGGATTCAATCATGGCCTTCAATCAAAGTTTCATTTGATCTGGTTCGCAGTGCTATTGAGAAAAAGCAAATCAAGCTAAACAAAGGAAACTACTCTTCTGAGCAACGCTTGCATCTGTTTGTGCTCACGGATACTTGGTTTTGTGACGAAGTTATTAATTCAGCTAAGCAGTATCTATTTGCAGATCAAAAAAGTCAAATAGGCTTTGAGCGTATATATGTTTTTTCTATGGGAATATATCTTCATGTATTCGACCTGACTTCAGAAACACATTATGTAATTAAAATCGATAATTCCGAGCAGACCATCCGAAATATTAAGGCGAGGGAAATGGTAGAAAATTCCTTCAGCATGCCTCTTATACGGTTGTGATTATCGTTTCAGGTGCCCTGAAATCTTTGTTTTCAACCGGAAATATGCTTGAAAACAGCCCTTACCATTACGGAAATACCAATTTTCCCTGTTTAGTTATAATTTAAGGGCAGGAGGACGAATGTATGAGTGAATTCGGTACTAATCTAAAAAGACTCCGCGAACAGCGCGGCTTAACTCAGCAGGAAATCGCTGAAACATTTTTCGTCACTGCAGCAACCGTATCAAGATGGGAATCCGGGATGCGCTATCCTGATCTCATGACGGCTAAGAAACTGGCAGACTTTTATGAAGTGCCGCTCGATCAGATAGTGTTCGCCAATGATTTTCCTGAATATGTGAAGAAGGCACCTGTGATGGAGAATGACCGGGACGGGCGTATACAGACATCACTTTATACCCTGGCAGCCATTGCCTTTGTGATCAGACTGATTGGATTCTTTCTGTTTCCCGAAGTCCATGACGGCAGCGCTGCGGCATATATCAGGCAGGCTTCAGATATTCTTATGACAGTCAGCATCCTCATTGTACTTCTTGCAGGAATCAGGTATTCCTTCAAGGGTGAACTGAGTCAGCGAATCTCCGGAATCATTGCGTTGATCTTCTTTGCATCACAGGCTGTCACTCTGATGACAGAAGGAACAGCAGCTGTTTTATGTATACTGCCAATAATCTGCATGGTTCTGACAGTACTCTTCTTTTTCCAGAGTAAAATCAGATATTTTCCGTTTCTAAGTACAATGATGAGCGTTTATCTGTTCGTCAATGTACTTCTGTGCTTCCTGGAATCCGGCACATATTCAGCTGCCAGTACATCATTTGTGACAAGATACAGATTCTTATGGAGCTTTGTAAATCCACTTGGTGTATCGTGTCTGTTAATTCTTCTCATATGGCAGGTTTACAGCATTTACCGGAAATACAGACTTGCAGAAGAGGTGATCCGATGAAGAAATATATCAGTTTGTTCTTAGCACTGGTTCTATGTGGGTGCAGAACTGCTCCGTCAATGAATCAGGCAGACTTCAGCCTACCCGAAGGCTGGAAGGCGGCAGTCACGGTAACAGATTATTCCGATCGCTCTGGAAGACTTGTTGTTATAGACGAAAACGGTGAACATCAAAGTACAGATATTGAGATCGGACTTGTCGATGAAGAACATTCACTGCCTGAAAGTGAAGATGAAATCTGGCTTGTGCCGGGTTATACGGACAAAGAATTCAAACCGGGTAAGACTCTCTATGCACTGAATATCGAAAACGGAACAGTTAATCAGCTGAAAACAGAACCTGCAAGGTTCACGGCTGCAGAAGGACGGAATGTCTATTTTGCAAAAACAGACGGCGGGTCACCGTCGATCATGACGCTCGACCGGCTTAATCTTGATTCGATGCAGATGAAATCAATCGAAACAGAAGCATTGATTGTCAGGGCAGTCGGAGCTGTGGATGGCAGAGTCTGTTTGTTGACAGTTCAGGATGGCACTAACCTCAAAGCAAATATATATGATTCAGATTTAAATCAGTTATCCGGACAGATTCTTCTGGATGATACGGTCGGCAATGTGTTCAGCTGCATGCAGAATGATCATATGATTGTCATGGCCTGGCATATGAACAGCAGCGAGTCATACCGGACAATGTTTATCATTGATCTTTCAAACGGTGATGTGATCCGAAGAGATCTGATGTTCTCTCAGGATGGAATACCGGTTGTACAGGATGATCAGTATCTGCTGCTGGCAGAGGCACAGCAAAGAAGCGATGTTCTGATCACCAGGATTGATATGATCTCAGGCACAGCTGAAGAATTCATATTCAGCGGGACATACCGTTCAATGAGTGCGGACAGTGAATATATCTATCTGCTGGATCAGGAAAATACTGTTCATATCCTGGATGGCGCCGATCCTGAAAATGAAATCAACCGGTTCGAGATCGAGACAAGTGAGAATGAGAGCTGCCGGGTGATCTTTGCCCGCTGAGTGATTTCTGAGATCAAAATGAAAATTGTGAATTCAGACAAAAGCTGAATTGAAAAAGAGGCTGAAAGCGAGCAGTCATTTTAATGAGATTGCTCGCTTTCTATCAGTTTCGGAACAGCATATATCACACCACCATGATGAGCTACAAAAGCATCGATAGTCATGGTTTCTTCTTTCCAATCGGTCATTGCTTCCAAAAAAGTATTCGAAACGCCATCCAGGTTTCCGTCCTGGATGGTTATTTTATCTCCATCTACAGCAATAACGATCCCGACATGATTATGTCCGATCGTAGAGAAGACAGCACCGGCTGCCGGTGCATAAGATAATTCAAACTTATCCGGATGCGCTGTGACAAGCTGAGACGCACAAGACCATCCATCTCCTGTAAAGCCTGGATCATAACCATAGATCTCATAGAACCTGCCCCAGGCAAACCATGTGCACTGACCAGTAAAGCCTAACCGTGTATAGGGATTGTTCTCACCCCAGGCTTCATCATTTGTGAAATCCGGTTGGACAGATGCTTCCGGAATCTCGATTCCCTGTGCCAGCACAGAAGTGTTCGTAAACGAAGAAAACATGCCGAAGAAGAGTGTCATGGTAATGATGAGTAAGACCCCGCTTCCTGCAGAAACAAGCGTAGAAAGGCTCTTGGCGGTGCCTTTGAGGGCTTTTGAACCGACTCTGAACACTTTACCGGTCCCGGAGAAGATGCTGCTCACAACGGCTGTAAAGCGGTTATATGTTCGGAAAGATTCTGCATAGTGATGAATCGTGTTTCGGACCATCTGCATCTGATAGGAGTTACGGATCGGAGCAGTGATTCTGCGCATTACAGGCACTCGGTTCTGCCTGATCGGCTGTCCGGTTACCGGATCCAGATTCCTTTGCTCAGTTCGATGTTGCCGATATTGGCGGATCCTTCTTTCAGTACGGAACTTAGATTCATATACCGATTTCTTCCAGGCGGTCTGGATATCATCGATAGCCATGCCCTGAGGGCTTGCCTCATAGTCTGCTTCTTGGTGCTGATCTTCTTTGTTACGGAAGGAGGACTGTTTGGAGCGGATGGAAGACTGCTTCATGTAATGAGCCAGATTCTTCTTGTGATCCGCCGTTTTTACACTTAAAACAGTCTCCCTTGTCTTGATCGTTCTATTCATTCCTGTCATATCGGTCATCCTTTCGATCCGCCGGACGAGTCGTATTCATGGCATAGAGTTTTCCCTGTGGCATCTTATTCACGAAGGGTACCAGTGCTGCACCATACTTGATTAAACCGCAGCCTGTCTCGGCGTTCGTAATGAAGCTCATCTGCTCCTCAGAGATCTTCAGAAGCTCTGCAAGATCTTCCCGGTCGTTCGGTGACTGGTTCAACATGACGATGAACTCACTGTTTGACAGCATGCTGGTGCCTTGCTGGGAAGCGAGGAGATACTTTACGTTCTGAGTAATGCCGGTAGGATAGGCATCTCTCTTGCGGAACTGCCTCCAGGCAGACGCAAAGAAAGTTGCGCTCTCTTCGTTTTCAAAGATCACATGGATCTCATCGATGAAAAGATGAGTCCTTTTTCCTTTCCGCCAGTTCTCGTTTACGCGATTGATCATGGCATCAGTGATCACCAGAAGCCCCATGGTCTTCAGTTGCTTACCGAGATTGAAGATGTTGTAGGAAATTATCCGGTTCGTCATATCGACATTGGTCTCATGAGCGAATGCGTCCAGAGATCCGTCTGTAAAGAGTTCGAGCTTCAGAGCAAGTGATCTGGCTTCAGGTTCCGGCTGGCGCAGCAGGATAGAGCGGAAACTCTTCAGAGTAGGAGTGAAGCCCTGTTCTCTTGCTTCGTCATAGATCAGTGAGACGCAGCGGTCGATGATGCTTCGATCTACCGGAGTAATGCCTTTATGAGTGTTATCCAGCTGCTCAAACAGCGACATGACGAACTGGCTCTTATCGATGATCGGATTGCCGGAATCACCATAACCTTCAGACATATCCAGGGCGTTGATGTGATCCTTGCTGCCTGCAGCGATCGTGATGACTTCGCCACCGAAAGCCTTAACAACCGGATCATATTCTCCTTCCGGGTCGCAGATCAGGACATCATCATCGGTAGACATGATGATGAATTCGATCTCTTCTTTCGTGAGAAATGATTTCCCAGCACCGGGAACACCCAGAATGAAGGCATTCGGGTTCTGCAGATTCTCCTTATTGCAGAGGATCGGGTTATTGGTCAGCTTGTTCTGGCCGTACCAGATGCCGCCTTTATCCATGATCTCCTGAGCACGGAACGGTACAAATACGGATGCACTTTCCGTGATAAGAGTACGCACGATATCTATCTTGTTCACGCCGATCGGCAGCACGGTCTGCAGTCCCATCAGCTGCCTGCTAGCAAAGTAGAGGGTGGACAACTCGCACATCGATTGCCTTGCGATAGTCTTGAGCGTTTCCGTATCCTGATCCAGTTCTTCCAGGGAATCTGCCAGATGGACGATCATGATATTGCAGAGCATCATCTTCTGATCCCTGACCATCAGGTCATCCAGAAACTCCTTGCACTCATTACGCTGCAGCTCCATGTCGTAGGGGATAACAGCCGAGAAGTTGTTATTCGCATTCTGACGGCGCTGCCAGTTGGTAATATTGGTATTTACTCCAAGCAATTTGTTCTCGACTTCACGTACCGCTTCATCCATAGGAATGGAGAAGAGATCCATGGAATACATCAGGTTCTTATTGAGTGAGCACATCTCCGAGACAAACTTGTCTTTGAGAAAACCAGGATAATTGCTCAGATACAGGACTCTGCCATACCGGTTATCGAAACGGAAGTATTTGTTCTTGTACTTCGGCATTCTTGGAATGATCTGATCCTTGAAAGAATGGCCTTTCCGCATGGAATCCTTGATATCAAAATCAAAGTCAGTATTGCCGCCTCTATAGAAATCATGGAGGATCTTCAAACGCTCATTGGCATCCAGTTCGATGCATCTGGATCCGATCTTGCTGAAATGAGCAGATAATTCCGTAGTTGCACGGGAGAAGAAAGATCTTGCTTCCTTGATATTGTTCTTAAAAACTGTGACTGTAATATACTTCTCCTGAATCATGTTGTCAGATTCAGACAGCTTCTCCAGCAGCATGTCATTGTATTCTTTCCGGTAAACATCGATTGCATCGTTCTTGTAGGGGATAAGGATATCCTCCTCAAACTTCTTCAGATCGACTTCCCGGTTATTGATCGTGATTTTCACCATGACGGATGAGTCAAAAGAATTGAGCAGTTCTCCGTATTTCAGAAAGAGATCCCGCTTATCTTCCTCCGAAGCAATGGCATAGTTGATATCGATGAACCGATAGCTTTTGGAGTACTTGTTCCCAATACGAAAAATACCATCCTTATAGATCGTGTCTATCGGGATGGTCTGCTGTACGGTTCTTGGTACTCTGAACTTTTCTTTGTTCTGCTTTAAGAGCTTTAAGTAGCTTTTTATCATAAACGAGTGATTCCTTTCTGTCTTTTTCTCTGATGTCTTTGGAGATCTCATAATAGAGATTCCACGGTTTATCAATCAGGATCCTGCTCTGCAGAATGATCGAATACATAAAATGCTTCAGTATGTCCTCTGTCTTCATCTGCTGGAAGGTGATGAACCCCAACGCTCCAAAGGGAAGGGCTGCCAGGATGCATAACCAGCTGACGATCTCTGTATTGAAGAACTTACTGGCCACAAAGTACGTGATCAGCGCTGCTCCGCAGGCAATGCCTGAGAAGACAAACTGTCTTGGATTCAGACCGAAGAAAATGGCTTCGGTGTAGCTTCTTACTTCTTTGTTGATTCTTACTTCCATTACTCATAACCCCATCATTTCTTTCACGAGTCTGTCCGACATTCTGACTGTACCGACCAAGATCAGCATATTGAAGATCAGTTCTCCGACATAGTTCCAGATCATTGATACCGCACTGACGCCAGTCTGCACTGTAGGAGGAGAGGCGGAGAACGCTGAGAAGATCACACACGCCAGTACGATCATCGCTCCCTCAAGGCAGACACCGGCATAGGATTTCATGAAAGTCACAGAGATATTCTGTGTTGTTTCCGCTGCCGCTGCTGCCAGAGGAATCGGAGAAATGGCAGCGTACATATACAGCTTGAAGAATCTGCCATAGACCGTCAGGATCATCACAAAAGATAGAATCGTAATGAATATGCCTCCGAGCAGCGTAACAGCCCATAAAGGTATCGACTCCAGGAATCCGGCGTCACCGACAGCATCTATGATCTCCTGAGGAAGAGTCGCGGAAGGTGGACCTCCGACGCCAACCGTATTGATAATCCGATTGATGACTCCCTGACAGATCTGAAAGATCGATGTCATGAAGTCCATTCCATATACCACCAGGACTCTTGCGACGGCAAAGCGAAGAAAAAGCCTCAGTGCCATTTCCGGTCGTTTCACTTCCCTCAGGCTTGTAGTCTGTTTTACGACTCCATATAAGAAAAACAGGACCAGCAGAGCCAATCCTATTGCCTGTAATGATCCGTGGATCCTTTGTATGATGCTCCAGATTGTTCCGCCGCGGAAGGTCTCCGGATCCTGGGTAAGCAGGTTCCAGATCTCCGCCAGCTTATCAGCCCATGTCCGTAGGGCATTCTCTAAGTTATCCAATACTCCGTCCAATGAGTATCACCTCCTTCAAATTAAGAAAGGCATCCATTGCGGACGCCTCATTAGGATCTTTCAATCCTCAAGAACATTGTCGATTACTTCGTACTTTGCGTGCTTTGTATTCCAGCGAACATAGCTCTCTCTGCAATGCCGGTCGTTATCTATGTCGATCATCCGGGCATACAAACATTCGACATCGCAGTAAAGGGAAATGTCTTCAAAACGATTCCTTTGGATCCATTCGATGATTTCGTGACCTTTGATACTTCTCGTGTCACCATAAACCTGATCATCATACTGGAAGGTAAAGCTGCCGATACGTGTAAATCTGGCTTTCTCTTTCTTTGTTTCAACCTCAGCCATAATCTCTTTCCTGAGCATCTCTTCCAGGTATGCAAGACTGCCTTTCAGCATTGTCCTCTGGATATCTGTCAGGCTCATGGCTTTCAGCATCAGATCGTATCCTTCTTTTGCGGATTCGTAGTCATCAAAATCGTCGATGTCATCCTGTACCAGTTCATCGATGTTGTCGTATTCACTTTTAATCATTTGAAATTTACCTACTTTCTCAGTAAACTTCAGGCCTTCTGTTTACAAGAAAATTATAGCGGATATCATCTGCAAAAAATTCCTGATGTTCTCCC
>JAFWLM010000058.1 GCA_017511045.1 Lachnospiraceae bacterium | reverse complement strand
CGATCTCTTCCATGGAACCGAATGGAAAAGTGCCTTCCAGAGGAAGAGCATCCGATGCATAATAGGTACTCAGCATAGGATTAAATGGAGGATCCGCAGTGTCACTGTAAACAACGATCCTTCCATCCGGGTCATTTTTCCTGATCGCTTTTGCTGCATGATATCCTGCGCAGCCAAAGCCGATAATTGCATAGTTTTTCATTTCAGTCATTTCTTTTTCTTTGTCAAACAAGGATGATACGTTTGTTCCTATTCATTCTAGCATATTTACTTCTGTAATTCACCGTGCAGTTTTTAGTCTGTAGGATCACAAAACTGGTTGCGGGGTACTTTGACTGGCTGTATCATAAAGAAGAAACATAGGCTTTCAAACAAAGAGCTCGTTAGAAATGAAGTTTAAAAGTGCAAAAAGAACTTTTTTGTTAAGAGGAAGAGATATCGATGCCTGTTCAGCTTTTCTGGAAGAGGCTTTGGATTCGAGCGGAGTAGAAAGACAGAACAAGCTGCGGATCCGTCTGACCATCGAAGAACTGCTGCTGCGTTTCAGGGAACAGTTTGGCGAGGATCATCCATTCCAGATTTCCATGAACTGGCGGTTTGGAAACCCGAATGTGACAGTGGAGCTGGAGGGAACTAATTTCAATCCGCTTGTGAAACAGGAAAATGACCAGGAAGATTGGAACAGTTCTGTATTGAATACCCTGGGTATCCGGCCGCAGTTCTATTATTCCGGAAACCGCAACATCATCCGGATCGGCATTCCGTCGCATAAAATGAATCCGATCCTTCGGTTAGCAATTGCCCTGGCTATAGCGCTGATTGCCGGGCTTCTGATAAAGAGCTTTCTTCCGGAAGCATCCCTTACCATTCCTGGCAGCTGGCTGACGCCGGTATTTGATCTTTGGGTCCGTGGTCTGAATCTGATCTCAGGTCCGGTGATCTTTTTTATGGTCGTTACGACTGTGCTTGGCATGAAGCGGTTATCGATCAAAGGTGCGAGCAGCAAACTGATCGTAGGCAGATATTTTCTGATCTCTGCAGCCATTGCTGTTTTTATCGTCGTCATTGCTTCTTTGATCCAGCATGTGACGGTTTCAAGCCAGCCGATCAACAATGTAACGGTTGCAGAGGTAGTGAATTTCTTTTTCCAGTTTGTACCGGCTAATATCATCAGCCCATTTATAGAGGCTAACACACCGCAGTTGATTTTTATGGCATTAATATTAGGCGTCATGCTGAATATCCTGCGCGGGCAGGTGCCAAATCTGATCCGGATCATCAATCAGATCAACAGTGTTTGTCTTCTGATGGCAGAATGGATCAGCTATCTGGTTCCGGTCTTTACTTGTCTTTTACTTGGAATCGTGATCATAGAAGGTCAGTTGAATCTGTTTTTAAAACTCTGGCAGCCGCTTGCTTTGTCGATTGTTTTAACTGCTTTCGTGCTGTTCTTTTCTGTAGTGAGATTATCCCTGACAAAACATGTACCAATAAAGGTTCTTCTTTCCAAAATGAAACGGCCGTTCCTGACAGCACTTCGGAGAGGCTCTATCAGCGCTTCTTACGGCGAGACGGAATACTCCTGCACAAGGCAGCTGGGTATTGACCGCGATTTTACAGAAGTCAGTCTTTCCAACGGAATTGTTCTTTATATGCCGATCAGCATTCTGGGAACACTGGTGTTTTTCGTCTGGATCGCTTCTTTGTATCAGGTCCAGGTTACCTGGGTCTGGTATGCGATCGCCGCTTTATTTGCTGCGATCCTGATGGAAGCGGCACCGCCGGTTCCTGGTGTCAGCCTTCTTGTTTTTATGGTGATCTTTAAAATGCTGAACGTACCGGAGGATGCACTGATCCCGGCAATGGTCTTTGATATTCTCTTTGGAATTGTGTCAGCAGCTGCAAATCAGATGCTGCTGCAGGTAGAAATGGTGAATCAGGCAACCCGGATGGGTTTGCTGAATCGGGACATATTAACGACTCCGCTTAGGAAAAAGAATTGATCTGTTAACCTCGAAAGATGCCAAACAGGCCGACACGGTTTTTCGTGCCGGTCTTTTTGTATATATTGTGGATGTGTTTTTCAAATGTGGATTTGGTAATGCACAGTTCATCCTGTATAGCAGGATCGGCAATCCCGTTTAACATCATCGTGATGATCTCTTCTTCCCGGCGGGTAAGAGCATAGTCAGCAATAAATGCTTTTGGAACGGAAAAGCCCGGCGCATTCGGATCTGTCTTAAAGCCCCGGTACCGGGTCACAAGGCGGAACAGTTTTAACTCAATATGGACTTTCAGCAGTTCCATGATGAACAGCTCTTTTTCTGTAAAATCGCCGTCTTCTTTTCTGCGGTAAAGGCCGATCATTCCCAGCTTGATATCGTTGCGGACAAAGGTGGCCTGCAGGGCATAATAGAGTTTCTGCGGTTTGTAAACTTCTCTGTAAAGGGCAGAGTTCTGCCATTCTTCTTCATCCCGGGAATCTGTTGCGCGAAAAACACTGCTCCAGGGAGCTTCCATATATTCCCACCAGATAGAACGGTAATTTCCTTCTACAAATCTTGATTCATCAAAGGTTTCATCCTCCTGGCCGGAGAAATAAGGTTCATCATAAATAAACTCATTGTTGAGCGATGTGACCCTGAGCGCCATCGCTTTTCGAAAGGGGATGATGGTTTTGATCTGTGACAGGAGGATCCGGGAAAGGTCGGAAAAGGAATCGCAAAGATTGATCCGATAGATCACCTGCGAAATGTAGGAACTTTCTTTTGTGGATAAGGTTACTGCCATCTTTCTGCCCCCGATCGAATTCTTACCTCAATTATAAGAACATTCATATCGGAAAACAAGTGAAAAAATAGAAGTTTTCTTCTATTATTGCTGAAAACAGGTATAAAAATAGAAGCGTCAAGCCATTTCAAAAAGAAAAGAAAAAAGATATACTTGAGCACAAGGAAAGGTATTGTTTTATTTTGGAAAGGGGAAAATAAATTATGGCAAAGATCATTACTGCAAAAGAAGCAGCACAGCTGATCCCGGACGGGGCAACTGTTGCCTGCGGAGGCATGGGACTTTCCGGTTGGGCAGAAGAAATTGGATGCGCGATCCGGGATAATTTTAAAGAGACCGGTCATCCTTGCAACCTGAGTATCAAACAGGGAAGCGCTATGGGCGACTGGAAAGAGCGGGGTATCACCCGGCTGGGCGAAGCAGGTCCTGGTCTGGTAACAAAATGGAGTGCAGCGCACGTTGGAAGTGCTTTTTCTCTGAATAAGCTGGCAGTGGATAATCAGCTGGAATGCTGGTGCCTGCCGCAGGGTGTCATTGTAAATCTCTGGAGAGAGATTGCTGCAGGACGTCCGGGTATGCTCACCAAAGTTGGACTGGGTACATTTGTGGATCCGCGTCTGGAAGGCGGCCGGATGAACGATGTGACAAAAGAGGATATCTGTAAACTGGTCGAGTTTGAAGGAGAGGAATATCTTTTCTACAAATCCTTCCAGGTAGATGTTGCGATCCTCCGCGGCACAACTGCAGATGAAAACGGCAACGTGACATTTGAGCATGAGTCCGTGCTGAACGAAGGACTTTCTATCGCAGAAGCAGTCAAGCACTGCGGCGGTATTGTTATCGTTCAGGTGGAATATATCGCAAAAGCAGGAACTCTTCATCCAAAGGATGTAAAGATCCCTGGAATCCTGGTCGACTATGTAGTGCAGGCAACAACAACAGATGCCTGCTGGCAGACCGAAGGCGTTTACTATGAACCTGCTTTCTGCGGCAACGTGAAGAAACCGGTCGATCGTATCAAACCGATGGATCTTTCCGAACGTAAAGTCATCTGCCGCCGCTGCGCAGCAGCTCTGAAGAAAGGAAACGTAGTTAATCTGGGAATCGGTATGGCAGCAGATACAGCAGCCATCGTTGCAGAAGAAGGCTACATTGATGATATCGTTCTTAGTACAGAGTCCGGTATGGTCGGCGGTGTTCCGGCAGCACTTCCAAACTTCGGCAGTGCATGGAATCCGGATGCGATCATGACACATAATGATATGTTCGATCTGATCGACGGCGGAAATCTGGATGTTACAGTACTGGGTATCGGAGAGATCGATGAAAAAGGCAATAACAACGTGTCCAAGTTTGGTCCTTCTCTGACCGGCCCTGGCGGTTTTATCAACATCACCAGTGCTACGAAAACAGTTATTTTCTGCGGAACCTTTATGGCAAAAGGAAAATATAAGATCGGCGACGGAAAGCTGGAGATCGTACAGGAAGGAAAGATCCGTAAGTTTGTAAAGAATGTGGAACAGATCACATTCTCTGCTGAGAAGGCACCGAAAGATCAGAATGTCCTTTATATTACGGAACGCTGCGTATTCAAGCTGATCGACGGAAAACTGACACTGATCGAAATTGCTCCGGGAATCGATCTGGAAAAAGATATTCTTGCGAATATGGATTTCAAACCGGAGATTGCAAAAGATCTG
>JAFWLM010000057.1 GCA_017511045.1 Lachnospiraceae bacterium | reverse complement strand
TCGCTGTCGCCTTTGGAAAGCCGGAGGTAGGCCGCGGTTCTGTACGTTCTTTCTTCTGCCATCGTCGTCACCGCCTTAATACATAACGCTTACCTTCCGCTCGAAATACCTCGTCAGCAGGCTGGTGAGACTTTCCTCACCTGAGAAAATCTCACGGACGCGGTAGCCGTTGATGATTCTGTACCCGGACTTGTCGGGGATTGCCGACGTTCCGGACTCCCCTGCCACTTTCCGTGATGTCAGAATCTCACGAAATCTCCTGTCGTATTCACGCTGATACGCTGCCAGCATACGAATCCCGGTCTCCAGAATGACCACGCAGTCATCCATAAAGATGGAATAATCCACAAGGTATGAACCGGGTTTTCTTTTTACTTCTGTCTCTTGCATTCTTCGGTCTCCTTGTACAATTGTTTTTGCAGATGTCTGCAAGTATCGGACACTGCGTATGCTGACGCCTGTTGCGCGGCTTATACATACTCATGTGTCCTTTCCGTGAAATGAAAAAGACTGCAGACACATTGATATAGAAAACAGTCTTTCTATAAGACAATGTGTGAGCAGTCCCCTGACCATTCACATTATTATCATTTCATGCTCATTTTGATTCAGATCCTGATCGGTTTGCCGTTCTTCTCCTCCGGCGGTTCCTGACAGGCATATCCCCTGTTCGGTGCTGTGTCGTTGTGTCTCACTCCTGGCTCGCTCCGCATATATAATGCATCCCGGCATAGCTTGATCCGAATGATAGCCGCCGAAGACGGTCATTTAATTTGCTTTCCGTCTTCGATGGCAGTCTATCAGATATAATGCTGACACCCCGTATATATGAAAGATTGAATCCGATGCCCTTAATATTCCCCATTTTACGCTTTAAAAATGAAAGAAATGCAATTATTTGCAAACACACTTTCGATTCACACTTCATTCACATTCTGCTGATACCATAGTACTCGTCGTGTTTCGGAACCAATACTTACTATACCAAGGAGATATTCCATGTATACTAAACTCACGCGTTCTGAACGTCTCAAAGATCTCCGGGTAAGCCGGAATCTGAAAATCGAGGATGTCGCGTCCGCAACCGGCATCTCCCAAGCCACCATCAGTGTCTATGAGAACAACGAGGATAAAGATGTGAATCTTCGCATCCTCCAGGCACTGGCAAAGTATTATCAAGTATCTGTATCCTATATAATTGGTGAGACTGAAAACACAACAGAAGTGCTTACACCAATTGAAGAGCTGCACCTGAGTGATAAGGCAATCAATGTTCTGAGAAATGCTAAATTCAATACCAGACTTCTTTCAGAGATCATCTGCCACAAAGATTTCAGAAGACTCATGACTGATTCTGAAATCTATGTTGATCGTATGGCAGGGGAAGCTTTCAAAAATCTGAACAGAAGTTATGAATTAGTCCGACGGAGCCTGGTAGGATCCCATATTTCAGATCCGGAAGATCTGTGGATGCAGACTCTGCAGGTTTCACAGGTCGAGGAAACAGACTTCTTCCGCATTCTCATTCAGAGAGACCTCATGAATATCCTCAAAGATATACGTGAGGGGCACCTCGATGACTCCACCACTATGGACGAGGAAAACAGCACAGAAGCGTTGATGACGGACCTGATCGATGAATACAAGAAGAACGGTTCTGATACAAACTTCGGTATCAGGGCAATCTGCAGGGTACTGAGAATCCCATATGATACTCTCCCAAAGAATTTCATCACCTCTTTTTGGAAAGTGATCCAGTCTTCCCCATTACTCTCAACCGGGAAGAAGCTAAGAGGCCGTTCGCGAAAGGAACCCGAAAAGCTGGAAATGAAAGAGGAATAAGGTCATCTCCTTTCCGCCCGACCGTCCGGTCGGGCATTTTTTATGAGCATAAATTAAGAAAGACAGGTCCGAAATTCCTTGTATTTACAAGGTTTTTCGACCTGTCTGCATTTTAGCGTATGCTCCCGTCGCTGCAACTACTAAATTCTTATATCTTCCCCTAATTTCCCGCTCCGCATTCAAACGATCCAGAATCTCCTGCTGATACGGATATGGTCTTATATCGAAGAAAAACTCTCTTTTTGTACCTTCGCCATAGTTTTTCTCCGCCTTCAATGCCTTATTAAGGCGGTCTCTTTCTGCATAGTTGTAGAATTCAAATTCAGAAGAGTTCCAATAGCTCTCAAATGTCGCATTTATCTTTTGGATCGTCGCTGGCTGATCATATTCCGTCAGCTTGACGTTCCATTCGAGACCGCTGGAAATGGCTGCATTTGAAAGATTTGAAGAACCGACATAAGCCGTCGTGAAGCCTGTTTCGCGATAAAACACATATGTCTTCGCATGCAGTCGCGTGCGCTTCGTGTCGTAGCTGATCTTTATTTCTGCACCTGGGATTTTATCAAGCTCCTCAATCGCCTTAATGTCTGTCGCCCCCATATAGGAAGTAGTGATTATGCGCAATTTTCCTCCGTTTTGAGCAAATGTGCGCAGCTCCTCTATAATAAGCCGCAGCCCACTCCATTTGATAAAGGAAACAAGCATATCGATTCGATTTGCGGAGGAAATTTCCTTTTTTAGTTCAGAGAACAT
>JAFWLM010000056.1 GCA_017511045.1 Lachnospiraceae bacterium | reverse complement strand
TTTCTTCCGGTACCCCTACGCATCCGCCGGTATAAATACCATCCGGGGTCAGGCAATGCAGAAAGAATGCAAAACCTTTTTCTTCTTCACATTCCGGGTTATACCCCATGTTCAGAACAGACCGGTATGCATAGTCATAATCAGAGATACGCTCGCTGTTTTCTGTATCAAGCCCGGGAACATCTTTGATATCAACGAGTTCGTTGAAATGCATTCCGGGACGTGCATCTCCGGACCAGTAATAGTTCTCATCCACCCGGATATACTCCATCTGACAACCCGGATCGTCTGCCAGTCCAAAGGCCCTGTCAATCGTGAATGTGCCGACGGGCGTATAAGCATCATGAATATTGGCGTTTTCCAAACCATCCCGGCCAACAAATCCGGGGGCTGCGATGATCTGATGCTATGTGCCGTCCTGGCTTCTTTCGTGCATCGTAACATATGCGGTCGTTTTATCCGCTCCGGCAACAACGATCAGCTGATTCACCTCCGCATCCTTTGCGGCTTCAAGATCCGTTACCCATGCAGGTGATTCGCGAACCTTCTGATTTGAAAAATACAATGCGTCGTTCGCAGGAGAATCTGAGTCCTCATCCGCTTTCTTCACAACGGAACAGGCAGACGCTGATGCAATTGTCATTACGGCCAAAAGAAATGACATGCTTGTTTTTATCGCTTTCATCTTATTCTTCTCCCTGATATTAATCAGTATCTTCTGCCATAGAGTGAGCGAGCTTCTTTTGTCCATCTGCGTATGAAATCCGTTTTCGCTTCGGTATAAGCATCTCTGTCATGCTCAAATCTCCTCCATAATTCCAGCTTCAATACTTCATATTCCTTTGCGATCTGCGGATGTTCATTCAGATAATCGCGGAAATACAGCTCATCATTATCCCCTGCATATCGAAGATGAATGTGATAAACCTGATCCGCAAAGCCATCTTCTGTATATCCCTTATTCAGTGAAATCCGTCCCTTCTCTTTTGACATTCTGATAAAACTGTTCTGTTCCATAATGTGAGTGGCTTCTTCCAAATCTGCATTTTCAGACAGCTCAACCAGCACGTCGACAATGTTCTTGGCCCATATGCCATGGATCGCTGTACTTCCGATGTGACTGATTCTTTTTACAGAATCACCTTTCAGAAGGTCGGCAATTTCTGTTTCTGTCTCCCTGTAATAATCGTTCCATCGAGGATCGGGCGGAACAAGAAAGATGGGGAATAACTCCCACAGTTCTTCCAGTGTCATTTCCGACAGTTCTTTTCTCATCAGCAAATCCTCTGCAGATCACAATCGATCGAACTCCTTCCAAACCGGAAGTTGTCTGCGCAATTATTTCTACGCTTCCTCATCCGGCTCTGTCTGACTGTAATGAACCGCCGGCGCAGCCCGGTCCATTGTCATACCGGCTTTCTGTCTTGCTTCATACAGCCTGAGTTTGTCCGAAAATGAACAAGCCTTTCTGTCAGATGGCTTTTACAGGACGCTCCATTACCGTAACAGATCCTTTGCATCGCCGTTCTACAAGGCTTTTCTTCATCCTACACAATGGAATCCTGATGCCGGATCACGATTTCCCGATCGCCGTGAAAGCATGAATTCATGTGCTGAACTTCTGGAAAGCGTGAAGTCCGCGGTTGATTCACAGCTTTTTTTCCATTTTTTCGTATACCAGCTGAACACCGTTCTCAAGATCGTATTTCCCGTGTCCGATGGTTCTGTATCCTCTGTGCTCATACAGAAAGACCGCCGCCAGAGAGGCGTCCAGCTCAACTGTGCAATAGTTTTCAGCAATCTTCTTTTCCAGATAGTCCATGATCATTGTGCCGCAGCCTCTGTTCTGATATTCAGGCAGCACATAAACTCCTGTGATCTGATTCCCGTGAAAGCATCCGGTTCCGATGATTTCACCTCCATCGATCAGCACGCCCATATTTCCGGAAGCGATTCCCTCAAGAATATGTTCTCTGCTGTGATGAGCACAGAAAAAATCGACCACTTCCTGCGGATAAAATCTGGGATACACGGTTCTGATGGTTGTATGCAGGACGAAGCGTATTGCGTCGGCCATGTCAATTGCTGCGGCAATGTATTCCATGGGTCTTCTCCCTGTTCCGTTGTGTACCGGGCATGTATATTTAAAGTGCCCGGATAATCGGATCCAGGCTTCGCATATCCACAAAATCAACCTGCCTGTTATATGTTTCAATCATCGCCTTTACTTCGGCGGTTTTCTTTTCTTCCGGAAGGTTAACCGCCTTTTTATAAAGCAGACTCATCATGGTTTTATGCTTAAAGCCAAGTTTCGAATAATCGATTCTGCCTCTTAAATGAAAAATCATGGCATTGCGGAACACTTCCGGCGGAAGCTGATTTTTCATCCCCCTCTTGATCGTATCTGTATTCTCTTTGTCTTCGGGATCCGCCAGGCCTACCGTGGCAATGACTATTTTATGTGCGGAGGGATCCTTCATGTTTTTGAATACCTTTTTCATGCCCATGACACCTCCTGCATACAAGGCGCCGATATAGATGATCGTCCCGTATGCATTAATATCGCCGGCTTCTTCATATGATTTCAATTCATAACCCGTACGTGCGGATAATTCTTCCGCATACTTTTCTGCGGTTCCGTATTGTGAACCAAAAATGACAATATTCATAAAAATCCTCCCGTTTCATGTTTCTGAAACAGATTCGTTTTTCTTCCGGCAGATACTGTGCAATGCCTGTCCACAGATGCGAATGTTTCTGATTACCTCCACATCCAGACATTCAGATGATCAGATTTTGTCATACCGATCTTTTTCTGAAGGCTTAACGAGGCAAGATTATCCTTTTCAACCTGGCCGAACGGGATATCGCCTTTTTCCATCGTTCTCGCGATGAGATGTGTCTCCAGCGCAGTTCCAAAACCTCTGTGTCTGTATTCAGGGAAAACATAAAGAATTCCCATGCTGCCTTCAAGATGTTCACCGATGAAGCCGATCAGCCTGTCCTGATCATAGCCAAGAAGAATTCCTTTTCTTCTGACAATGCTTTGTAGCTCTTCCGGGCTGATCAGCCGGTAGTTTTCGATAAGCATCGCAAGATCATTCTCCTCTGCAGCCCTGACAGTCAGCTCAGTGCTGACCTCAGGCTTCTTCCCGAAATATGCGAAGTTACAGCATTCGAGTTTTTCTGAAAACCCGAATCGTTCAAATGCATTTATTCCGGTGCTATGGTCTGACACCATCAGTAAATTACAGTCCTGACTGATATACTGATCGAGCAGATAAATTCCGGTCACAGCGTTTTCGCACGCCAGGAAATATGCCTCGCTGATGGAGTCACGTATAAAAAGCGCATCGTCCTGTTCTGCAATGATTTTTCCGCTGCCGCGCCTCAGCACACGCTCAAGCCCCAGATAATCGATTCCACTGATATCCATCGTCACACCTGTATATATTTCTTGACAAACCGGAGTTTGTCACTTTTCATCACGTGATTTAATTACCTTTTTTCAATAATCTCATATAAGAAGAGTCTATCGCAAATGCACCCAGAGGGGCAGTGAGTACGATTGCAAGGACAGCCACAGTGAGAACTGTTGATCCGCAGGAGAAGCCAAGAGAAAGCGGAATCCCTCCGATTGCAGCCTGAACCGTTGCTTTCGGCATATATGCGAACACACAGAACAGCCGTTCTTTCCAGTTCAGTCCTGTTTTCAGCAGACAAAGCAGAACTCCAATCATCCGGAATCCGAGTGCTCCGATGATCAGAATAATTGCTTTGAAACCAACATTACCCAGATATCCCAGATCTACGGCAACTCCAACCAGTACGAACAAAAACACTTCTGCCGCAACCCATAGCTTTCCATACTTTACAGACAGCCGCTTCGCGACAATTTCTCTTTTCTCCTGCAGGCCGATACCGATGCACATGATTGCAATTAATGCGGAAAAAGTGATCGGACCGGACAACGCATCTTCAGCGACAACCAGCAGAAAGGAGATACTGAGGATTATCAGTACTTTTGCGGTATCCCTGATGTGAAATCTTTTAAAAAATGACGCAAGCAGAATCCCCGTCAGAAGACCGATTCCGATGCCAAGCAGAATTGAAACAGGAATATTGATGAAACTGATTACTGACGCTCCGTTTCCCTGCATCATGGATATGAATGTTGAGAACAGGACAATGACATAGACATCATCCACAGACGCTCCGGCAAGAATCAGCTGCGGTATTCCTTCTTTTGTCCCGTATCCCTCTTCCATCAGTTTCACCATTCTCGGGACAACAACGGCAGGGGAAACTGCCGCAAGAACAGATCCCATAATGGCTGCTTCAAGTACTGTCATGCCCATGCATAACGGTGCAAGCAAGATCACCCCTGCCAGTTCAAAGGATGCAGGCAAAAAACACATAAGCAATGCAGGTCTTCCAAGTTTTTTCAGTCCTGAGATATCAAGTCCCAGACCTGCTCTTGTAAGAATGATGATCAATGCTATTTTTCTGAGATCAGCGGAGATCCCCAGAATACTGTTCTCCAGTACATTAAGCATATAAGGGCCAAGAACAGCTCCTGTAATTAACAATCCGATCTGGCTCGGCAGTTTCATTTTCTGACAGATCCATCCGGTAAGCATTCCAAAGATGAGAATCAGTGCAAGACTCAGCAGCATAATTTTATTCCTCCTTATCGCAGAAAAAAGCTGACTTCCTCTGCGCAAACATGTCACAGAAGTCATCAGCTGTTTACAGCGGTTTGAGTAAGCTACTCAGGGAGGACTTCATCCCCTTTTGATTGAACGAACTATATCACGGGAATCACCTATTATCAAGTCACCTTTCGGCAAATTCCGATTTATCGAACTCTTCTTGAAACCATTATAAAGTATATAAAATCAATGTTTTGCCGATGAAGCTGAAGTTTAGTGCAAAACTTGCAGCTGGGAAAATGGTCTTAAATATCGCATTTCATGGAATTATCATTTGGCAAATAACATAAGCAATAATCCTGAATTCCCGGGTATAAAGTATAACTACGTCTGATTTTATTTGAATCCAATTCCATTTATTGGAGTTATCTTACCATCACTGCGAGTGAATGATGCAGGGCAGTGTATACCAAATGCTTTGTAGAATTCATTCGCTTTTGATTGTGGTTCGGCTGTTACAATCTTCGTTTCATGCACTGTGCATTTCTGATTTCTCAGGGACATAAGCAATTCTTCTCTGTCATCCGGAAACTGTTTCATTTTC
>JAFWLM010000004.1 GCA_017511045.1 Lachnospiraceae bacterium | reverse complement strand
CTTTATTTATTCAGCAATAATATCTGCGATGTTTCTGACCAGCTGTCCGATGGCAGCACTCTTAAATTTGCCGGAAGCCTTGTTGGCGATCAGCCTTGCAGAGATCGGTGCGATCTCCTCTACCACTTCCAGATTGTTTTCTCTCAGCGTGGTGCCGGTTTCCACGATATCCACGATGATGTCTGACAATCCCAGGATAGGCGCCAGCTCGATAGATCCGTTCAGGTGGATGATATCGATGTCACGGCCTTTGGACTGATAATAATCCCGGGCGATGTTTGTAAACTTGGTTGCAACTCTGAGCGTCCGTTCCGGATCTTCCTGATAGCCTTTCTGCGCAGCCACTGCCACGCGGCAGATACCGGTCTTAAGATCCAGCAGTTCATTCACATCCGGTCCATATTCCATCAGGATGTCTTTGCCTGCCACGCCAACATCTGCAGCGCCGCGCTCAACATAGATGGCTACATCAGACGGTTTGACCCAGAAGTAGCGTACTTTCTTTTCTGGATTTTCAAAGATCAGCTTCCGGTTTTCCTCCAGGATCTCCGGACATTCATAACCGGCTTTCGCAAACGTCTCATAGACCTTCTCACCCAGACGTCCCTTTGGGAGAGCCACATTTAAAAAGGTCTGCTCTTCTTCCACCGCACCACTTGCTTCTTCCTGCAGGTAATCCAGCTCATCTGTATAGACCGCAAACCCTATAGCGCGGGAGCTGCGGTACATTTTTTTCATTAGATTATCATACTGTCCGCCGGACAATACCGCAACCGGAATATCACGGATAAAACCCTTAAAGACGATACCGTTATAGTAGTTGATATCATCAGTCACAGAGAAATCTACAACAATATTCTCTGCCAGTTCATTTTCACAAAACTCCTGCAGAATGGTCAGGAATTTGCCGCCCTTATCTTTCAGAAAATCTGTTAAGGCCGGAAGGATCTGTTTGACCGGACCGCTTAAAAGAATCAGATCGATCAATGCATTTGTCTTATCCGCATCCAATCCCATAGCTCGGATGCCGCCCGGATTCTTTTCCGAAACAACTTTATAAAGCTGCTCCTGTTTTTCTTTATCCGGGGTCAGATCCATAATGAAGGTGTGAAGGATATCCAGATCAGAAACAGCAAGAACAAAATCTTTCGAGAACGTTTTCAGGCTTTCTGCCGCCAGCTTGACTACTTCGCATACTGCTGCATCATCCACAGCGCCAAAGCATTCCACACCGGCCTGCATGATCTCGCGGAAAGAATTGCTGCCCTTAGAGACACGGTAAACATTTTCATTATAAGAGACTTTGCGGATCACATCCGGTTCGTCCTTGCTGTTCTTAATAATAGAAAGTGTGACGTCTGGTTTTAAGGCCATTAATTTGCCATCGGTGTCCGTAAATGTGATAACATTATCAGAAACGAGGAAGTCTTTGTTCCTCGCGTAAAGATCGTATTCTTCAAACTTGCTCATGCGGTACGGCGTAAAACCGTAACGAAAATAAAGCTCCCGCAGAGCATAGACATAGCGTTCATTCCTTTGCAGGACAGATTCGTTGATTTCCATGGTTCTCTCCTTTGAATACTTTAGCGTGCTACCATGGTAGCATAGGAAAGTATCTCAGTCAAGCACCAATTTCTGCCGTTTTTCCAATGCCTTTTTCACAACATAGGAAAAGCGGTCAAAGGAAGCAAAGCCCATTTTTTTAAGGGCTTTCTCGCTTTTAACCCTGTCCTCTTCTGTATTAAAACCATCAATCAAAGGGAGGCGGATCGTCACTTTGCTCTGCAGGCCCTGCTCCGCCAGCAGTTTCAGATTGCGCTGCATAAGATCTGGCTTCTTTCCGGTATATGTTTCGTAGATCGTTT
>JAFWLM010000055.1 GCA_017511045.1 Lachnospiraceae bacterium | reverse complement strand
GGATTAAAGGTATTCTTATGTAAGTTAGTAGTATATAATCACGCGGTGCATGTTCTACTTTCCTCAGGGCCTGCTCTGTGTGCCGGCGGAGGACAAAATGACTCAGAAAACTCTAAAGTACAGAATGCTGCTGAAAGCTTTTCGGATGCTTCCGGTGAAAAGGATAATGGCGGGGACACCTGAAAAGACGCAGAAGATATTCAAAAAAGCCTATAAGGGAGTGGAAATTCCGGAACTTCATGATCCTGAAATCTCTGTCAGCCGGGGGGAGGTAAAAGGACAGGCAGTACTGTATTACCGTCACCGGAAGGAAACAGACCGGGTCGGGATCTACCTTGTGGGCGGCGGCATGCTGAAATATCCGAAACCGTCGCAAGCCGAGGGATTAGTTTCTCTGGCGAAGGAAACAGGCATCAATATCCTTCTGCCTTATTATCCCCTGGTTTTTGAAGGCAGTACATTAACGGATGTTTATGAAATGTTGTATGAGCTTTATAAAAAGACGCTTCGGAAATACAGGCCGGAAAACATCTGTTTCATGGGCGGCTCCTCGGGAGGGAATCTTGCCATAGGGATGGCGTCCTATATTAATGACAGAGGAGAGGGACTGCCCATGCCCGGGAAGATCTATGCCGGATCGCCGGGAACCCTGCTCCTGACAGAGGAAGAAAAGCGCCGAGCCGGGGAACTGGAAAAGACCGATGTGATCATGAGTGTGAAAGCAACGGAAAACATCTGGGAAGGCATGACCGGCGGGGAAAAAGTGCCTGAATACATGAAATATCTCCAGCTTGGCAATTATTACGGGCTGAGCGATGTGTATATGAGCTTTGGCGGTGATGAGGTGTTCCTGGCAGGTGCAGACTCTATCCGAAGAAGGCTGGAGGAATTCGGTACCCATGTGACAGTCGAGATTGGTGAAGGAATGTATCACAGTTATGCGATGATGCCTCTGGTAGAAGATGCGCAGGAAGGGTACCGGCACTTTGTGGAGTATATAAAGGAATGAAGCACGAAGATTTCAACTTTCCGCAGCATGGCTTTGCGGGCCATCTTGCCGAGCCGGATGAAGGCAGTGACCGGGCGGTCATCGTCATCATGGGCGGAGAACAGAGCCTCCTTCCCGGCATCAAATTTGCGGAGCGGTTCGCAGATTATGGGATCACCGGCCTGGCGGTCTCTTTGTTTGGCGCAGAAGGTCTGCCGGATTCGCCGGACCGGATCCCGCTGGATATGTTCCTTCCGGCGGTCCGCCATCTCAGGGAAAAGAAGCAGATTGAACATATCAGTGTATACGGGCAGTCCATGGGCTCCATCTTTGCGGTGCTGGCGGCGCAGTACCTATGGAAGAATGGACGACCTACCGGCTGACCGGAGATACGTTGTTGGAGATGGCGAAATAAAAAACCGGCAGAGCTCTTTGCACTCTGCCGGCAACATCGAATATCCTGATTCTATTGTCTCGTGTTCTTTAAAAAACCTATCATTCTTTCAAATGCATCTCTCGCCACATCATCTGCCCGCTCTGACGCAACAAAACAATGTGCCATCTCAAGACCTCTCTCTGCCAGCGGATCTATCAGGACATGTGTTACTCCAGCCTCCGTCAAGGCGGTATCCATGTCCCGCATATCCACATAATATTCGCTGCCAAGAAGTACCGCAGGCGGATAATTAGAATCAACCCATAGGATATTATTATATCTCTTTATCTCCTCACGATTAAGGAAAATGGAGCCTTTTACATAGTTCCCTACAAGAATTTTGGTTCCCAGGGAGAACTTATCATAAGCAAGAGGCGCATCATCAAGCACGACTGCTTCGATCTGTTCCGGCTTTAATACCGGGCTGATTCCTAAAATACCGGCATACTCCGGATTGGTAATAACGCTTCCCAGCTGGCTTGTCATGATTGCACCCGCAGATGAACCCATGATCACCACCCTGTTCATATCCAGATGATATTCTTCTGCATGCTCCGTCAAGAAAAGGAATGCCTCATTTGCCTGAACCAGGGGGTCCGGGAAATAATATTCGGGCACCAGTACATAATCAATATTTACAAGATTAAATCCTTCTGCGCAGATATCATCCAGCAGCGCCGTGGCATCACTCTCAGCAAGCGGATCTCCTACGCTTTTACTTCCGCCAAAAAAGCCTCCCCCATGAAAGTATATAAGTGTGGGGTTTGATGCATCCCTGTCCCTGTTCGGATAAGTAATATCAAGGTAGCTGTTCGGATAATGATCAGAATACTTGATTTCCGTGATCACATACTGTCCATTATCCTTTAAGCCTTCCATGGGTTCGCCAAGCGGCTCAAAGACGTTGGCAGTATTCACTGTCCCTGCCGAAAGCTTTTGGATCATACCAACGATGATCTGCGTATGCGTCAGGACAAACAATAATCCTCCTGCCATAATTGCAAGTATGATAATAAATACTGTCAATATTTTCCGTACCTTTTTCTTCTTCCCGTTCATTGATTCTTCTCCACATCCTGCCAGTTATTATTGTGCAGAATTTCTGCGTTATCACCGGCAAAGACTTTCGCCGCTTCTTCGTCATCGGTAAGCCGATACAGCATCCATGCAGTCATATATCCATCCGAACGCATCAGCATCTGCTCATGCTCGGCGCCAACGGCTCTTGCCCGTACCTTTTGCACGTCATCAGAGATACTGTTGTAGTTCGATGTAAGCGCTGAAAATGGGGAAACACCGCCAAAGCCTGTTTCGGGATCAGAACCGGAATCGTCTGACTTTCCCGTTCCCGCAACCATAAAATAAGGGATGGTCACTTTAGAGACGTCATATTCCCAGCCCATGTTTCTGGCAAGCGTAGGATACGCGGCACTTCCGGTAAACATAGCTTTGTAATACGCACCATTTTCATAGTTCGTCACAGCACAGATTGCTCCGGCTCCTCCCTGGGAATATCCGATGATCCCCGTGTTGTTGTAATCTATTTTTCCCGCAAGGACGCTGTCTGACGGAACATTCAACATGAAATCCAATGTAATCGATGCCGTCTTACCATTTCCGGTCTGTCCGTCTTCATTGCCAACCACTACAAAGCCCCATGAAGCAAGACGTGGGAAGAATGGCTCATAGGATGAGGCAGGCGTTCCGCTTGCATTGACAACCATGATCATCGGCCAGACTTTATCGCTTCTTTCTAATTCTGTCGGATACCAGACCCGCACTTCTCCGATAGATTCATGATCAAAGGCAAACTCGGTGTAACCTGTCTCAAGTGAACCGGGAGCTGCATACTTCATCTCCAATGGCGCATCGGACTGAAAGTGCTCAAAATATTCTTCCGTGATGTCATTGTTCCCACCTCCGTTCGGCAGCTTGGACTTGATGTAAAAAAATACGGCTATAAACAGGATGGAGATGACGCCCAGCAAAATCAAAACAAATATCATGACTTTCTTCATGATAGCCTCCTTGACAACTCAATGAAACACTTGTATCATAAATCCATTGATGATACAAGTGTTTCAG
>JAFWLM010000054.1 GCA_017511045.1 Lachnospiraceae bacterium | reverse complement strand
TGTGCCGAAAGAAAACTGCATGAATAAATCAATTCATTGATCTGCCTGTCCTTTGTGACCCATGCCGGCGCATCAGCCGGCAATACGTTCGTTCTCGCCATACTCTGTTATCCCCCTTTTCTTTGTGCAGTCACGGCGGACCTTTTCCTCCAGTCCGCCGATCATTCCGTCCTTCATAAGATTCTTTACTGTTGCTGCCCGTTGCCCCAGAGTTCCTACCGTCAGAATGTCTGCCAGATATTCAATGAAATCGAGCATCTGGCAGGCTTCCACAAACCGGTCATCATAATCGTCATCCATGTTTTTGGGCGCATACCGTACCTTCCAGTCCTCCAGAAGGTGCAGATAATCACAAAGCACCCGCTGACAGTAGCGTTCGTCTTCACGAAACGCCCTGATCATCGGGTGCTTAGGTTTCGCAAGTGCCGCTGTAGACGGAGGCTTGTCCGGATCGATCCCAAAGTCCGCAGCCAGCTTCTTCGCCGCTTCATAGGGGCTTAGCTCGAAGAGTCTCGCTGTCAGATCGATCACATCCCCGGTGGCCCCACAGCCGAAGCAGTAGAAGTAATCTTCATTCAGCTTCAGGCTGGGATGCCGGTCATCATGGAACGGGCATCTCACCATGCCGTGGTGATTTGGCCGCAGCCCATACATCTTAGCTGCGTCAGGTACGCTCACACTTGCCTTTACAGTTTCAAATAGATTCATAGTCTGGTTCCTCCTTTGGATTATATTTGGATACTTGATCCTGATGTCTTATACGGAGGAAAACCGGCGGACTTGAAAAATTGGGCGATATTGGGATTTTAAAGAGGTGAACAGCAGAAAAATTGCAAAAATGCAATTCATTGTCCAGTCTTTTGGACAGCTATATGAGTATGATAGAGTCATGGAACTGAACTGGTTATGAAGATCTCTACTGGACAAATTTAAGATTGATAATAATATTGTCCAGTAGTAATGGACAAAAACAGATTTCTAAGGTAAAATGTCCAGTAGAAAAGATTGGCTTTTGGAGGCATATGAGATGATTAAACGTGAAAAATATATGGAACCTATCCGCGAATTCTATGATGGTGATCTGATTAAGGTCATTACCGGCATTCGCCGGTGTGGAAAATCCGTTATTTTAAAGCAGATAATAGAGGAAATCAAAGAACGGTCGGATAATATTATCTTTCTTGATTTTGAAGATACGGCTGTTTTAAATGCAATCCCGGATGAAATGGCACTGCTGGACTATATTGAAAGCCATCGCAGGGAATCACTGTGCTATGTGTTCCTTGACGAGGTTCAGCGTGTAGAGGGGTGGGCCGGAGCATGCAGAACGCTTCGGATCAGAAACTGCTCCGTTTTTATCAGCGGCTCAAACTCGAAACTTTTATCCCGGGAGTTCACA
This sequence comes from Lachnospiraceae bacterium, assembly GCA_017511045.1. Taxonomy (GTDB): domain Bacteria; phylum Bacillota; class Clostridia; order Lachnospirales; family Lachnospiraceae; genus RGIG5612. Next base: position 2,600 of record JAFWLM010000054.1, on the reverse strand, counting down.
AAGGAGCTTTCCGGCAGGTATGTGCCTTTCCGGATTCGGCCCTTTGTATATAAAGAACTCTCAGAATACGGGAAAGAACTCGGCAAAGAAATCAGTCTTACCGATTATATTATCTGGGGAGGTTTTCCGAAGAGAATCGAATTCAGCGGCGAGAGCGGCCAGCGAATCTATCTGAATGAGCTGAATGAAACCATCATTTTGAACGATATCATTAACCGCTATAAGATCAGGAAAACTGAGGTTTTCAAACGGCTGGCCAACTTTGTCTTCCTTTCAAATGGAAGAATCCTCTCTGCGAGATCCGTGGAAAAATATATGAAGGGTGCAGGTCTCCCATGCTCAGTGACGACGATCACAAAGTATATCGGTTACCTGGAAGAAGCATACGCCATTGCGACAGTCAAAAAATACTCAGCCAAGTCGAAACGTGAATTGGAGTATTACCTGAAGGTTTATGATGAAGACGTTGCGTTAAACTCGATCCGTGTCATGAATAACCGTTACGATTTAACACATAACTTTGAAAACATCGTATACAACGAATTGATTTACATGGGCTATACTCTCCAGGTATATAATGACGGAGCTCATGAAATCGATTTTGTGGCTAATAAGGGTAACAAGCAATACTATATCCAGGTAGCCTATTCTGTAACCGAAGAAAAGGCTTATGAGCGCGAGTTTGGGGCCTTTGCCAAACTTGATAATTCGTGCCAGAAGATTGTAATTACCAACGACGATATCGACTACAGTACGAGCACCGTCAGGCATATTCAATTTAAAAATTTTGTTTTCATGAATGAACTATAAGGAGACACTATGTCAGGAGCATATCTTCCCGGTGATACGCGGCAGCGCATCCAGGACTTAATCAAAGACAGCAGCATCACCCAAGCCGAGCTGGCAGGCATCATCGGTCTTTCTGAAAGTGCGTTCAGCCGCTACCTGAAAGGCCAGACCGAAATGCACGGTGACGGGTATATCATCAAGATTGCAAAGCACTTTAATGTATCCACAGACTTCCTTCTGGGAGAGACGAACATCCCGGATCGGAAGAATTATGATATCGAAGAACTGGGAATATCCGCGGAAGCCGCAAAGCTTCTTTATACCGGCAGGTTGGATTCCCGTGTTCTGAACCTGCTTCTGGAAAATCCTCATTTCCCACAGCTCCTTGCTTTGCTGGCTCGCTATCAAAAAGAAATCGTGAGATCCGGCATCGCTGCCATGAACCAGCAGCTCACTTTCATCAATTCCCTTCTTCTGGCACAGGCTGAATCCGTCCCGGACAGTGCTGGTGCTGCCACTCAGCTTGCAGCTGACCTCAAAGGGGTCCGCATGCCGGTGATCAACGCAGATACAACTGCTATTCAGAATCTTTTCATGCTGATTGTCAGAGATATCAAGGAGCAGGGTGAAACAATTGCTGCAGATAGTAATGCTGTCACAGTGCAGGTATTGCAGCGCTTACGTGAAGAACTTTCCAAAGGTCAGGACTCTCTTGACCTCAGGAAAATAACCGCTGAAGATCTGACCGGAGCAGTCATGAGAGCAGTTTCGATCGCGGATATTCCCGAAGATGCTCTGCAGGGCCTGGGCTCTGCATTCAAAACAGTACTCGATGAGATGAGGAACTCCACCCATGACGAATGAGCAGCTCTGTTCTCTCGCCCGGGAAGGAGATAAAGCTGCCGAAGCAGACCTGATTGAAAATGTCCTGCCGTCCATCCGGATCACCGCCGTAAATATCCAAAAGCGTTATCCCGGCATCCTGCTTGAAACGGATGACCTGGTGCAGGAAGCCCTGATCGGAGTGCTCCGGGCCATTAAGACGTATGATCAGGAAACCGGAAATCTGTTCCTGACCTATTCGCAGACAACCGCAGAAAACGCCATGCTGGATTATGTGCGGAAATGCGCATCTGTGATTCCGGCTCCCGGCGGCATTCTCAGTCTTGATGCCCCGCCGCCGGGATTTGATTCCGAAGCAAATATCACTTACGCAGATATCCTCCCGGACGATTACAATAAAAATCCCGAGCAGCTCTTTATCAGGAAAGAAACCATTACAGAGGTCAGAAATGCCCTTGGAGAAATCGCTGATCGTGAACGGGCCTATCTTCATTACCACTTTGGTTTTCTCGACTATGTTCTTCATGATCAAAGCGAAACCGCCGCGCATTTTCATCTCAGCCTGAGCCGGGCAAGGCATACGGAAAAAGGCGCATTAAAGAATGTCCGCCGCGCGCTCCCCGGGCAATAATCGTTCGTTCGTTTTCTTGATATACCTCTATTCCGCAGACCGTGCCGGTACAGGTTCCGTGACACATGTCCCTCCGCCTGTACCTTTTTCTTTGCTCAAGTTTCTCCCTCTGCGAGAGCAGCCTTTCGCACAAAATAATACGGAAATGGTTCGTTCGTCAGACGGGAACTCTCCATTTCCGTATTCGGTCTGCTTCATAAAGGTATAACACACTAGACTTTGCCTGCAAAGTCGTGTGCCAAAAGGGACGCTGTCCCCTTTGGAATCCTCTGCCACGAAACCAGAGGTTTCTTTGGATTCTTCCTGCTATCAGGGAGAATCCGTTACCAATGAATAT
>JAFWLM010000053.1 GCA_017511045.1 Lachnospiraceae bacterium | reverse complement strand
TTAATCATCAATATGCACAGAGCGTCTATGATCAGATCGGAAACGCAGCATTTTTGCGCAATGCGATCGGATCTGATTACAATGCAGTCCTTACCCTTAGGATCCCGGTCTATACAGAAATGCCGTTGGTACCACAGGGGTATCCGGAAGAGAATGGCTCTTTGAACAAGCGCTATGCTCAAGATGGCTCTGTTCTGCCGCGTGGTACGCAGACAATTGCTATGGAACCGAAGTCCGTTGTGTCAACAACGCCAAATACAAATGATGTGGCAGATGATCCGAAGAAAAATACAGAAAAACCGACAACACCTCGGGAAGAGCCTGCAACTGTGGCAGAAGAACCTGCACCGCCACAGGAAGAGCCGACAACTGCTCCTTTGCAGACAGTAAACTATTCAGCGGGGGATGCTAACGGTGACGGGAAGATTTCAGCCCTGGATTACGTGGCTGTGAAAAACCATATTATGGGAACAAAAACAATAACGGACAATGCAAAGCTGAAAGCAGCAGATGCCAATGGAGATGGAAAAATCTCTGCTTTGGATTACGTCCGGATTAAAAATATGATAATGGGTAATTAGTATGAAAGTATTAAAGAAACTTATATCTGTATTATTACTTGCTGTTTTATCAGTTGTTGCGTGCCTGCCAGAGATCAGTTATGCGGCTGGTGGCGCGTATGTTTCTGAAACACAGATTGATGTTGCGGTTGGTGAAACGGTTAGTATCGCTGTGGGCGCAGATAACGCGGCAGGTTCCTATAGTGTATCCTCGTCGGGAAGTGTTATGGCTAACGGAAGCGACTTTCTGGATAATGATTTTAAGGCAGTCAGTATTTACGGAGCCAGTGAAGGCTACGGAGAGGTTTATATTTCTTTCGATGATTTTGCGACGTATGATGAAGAAGACCTCAGCGGAAGTGTCATTACCATCTATGTTAACGTATATGCACCGGATGGCGGATATACAGGAGACTATGGAAAAAGCGGAGAATTACCTGATTACAATTACGATGAAGTCACGCAGGTTTCTGATGTGCTGAATCTCTGGCTGTATGATGAACCGTATTCCGTTCTGACCGATCTATCAGGAGTTGAAAAGCCAAAAGGATTTACAGAGACGGACGGAACCTTTGAAGGCGAAAAGGTTAGAACTTTGAGCTATGGATCCGAAATCGTGCTGTATGCTCTGTGGAACCATTGGGACGGCAGTGTGATCCTTCGCACATATGATCCTGCCACACAGACCTTTGGAGAGCCGGCTACTTTTAAACAGGGTAGTAATACATATTATTTGTTAAAGATCCCAAACGGAACAGAGCTTCCGGAAGGCTATACTAAAACAGAACTCACCTTAAATTCGAATAAAGTAGAAGCACTTCAGTCTGGCAAAGAAGGCTATGAGGATATCTATTATATCTATGCCTTGAACGACGGACAAAGCGGGTTCTATTCCTACGATAAGAAAGAAGGCACGCTTCAGAGAACCGTGGAATTAAAACCTGCGCAGGAAGAAGAACAGCCGGAAAAAGCAGAGGTGAAGAAATCGCCTATCTTCAGTAAAAAGATCTTTCTGATCGCGTTGGGCGTTGCAGCAGTGATCATCATTATTCTGATCATCCTGCTGGCCGTGACGCGAAAGAAATACAAAGATTTAACGGAAGATGATTATTGATTCGGATAATCTTTGAACGAAAAAGAATATCCCTCCTGAGGGAAACATAATAATTCGACAGTATATCAGAGAAATGCCGCTCGCTTTGGGCGGCTTTTTCTTGCTCTTTCTTTTGCTAT
>JAFWLM010000052.1 GCA_017511045.1 Lachnospiraceae bacterium | reverse complement strand
CTTGAAAAAGCACGCTTTGCGTGCTAAAATATCAGCATGGATACGAGAGAAGAACTGATTAAATTAAAAGAAAAAACCGGAATGAATTGGAAAAAGCTGTCGGAGTACTACGGGATCCCCTATCGGACCGTTCAGGATTGGTATATGGGAAAACGTCAGATGCCGGATTATCTGCTCCGTCTGATGGTCTATAAAGCCGAAATGGAAAAACTTAGCTTGGGGCACAAGGAAAAGTAAAGGAGTGCAAATGCCATGGCAATACCAACAAATATTCGCACACTTCTTTCCGGAAATGTAGTCGAGTGGGCGAGGATCGAATTTAAGACGACCTGGGATCCGGAGGCTTCGCTGAAGACAATAACTGCATTTGCAAATGATCTTGATAACTGGAGTGGCGGATATATTGTCATTGGTGTCCGAGAGGAGAATGGATTCCCAATTAAACCATACGAGGGTGTGCCACTTGAAAAAGTGGATGCCTGGCAGAAAGATATTTTTGAGAAGTGCAAGCTGATTCGGCCAGGCTATACGCCAATCATCGGTCTGGACGAATTTGAGGGGAAGACCTTTATAATTATCTGGTGCCCCGGAGGTGAGACAAGGCCGTATTCGTCACCAAAGACGATGGCTAAGAACGACAAAGAGCGCTGCTATTATATCCGAAAAGGTTCCATTACTGCTATTCCCAACAATGACGAGTTAAAAGAGTTGTTTTCTCTGGCAAATAAGACTCCGTTTGATGACAGAGTGAACCATTTCGCCGCATTATCGGATATCAATTTCACGCTGGTCAAGGAGTATCTGAAAGAAATCGGAAGCTCTCTGTATGATGAAGCAGATGAAATGGATTTTCTTGAATTGTGCAGGGATATGAATTTGGTCAGTGTTTTGCCGGAATATGTAAAGCCGAAGAACGTGGCTCTCATGTTCTTTAATTCTCAGCCGGAGAAATTCTTCCCCTATGCAACGATAGATGTGGTGCAGTTTCCCGAAGGAGAAGGCGGTGATAAGATCATCGAACAAACCTTTTCCGGACCGCTGCATGAGCAGCTTCGCATGGCGCTGCGCTATATACGGAATTCTATAATTACGGAGCAGGTCGTTAAAATTCCCGGGAAAGCAGAGGCGGACAGATTTTTCAATTATCCCTACGAGGCAATCGAAGAGGGGCTGGCTAATGCTGTGTATCACAAAGCATATGATGAGCGGGAACCGATAGAGGTTCGCGTGGAGAAAAATATGATTGAGATCATTAGTCATCCCGGACCGGATCGATCCGTCACCCTGGAAGGATTGCGCACCTTTAAAGTGCGTACCCGAAGATACCGGAATCGCCGTATTGGTGAGTTTCTGAAAGAGCTGCATTTGACAGAGGGAAGGAACACAGGATTCAAGAAAATCCTGGACGCATTGCGAAAAAACGGTTCACCGCTTCCGGAATTCGAAACAGATGAGTTTCATGACTATTTCGTCACGAGGCTGTTTGTGAGGGAAGGATTTTATGATTATGAGGGTGACACTG
>JAFWLM010000051.1 GCA_017511045.1 Lachnospiraceae bacterium | reverse complement strand
GGGGGGACAAACGGCTGTGTGAAAACACAGCCGTTTGACATAGTCGGAAAATCCGCTATATTAATAGAAGAGTCACATATAGGAAACAGGATAATGATCACAGAGGGTTGCAAAAATGAAATTCGATTTTACAACTGTTCCGGAAAGAAAAGGAAAAGACGCGATTGCTGTTGATATACCGGTGCTTAATGGATTTGATATTAATGAAACCGTGAAGCCTGGCTTCGACCTGATCCCGATGTGGGTGGCGGATATGAACTTTGTTGTTCCTGCCTGCATAACTGACACGGTGTCGGAAAGACTTGAGCATCCGTCGTTCGGATATTATCTGATCAGAGACGAATACTATGACAGCATTCAGCGCTGGCATGAGGAACGCCACGGAATCTCCGATATCACAAAAGAAACGATAGGGTATGAGAACGGACTCTTAGGCGGGCTGGTAAGCTCCTTGAAAGTCCTTCTTCCGGAAGGAGGAAAGGTCCTTCTTCATTCGCCGACCTATATTGGTTTTACCCACGTGCTGAAGGATAACGGATACAAGATCGTATCCAGCGAACTGGTGAAAGATCAGGATGGAACCTGGAGAATGGATCTTTCTGATATGGAAAAGAAGATCAAAGACGGAAAGATCAAAGTGGCTGTTTTCTGTTCACCGCATAATCCGACCGGAAGGGTCTGGAGCAGAGAAGAATTGGAACAGGCTGCGGAGCTCTTTGAACGGTACAGTGTCACGGTAATCAGCGATGAGATCTGGTCGGATCTGATCCTTTTCGGAAATCGGCATATTCCTTTTGCATCTGTATCAAAGTATGCACACAACAATACAGTGGAGCTTTACGCTCCGTCAAAGACCTTTAACCTTGCGGGCTTGATCGGATCCTACCATGTGATCTATAATCCGAAGCTTCGGAACAAAATTGAAACATACGAAAAAGCGACCAGCTATAACAGTATGAATGTTTTATCCATGTATGCTTTGATAGGGGCCTACAGTGAAGAAGGCGCGGAATGGGTGGATGATCTGATTCATGTGCTGGAGGAAAACGTAGATCTGGCACTGAACGCTTTAAAAAAAGTTCCCGGCATTGCAGTGGAAAGACCGCAAGGGACTTATATGCTGTTTTTGGACTGTAAAGAGTTTTGTGAAAAGAATGAGCTGACACTTGACGAGCTGTTGAAAAAAGGAATGGAAGTCGGAGTCCTCTGGCAGGATGGGCGCCCGTTCGGAGGAACGTATACGATCCGCATGAATTTGGCTTCACCGACGCATCGCATTCATGAGGCTTTGAAAAGGCTCGGAAAACATGTCTGGGGTCTGCCGGAGTCGATCTGGGAGCCGCTTACATCGATGTGGGAAGCATTTAATCCGTGGAACATGTTTTTGAAGAAAGCCGAGGACAGCGATAAAGACTGAATTAGAGAAAATAGGAGAGCAATTGGAGATTAACAACTTCAGGTTGATAATCCCCAATTTTTTTTGAATTCTCACAGATTGTCTCATCCTATATACTCCAAATAGAAAGAAAAGAAATAAAACAGGTGTAGTAATAATTTTACGAGGAGGGTATGACAATATGTTAAGTGAACGCGAGAACATGGAGATCTGCTGGAATCACGAAGAGCCGGAATGGGTGCCGATGATCAACATCGCAGCCCAGATGATCGTTACTCCGGAGATCAATGACAGACCGCTGTTTATGGACGGCGCTGACTGGTCCGGCCTTGAATGGGAGCTGGATAAAGAGAATCCGCTTCTTATGACACATGTAAAACCGGGCGGAGAACGTTTTGATGATATTACCGAGTGGGAAGATTATCTGAAGTTTCCGGATTACAGAAATGAACTGGACTGGAAAGCGATGGGCGAGCGCACCAAAGCGATGTGGCAGAAAAAAGATACGCTCCAGGGCTATTATGTCGGAAACGTTGGAGCGTTCGAGAGAATCTGTGCAGAGATGGGACATGTTAACGGCCTGATGGCTCCGTACGATGATGAGGATGCATATGCTGCTTTTGTCAATGCGTATGCTGACTGGAGAATTGCTTTCTTCGAGCCGATGAAAGAATATATGGATATCGACTTCGTTATGATGCATGACGACTGGGGCAATGAAAAATCCATGTTTATGTCACCGGAAATGTGGAGACAGTTCTACAAAGAGCCGGAGCGCCGTATGGCTCAGGCTGCTCATGACCTTGGAATGAAATATATGCATCACAGCTGCGGATATATCACTCCGATCGTAGGAGATCTGGTAGAGATCGGTGTTGATAGCTGGCATTCCGTACAGCCGAACAATGACCTGCATATGTTAAAGCAGACTTATGGTGATAAGATCGTCTTTGCCGGATGCGTTTCACCGGCTGCTACAGACAGAGCAGACAGTACGGAGGAAGAGATCCGGGCAGAAGTAAGAAGAGTTATTGATGACCTCGGAAGAGGAGGCGGACTGATGGCATCTTCCGCAGTTATGTTCTCAGTTGTTCCGGGAGTAGACGGTATCATCGATGACGAAGGAACAAAATACGGTAAATATGCTGAACTGAACAAAGCAAACAAATGGACAGCATAAACAATACATTGTAAAAACGTAATCAATTTTTAGGAGGTATTAATCATGGATGGAAAATGGGAATTCACAGTTCACACATTTATGGGAGATATGAGATCTCACATGGAGTTTAAGGTTGACGGCGATGTTCTTACAGGAACAGGTACTGACGCAAGCAACGGCGCAACTGCAGAGATTGCAAACGGAAAATTTGACGGAACAAACTTCTCCTATTCTCTGACGATAAAGACTGCTGTTGGTGAAATGACCAACGAGATCAGCGGTGTTGTTGACGGAGATCAGATCACCGGAAAATCCAAAAACGGAATGGGTGAATTTGACTTAACAGGTGTTCGCGCATAATTAATCTCATACAAAGAAATGCTAAAAGGCGGCAGCCGCGCTCACGAAGCACGGAGGCCGCTTTTTATTATCATCAGTGAATAACAACCAGGACATTCAGACACGGATCCTTATCAGAATACAAATTCCTTCTGGTGCTTCTTTATATATTGGAAGACTTTCTTTGCGTAAGGATTCTGGTTGGACGTTTTAAATCCGCACATGGTACGGTAGTTGAAACGATACTGTTCAGGAAGGTCGAAACTAACGAATTCAGCATGCTGTGCGTCATTAAAGACCATGGGAAAGACACCGTATTTTTTTCCTTTTTCCAGTTCGATCATCATTGCATCAAAGTTTGGAGCAAGTGTGCGGCTTTTCGCCTTTACCTTACCGTAAAAACTGTTAAATTCATATGGTCCATGCTTCACTAGAAGCAGCAGATCTCCTGACTCCATATCTTCCAAAGTGAGTTCTTTTTTTCCCTCTTTGACCCAGTGGTGTTTTGAAGAAACAACGATCTGAGCAGGAGTTGTCTTGAAAACGACAGTTTCGCAGCCTTTCCAGTCTTCAAAATCGTGGGCATTGGTGAATGCCAGGTCGATCTCTCCGCTTTTCAGCTGGTCCCGGAGCCCGTCCATGTTATTCGTTGCGATTTCAAAATCGATATCTTCGAATTCAGAGGAGAGCGAGTGAATGAGCGGATTCATCAGTTCCTTTTTCGGAAGCGGCGCGAAGAAACTCATGCGGACAACCTTGTTTCTGGATTTGATTGCATTTTCAACAGCCGAGACCGTGGCATCATACTGTGCTTTCAGATTTGAAAACTGGTTTTTGCACATTTCACCGTCTTCCGTAAGCTGCACGGAACGGGTGGTTCGGTGAAACAGTTTTGTGCCAAGTTCATCTTCCAGGATATTGATCTGTTTGGTCAGAGCCTGGGAAGAGATACAGAGCTCTTTCGCTGCTTTCGCATAATTCAGTGTTTCTGCCAAAACCAGAAAATATTCTATCCTGCGGAATTCCATGAGTCTCCTCCTATATATATTATGAAGAAATACCAGCAGATAATATTGTAAACCTGTGGTTACTAATTCGCAAGTTTTAAGCCTGAACGAGTGGTTTCTAGTGCCTCGTATTCTAAGAAACTACTATATATAGAACCCCATTAAAACACTTAGAAAAAAAGTTAAAAAAGTGCTTGCATTTGGAAAAAACATATAGTATTCTATCAAGGCTGCGACGCGGAAGCGTAGATCTTTAAAGTTGCTGCAGAACAAGCAGGTAATTTAAAGGGAGCAAATGCCGGATGATCCGGCG
>JAFWLM010000050.1 GCA_017511045.1 Lachnospiraceae bacterium | reverse complement strand
GTTCTTTCGGCCGAAGGCTGAAGGAAGATATCACACAGAATCCGGAACCAGCAAAAAGGCTGTGTTTTCCGGCGAAGCCCGGTTGAACAGGACCGGAAATGCTTAATGAGAAAGCCGATCCGGGAGAAGAACTCTGCAGGTTTTGATCATCTGGCCGAAGGATCGTTATTATTGCAGATACAAAGCCTGTATTTTGAAATCGGCATACAGCCGGGAATTGCTGCTGTCTGACTGCAGAAACCGTCAAATCGGTTTCTGCAGTTTTTTGAATTCAAACTGCAGTTTCTGTTCTGATGCCGGCCTCTGACACCTGATCAGAAAATGGGATGATTTGATTTTCTGAACTTTTTTTATGCATTTCAGAGAAAGGACGCCCTGCGGCGGGGAAGGGGAAAAGCGGAAGCGGAAAACAAGAATTATGTACCCTGATAATAATTCTTTTGCAGATGAGATTTCAGCGGAAATCCGCTTGCGTTATCGTGCGGAATCTGCCGCTTCTGACTGGCCGGGCAGCTCCTTTTTCGCTGATCAGATCTCGGAATCGTAAACGGTTTCATAAAGATGGGATGAATTTTTGAGAGAAAAGAAAACGATCGGTATTTGTTGATGTTTTCACGAGCATTCATATAATTGATGATAGGTGCACTGTCAGGAAAGGGGTCCGTTGTTCCAAAAGGTGCATCTGATCAATAAAAAAAGACTTTTTTTAAAGACTTTCTGATCGGAGACAGATCTTTTGTCAGGAGAAAACAGGCGTGGTTTCCTGGAACCTGACGGTCATGTCTTTGAAAAAGTATTCATGAAAAATCCCTGAAAAAGTGAAGAATTATGGGATGAATGAACAAAAATAACTCTGCCTCGCTGTGCGGGTGCAGAAAACGCCAGAAAGGAGGTTGTTTCAATGGACCGAGAACTGGTAAGCAAAGCAGCGAAAAAACTGAAACAGAGTAAATCCAGAGCGATCTGGATTCTTTGCCTGTGTCTTCTTTCAACGGTTGTGGGAATTGATACCTACAGCTCTCTGACAAAGGCTGCAGAAGCCTATACAGGAGAACCGGACTGCGGAACAGAAGAACATACGCATGACAGTTCCTGTTACGCAGAAGGAAATACGATTCTTATATGTGATAAGGAAGAGGAAGAAGGGCATGTTCATGAGGAATCCTGCTATATGCCGGAAGGAACTCTGATCTGCGGTATGGAAGAACATGTCCATTCGGAGGATTGTTATAAAGAACAGGCGGAGGAAGAACTCGGAAACGAAGATCCGGAATCCCCGGTTCCTGAAGATCCGGAATCCCCGGTTCTTCCGGAAGTGATTGGAGAGGAAGCCGAAGCACCGGTGACAGAGTCACAGCCACTGGTGTTTGAAGAACTGTCCGGGAATACCCGGATTCAGGTGAGCTTTGAAGATGCGGATGCCTTTGACGAAGAAGATATGCCGGTCACGATGACGGTGAAACCGATTGAAGAAGGCAGTGAGGAATATGAAGCCTGTCTTGCCCAGATTGTGGATGAGACAAGGATCAGCTCCGCACAGAAGCTGTTCCTGTTTGATATTTCCTTTCTTTCCGCAAAAGACGGAATCACCGAAGTGGAACCGAACCGTCCCGCAAAGGTGAGCTTTACTTCCGAAGATAT
>JAFWLM010000049.1 GCA_017511045.1 Lachnospiraceae bacterium | reverse complement strand
GCCCTGAAACTCATCGATATCCGGGCTGTACAAAAGAAAAGATCCCGAAGGATCTGTGTCAATTTCATCATCGAAGGTGCCGTCCGGGTTAACGTGGGCAATGCAGCCTTTGATGTTATGGGTATATTTCTCATCCATACTACAGGCAAGCATCTCAGAGTATTTGAAGCCAATATGATGATCTTCAGCCAGTTTATCGAGATCTTCCCTGTAATCTATGATCTTCTCTTCCCAGCCCGGATCCACATCTTCGATCTCATCGATCCGTCCCAGCATATTTGCCAGCCACATGATCGGCCGCAATACAGTGAATATCAGAACAAATCCAACCATAATAAAAACCATTGCAGCAGTTACAGCCACAACGGTTTTTCGAAACATCTTCTTTAAATCCATGAACCTCGCTCCGTCAGATGAAGGAGTTATTTTTCAAAAGCTTCAGCAGCAGAATGTTGTTCTTTCCATTCTTTGCTTCTTCTGATAAATGCAACTGCGTTCTCTTCCTTCCATCCATCTTTCACTAACATCCGAATTACAATGCTTTCAATTTCCTTCTCAGTCATTGATCTTTACCTCCTGAAATCATTGTAGAAGGATATCAATTATCATTTCTCCACATCTTTTTCGATCTATAAACAACTTTGTGTTTTCTGTCCCCAATTCCTCCACCAACTGTCCACCGGTAATTCACAGCCCTATATTATGGTGAAAAAATGGATCAGAATCTGGGATGGTGGCTGTTAGCTGCGGTAGAATGCGTCTTCAGGTATTCTTCCGCAGCTTCTTTTGATTCAAAGAGTCTGCTTTCCCGTAAACGTGTTCCTCCGCCTTCTGAAAACCGGATCGTATACATTCCGCCGGAAAACTTCAAAACTGTCGCTTCTCTGATCCAGCGGTTTGATTGAATGATATATACTGACTGCCCCGGTTCGTATTTACCCTGCATTCACAAAACTTCTTTCACCAGTAATTATACATTCTTCTCAATGAAAACATGGATCGTAAACTTCTCGTAACGAGGATCGTCTTTCTTAGTCAACATTTCTGTATACTCATCTTCTGTCACAAGATAATCCAGGCCAACATTCAATACATCAGCAATCTTTTTCAATGTCGATGCTTTTGGTTCATGAATACTGGTTTCCCAGCGGAGGACATCTCTATAATTACAGCCAACATCTTCTGCCAGTTTACTTCTTGTAATACCCCGTGCTTCCCGAGTCTTCAAAATCTTTATTCCTATAGTTGATACATTTTCTGTCATTCTTTCTTCATCCCCATATCGATCAGTTCGTTATCTCTTGCCAGAACTGTAATAGGTATTCTTCTGTTTCCGCAGACAAACAATGCATTACCCTGCGTAAACCGCTGGATCAGTTCTGTTTCATTCGTGTTCAGCCGGACAAGTTTGCTGATATCGGAAATGTCATCCTTATCCAGATGCATGATCATCTTATACACCGCATTGTTAAAAATAGCCTTGCCATGAGTGATGACTTTCTCATCCGCAAAGTCTCCCGGCTGCTGTGTTCCGGCAATCATGACTGTATGATACTTGCGGGCACGGCGATAGAACTGTGCAACCATCTCTGCAGTTTTTCCTTCCAGGATCAGCATATGCGCTTCATCGATGATAAATGCGGATTCCTGCTCGTTATCCAGACAAAGATCCCAGGAGAACTTGAACATCATATGATTCAGTGCCGTCCTCAGATTTACCGGCGCATTGAACAGCATCTTTGTTCCAAAAGCAATGATCTGTCCTTCATTCCGGTTCAGTTTCACAGTCGTATGGCCATCAAAATAGATCCCCCACTCATTGATAATCCGCTTCATCTTGATAGAAAGGTCCATCAGAAGATCCAGTTCTTTCCGCTCAGACGGATCGTTCTTGATCTCCAAGATCCTCTCCTGAAGACACTCATTGAATGTGGAGAATGTCGGCATGTCTTCATATGTCAGATCACGGAATGACGGATAGGAGCCATTCTCATCTTTTCTGATTCCCACCTTCTCATAAGCCCGAATAACGATATCGCCGGTAACAGTCAGAGTATCATCAGAGATTCCGGGATAGAGATACTGTAGTACTTGGTTGACATCTGAT
>JAFWLM010000048.1 GCA_017511045.1 Lachnospiraceae bacterium | reverse complement strand
TATTAAGCTGTACCAGGCACTTTCTACAGAAGAACCGCATCGGGCAAAAATCTACTTTCAGGTTAATACTGTCGAATGCCTGAATTATATGCTTGGCATCATGACCTCAGAAGAAATCATCGATGCGTTGGTGAAGAATATCAAGAAGCAGAAGCGAAACAGGAAATAAGAATCCATTCTGATTCCATCAAAAAAAAAACATCGGCACATAGCGTGCAGAGAGTATACCCACAGGTATATCAGCTTACCCGTTTTGTCGATGTTTTTATTATTACCCATTTCAGGTATGAATCTGTCCAGTCGATTACTGCTGATCCTCTTCATTACTCGCCCTGTGGCGTTCATGCGTAATCACTACTTGGCCTGTGATTTTATAGCCAAGAAATACGATCATCTGTCAATGCTATGCACCGCAAAATGCGGTGCTTCGCTATTGGCTTGAAATACAAGCTTTGGCGACAGAGCCAACAATTATGCAGAAATACGCAAAAATATCACGAGCTGCTTATGCTTTCGAAAAGGTTCAATCTTTCATTGATTTGTATAAAAAACGTTTATACGCAGAATCATTCTATGGAGCGGCGGGATGGTATCGGAACGAAGAGAATACCTGCAGAAACGGAACCAAAGAGAACAATGGAAAAGCAGAAACAGTGACTGGACTGCGCCAATGGAAAACAAATTTATTGTTCAAGCTGTATGTGAAATATAATTATGAAAGGAACCGGATGTTTCCTGGCAGCAGGCTGCGGAAAAAACGAAACAGGAAACAGGCGGATATTCAGAATCGTACGCGAATAATCAAAGAGACTGAAGACAATGAAAAATGCAGAAAAAAAGCTGATTGAGGATTTGCTTCAGAAACTGAAGGAATCTGAAGAAAAGAACCGATATTACGAGAAACTCCTTGCAGAACGGACCTCTTCTGATCCATCGGATTCTGCTGTACTCCCGGAAAAAGAGAAGCAGGAAAGCTCCCTGCCTCTGTCGGAAGAACCAGAATCAAAAGAGGTTAAAACGCAGGCAGAGAAAAAGAGTGTCCGGGTTACTCTGGAACCGATCAGGGATGAACATGTTCGGCTGTTTCGTTCTGTATTTCGCGGAAGAGAAGAGTTCTATGCAAGAAGAACCAGGTTTTCAACTTATCTTCGGCCTTGTTATAACCGATACAGCAAAAAAGGAATCTGCCCTAAACAGCAGGGGTCAAAGCTGCCATGCAGGGATTGCAAGATACAGAATTTCATCCCGATGAATGATCAGGCGGTGAAGAATCATCTGCTGGGGGACAGGGAAGATGAAGCGGATGTGATCGGTGTCTATCCTATTACATCCAAGAATACCTGCTGGTTTATCGTATTTGACTTTGATGATAAAAATCATGATAAACAGTATCAGAATTCTTTGCATAACGATACGGTTACAGGAAAAGACAATTCCTTCTGGTGGGATGTCAAAACGCTGGCTGATATCTGCCGTCTGTATTCTGTACCGTATGTTGTGGAACGCTCCCGCTCAGGACTTGGAGCGCATGTCTGGATCTTTTTTGATCAGGAGATTCCCTGCAAAGATGCCATACGCTTTGGCAAATCGCTGCTTACGGAAGGAATGGAATCCGTCAATGTGACAGAGTTCCGCACCTATGACCGGATGCTACCGATGCAGGAGTCTCTTGAACCAGGACAGGCCGGCAATCTGATCGCTCTGCCGTTGCAGGGAAGGGCACTGCTGAAAGGCGGCAGTATGTTTCTCGATGAGAATTATCTGCCCTGTCAAAGACAATGGGATGTACTGCGCAATCTGAAGCGGTTTTCCAAAGAAGATCTGTACCGGCTGCTGGACACATGGAGTCTTGAAAATCCATATGGAATCTGTTCTCCTCTGTTTGAGGAGGAGGGAGATGAAAGACCATGGGAAACGTATAAAACGGAGCTTTCCGCTTCTGATATAGGTGAAAGTGTACAGATTGTTCTCAGTGATGGGGTATATGTCCGTAAGGAAAACATGAAACCGCGCATGCAGAATCGAATCCGGCGGCTGGCTCTGTATAAAAACCCGGAATACTTCAAGGCAAAGAAACGGAATGCGGAGATTTCAAATCTGAAGAATCCCTATTATGTCTATTGCGGAAGAGATATCGGAAACTGGATCCGGCTGCCAAGAGGCTGTTTCGAAAAAATCACGGAACTGATGGAACTGGGAAAGATTCCCTGTGAAGTTAAAGATGAAAGAGCACACGGGAAGAAGATTCATGTTACGTTTCGCGGGACGCTGAGAGATAATCAGAACCGTGCCCTTCAATCTCTGAAAGATGTTTCTGCCGGTATCATCAGTGCTGCCACCGCTTTCGGTAAAACAGTCGTCGGTTCTGCTCTGATTGCGGAACGGCAGGTCAGCACCCTGGTTGTGGTCAATCGCTCGGAAATCATGGACGGATGGGTTGAGACGTTTGAAGAATTTCTGGAGATCAATGAAGAACTGCCAACCTATACTACGCCGAAAGGCAGAGTAAAAACCCGTCCTACAGTCATTGGACGCTATGGCAACGGGCATCATGAACTGAACGGAATCCTGGATGTTGCAATGATTCAGTCGCTTGTAACAGGTGGTGAGATAAAGGAAGAAGTTCGTGAAAGACTTCAGAGCTACGGCATGGTGATCGTGGATGAATGTCATCATGTCAGCGGAGATGAATTTCAGGAATTTCTGAACACTGTCAAAGCAAGTTCCGTTTATGGCTTTACGGCAACCCCGAAGCGATATGACAGTCAGGATAAGAAAATGTATTTCCAGCTCGGAAAGATCAGGTATATGTTCAGCGCAAAAGACCGTGCTTTGGAACAGAATATTGATCACCTGGTATATCCGAGGTTCACTTCTCTGGTTTCGCCGGAAAACAATACGAACAATTACCAGGTCATGCTGAAATACCTGAACACGGACAGCTCCCGGAATCAGCTGATTACAGAAGACGTAACGCATTGTCTGAAACAGCATCGCACGGTTCTTATTCTCACAAAGTTGGTGGAACAGGCAAAACAGCTGTATGCGCTTCTGAAGGGAAAGGCGGATCATGTTCTTCTGATGGCAGGCAGGCTGAAGGCTGCCGAACTGAAAGCTCTGAAAGAAGAACGGAAGAATATTACGGATCAGGAATCACTGATCATGATTGCGACCGGTTCAAGAGCGGGAGAGGGATTCAATTATCCAAGACTGGATACACTGATGCTTGCGGCACCGGTCTCCTGGGAAGGCAGCGTTGAGCAGTATGCAGGACGATTGAACCGGGATTATCCGGGCAAAGAGAATGTGATTATTTTTGATTATGTGGATGCGGCAGTTCCTATGTTTGAACATATGTATCGCAGCCGGCTGAAAACCTATCATATGATTGGTTTTGATGTCTGTGCAGCAATGGAGGAAACCCGGATTATCAGGAATCATATCTACGATGGAAACAATTTCCTCGAGGACTTCTTTATGGATCTTGCCGGTATTCGGGAAAATGCGGTAGTGTTCAGTCCCTTCCTTTCCGGAAAAACCATTGCCTCCTTATGCGGAGCGATGACGGAACCCCTGCGGAAAGGTGTAACAGTTCATGTTGTTACCCTTTCAGCGGATGCAATGGATGAGGATTATTGCGAAGGGCATCGGAAAAAACTCAATCAGCTGAGGAAAAACGGCTTTCAGGTTTCTGAAAGCAGCAGGAAAATGGCTGTCAGCTATGCAATCCTTGATCGGAAGATGATCTGGTACGGATGTCAGAATATCCTTGGGAACAGTGATGAAGATGATGAAGTTATTCGGTTTGAGGATGCTCAGGCGGCCGCTGAACTTCTGAAGTCGGGGTATCTTCAGGCAGGCATACTGCCGGTAAAGAACCATGTACTTCAGACCCGGCTTGATTTATAACCGTTATGATCATGTGACAGAGCATAAACGCATCTGAAAAGGACCAGGGGAAATCGGTATGAATGGAAACCCGCAGGAATGTCTGGGTTGACTTCTTTGAACTTCCTATGGAATCTTTGGGTGTGACGTCACTTTAAGAGCAGTGGGAAATGCGAATTCTTATATCAAATGAATTCAGGGCTGGCTGACGCCTGTTCATACGCAAAAAGCGTACTTTACGCAGTGAGAGAAAGTACTTTGCCTCAGGGCAAGCGCAAAGTAATTCCTCTATCAAGATATCTGCAGGTATACATGATTGAGTATGACTGCTGTGCATAATGCTCTGCCAGCCTTTGCCTGCAGATTTACCTGTTTTTTGAACAAATATCGCAGTTGTTAGTCTCTTCCAGCAAAAACATAGGACATGAAAACTCATTCCTCTGCATATAAAGATGTTTATCAATGATAAATCTGCCTTTCAGCGTTCTCTTTTTTCGGGATCTCCAGAAAAATCAGTTTGATGATCTCACCGGTATTCCTTCGATAATAGTTGAATGCTTTTTTCCTGGACATTCCGTTTACAGTTAGATCCAAATTCGTGAAGTTGTAACAGATCTTTCGCATCTGACCCGGGTTTTCAATGGCGCTGTCTTTCTTTGCAGTACTCCAGTCCTCTTGGGAGGATGCGTCAGGGATACCATGTAATTGATTCTCGATTTCTTATGTGAATGTTTGCATAAGGAAGGACATCTCCATCATGTATCAGATGACGATTTCAGAGAAGATCGTTCTCCGGCAAAAAGGGGTAAAAACAATCTGGCACTGAAAAGGAAAATTACCTGCAACGTCCTTTGGCAGCCATCCAGGAAGAAATAGATATCAGAATCATTGAGATGATGGAAGAGTTTGAAGAAGACTGGAACCTGCCTGAAAAAAACGTCCTCAGAGATCTCGAACCAGTGGGCTGACCTGCATAAAGATAATTGAAATACTAATGATTTTTGATGGAAGACAGGATGTTATAAATCCCGGTTTTTATAAGGAAGTCTATAGTGATGAATTTGGATGGGATATTGTTCCATTCTGAACACAGGGTCGTTCATGAAACAACCTTACATACATTATTAGTCTATTGACTGATTCTTTAATTAAATTAAAATTGATTTAGTTAACTAATTGGTTAACTTAATATTTTGCTGGTTTAAATTTAAATGGTGGTGACCAATTGCGTATAACGTATGCAAACAAGAAAGTACAGCGGTACTTTGAAGATTATGGGGAGATGAAAAAGAAAATCCCCACAGACTGGGTGCGAACGGTAAAAAAGCATATGGATCGGCTTCGTGCAGCTGATACTTTCGGCGATTTTCTGAAGTTAAATCTGGGACATCCAGAGCCATTAAAAGGGAAAGATACAGGAAAATGGTCTGTTCGAATCTCAGGAAATGTTCGATTAATAATGAAGCCTGATGAAAAAGGCAGTTCTGTGATGATTTGCGAAGAAATTGAAATGGAAGGAGTGGTTGATTATCATGGCGGTAAAGAATCGTGGTATATCTCATGATTTGTTGATCCACCCCGGTGAGACAATTTATGACGTATTGGAGGAGCGCGGCCTTACACAGAAAGAACTGGCTCAGAGAGCAGGAGTATCCGAAGCATTTCTGAGTGACGTAATCCACGGAAGCAAAGACATCTCTAAAGGGCTTGCCATGGGGTTGGAGTATGCTTTGGGTGTGCCAAATTCGTTTTGGCTTAATCTTCAGGCAAACTATGATGCCGAAGTGCTGAGTTTACATGAAGAGGAAAGCGTCAGGGAAGAGGAAAAAGAAGTTCTGACATCCATACATGAGATTGTTGTTTATTTAAGGAAAATGTCGTTGATTGAAGACGGACTGACTCAATCGCAGATGGTGATCAGCCTCAGAAAACTTCTTCAGGTAAGCAGCCTGACAGGGCTTAAATCTCTGGCTCCGACAGGTGTGTTTCGAATGTCGGATTCTGCTTTGGTGAACCCTGATGTTCTTGGCGCATGGCTGTGCCTTTGCAAGGTTCTGGGTACTGCAGAAACGATTGATTCCAGGTTTGAATCTGAAAAAGTGGATGAGCTGGTTTCAGGAATTAAGGAAATCATGCTTACAGGGAAAAAAGATTTCCGGAAGGAACTGAGAAGTTTGCTTGCTCAATACGGAATCGACTTCAGTTTATTAGTCAATTTTCGCGGTGCTCCAGTTCACGGATACGCTGCTCGAAAGGAAGATGGGTCTATTCAGATGGTTCTTACTCTCAGAGGATCATTTGCAGATATCTTTTGGTTTTCTCTTTTCCATGAGCTTGGGCATATTGTCAATGGTGATGTTTCAAAAGCCGGAGGATTTATTGACGTACAAAACTCCAGGGATGAACGCAGGGAAGCTGCGGCAGATTCGTTTGCATGTGAGGCTTTGCTGGATAGCGGCAGTTATAAAAATTTTGTGAACAAAGGGGTATATTCTTACACAGCGATCAGGAATTATGCTAAAACGCAAAACGTGCCTCCTTATGTTGTGATTGGAAGATTGCAAAAAGAGAAAATAATTCCCTGGTCCTGGTATCAGAAGTACAAACCTCGATATAAATGGGCTGAAGCAGAAATGAGTTGACGATTCCGGTTTTACAATGACAAGGAACAGAAATGCTCGATGCACCTGAGCCGAAATAAGTCCAATGAAGCAGTGCGGAAATGGCGCCGTCTGCACTTACGGAATTATAAGAAGCGTGGGAATATGAGACTGCCGGGGATAACAAAACCAAAGATATACCGGCAAACCATAGCCCCGGATAAGACCTCTCAGCTTCTTGTTCTGGGTGGGTCCTTACACATGGCTCGGATGTTCCATTCCATATATAAGCAACCATAAATTTGCTGACCAGTTTCGGTCATGGGCAGAAGGGAAATCAGAGAAGATTGTTATCTTAGATGACGGGACAACAAGCAATGAAACACGCCTCGGTGCAGTCAAAGATATTCAGTTTGCAATAGATGAATTGAACATTCATGAAGACTGCGTGGTCATGGCAGGGGATAATGTGCTGGATTTCAGCCTTCAGTCCTTTGTGAGCTTTGCAAAAGAAAAGGGGACTTCCTGTGTGATGTGCCATGAAGAGAACCGTCTGGAAGCCCTGCGGAAGACCGCGGTCATCACGGTGGATCAGGATTGGCTGATCACAGGGTATGAAGAGAAACCGGAAACGCTGAAAGGCAATCTTGCAGTACCTCCGTTCTATTATTACCGAAGCTCTGATCTTCACAGAATCCCGGAAGCGCTGAATGCGGGATGTGGATATGATGCGCCGGGATCTTTCGCGGCATGGTTAAGCCGAAAGACTCCGATGCACGCATACCTGATGCCCGGAAAACGGCATGATATCGGTGATATGAAAAGCTACGAAGCTGTAAGAGATAGTTATCAGGGAGCGGGAGGCTGAACCGCCGTCAATAACAGCAGGACACCTCTGCTTCTGTTTGTTGAATAAAAGCGATCCGATCTCGGGGAAGAGATCCGCTGCGGCTGTATTTCCGCATAAGGATTTCTTCCTCTTTTTATATATGGCATTGATTCCGGCGGGGGTTTCAGGAAACTCCGATGAACATTGCCTTAGACCTCGCATCAGGAAACAATACTTCTTGACAGTGCAGCGAACCGGAGGCTATTCTATCCTCGCAATAACAGTCAACAGATGCGTTGGTGAAGTGCATACGATATAAAAAAAGGTGTAAAATGGCAATGGGACGGGTTTTCACCGCAAAAAGGATTCTGTCAGATCCGGGCAGGACAACTGCCGGAAGAACAGTTCCATTCCTGTATGTGCGAAACCTGCGTATATCGGAGTTTTTTTTCTCTTTAAAACATGTGCCCCGAAAGGGTGCGGCCATAAAATGGATTCACGTCAGAGATGGCTGCTGTATCTAAGGCGTTTCCGGATTTTCGTGAATGATTCAGGATTGCAATTCAGCAGATTGCGGGATAGTGTTTATGAAAAATTCAAGTGATACAGGGAGTAACTATATGTCAAAAATCAAATCTTTTTTCTATTATAATTCGTGGATCATCATATTGGATATTCTGGCGGTGAATGTGGCCTATTTTGGAGCTCTGCTGATCCGTTTCTATGCGAATTATCATATTCCCAACAATCTCAGATTATATTTGTCGCTCTTTTATAAGATTACTCCGATTTATACGGTTTTAGCGATTGTGGTTTTCTTTCTGTTCCGGCTGTATAACGGTATGTGGATTTATGCGGGACTGAACGATATGAATCGGATTATCATGGCAAATCTCGTCACGTCCATCGTTCAGATTGTCAGTTCGATTCTTATCGTTGGCCGCCGCATGCCGATCAGCTATTATGCCATCGGTGGATTCCTGCAGTTTCTTTTTGTGGCGGGGAATCGCTTCCTCTATCGCTTTATAAAGATGGAAAAGAAAAAAATTGAAAAAAGCAAGGAAGCGACAATTCCGGCCCTTGTGATTGGTTCCGGTGATTATGGGCGGAAGGTGATCCATCATCTCGATCAGAACACACCATTTCACACAGTGGTAATTGCAGGAAATGCCATCGGAAGAAACATGGATGGTATTCCTGTTGTCTCTCTGAATGAGATTGAAGAACAGATCAGAACCAAAGACGTCAAGGCGGTTTTTATTGCCGATGATACCCTGACGAAAGAACAGCGTGAGGCCGTCAGAAAGGCTGCCGGTGATCTGGAAATTACGGATTATACGGGATATTTTTCCAATCTGTCCGGTTTTATCCCAGTGACCAGACTCCTGGAGGTTGCTGTAGGACCGGTCACCCTGGTCGTTGATGGGAAAGAAACACAATTCACAACGGCAAGAGAAGCACAGAAATCACTTACACAGCGATATAAGGTCAAAAGTATTTCTTCTCCCAGGATCGAATTGGAAAATGGGAAAACAGATGACAGCTGGGTTACGGAGTACCAGAATGAAACAGGAGAAGATGTCAGTTTTTTCTGATGCGCCTGTTTCTGCCGCAGTCACGTTTTAAATCAGATCTCTGATAAACATACCTGGAGGAATACAGACAGATGTTTATGTATCTCCGGGTATTGTTTTTTGACTTTCGAAATACGTCTCTTCCTGTGATCCTGATCAGGAGATATTACTGAATGGTACCAAGGTCAGGTTTCATGGCAGAAGACTGTTATCAGTTTGTAATAAAAAGTACTATGAAACAGAGCGTGCGTAATCTCTCGTACTTTATACGCTGCCATTTCTGTATATGGGGAAAGGGCCGGAATGATTACACCGATAATATAAGTTGATCAGGACGTCAGATTATTGTGATAATTAAGATGTAGTGATATGAAAAACGGAAGAATGATAAATATTGCGTTAGTTGTAGTATTCGCTGCTTCGATCCTGAAAACAGTATCCGATAAAGAGCGTGATCTTTTATCCGTCGAATCTATTGAAATCAAGTCAGAAAAAATGAAGAAACCGAAAAAAATCGTTTTTCTTTCGGATCTCCACGATAAAGAGTTCGGTGATGGAAATACAAGACTGATCAAAGAGGTTGCAGGTCTGAAGCCGGACATGATTCTGATCGGCGGAGACACGATGAATGTTCGGAGAGGAAAGCTGAGCCTCAGGGTGACCGAAGAACTTTTAAGGAATCTGACAGAGATCGCTCCGGTCTGTTACGGGAATGGGAATAACGAGCAGAGGATGATATGGGAAAAAGAAACCTTTGGAGATACTATAGACCAGTTTTATGAAATACTTAAAAAATATCATGTTCATTACCTCTCTGATTCCTTCGCGGATATTGGGAATATCAGGATCAGCGGCATAGATCTGAAAATATCGCATTACAACAAGCTTGTCTATGAGAAGTTAACGAAAGAGTATCTGAACGACCATATTGGTGCGGCGGATCTCACAAAGTTTAATATTCTCCTTTGTCACTCACCATCCTTTTTAGAGGCGTGTTCTGAATGGGGAGCGGATCTGGTTCTTTCCGGGCATGCCCATGGAGGGACGATACGATTTCCAACCGATTGGAGAAAAAAACCGGGGAAAATAGATAACGACAGAGGACTGATCTCATCCCAGCTGCGTCTGTTCCATAAATATTGCGCAGGGGTGTTCCAGAGAGGCAGGACCTGTATGATCGTCAGCCGCGGGCTGGGAACGCATACCGTAAATATCAGAATCAATAATAAACCACAGATTGTTGTGGTAAATCTGATGAGTGAATGATGCGCATATGGGAATGTCCGGAGCGGGACGGGGCTGATGCAAAACATTGTCCCGCTGAAAATCCGAATCTGTCTGGATTTGCAGAGATGCAGGTCAGGCAAGGTGAATTGCAGATCTTAGATCTGAATATCAAAGATAAATGACAGGGTGCGGTGCTCTGTCATCATCTTTGGGCGATGCATATCGGCGGTACACCCGAATCCGAGGGGTTGAAAGGTTGAGGGGGAACCCTGTCCGGAAAAAACGGAACTTCCCGTTTGCTTTGGCGGGAACCACATCGCTGGAATGAATGGTTCAGATCCGGCAATGAGGCAGGCAGATTTACCGTGAAACAGGATCATCTCCTGGCCTGTGCCTGCAAACGACTAAATAATCGGCCAAACGGTAGACACAGGAACTCTGCGGGGCCATGAGAAGCTCATAGCCTGACCAATACCTGTCTCTTTATCATGGTTTGATCGCCAAAGAAGCTGTAACTTACATCCCCGGAAAGCTCATATGCATTCAAAGCAGAGATTCGGGGAAACGATACCGTGAATGAATCCGCCAGTCTGCAGTGATGCAGATGCACCTGTCATTTCATTCTCATGACGGCCAATCGCAGCACAGATCCATCTGCGGCAGATTCTCAAGGCATAAAAGCGGGTTTCCGGACTGGAAAGCCTGACTGGAACGATATTTCCCCGCCAACAGAAAGAGGTGTTGGACTGCCGGCATATCGTTTCTCTTCCAAAGAGTACCAGGCAGCCGCGTGAACAATAGTTTTACCAGCGTTTAGCTTGTGCATTACCAAACTTTATGGTGTTGGGGTTTATGTTATACTGATACACGGTCATTTCGCCGAACTGGGATTATGACCGGCATTAAGAAGAAAGAGATGTAATTAAAAACAAATAAAACTTCCTTTATTTTGAGCAGACGGATCAGAAAGGTTGTTAGCGCCAGGCCCGCCGATTTCATGTCCTCCTGAAGAACAGGACGAAGAATATGAATCGGTGAGGTGACGAGGTATGGCAGTTATCGAAAGACTCGGCGGATGCTGCCACGGCGGCCACCTGAAAAAACATCTTCATTCCTTTTTTGAAAGAAGATGAGAGATGGCAGTGCGTCGTTAAAGAGAAAGCAAAAAGCGGAATGAAAACCGCAACAGAGGGTCTCTTATCACTGTATATATTTCATTTCTTTCACCAAAGCAGTTTGGAAATGCAAAAACAGAAGAGGAGAAAACGAAAATGAGAGTGGTAATTCAGGACAACTATGAAAAGATGTCTGCCTGGGCAGCATCTTACATTGCACAGAGAATCAACGAACATAAAGAAGACAGACCTTTTATACTGGGACTTCCCACAGGCTCAAGCCCGATCGGTGTATATAAGGCATTAATTGAAATGAACAAAGCCGGAACGGTCAGCTTCGCAAACGTTGTCACCTTTAATATGGATGAATACCTTGGCCTTCCGCATGAACACGATCAGTCCTACTGGTATTTCATGCATGATAATTTCTTCGATCATCTGGTCGATATGAAGGCTGAGAATATCAACATTCTCAACGGCATGACCGACAATCCGGAAGAAGAATGCAGAAAGTATGAAGAGAAGATCGCAAGCTACGGCGGAATCGATCTCTTCATGGGCGGCATCGGCGTCGACGGCCACATTGCCTTCAATGAGCCGTATACTTCTCTCAACAGCCGCACCGGCGTCAGAGACCTCACCACCGATACGCGAATCGTGAACTCCCGCTTCTTCGGAAACGATCCGGAGAAAGTCCCTGCCCAGGCCCTTTCCGTCGGCGTAGGCACGGTCATGGATTCCAAGGAAGTTCTGATTCTCATCAACGGCCACAACAAAGCCAGAGCCCTTGCGGCAGTCGTAGAGGGCGGTGTCTCCAGCAAGTGGACCTGCTCCGCAGTTCAGCTGCACAACCATGCCATCATCGCCTGTGATGAGGCTGCCTGCGGCGAGATCACCGTCGATACTTACAAATATTTCCTGGATATCGAAAGAGAGGAGCGCCTTTAATTATGGGTAAGTATTTTGGTACAGATGGGTTCCGAGGCGAAGCGAATGTCGATCTCACCTATGATCACGCAATTAAAATCGGACGCTTCCTCGGCTGGTATTACGGGAGCCGCCTGGATAAAAAGGCGAAGGTAGTTCTCGG
>JAFWLM010000047.1 GCA_017511045.1 Lachnospiraceae bacterium | reverse complement strand
TTTTGTTAACCGCATCGATCAGCTCTTTATAAAT
Source organism: Lachnospiraceae bacterium (assembly GCA_017511045.1). GTDB lineage: Bacteria > Bacillota > Clostridia > Lachnospirales > Lachnospiraceae > RGIG5612. The sequence continues at coordinate 1,520 of JAFWLM010000047.1, read as the reverse complement.
TGAAACCATATCGTTCACTCCTATGTTTGGGGCAAATTGCCCCAAGACTCCTATCCGGCATTTGAATCTGAATAAATCAGCTCTTCCAGTGTTTCCTGGACTGATCGAAGCAGTTCATTCAGATTCTGACGTTCCAGAGGTGTGAGAGTTTCCAGATCCACCTTTGAAAGATACTTATTCATCCGGTCCAGTTTCCCTGTAATCTCTTTGTTCACATCCTTGGGCTTTTCTTCTGGGGCGAGAACCGTATCCTGTACATCACTCTGTGAATTGAATTCAGCAAGCAGATTCTTTACGGTGCCGTCTGAGATTCCTGTCATGGATGAGATCCATTCTCTCTCCCGCCCTTCCGGCTTCTTATCGGTAACAACAAGCCACCTATAGATTTTGTGAAGCCGCCAGACCTTCTGACGCTTTTCCTCTTTCGAGTCCGGATGATGGGCATTGCTGCAGATCGCAATTACATCAAACATTTCATCCTTTGCCATATCACCCAGAAACTGGCATGGTACTTGCCCAAACAATTCTTTTCCAAGGTATTGATAAGACTTCCCCATTTCGGTAAGTTTCTTGATCGCGCGAAATCGCTTGTGTCCTGTATTAAGCAATATTCTGTTATCGGCTTTCGTCACAAGAAGTGGTTGAAGAAGTCCCACTTCTTGTATGTTCTCCATCCGGTAGTTGATCTCCTGTTCTGTCGGTTCTCCAATATTCCCGGGATTCTCATGAATTTCATCCAGATCCAGATAAACGATCTTTGCCTTCTTGGCCTCCGCAAGACTCACCTCATTCAGCAGTCCATTTTCTTTATCTGTTAACAGTCCCATCGTTATCCCTCCATGACTTCTTCGATCAGATCTCTGTAGTCCTGCGCAACATTGGCTTTCTGGTTATCGATCAGGATCCCGCTCTGGAATCCGGCATCCTTTACCGGCTTAGCCTGGAAGCGGATTCGGCTCTTGAACACATGCCCGTCACCGTACATGTTGTAGATCCGTTCACAGTAGTTCCGGTCCGTATTATTCCGCTGAAGCATTGTAATCAGGATCTTGTAATCGAAATACACACCATCGATCTGTTCCAGAATCTCCTTGCAGTGTTCAAGCGTAAGTGTGATTCCATCCTCAGATCCCTTATCGGCGACGGTTGGAATGATCACTTCATCACATGCGCACAGCGCATTGGTGCTGCACATGTTGAGGGATGGGTTGTTATCAATGACGATCTCGTCATACTCTTTCAGACTTTTCAATGCCTTTCTGAGTTTGAACTGCTGAATACCCGCGGTCTCCTGCAGCATTCGTCTTTCGATCGCGAAGAGATAGATGCTGGAGGGAACGATATCCAGATTCCTTACTCTTGTCGGCATGATGCATTCCCGGATCTCTGCTTTTCCCGCCATCACATCCGTGATCGTCTTTTCCGGCACCTGATCGCCGAGAAGAATATTGGAGAGATTTGCCTGTCCGTCAAAATCGATCAGCAGTGTCTTTCTGCCTGCATACGCAAACCCTGCCGCA
>JAFWLM010000003.1 GCA_017511045.1 Lachnospiraceae bacterium | reverse complement strand
GCCCGGATAGTACTTCTCAAAGATTTCCCGGTAAAGGAGGGATTCTTTGGTAAACGGCTGTGCATAGGAATATTGTGTGCGTTTTGTTTCAAATTCTTCATCTGAATATTGTGCCTGGGCATATTCTTTCAGGTAATCCACCATTGAGTGTCCGACAGCATCAGAAAAAGCTGCTTTTTCCCGCCAAAGGATTGAATCCGGGAGATATCCCTGCCCCTCAAATGCATGGCGGAGCAGGTATTTTCCTTTTCCATATTTATTGACTTTCAATTCCGGATCAATATGCATCACATATTCCACAAAATCCAGATCGCCAAACGGGACCCTGGCTTCCAGGGAATTGACGGAAATACAGCGGTCTGCCCGGAGCACATCGTACATATGAAGCTCCCGGATACGTTTTTCCGATTCTTCCTGAAAGGCTTTGGCCGATGGCGCAAAGTCTGTATATTTATAGCCAAACAGTTCATCCGAAATTTCCCCGGTCAAAAGCACACGGATGTCTGTCTGTTCATGGATCGCTTTGCAGACTAAATACATGCCCATACTTGCACGGATCGTGGTGATATCATAGGTCCCAAGCAATTCGATCACTTTTTCCAGAGAGGAGAGAACCTCGCCGGGTGTCATATAGACCTCTGTATGATCTGCTCCGATATAATCAGCCACCTGCTTAGCATATTTCAGGTCGATAGCATCTTCACTCATGCCTATGGCAAAGGTCCTGATAGGGGCCTTGCTCTCTCTTGCGGCAATCGCACAGACCAGCGAAGAATCCAATCCTCCGGAAAGCAGGAAACCAACCTTTGCATCAGCGATAAGACGCTTCTGCACACCAGCTGTCAGTTTATCGTGGATGTTCCTGCAGACTGTTTCCAGATCATCTTCACATACTGTATCCACCTGTGTGATGTCGCAGTAGCAGATGAACTGCCCGTCTTTATAATAGTGTCCCGGTGGAAATGGCATGATCTTTTTTACAAGTCCCACCAGGTTCTTTGCCTCGCTGGCAAAGACGATCACCCTTTTTTCATCATAACCGTAGTAGAGCGGCCGGATACCGATCGGATCTCTGGCCGCCAGAAATGACTTTGTCTTTCCATCATAAATAATGCAGGCGAATTCTGCGTCTAATGCGGCAAAAAAATCGGTTTCATACTCAAAATATAAAGGGAGGATGATCTCGCAGTCACTGTCACTTTGGAAACAATACCCTTTTGCCTCCAGCTCTTTTCTTTGCTTTTCAAACCCGTATAATTCCCCGTTGCATACAACATAACTCCCATCAAGCGTAAAGGGCTGCATGCCTGACGGCGTCAGCCCCATGATCGATAATCTGTGAAATCCCAAAACACCCTCGCCGGTATCTATGATCCGGCTGTCATCAGGTCCTCTGGAGATTGTACGCTCAAAACCCTCTTTGAATTTTTCCATATCGGCATCTCTGCCGCAATAACCCATGATCGAACACATATCAGATAACTCCTCCGGCCTTTTTATTCCACGTCCTGAAGTGCGTCATAGCCTTCTTCACCGGTACGTACCTTGACTACGTTCTCTACGTCATAAACAAAGATCTTGCCATCACCGATATGTCCGGTATACAGTACGCTTTTGGCTGTTTCGATCACATCACGCACTGGTATTTTGGAGACAACGATATCCACCTGTACTTTTGGTCGAAGGTCCGTTTCCACCGGAACGCCACGATAAAATTCCGTGTGTCCTTTCTGCATGCCATACCCCATGACATGGGAGACGGTCATGCCAGTTATTCCCAACTTGCTCATGGCATCCTTCAAGGCATACAGTTTTTCTTCCTTGAACACGATCTCCACTTTGGTAAATTTATGTCCATCACCAGCAAATGATGGCTCTCGTTTTACCGGAACCGCTTCAGCCACAGGCGTCGTTCCTGTTACGGCTACAATATGGTCGCCGGTCCCATACTCAGCATATTTATCCACTGCAGGCATAAAGTCAGCATAAGCGCTAGGCAGTCCGTGTTCGCTGCCATCCAGGCCGGCTAACTCATCTGCGGGTTCTGCCCGTAAGAAATTCACTTTTTTAAGGAGCAGGAAGAAAAGTGTCATCGTCACAGCGGCCCAGGCTGCAACTGATATAAATCCAAGGAACTGCAGGCCCAGCTGCCGGAAATCACCCGTATAGAAGAGCCCCCTGAGTCCAGCAGGCGCATTTGGATTTGCCAAAAGACCTACGGCAATCGTTCCCCAAATGCCGTTTGCACAATGTACGCCCACAGCACCTACCGGGTCATCAATATGAAGTTTCAGATCCAGGAATTCAACGATGATCACAACCAGAATGCCGGAAACAACTCCTACAATCGCTGAGCCAAAAGCATCTAATGCATCACACCCTGCCGTAATTCCAACCAGGCCGGCCAGAGATGCGTTGAGGCACATGGAAACATCCGGCTTTCCATTTTTGATCCACGTATAGATCATGGTCGTACAGGTTGCAATAGCCGGGGCAATCGTAGTCGTCAGAAAAATAGACGAAAGCTCAGACGGAGAAGTTGCTGCCGCGCCATTGAAGCCGTACCAGCCCAGCCAAAGAATGAACACTCCTAATGCCCCCAAAGGAATGGAATGTCCCGGGATCGCATTGACCTTTGTAACTTTTCCATCTTTATCAGTCACATATTTTCCAATACGCGGCCCAAGAACGATCGCACCGATCAGTGCTGCGATGCCGCCAACCATATGGATCGCACAGGAACCGGCATAATCGTGAAAACCAATCTGACTCAGCCAGCCTCCACCCCAGATCCAGTGAGCCTCGATCGGATAGATGATCAGACTGATCACGCCCGAATATACACAATAAGCAGAAAATTTTGTCCGCTCTGCCATAGCCCCGGAAACGATCGTTGCCGTTGTCGCACAAAAGACCAGATTGAATACAAAGTAACTTGCATTTGTAAATCCTTCAGCAGGAGCGGCGATAAACTCTTTAAAATGCAGGAACAGATCCAGATTTGGCTTGCCGAGCAGACCAAACAGTGTATCTTCTCCCATCATCAGAGCATATCCCAGAAGGGAAAACACAACAGTACCGATGCAGAAATCCATCAGGTTCTTCATGATGATATTGCCGGCATTCTTTGCGCGGGTAAATCCCGTCTCCACCATGGCAAAACCTGCCTGCATCCAAAATACCAGGGCTGCACCAATTAAAAACCAAAATTCGACTGTCATGTTTTCTTCCTCCGATTATTATTAATTACTTCACTCCGAAGAGCAGATCTTCATAAGCCGGGAACGGCCAGTAGCTCTTTGCCGTCAGCAGTTCCGCTTTATCACATGGAACCCTTAACTCACTCATGACCGGAAGCAGGTGATCCCGGATCAGGTAGCCCTCTTCCACAATGTCTTCTGCTTCCTGAACTTTCAATAAAGCCGCATCAAGCTCTTCTGTCTTATCTGCAATCTCATTGACCAATGCAGAAAGCTTTCCAACCAGTTTTGTTTCATATTCGCATTTCAATGTTGGTGAGATTGCTTTCTTTGCTGCTGCAGCTTTTGCGATATCTGCTGTATAGGCTTCGATAGCTGGTGCGATCAAAGTCCTTGCCATATCCACCATGGTATTGCCTTCGATCACAACACTCTTGCAATAGTTCTCCAGCATGATGTCCCTGCGGGATCTCAGTTCATCT
>JAFWLM010000046.1 GCA_017511045.1 Lachnospiraceae bacterium | reverse complement strand
CGACTGCCTCCTTGACGTTGTCATTCATATACTTTTCATCGTCAAAGGTTTTGCCGATGGTCTTCATCGTCGGGAATAATAATACGTCACGAATGGCCGGGCTGTTGGTCAAAAGCATTACCAAACGGTCAATACCATATCCAATACCGCCTGTCGGAGGCATACCGATCTCCAACGCATTCAGGAAGTCTTCATCTGTGTGGTTGGCTTCTTCATCTCCGGCATCAGCCAGAGCATCCTGCTCTTTAAAGCGCTCCCTCTGATCGATCGGATCGTTCAGCTCGGAATATGCATTGGCCATCTCCCATCCATTGATGAACAGTTCAAACCGCTCTACAAAATCCGGCTCATCCGGTTTCTTCTTTGTCAATGGAGAGATCTCGATTGGATGATCAATTACAAAGGTAGGCTGTAAAAGATGTTCTTCCGCAAACTCTTCAAATAATAAACTCAGGATATCGCCTTTCTTATGACGCTCCTCGAATTCCACATTCTTTTCTTTTGCGATGCGGCGGGCATCTTCCAGTGTTTCTACTGTATCCCAATCCACACCTGCATATTTCTTCACAGCTTCACGCATTGTCAGCACTTCAAACGGCTTTCCGAAATCCAGTTCTACTTCGCCATAGGAAAACTTTGTCGTGCCCAGCACTTCCTGTGCTACATAACGGTACATGTTTTCCGTCAGCTCCATCATGCCGTGATAATCTGTATAAGCCTGATAAAGTTCCATCAGCGTGAACTCCGGATTGTGGCGGGTATCAAGTCCCTCGTTGCGGAATACACGACCAATCTCATAAACTCTTTCCATGCCGCCTACGATCAGTCTCTTCAGATACAACTCCAAAGAAATACGAAGGCGCAGGTCTTCATTCAACGCATTAAAGTGCGTCTCAAATGGACGAGCTGCTGCACCGCCGGCATTTGCCACCAGCATTGGTGTTTCCACTTCCATAAATCCCTGCCCGTCAAGGTAACGACGAATCGATGCGATGATCTTTGACCGTTTAATAAAGGTATCCTTTACCTCCGGATTCATGATCAGGTCAACATAACGCTGACGATAACGAAGGTCTGTATTTGTGATGCCGTGATATTTTTCCGGCAGGATCTGCAGACTCTTAACAAGTAAGGTGATCTCCGTAGCGTGAATAGAAAGTTCTCCCGTCTTTGTGCGGAATGCATATCCTTTTACACCATACAGATCACCGATATCGGATTTTTTAAATTCTGCGTAAGCCTCTTCTCCAACAGAATCTCTTGCCACGTAAACCTGAATATCACCGGACAGATCGCGAATATTACAGAAGGAGGCCTTTCCCATGACACGCTTAAACATCATACGGCCGGCAATAGAAACATTGATCGGATCCGCATCCATAATAGCGCGGCGTTCCTGATAATCCGCATTGACTGCGGCTTTTGCTGTTTCTTCATCCATTCCGTCAGTGTTGAGCGGTGCACGCCCTGCAAGCAGTTTTTCTTCATGCACAGTATAGAGTTATTTCACTTCTGCCGCATGATGCGTCTGATCAT
>JAFWLM010000045.1 GCA_017511045.1 Lachnospiraceae bacterium | reverse complement strand
TGCGGCCGGTGTTGGCTATTCCTACAGCCCATATCAGTTTATGAAAAACACCGATCCGAAAGCGGGGATGCTTCGGCTGGTCATGGGACTGGGAACATCTGCAGTTGATCGTACCGAAGGATCTTATCCAAGACTGGTCAGCCTGGACAGGCCGGAAGCGAGCGTCTATACCAGTGCAGCGGAAAAACACCAGTATTCACAGCGCAGAGTGGAGGTTGTAGATACAAACGACCACAATCTTAAAAAACTGAGTCTGCAGGAGATCAGTGCAAAAATGCCAAATTACCTGCTTCATGTTCTTACCGAAAGAGATACGGATGCGGAATACCGGCTTCGGGAGCTGGGGCGAAGCGGAGAAGTCCGGTTTATTTCCTGTCAGGGTCTGGTGAAAAATCGGGAATTGATGGGTCAGATCCAGAAACTGATGCAGATTATCCAGCAGGAATATGGCCAGCCGGTGGACATTGAATATACGATGAATCTTTCGGAAGATGGGGAGTATACGATCAACTTACTGCAGTGCCGTCCGCTGCAGGTGTTTGAAGATACCGGAAAGGTTACGATCCCGGAAAATCTTTCGCAGGAGCAGATCGTGTTGGAGAGTAAAGGTGCTTCCATGGGATTGTCCAGGAGCATTGAACTGGATCTGATCCTTTATGTAGATCCGGTTGCATATTACAATCTTGCCTACGTGGACAAGCCGACGGTGGCACGGGTAATTGGAAATATCAACTGGAAATATCGAAATCAGGGGAAACATATGATGTTAATGGTGCCCGGAAGGATAGGAACGTCATCTCCGGAACTGGGAGTTCCTACATCCTTTTCGGATATCAGTGAGTTCGATGTGATCTGTGAGATGGAAGAAAAAGGGGCAGGCTATAATCCGGAGCTTTCCTATGGAAGCCATATTTTTCAGGATCTGGTAGAAGCGGAGATTTTGTACACAGCCATCTTTGCAAATGAGAAGACGGTGCAGTTTCATCCGGAAAAACTGCAGGCGGGGCAAAAACTTTCAATCGAGAATTATGAAAACAAAGATTTCAATCATGTACTTTCGCTTTATGATGTCAGCGGCAAGGGATGCCGGCTGTATCATGATCTGCAGGGAGAGCAGCTGATCTTAACAGCTCCGTTGTGCAATATTTAAAAAACAGCATGGACTGAAATCGGATTTTTGTGAGAAATGCTTTTTTTGAAAATGAGCAGTTGACAAACGGTTTCACAGGTGTAAAATGCAATGCATAAAGGCAAAGGCGTCTTTGAGTATTTTACTCGAAGGCGCCTTTTCTTTTTTGTTTTTTATTTCGAAAGGAGAAGGAACAATGAGTACAGTATCAGATATTTTTGGGAGCCTGGTTTTTGATGATCGCGTAATGCGGGCAACATTATCTGCTGACATTTACGCATCTTTGCGAAAAACGATCGATGAAGGAAGTGAACTCGACAGCGGCGTCGCTAATGCTGTAGCACAGGCAATGAAAGACTGGGCAGTCGAACACGGCGCAACCCATTTTACACATTGGTTCCAGCCACTGACAGGCATTACGGCAGAAAAGCACGATGGCTTTATCTCGCCGGCACCGGATGGCAGCGTGATCATGGAATTCTCCGGCAAGGAATTGATCAAAGGAGAACCGGACGCATCTTCTTTCCCGAACGGCGGTCTCAGGGCAACGTTTGAAGCCAGAGGTTATACGGCATGGGATCCTACGTCGTATGCATTTATCAAAGGCAAAACGCTTTGTATTCCGACTGCATTCTGTTCTTATGGCGGTCACGCATTGGATAAAAAGACACC